>CAYVYM010000001.1:0-201009 GCA_964455705.1 uncultured Rikenella sp.
TTGGACAGACCTCTAGTGTACCTGTTGTGGCGCCAGCTGCATCGCAGGGTAGCTATGTTTGGAAGAGATAAGCACTGAAAGCATCTAAGTGCGAAGCTCGTCTCAAGATGAGATTTCCCTTAAGGGTCGTTGTAGACTACGACGTTGATAGGCTGCAGGTGTAAAGGTGGCAACATCAAAGCCAAGCAGTACTAATTACCCGTGAGCTTTCTGAGGAATGTCTTATTAAACTTACAATTAACCAGCATGTCACGATATTAAAGTCTTCAGGTGGCTTTAGCGGAGGGGTTCCACCTCTTCCCATTCCGAACAGAGAAGTTAAGCCCTCCTGCGCCGATGGTACTGCAGAGCAAAATGTGGGAGAGTAGGTCGCCGCCGACTTTATAATGAAAACCCCCAGGGAAACCCGGGGGTTTTTTTATGCCCGATCCTCCAGCTGGCGGATATCGGGCCTTTTTTGTGACGCCCGCATGGGCGATAACTTTGGGGCTTTTTTGATTCTTATATATGAGCTGAACCCGCTTGCTACCTCCTGAAGGAGTTGCCCTTGTACTCAGGAGCGTCGGTCATGATACAAACAGCTTTGTCCTCATCAGCATTGAACACCATAAATTCAGGACGCTGTGCGGAGTAAGGAGCCCAGGTCTCTTCACCCTCACCGTTCGGATTACCATATTTGGCGAAATTAGTCCAGTAGTCGATAATTTTGTTGCTCAACTCTTCGTCACCAGCTGTGAAAGGTCGCCAACTGTGTGAAAACGAATTGAATACATACCACAAATCGGCAGAGTGGAAAGCCCCGTTATCGTCACCCGGCAGAGGGCGTTCGAATAAATAGGCAAAAGCAGGCTTGCTGCTCATTTCTGCCCGAAGGGCGCAGAAATCTCTAACAGCGTATGTCATGTCATTTAAGTCATTTGCCGTGAATCCAAATATATATGGGATATCGGCAATTTCTCCGGTACGCGCCACGTTGGTGAAAGTACCTGTTAAGAGGTAATTGTCGACAACAGGGCTCCACCAGATACGTTTACCGGTGGCAGTCGTATAGTCACCCGAAATCTTTAAAAGCTCCTCAAACGAAAGAGAACGCATCTCCTCCAATGTTGTCTTCTCAAAATAGTCCATCATATTCTTGCCGGCCAGCTGGGCAGTATCGAGCATGATGCCAGGCCTCAGGTCACTCAGACCTCCACCGCTCATACTTATTGCATGGCTGATAAGGTCTCGCGACAGCGGAGAAGCACATAATGACTGGACGCTGCCTGCGCCGGCGCTCTGACCGAAGATGGTTATATTGTTGGGATCGCCTCCAAACTGCTCTATATTTTTCCGGATCCATATGAGTGCCGCAACCTGATCCAATAAACCATAGTTGCCCGAGACACCCCGGGCGCTTTCAGCCGATAAAAGGGGATGTGAGAAAAATCCCATAACGCCAAGACGGTAAGTTACCTGTACCAGAATTACGCCACGTGAAGCCCAGGCTTCGCCACCGTCCATTTCCGGTTCATAGGCAAAGCCTTCGCGATAGCCCCCACCGTGTATCCACATGGCAACCGGGAGTTTCTTGCCTGTTTTGCCTGCTGCCGGAGTCCAGATATTAAGATAGAGACAGTCTTCGCTGAACGGAACAGATCCGCTGGCCCTCCATTCCCTGCCGTAAAAACTTTCAGGATCCCATGTGACTTGAGAAGCAGCATCGCCATAAGTGTCTGCTACCTTAACACCTTCCCAGGGCACTACCGGCTGAGGTTCTTTCCAACGCAGGTCACCGACGGGTGGCGCTGCAAAAGGAATACCCTTGTATCCGATAATCCCCCCGGTCGGGGTTTGTACACCGACTACCTGACCACCTTCAATTGTCAGTACCGGATTCGAATCACGACATGAGGCTAATGTCAACATCATGATTATTAAAAGAAAGAGAGATGAACTTTTCATATCAGTATCAGATTTTCATGCCATGTAAGAAATGGCATCAGGTTTATAGTTGTCAGGAGTTACTGCAAACAAACACTGTATACTTAGGAGAATAACCTACTCAATCTTCGTTAACAGACACTCTGTTTTCCAAAAGTAAAAATATATGAAATAACGTTTAATGTTATTCAACATAAACGAGAAAACGTAATTAAATTGATTTTGGCTTTCTCTTATTTTAAACTTATTTTTATCAACTTAAGACCTTAAGATGAAAACGTTAATCTTCCTGTTCTTAGAATACTGCATTGCTTCAGATTAAAATTACGCTAACAAACATACTGACAATAGATTCAATTACTTAAACTGATCTAACCATGTACAAATTGACATCAAGAACACTCCTGCTACTGGCAACAATTGCCTTGATTACAATCACTTCATGCTCACGGGAGTCAGAAAAATCTGATAAATCAGTGGATTTTTCTGTCCGGATATCAGACGCACCAATGACATTCTGTAATCCCATCACAGTTACTGTAGGTTCCGAAAGAGCTCGCAGGGCCGGGGAACCTGTTGTAGTACTGTACAAGGATGATTATTATCTTTTTATCACCGGGGGCAGAGGTTACTGGCACTCCGGTAATATGCGAGACTGGACTTATGTCAGTGCTCCGGAATTTCCGGGAGGTTGCCCGTCGGTTGCAAGTGACGGCGAAACTTTATATGCATCCGGGGATAAAGGACTGCATGATGTGTTCAGCAGTACCGACCCGAAGAACGGAGTCTGGAACAAGGTCGGAACCTATCAGCGTGATTACGGCGATGCTGACATGTTCATAGATGATGACGGCCGTTTTTATATGTACTGGGGATGGTCGCAGATTTTACCATTTCAGGTTGTCGAACTCGACCCGAATAACGACTTCAGGGAAAAAGGTGAACCTGTAGTCTGCTTCTTCGGTGACTATGAAAATAATGGTTTTGAACGAAGAAGAAAAGCTGATGTAATATTTCCATTCTTCACACACAGGCAATATTTCCCTGAGGAATCACCATGGATAGAAGGGCCATGGATGATAAAGCATAATGGCAAATACTATCTGCAATATGCTGCAATCGGCCTCGAGTTTTCATCATATTCACATGGTGTTTATGTGGCGGATAACCCTCTCGGACCATTTGAATATTCCCTGCATAATCCACTGACATTTAAGACAACCGGATTCATGCTCGGTGCGGGTCATGGCAGCACCTTCCACGATAAAAACGGGGATCTGTGGACTATTGCCATGGTCCCTGCTTTCTATGGAGGCAGGGGAGGCAGTGATCTTGCTCTATTTCCAACAGCTGTTGATGCTGATGGTGTAATGCACTCCAATACAGCTTTTGGTGACTATCCGCAGTATTATCCGGGCATCAGGAGAGATGCAGTCGATGACAATTTTACAGGCTGGATGCTTTTATCACATAAGAAATATGCAGAAGCATCTTCTACCCTCGACGGTTTCGCAGTTGGAAATGCCGTTGATGAAAATTTCCTGACTCACTGGTGCGCCGCAACAGGAGATCCCGGTGAGCATCTTACTATAGATCTTGGCAAGGAGTGTGAAATCTTTGCTTTGCAGGTCAATTTTGACCAGAATGGTGCTAATGTGGTATTTGGCAGGGGCCCGGGCATGGGTATGAACAGGCCCCCTGTCATTGCTAATCCCCGTTATCAATCCTATACCGTCGAGGTTTCAGGGGACAATGAAAACTGGTCAATGCTGATTGATAAAAATAATTGTACTGTCGATCACAGGCATGATTACACAGAACTTCAGGAAGCCGTAAAAGCCAGATATGTTAAGGTGACAAATGTTTTCACTCCTGATAGTGGAAAATTCGCAATAAAGGAATTACGGGTTTTCGGAAATCCAAAGGAAGCTAAGTTCACTGAGGTCAAAAATGTTTTTGTTGCACGCAACCCGGACGATCGCCGTGACGCAACCCTTACCTGGCAACCTGTTGAAGGAGCCGACGGATATGTCATCCGTTACGGCATAGAACCCGGCAAGCTTTACAACAGCTATATGGTTTATGATGCTCATACCCTGACCATACACAGTCTCAACAAGGATCCGGAATATCATTTTAAAGTTGAGGCATTTGACAGCGGAACAGATTATTACAGGGAGAGAACGGAACAGACAATGGGCAGGGGTGCAGAAATCGAGCTTCTCAAAGACGGGCAGATGTTTGAACGGAAAATGGTTTATGAGGGCAAAAATGAGTATGTCTTTGATACTATTGTACCGGGTCAATACGTGTTCAGACATACCTTCGGACCCGTATTGTGGAGAGGAGAACTGACTGCAACCGAACTGATTGGTACGGAAGATAAGGCCACGATAACTGATACTCTTTCCTATCTGGGTGAAGGATTAAAAGTCCTCGGACAGATGGAAATGAAGGTTATCCCGGGCAAGGAGAGCGGGAAATTTGTAGTTATACTCAACTATGATAAACCATAGCTGATTAAACCTCACCGGGGTTGTTAAAACCCTTTTGTCAGGGTCAGAACCCCGGTTGAGATCGGCTCTATTGTCAGAGTGACAGAGTTGCCCGAGGGAATGATCTCCTTCTGTTCTGGTGATATCGCATTTGGTGATTCCATGGAGTTGGCCGCAGTCAGCGAACCCGGCGCGATATACTCATATCCGGCACCGGCCAACGACTTCCAGTCACCACCGATATTCAGATTGTAGGTACTATCTGTCGGGTTGACTATTTTAACTATAACGTCGCTTCCGTTTTCGGAGAGAGTAGTTACTATACTGAGGTCTCCTGTTTCTCCTGTATAGGTTAGCCGGTATTTCGAGAAATTATCATACCAGAGTTTTGTCACAAGGTAATTCGGGGCCACAAAAACTCCTTTATAGTCAAAATTAATAAAGGCATTGTTCCATTCCGGCGCGTCAGTACGACGGATGAAAAGCGCAGCTGCTCCCATTTCGACTATCGGACGCTGTTCACAGATATTCAGAAACCCTCCGGCAAAGAGACCTGTACGCCAGTCGATGCTCTGAAGGTTCCACTCTGAGATATACAGTTTAATATTCGGATTGGGGCAGTCGGCAATCAACCGGGCATACTCATCATACTGTTCGGCAAGCTTAGCCGGACCTGTGGCAAAGCCATTCTCTCTCTCGTAATGATGCAGGCTTACATAATCGAAATAACTTCCGGAGCGGTTAAAAAACTCCCTGTCGGTTGCAGATCCATAGCCTCCGCATACGATGATTTTTATATTCGGATCGACCTTACGCATTGCAGCAGAAAATTCTCTGACGGCAGCCTCGTATTTTTCGATCCCATACTCCCACATCTCATTGTCTATCTCCCAGTACTTCACATTATAAGGTTCCGGGTATCCGTTTGCTGCCCTTTTGCTTCCCCATTTGCCGGTGGCCGGCTCGTTACAATAGGCTACCCAGTCACAGGCTTCCTGAAGAATCATCGCGCGTTCAGATTCAGGTCTGTCGAATCCGATTCGTACCACTATTACAGGTTCGGAGTTGATCTGGCGGCATAGCCGGATGAATTCATCGGTACCAAAGCTGTTCTGATCATAATTCATCCACATCAAATGAGGCCAGCGTATACGCTCTTCCTGGGTACCAATCCCCCAGATCCACCTGTACTGAGAGGCATAACCTCCTCCGGGCCAGCGGAGGGAGGTCGGTGCAAGCTCCTGCACAGCCTTATAGATGTCAGGCCTGAAACCGCCCAGATTGATCGCGGAACGCGACATCATGGTTATCTGATCAACCTGAAGGCTGCCACCGCTTGCACCAATAGCCATGTCAGCATCGCCTTCAAACCCGCCTGCTTCAAGCAGGAACTCATATCTCTTCCACCCTGCATCAGGCTTGCCAATCACATGTGTGGCTACATCATTGCTCCCGGACTTAAGGCTCAGGGTCAGTTCTGCATCACCGTCACCCTTTGACCATATGGAACCTGAGTACACCTCACCTTTCCTGATTGCAAATGGTCCCTGCAAAACACCTGTCAATTCAGCCCCTGCCGTTATCTTCTGGGAGTATTTCAAATTCACAGCATCACCTTTCACCATCTCAAATGTCCCATTGCCGAAAGATCTCCACTGCGGAGCCACAGACGGATTTTTTACTACCTCGGGCATACCGTCAAGGTAGACCTTTTTCCCGTCAGCAGAGGTGATTTTGATGTTCCTGTATTGCGCTTCTGTGTAATTTACCGTGAATGCAATATCGTTGCCGGCCGAAGAGTTATCAAGGCCCCTGTATTTCAGAACCTGTTTGCCATCCCAATACACGGTTACATTTTTTCCGGAGCAGTTGATCCGCAGATTATGCCACTTTGAGGCCCCGTCTATCTGACCTGGTTTTACCGGAACGCTGGCAACCGGTTCCCAGACAGTCACCATCCTGGGTTTGCCGTCACGCCCCTGACGCTCGGCTTCTGTCTCCCGTTCAATGGCAAATGAGGCTTCTTTCGCCTGCTGCTGCTGATTCCAGGGGTTAACAGTCTCGTATTGCGGATCGTGCAGGCGGAAACGGTAACTTTTCCCATCAGAAAGGTTTTTAAACTCCACACTCATATCTGCATAACCGCCACTCCACATGTGTCTGCTTAGTTTGTACCCGCGCCATTTAATATCAGTGCTGATAACATAGCTGTCTCCGTTGATGCTGGTCATCGGAACGGGTTGGTCGAACAGAGTCGGTGAATGAAGTATATTGTCGTCATCTTCATACCATCCGTCGAAGAATCCGGCCCGAGGGGTAATTCCCGGATACTGCTCCGGTTCGAATGAACGTTGAGCAATCATTTCACCCCACAACCCACCGTCAGCTGAAAAGTATATATGTTCAAAGAGCTGACCGTAAATCCTGGAATCAATGATTCCGGCGGGAGCATTTGACTTGATGTCAATGCTTACATTTTGGGTCTGTTGCCCAGAAATCATACCTGAAATCAATAAAGCCACCACTATTGATAGTATCCTTTTCATATAAAACTGATTTGATTATCGTATTTGTATCCTTATGCTAAAGCCTGCTTAATTCAATAATGTCCCCCTTTCGGGTTGACATATCATATTCATAAACTTCCCTCCGGTCTGAAGACGATGGCGCTAACTCATTATTTATCAGGGGTTCTCTGATATCAGGGGTCTTATAGAATGGATTGGGATTTAGTCCCTTTGCTACCTTCAGACCTTTGCCCTTAAGCGGGACATACGAACGCAGACGGCAGTTTCCTCCTATCCCGGATCTGATTTCAGCTCCGGCAATTTCACCCTCTTCCCATCTTAAATTTATTTCAAATCCGCCTTTGGCTTTCAGCCCGTTTATACTGCCTTTTTCCCATGCGCCGGGAAGTGCAGGTAACAGATGAATAGCTCCATCGTGGCTTTGAAGCAACATCTCAGCAATACCTGAAGTACAGCCAAAGTTACCGTCAATCTGGAAGGGGGGATGAGCATCAAAAAGATTGGGATAAGTACCCCCCCTCTGCCTTCCTTGAGGCTGGATAGAAGGTGTTAACTGGTCTGTAATCAATTTATAAGCATGATCACCATCAAGAAGACGAGCCCATAAGTTAATCTTCCAGCCCATTGACCATCCTGTTGATTCATCACCGCGGGCGTCAAGTGATATTCCGGATGCAGAAAACAGTTCAGGTGTTCTGTAAGGCGAAATCTGATTTGAAGGGAACAGACCGTATAAATGGGAGACATGCCTGTGTTTGTCATCCTGTTTATCCCAGTCATACATCCACTCCTGTAACTGGCCCCATTGTCCTATCTGCATGGGTGGCAGGCGCCTTATGGCTGCCTCCAACTGGCTGACCAGTTCTTTATCCGTATCAAGAATCTCTGCCGCTTCAATAGTCTTTGTGAACAGGTCGAAAACAAGCTGATTATCCATTGTCGTACCGGCAAACACTGTAGTTTGGGAGTGGGCAGATGGTGCGTTTTCCGGAGAAACTGAAGGGCAGACCACCAGCCATTTATGTTCAGGTTCTTCAACAAGGAAATCAAGAAAGAATATTGAGGCTTCCTTTACAACCGGATATATTGACTTTAAGAACTCCTTATCTCCGTTGAATTCATACTTATCGAACAGATGCTGTGAAAGCCAGGCACCACCCATGGGCCACATCCCCCATAAAGCACCGTCGACAGGACCGTTGATACGCCAGATATCCGTATTGTGATGCAGTACCCATCCTTTTGCCCCGTACATATCTACTGCCGTCATTTTACCAGTCTGCGATAGTTCACGAACCATTTGAATCAATGGCTCGTTCATCTCAGTCAGGTTGGTAATTTCAGACGGCCAGTAATTCATCTCGGTGTTGATGTTCACTGTGTATTTACTGTCCCATGGCGGTGTGAGCTGATCATTCCAGATTCCCTGCAGGTTGGCAGGCTGACCTCCGGGCCGGGATGAGGAAATTAATAAATAGCGTCCAAACTGAAAGTATAGTGTTACAAGTTGAGGATCATTGCTTCTGGCAAACTGTTCCAGACGGATGTCAGTAGGATTTTTTACTGCATCGGTGACACCCAGATCAAGACTAACCCTTTTGAAAAAGCTTTGATAATCAGCAATATGATTCTCAAATGCCTTGTCGTAACTTTTATTCAGGGCATTCCGGAGAAAGGTATCAGCCCTCTCACCGGCATTGGCACTTAAATCATTATAATTATTAAAATTGGTTGCCATCGAAATGTAAATCGTTGCGACATCAGCATCTGACACATTCAGGGCATCATCACTGGCGGACACGGAGCCTCCTGTAGTTAAGATCTTCACTATGGCTCTGAATTGCACACCGCCTTTTACTCCTTCAAAATCATTAGTAGTCCCCGACATTATTAGTTTGTCATTGCCACTTGTTGACACCTCCACCTTCGCCGGTCTGTCCATTCTGGCAGAGAAGCTGACTGACCGGGGTTTGTCAGCAGTAATCCTGATTACAATAACCTGATCTGGAAATGAAGAAAACGCTGTCGTCTTATAATTAACCCCGTTCAGGTTGTAACGAGTTGACACCAGGGCTTTTTCAATGTCAAGCTCCCGATAGTAATCTGTATATTTTTCATGACCCGGAAACAGGAGTTTAAGGTTGCCGACGGTCTGGTAGGGCATACCATGAGAAGTTTTACTTATGATTTTCTGATTTGCCAGATCCCGTGCTTCCATATATTTCCCTTCAAAAATGAGCTGTCTGACCACAGGCAGTGCTTCTCTGGCATCAGGATTATCATTTCGGTTTGGTTGTCCTGCCCAAACAGTGTTCTCATTAAGTTGAATCACTTCGTTGCATGGATCTCCGTATATCATAGCCCCCAGACGACCATTTCCTATTGGCAGAGCCTCAACCCATTGTTTGGCAGGACTTGTGTACCACAGTTTTAAGTGAGATTCAGGCTGGGCAGTAACATCGATAAATATTATCAGGGTGAGCGTAAAGTACAACAGTGTCTTTTTCATTTGAATGTAGTTTTTAATTTCAGACATAGAGAAGCGCCATAATATTTTCCTTGCCGTTTCCTGTCTTGTTAGTCAGTTTTAAAATGTCTGTTACATTAAATGAGCAACCCAATCCAGCGGGTTGTTGGTTCCCAGCTCCAGATGTATTTCTACCGGTTCATTCTCTGGTAAGTGCAGTTCACAATCTGCATCACCCTTTCGGAACGCCCCTATTATACCTGAAGGTGCAGACATATCCTCTATTCCATACCGGGCAATAAAAGTGATGTCCTGCTTCCTCCCCGAGGTGATTGTTATATCCACGGTCCGGGCTTCCATATCCCATGCCAGTTTATCTATCCTCGCGAAGGTACGGGCCAGCATTCCGTTAATAGACCCCTTCTTAAGCGAGGGGGGAAGAGCAGGAAGCACCTCAATCACGCCTGGACGTGAGTAAGCAAGCATTTCAATCATGATTGAAGGAATCCCTCCCTGTGCATCCGGTATGGGCACACCATAAGGCTCACGCGAACACCGTAGTGAGGTGGTCAGGTAGCCCTGTTCAATCAACTGCCGCAATTGGACATCCACAATCAGGTTGTCTTTAAGCCGTGCCCCAACCAAAGCGCGATGGCATCGGGCATAAGCTGCCAGAGTTTCACCCGCGACGGCGGTAGACATTGTATCGAAAGTGCGACGGCGGTCAGCGATCTCTGCAGCGAGAGCCAGTTGCGGGGTGCGGTCAGGGTCAATTTCATCGCCCGGCCAGACGCCGTAGAGATGAGACACGTGGCGATGGCTGTAATGCTCCTGCAGTGTGGGCCAGGCCCATTCCTTCAGGGTGCCGTCGGGTTCAATCAGGCAGGGTGGCATCTTGTCCAGCATTGCCTTCCATGTCGTCACGCTTTCGGCATCAGTACCCAGAAGCTCTGAAGCCTGAATCAAGTTTGTCAGTACTTCCCGGCATACGGAGATGTCCATGGTGGCATTGATCAGCACAGGTCCGGACGGGTCCGTGCTGCGGGGCAGGTTCTCCGGCGAGATTGACGGGATAAAGATATAGTTACCGTCCTTGTCGGTGACAGTCAGGAAGTCCTCGTAGAACTGAGCCAGTTCTTTATAGGCCGGCACCACACGATTACGAAGAAACTCCATGTCTCCGGTAACCAGGTAATGGTCCCAGAACTGTCGAAGGCACCAGCCTCCGGCAGAAATCCAGTAGGGCCAGATCCCGATTTCGGAGCCGGACGTGTAATAGAAATTAACTCCTAATCCCTTATCCGGAAAGAGGGGATAGGAAGTGCCGCGGGCACCGAAGATATTCCTGGCGTTGTTCCTGCAATCCGGAACGATTTCCTCCATCCACCTGAACCAGGCCTCCATACCTTCGCGCAGGTCGCCCTGTATGGCGCCTGCTGTTTGCAGGTTTATGGTGGAGTTGATCCCGGCTGCGATACCCGGATACCTGCCGCTGTTCAGGATGAACCAATGACGTCCCATTTCGAAGCTCTTCTCGAGCAGTGCAGGCGAAAAGTCAGGTCGTGCATGCTGGTCAGACAGAAGCTCTTCCGTAGACAGGCCGTATTGAGGGGCCCCGCCGAAATCAACTGTAACGCGGTTAAGCATTTCCGTCTGTACCTTTTGATGCCGCTCAAGTAATGCCTGATAGTCTGTTGTGAGTTCTTCAACCGACTGCTGAAGAGCTTCGACATTCTCCTCACTGTAGTCGGGAAAAAATTCAATGCGCGTAAGAAGAATTACCGAAGAGGTATTCTCGATGAGCATTGTGTTCCCCTCCATTTTGGCCGAGCCACCGTTGCGAACCACACGGGTCATTCCGGCGTAGCCGCTGTTGTCCACGGAGGGATCTAAGAGGCATTTGTAAATCAGCCGCTGCTCATTGAAGTCCTGCCTGACATCGCCGGCTTCGACACCCTTGGGGGCTAATTTTTTCTGATCCGATGCCAGCCGGACGAATGCTTTCATGTCCGGATCTGTGGTTCCGATCCCCTGGCGGCTGCCCCAGTCCATCCCTGAACAAATGCTCCACTCAGCGGACTTCTCCAGGGAGATCCGGACATCCATCATCTTGCCTGTCGGGGCAGTAAGCCATTGGACGATGATGTTGTCTGGCCGGGAAGTGAATGTTCGCCTGATCCAGTCGCCATGTTCGTCAGTCCAGATGACCTTTATCTCACTGTTCTCGAAATTGACGGTGCGGAGATAGTTAGTGACCGGCGCGTTGTCAGGAAGATCGAGCTTCATCAGGAACGCCGGGATGGTGAGGTGAGGCTCGGTATCCTGCTTGATCGGGCTTTCATTCATGTGCTGAAGAGCAAGAGCAACGGCTTCTTTGTTCCTGCCATCGAGTATCATCTGACGCACCTGGGGAAGAACGTCGGCAACGTTGGGTGCCTCCAGGGGTTTCTTCCATGGCATAAGCAGGCTTTCATGATGGAAAAGGATCTGCTCTGAGTAGGGATTGCCTGTCAACTCGATATTCATCTCACCATTTCCGGATATGAGAGCCTCTCTGACATTACTGGCGGGAGCGGTGCTGCAAAAACCCCTCTGCGGCACAATCTTCTGCCTGACACGTTCCTCCAGCGGCATCGGTGTGACCGGATACGATCTCCCGGCTACCGGCGGTCCGGGCAGGAATGAGTCTCCCTGCACACGGTTAAGGTATTCGGCCGGACGATTGTCAGCCAGTGGCGCTCCTGTCTCGGGAGTTTCCTGTTCAGCCGCAGCAAGCAATGGCGATAACTCCAGGGAACTCACCAGTCCCGCAGCGGCCGCACCTGCCTTAACAAATTTTCTGCGTTTCATATTTTTTTATTTGATTTCTGCTTACTGATTACGTCCAATTAATCCAATCCATCGGATTGCGCTGACCTATTTTCAAATGAATCTCCACCGGTTTCCCTTCCGGCAAGTGCAAATCACATGCAGCCTCCCCGGGTTGTGGCTTCACCGCCAAAACTCCGGAAGAGGAAGAGATTTTTTCGATACCATACCGGGCAATTAAAGTCACATCCTGCTTTCTCACAGAGGTGACAGTTAAGTCCACGGTACGGTCATTCATATTCCAGGTCAGTTTGTCAAGTCGTGCAAAGGTGCGAAGGAGCATTCCGTTGATGGATCCCCTGACCAGCGAGGGAGGAAGGGCCGGGAGTACCTCAATCACACCGGGGCGGGAGTAGGCAAGCATTTCCATCATAATTGCGGGAATCCCGCCCTGCGCATCCGGTATCCGCATGGCGGCGTATGGGTCATGAGGACACAGAAGTGTGGTGCTCACAAAGCCCTGCTCAAGCATCAGCCGTAACTGGGTGTCCACCATGAAGCTGTCTTTGAGTCTTGCTGCAACCAAAGTACGTTGGCAATGACTATGAGCGGCCAGCCGCTCCGGTACGCGCTTCCGGGCTGCTATCACAGCAGCTCTGGCAAGTTGAGGCGTGCGGTCCGGATCAATTTCATCGCCGGGCCAGGCACCGTAGCACTGAGAGATATGCCGGTGGTTATATCGATCTTCCAGATCGGGCCATGCCCATTCCTTCAGGGTACCGTCCGGTTCAACCATGTGTGGAGGCAGTTTATCCAGCATCGCCTTCCATTTTGGCACGTTACCGGCCTCAATGCCCAGCAGCTTACAGGCCTCCACCAGATTGACCAGCACCTCGCGGCATACCGATATGTCCATGGTAGCGTTGATGACCGCCATACACCCGGGGTTCAGGTTGCCTGGATTGTTCTCCGGAGAGAAAGACGGGACGAAGATGTAATTTCCATTTTTGTCAGTAACTGTCAGAAAGTCCTCGTAAAACAGAGCCAGATCTTTATAAGCCGGTACCACGCGGTTACGGAGGAAATCCATATCACCGGTTACAAGATAGTGATCCCAGAACGGGCGCACACACCAGCCACCGGCACTGATCCAATAGGGATGGGGCCATATCTCCCCGGTATTATCAGCATAGTCGAACATTGTAACAACACCCGAATCTTTGGTCGGTGCGATGGCGTAATCGGTGCCACGCATGCCGAAGATGTTCTTTGCGTTGGTGCGGAAGTCGGGAACCAGACTTTCCATCCAGTTGAAGTACGCCTCCTCGCCTTCGCGATGATAACCAAGGTTCATTGGCGCAATCTGCAGGTTGATATTGACGTTGGTCAGGGCCGATACGGCTAAATACCTGCCACTGGAAAGAATAAACCAGTATCGGCACATCTCGAAAAACGTCTTGAGAAAAGCGCCCGAATAGCCCGGGCTCGACCGCTGGTCAGACAGAAGCTCCTCGGATGACAGTCCAAATTTGGAGGCTTCGCCGAAATCCACGGTGACGCGGTTGAGCATTCCGGACTGGACCTTGCGGGCTCGCTCCAGCAGGGCAGGGTAGTCAGGGGTGAGTTCTTCCAGCGACTGCCGGACAGCTTCTACCTTGTCTTCGCTGTAATCAGGGAAATATTCTATGCGCGTGAGCAGCATAACAGACGAAGCATTCTCCACCACCAGTGTGTCGTCATCCATGCCGGCTGAGCCGCCGTGACGGACCACGCGGGTCACATTGGCAAAGCCCCTGTTGTCTGTCGAAGGGTCCAAACGGCCCTTTATAATCAACCGCTGCTCATTGAAGTCCATCTGCGTGTTACCGGACTCGTCGCTTCCCGCCCCCGTTCCTCCGCGGCCACGGACAGCAGAGGTATTCATCGCTCCTCCAAAGCCGCGTCCTGCAGCTCTCTCTGACACCGTGATACGTACATTCACCGACTGTCCTTCCGGGGCGGTGAGCCACTGAACCACGACATTGTCGGGCCGTGAGGTGAATGTCCGGCGAACCCAGCTGCCGGACTTGTCTGTCCAGTGAACCTTCACCTCGGTGCTTTCGAAATCGACCGTACGAAGATAGTCCTCAACCGATGTGCTTTGAGGAAACTCCTGAAGCATTGAGAATACCTTTCCGCCGAACCCACCCATCCCCCGGGTGATCGGGGTCTTGTGCCACTCGTCGTAGGCGAGTCTCGCAGCTTCGTGGTATTTTCCGTCGAGCAGCATCTGCCGCACCTGTGGTAAGATATCTGCAATCATGGGTGCCTCGAAGGGCCTCTTGCGCGGACTGAACAGGCTTTCATGGCGGAAAAGGATTTGCTCCGAGTAAGGATCGCAGGGCATCTCGATACTCATTGACCCATTGCCGGAGATAAGAAAATCGCTGCCGGGTGCGATGCTGCAAAAACCCCTCCCGGGGACAATACCGCGCTGCAGCCGTTTCCCGAGCGGCATGGGCGAAACCCGAACATCTGGCGTCAGTTTTGATTCTGCAAGTACCGGCAACTTGGGTAAATACTTTTCCTCCTTTGCACTTTGAAGGTAGCCGGCAGAACGGATCTCCTTCCTTGCCGCTCTCTTTGACCCTGCGGTTGGCTTTTGAGGATTACATGAGGTTAAAGGCAGTAACGACCCCGGAATACTCACCAGGCCGGCAGCGACCGCGCCTCTCTTGAGAAAATATCTTCGTTGCATAATTCCTGTTTATAAAACTTCAATCGGTAGTAATAATGATGAGCTGCCTGACAACTGCCTGTGCAGCGGATTCATCGCCTGTTAATTTGATCCGGTTGCAGTCAGATCACGGGTGATATTTATTGAATTACCTGCCGGGATGTCATAGGTCTTTGTTTCTCCGCCGTAACGAACCAGGCAGGAGTTACCCAGGATTGATTTCAGGTTGCATGAGGTGAGCTTCCCGTTTTCCCAGCTCATATCAACTTCAAACCCTCCCCTGGCTTTTAATCCGGTGACAGACCCGTTCTGCCAGCTTGGAGGTAAAGCCGGCAGTAAAGAAATTTCGCCTGCATGACTTTGCAGCAGGCATTCAGCAACACCGGCGGTAAATCCGAAATTGGCATCTGACTGATTGCTCGCAGTATTATGAAGATTATTTCCAAGTCCTCTTCCCGGCATGCGGGCATGGAAGAACTGATTAATAACAGTATCAGCCCTTACACCATTTTCCAGTCTTGCCCAGTCACAAATATCCCAGGCGCTGGGCCATCCGGTCCTTGCGAGGCGTGGTTCCAGCCATTTCTCAATTGCGGCCGCTATATCGGGATTCCCGCGGAGAGTGATGGAGTTACCAGGGAAGAATCCAAAATTTGCAGACATATTGTGCCCCTGGTTGCCTCTTTTCCAGTCCTCAATCCACACCTGGAGAAGACCATCTTTTCCAATCTGATACGGAGGTATTTTTTCAAGGGCTCCGGCAAGCCTGGCACCAAATTCATGATCAATGTTCAGGATCTTTTGTGCTTCAATGCAATGGGGGAAAAGATCCCTGATTATCCCAATATTCATAGTGGTTGATGATGACAGGAATACCTCTTTCCCTCCCTCTTTGACAAAATACCCCTGTTCCGGAGACGTCGAGAAAGGTACGACCAGGTATTTATATTTTGGTTCTTCAGTCATTATGTCCATCAGGAACCGGGCTGAACCTTTCATTATCGGATAATATTCTTTGAGGAATTCAACATCTTCCGTGAAGAGATAATGCTCCCAGATATGCCGGCACAGCCAGGCACCGCCTACAGGCCACATACCATAACGCGCAGCATCTACGGGAGCGGTCCCCCTCCATAGATCAGTGTTGTGATGGACAACCCATCCGTCAGCATTGTAATAGATCTTTGCTGTTTTTGCACCGTTTTCAGACAGGTCTTTAAGCATCTGAAACAGTGGCATATGACATTCAGATAAGTTGGTAACTTCAGCAGGCCAGTAGTTCATTTGGGTATTGATATTAACCGTGTACTTGCTTCCCCAATTTGGTAACAAATCCTGGTTCCATCTTGCCTGAAGGTTAGCAGGTTCGCTGCCCGGCCTGCTGCTTGAGACCAGTATATACCGGCCAAACTGGAATATCTTGGAGACAAGGTCCGGATCCGGTAATCCCTTCTTAAGGTCAGTCACCCTTATATCGGTCGGTTTTGCATTCATCGCGGGGTCACCTATGTTCAGGTGAACCCGGCTCATCAGACCACTGAAATCCTTTAAATGTGTATTTCTCAGTGTTTCAAAGTCTTTCCCTTCAACTCCAGCCAGGATTTTTTCACATGCAGCAGCGGGATCTCCGGTTATATCCTTATAATTAATAAAACTTGTTGCAGCGGTAAGAATAAATGTCACGGAATTAGCGTCCGTGACAACCAGGCTTGAATCCGTTGTACGGAGTGTTCCTTTGTCAGGCAGGGCAATGACATCAGTCTGGAAACTCATTCCTGTTCCTTCTACCTTAGCAATAAGCCAGCTGGTATCCCGGGGTATATATCTCCATTCGCCGTTTATGGTTAGCCTGTTATCTCCTGCATAGGTCTTATCAAGGAACGGACTCATGAGTTTTGCCTCAACTGAAACTTTGCCGGGTTTGTCTGCCGATATCTTCATGACCATAACATGGTCAGGATATGACATAAAAACTTCGCGTGTGATCTTAACATTACCGTCAGTATAGCTAACCCTGACGATGCCTGATTCCATATCCAGTTCGCGATAGTAATCCTTAATTGAGTCACCTGTAACCCTGAAGTTGAGGAGAAGATCTCCGAGCGGCTGGTATGCCTGCTGTGCCCCAGGTTTACCATAAAAATGTTCATCGGCCATCTTCTCTGCTTCATCGAATTTCCCTGCAAAAACCAGGTTTTTAATTTTATCGAAATACCTGTATGCATCCGGATCATTGTAATCATGAGGCCTGCCTGACCAGAAAGAAGATTCGTTTAACGCTATTCTCTCTTTGTCTGTTTTCCCAAAGACGTTAGCTCCCATGTAGCCATTCCCGATGAATAAACCATCATGCCATAAGCTATCAGCAGGTTTAGAATACCATAGAACCATCTCCTTATTCTCAGGAGATTTTTTTGTGGAAGCAGCACATGACGCAAGCAGCACAGGAACAGCCACAAACGTCACAAACAGCAAATTTGCAGTGGTGATTGGGATTTTCATAGGATCAAATATTTAAATAGTTTCCGCAGTATTAAAACGCTGGCTAAGCCAGTCAGCAGGACTAAATCATTAATTCTATTTCAGAAATTTTATCCAGTCAATTTCCACGGCATTACCGTCATTAACCACCACAATCAGATCATGAACACCCTTCTGAAATCCTGACACTCGTGCATTAACTGTGGACCAGTCTGTGCCTTTTGGGATCTTAACTTCGGCAAGTATGGCTCCGTCTGGTTTATCCAGACGAATCTGAAGAGTTCCACCGGTTTGAGATGCAGCATTTACCTGAACCTTTTTAAGCTTCTTACTCCCGAAATCAACAGCATTGTATCTTATCCATGCATTCGGCTTATCAAGCACGGTCTTCCAGCCTTTGAAGGCATTAAGAGTATCGAGGAGAGTAATTGATGCACCTTCAGGGCTGATATTGCTGTAGCGGTCAATTTCAATCTGTGAGGCAGCACTGGTCAGCCCCACTCCACGGAATGTCGGAATGACCTTCTGTATAGTACCATCAGGATTAAAGAAGAGGCTGTCAATACAGACAGACCTGTTCTTGTCAAACTTTGGTGAGTAGGCGCTGTTATGGTAGAAGAGATACCATTGGCCATTGTACTCCACAAGTGAATGATGGTTTGTCCAGGTGCCCATTGGGGTCTCATCCATGATTACCCCTTTCACTGTAAAGGGCCCAAGCGGATTATCGCTAATGGCATACTCGAGCCTTTCAGTTACATTTTCAACATGAGGATAGGTCAGGTAGTATATTCCATTCCTTTCGAAGAAAAATGGTCCTTCCACCAGTCCCTTGGTTGGCAGATCTCCGAGAACAACCGGGTCAGATGCGAGTTCTGTCATGTTGTCTTTAAGTTTGGCGGCAAATATTCTGTTAAGTGAATAGTAAATATATGCCTGGCCATCCTTGTCAATGAACACAGAGGGATCTATACCCCTCACCTTCTCAATCGGTTCAGACTGTGGAATATATGGCCCTTCAGGTTTATCAGCTATGGCGACACCAATCCCGAATCCCCTGCCGGTTTTTAAATTTGCAGGAAAGTAGAAATAATACTTTCCGTTTCTTTCAACGCAGTCAGGGGCCCACATGCTGTATGAGGCCGGGTTGACCCATTCCACTTTCTGCTGGGTTACAATAACGCCATGATCAGTCCAGTCTGTGAGGTTTGATGATGAGAACACATGATAGTCCTCCATGCAGAACCAGTCTTTCCGGGCGACACTCTCAGGAGCAGGGATATCATGGGACGGGAACAGGTACATCTTACCATTGAAAACCCTGGCTGTCGGATCAGCCGTAAACTGGTTTCTAATAACAGGGTTTTGAGCATCTGCATTGTTCAGGCATAATACCGCAAATGCAAATAGGAGCATAAAGAATAACTGAGTCTTCATTATAGATTATTTATAGCGTTTGAAATAAATACAAATGTTCGTCGTAGTTCTTGATTTTTTTGGCTGTTTTTATCTGTGATTACTTATTCCTTTAGCAACCCTGTACCAGTCAAAATCTACATATCCGCCAGGGGTTACGGTAGCGTAGTTGAACAATCCGAATCGGTAGCCCATGAAATGGGGCATTGAATACTCCATTTTAAGCTGTGAACCGATCGGCACCCAGGTTTTGCCGTCGAGACTATAATAAAAGTATGCTACGTCTTCAAGGTCTCTGAAATTGCATTCAGCTTTCAGGTAAACGGTTTTCTGTTTCAGTGGAACACTCTCAGCTTCAACAGGTTTTCCGGTTTGAGCATTAACCATCACAATTGATTTTGATCCGTTGGAATATTTGACCCCAACAAGGCCGAACTTTCTTTGTAATAAGGCCAGGCCCGCAAAATCGCCATCCTTCATGCGGGCAACGTTTATTGCAGTTGATCCTGAGCATTCAGGTCCGAAGGTTCGCTGCGTGAGGGTATTTCTTGCCTGTGTAAAGGTTGTATCAACCCTGCCGGTCGTCAGCCGGAGATAGCCTTTCCTCCTGGTTACTGACCACAGGGAATTGTCGGGGTTATGGTTCCATTGCCATACAAGTGGAAGGGCAGGCTCTCCTTTTTGGCGTTTGAACTCATCGGAGGCTATAATACCAGGTATCAGGCCCTTACTGACAGGGAGATCGAGGTTGTCGGGGACCTTGCCATCAATGCCCGGGATTGGCCAGCCATCCTCCCATTTTACCGGAACAAGATAAGGGATACGGCCAACTGAACCCTGGTCACGGAACAGATATGCAAACCATCTGCCATCAGGCGTATCGATCATACCTCCCTGGGCCACACCCTTATCCTGCAGGGCAAGCCTTCCTTCCCATGGTCCGGTTATTCTGCCGGCCCTGTAAATGACAACGGTTCTCATTCCGCCTCTGGGCCATGTAATGTTAAAGAGATAGTATTTGCCATTAACCATGAACAACTGAGACCCTTCCCCAAGTCCGCTGTCAGGGCCGGAGGGTGCGCTTGAATTTTCGATGATTACCTGGTTAACTCCTCCGGCTTTGACTCCAGTCAGATCAGCATTAAGTTCAACAAGAGTGAGTTTTTTATTGCCATAGATCAGGTAGACACGACCATCATCATCAAAAACCAGGGTGTGATCGTGAAAGCTCGGGCTGAAGGCTGACTCCTTCCAGGGCCCTTTTTCAATATCCTTTGTTGACCAGATATATGTTTTGTTGGTTGTTGACGAAAATGTAGATACATAAAAGGTTTCATTATGATAACGAATACATGAGGCCCATGATCCTCTCCCATAGGCATTTTTCCCGTTTAATAGATTTAATGCGTCATTATCGCCAAGAGTATTGTAAGCATAGTTAACGATCTCCCAGTTAATAAGATCTTCAGACTTCATGATCGGAACACCGGGAGTCATGTGCATTGTGGTGCTGCTCATATAATATGTGTCACCCACCCTGATCACAGACATGTCAGGGACATCAGCCCAGATAACAGGATTTCTGGCTGAATCTGACTGTGCCAGTACCATGGTACTGAGAAACAGGGTTAAGAATACTGTCAAACCACAATAAATCTCTCTCATACAACAGGTTTTTTTAAAAATATTACTTTTTTTAACATTCATTATATCCTGTAAAATAGTGAAATATTTTAATTTAATTGTGTCGAAAATCAGACTTTAGTCAGGTTATTGTTTCATCCGGTTACATGGATTAATATCCTGGAAACTGCCCCGGGATTTTCATCCCAGAATTTAAAAGCTTCGGGAGTCTGGTCAAAGGGAAACACCTTTGTAATTAAGTTTAGATAGGGTTTTTCTTTCCGTTCAAGCATCTGGATAACAGAAGGAAAAACCCTGAGCGCGTTACGTGAGCCATATAAATTAAGCTCTTTACGGACAATTAACTGAGAGTTGAAATGCACCTCCTCTTTCGAATATCCTATCGTTATGACTCTCCCGGCATAAGAAACGGCTTCAAGGGCAAGTATGAAGGTTGTCGGATTACCGACAGCTTCTATTGCTACATCCACGCCTTCGTTTCGCGTAAGCTCCTTAATTCGGGAAAGAGGATTTTCCTTTTTACTGTTGATTGTATAGGCCGCACCAAAGTGTTTAGCAATCTCCAGTTTGTTATCGTCAATATCCAGCGCAATCACAGTGGCGCCTTTTCGTACAGTGGCGCATAAAGCACCCATTCCTATGACACCGCATCCAATGAGCAATACGGTATCTGTTTCCTTTACTTCGCCACGGTTTGCACTGTGATATCCTACACTCAACGGTTCAACCAGGGTCAGCTCTTCCAGTGAAAGTATTTCACTTGTAAAAACCTTATCGTAAGGAATCCGGATCTTCGCGGTAAGGGCTCCTTCACGTTGTACTCCTAGAGTCTGATTAAACTCGCATGTATTAATGCGTCCGGCACGGCATGCAGGACAAACACCGCAATTTGTATATGGCGATACTGTTGCTTTATCTCCTTTTTTAAATGAAGAAGGCACCCGGGACCCCTTATCAATTATGATTCCGCTTATTTCATGACCCGGAATCCGGGGCAGAGTTACCAATGGCATCAGCCCGCGATAAGAATTTAAATCACTTCCGCATAACCCTATGTAATGAACCTCCAGCAATACTTCATCTGAGTCGGGGAGGGGTTCTTCTATATCTATTGCCCGAACTGATCTTTCTTCTGTAATAGCAAATGCTTTCATTTTTTTTGGGTTAGAAGCTAATCCGATCAAGGTTAAAGTTCATATGCTTTTATTGCATTTTCTCCAAGTATTTTCTTCTTATCCTGGTCAGGGAAAGTTCTGATGTAATCCGGCACTACCTGCATAACCTGTCTATATGATCCGGCAAGTCGGCATACGGGCCAATCAGATCCGATTATCAACCGGTTTGTGCCGAAAGCGTCAAATACTATATTCAGATATGGAATTAATTCTTCCTGATTCCAGTTTTTAACATTTGCCTCGGTAACAATGCCGGATAATTTGCAGTAGACATTCCTGAACCCGGCAAGTTTTTCAATATTCTCCTTCCAGGGTGATATTGTCTTGTCCCTTATAGATGGCTTTGCAATGTGGTCAAGGATAAAGACCTGTTCAGGGAACTGCCTGACAAACTCAATTGTATTGGGCAAATGTCGCGGAAATACAAGAATATCATAGGTCAGTTTGAATTTCTTCAGATATGCTATTCCTCTCATAAAGGACTTCCTGAGCATAAAGTCCTCATCCTGTTCATCATGTATAACATGCCTGATGCCAACGAGTTTCGGGTTCCCGGAAAATTGAATTAGCTGTTCCTCCAGGTCAGGAGAGCATAAATCGACCCAGCCTATAACTCCTTTGATGAAACTGTGTTGTTCAGCAAGGTTTAGAAGCCATTGTGTTTCTGCCAGCGACTGACGTGCCTGAACCGCAACTGACCCGTCAAATCCAATTGAAGATAGTTCAGTCTTCAATTGGTCAGGCAAATAATCTTTTTGGAGGATTTCCATATCATTGGATATCCAGCCATATTCTTTCGGGTTATAGCTCCAGAAATGCTGGTGGCTGTCGATTTTCATTTTATATTAGTCTTAATCATATTTTACCTTGTATCCGGAGATTGCATAATACAGGATAAAAACGAAAAACGGTATTGGAGCGAAAAAACCAACTGACATGCTTGAGTTATCGGCAATCCAGCCCATCAACGGAGGGAAAACAGCCCCTCCCACTATCGCCATCACAATGAAAGATGATGCCTTTTTGGTTTTTGGACCCAGATCTTTTATTCCCAGCGCAAATATTGTAGGGAACATAATTGACATGAAGAAGAAGACTCCATACAGACTGATTAAAGAGACCCATCCGAGTCTCGCACTTACCAATGGTAAGAGGAGGCAACACATTAAGGCATATATAGCCAGCATTCTGGCGGGCTTGAAGAATCGCATAAGATAACTTCCGGACATTCTTCCGATCATAAACAGGGCAAAGCCTAGGGCCAGGAACAACGGGCCATCCGCCTTATCGAAATTAGGTGTCTGATTTTCGTCTGTAACAAAGTTTATAAGGTAGCTGAATATACCCGTTTGAGCCGCCACATAGGAGAACTGGGCGACAACCCCCAATACAAAATGTTTTTGTTTTAAAAGCGGTTTCGCGAGAAAGGGTGAATTATCCGGATTATCACTTGCATCATTGGTACCATCCGTTTCTTCTGATATTTCAGGCAGGGGGGTCTTAATAAATATAACTGCCACAATAATTACGACAGCTGCTATGGCCATGTATGGCAAAATCATTGAACTTAGCTTCTGGCCTTCCCCGGCATCCTGCCCTTTGTAGATATACAGACCGATGAGCGGTCCAATCACCCAGGCCAGACCATTAAACGACTGCGAGAAGTTAATCCGTCGTTCAGCTGTCTCTTTGGGTCCGAGCTTTGTTGTATAGGGGTTTGCTGCGGTCTCCAATGTTGCCAGTCCGCATCCCATAACAAACAGGCAAATAAGAAAAATCCAGAATGATTCGAATGAAGTGGTTGCTGCTATTAATAATGCGCCTGAAGCGAATAATGATAACCCAAGGATTATCCCTTTTTTGTATCCAAACGCCCTCATGAAATAGCCGGCAGGAAGCGCCATGCTGAAATAAGCCATATAAACGGAAAACTGAATCATCCCTGACTGAGCTTTCGAAAGATGAAGCATATCCTGAAAATGTTTGTTTAAGGTGTCGAGCATGCCATGAGCAATACCCCACAGGAAAAAGAGCGAGCTTATCAGAATAAAGGGTACTAAATACTCTTTGGTGGTAAACTTTTGGCTTTGCATGGAAGTAACATTATTTGGTATGAATTCCGGTTTAACAGTTGCTTTCTGAACTATATATTAAGATAGGGGTAATCCTTACTGATTAATCCTTTTTTTATCATTTCTGCATAAAATTTCTTCGGAACCTTTTCATGCACAGAATCTACGTTGTCCTTCACCCGATCGGGATTTGAGGTATTGAGTGAAATGGCAGCTACTCCCGGAGGGGTCATTGCGAAATTAACGCAAGCTGTTGACGGAATTACTTTGTACTTGCGGCAAAGGGCATTGAATGTCTCACGCCATTGGAATTTCGGTCCGTCACTTTCAGGGGTAATAAGTTTATAATCATAATAATCACTCCCTGTCAAAAAACCTCCCTGGAAAACCGCCGAATTTATAATAGTAACTCCTTTGTTGAACAACTTATCGATAAATGACAGCAATTTCGGCGGATGATTCATAATTGTCAGGCTATTGGCAAACATGACCCAGTCGAGTTCCACATATTCGGCCACCTTGTTTATTATTGTCCAGTCTTTTGAACCGATACCAACGGCTTTTGTTTTTCCCTGTTTTTTAAGATCTGACAGAGCTCTGTAAGCTTCAAGAATATCTGTAAAAAGTTTCTCCTTTTCTTCGGGGTTATTGCCTCTGTTTATATATTCATCCGGGTCGTGTACTGATAACAGCTGTGGTTTATAAGTTCCTCCCAGTAATTCATTGCCCTGCTCGAAGCATGCCATAATGCCATTATAACTTATTTGTTGAAATGCATCGTTTTTCAGACCGAACCAGACCCCCTGCTCGAAAGTCGGCCCGGGTGTTTTTAATTCGCTGCGGAGCCAGCCCAGTTTATTGCTTATTAAGACATCATCCCTGCTTATTCTTAGTTTGTCCAAACATTTGCCCAGTGTCTCAAGGGCTAACCCGGCCCCATATTTACCGGCACTGTCAAAAACCGGATACTGAACATTTTTTATGCATTCACTGACTATTTCCAGTTTTGTATTAAATGCATGAACACGGTATAAATTTCCCAGGGCACTGGTTCCAAATATAATTCGCGGTATTTTGAGACCTGTCTTTCCTAAGGTTGAGTATTCCATATGACCTGATTCAATTGTAATGAATTTTTGTCTTCGTCATCTCTTCAGTTTGATCACTGATTTCTTCCCTGTATATACTACTGCTTTATCGTATTCTTCAGTAAGAGAAGCTCCTTCGCCTTTGTTCCTTTTTACCAGGACGATATTGAACTTCCGCTCTTTCAGACTTCCCGGGAATGAACCTTTGCGATCACCTATGGTCAATTTCTTATTGGAATCGTTCCACGAGAAGTTGATTGTTGAACAGACTCCTTCCTCATAGTTGTAATTGTCGTTTTCGTCTTCATATAAAGTGAACTCACCATTGGCACCTTCATATACCCTTAATTCCAGGTTATCCCATTTTTTTTCAGTGGCAAACTGAACTTCCGGTCCAAAAGGAATAATTGAACCTGCTCTTACATACAGTGGAATAATGTCTGGAGGTGTTTCTTTATTCACCGTTTGACCGCCCGTGTACTTTTCACCGGTCCAGAAATCATACCATTCTGCTGCTTTCGGGAGGTAAATTTTCCACACCTTTACATCTGGTTCCGTTACCGGTGCAACCAGAAAGGCTTTTCCAAACATATATTGATAAGGTTGTTCAATGGCTGTGGGGTCTTCTATAAAATCCATTACAAGCGGGCGCATCATTGTGGAGCCGTTTTTTGTGACCTTAAAAGCTTCTGAATAAATGTAAGGCAAAAGGCGATAGCGCAGATTGAGCGTTTTACGCATATTATTCTCAACCTCCCGGCCATATTTCCAGGGTTCAGTCTCAGACTGATAACCATGTATCCGGAAGATGGGATTAAACGCTCCCCACTGATACCAGCGGATAAGCAGCTCATGATACTTCTCATCCGTATACTGCGATTCCCCGGAACGGAAGAATCCACCAATATCAGTCGTCCAGTAAGGCAGGCCGGTAATTGTATAATTTAATCCTGCAACAACCTGCCTTTTATATGCGTCCCAGGTTCCACCGATATCGCCTGACCAGTTAATGATCCCATATCTGTGCTGACCGAGGAAAGCCGACCTCGTCAGAATGCATACACGCTTGTCGGATGATGTTTTCCGCTGGCCTTCGTAAACAGCCTGACTGACAAACAGCGGATAAGTAAGACGATAAAAATCACCGGGTCCCAGATAGGTTGTTTCCCCTTTCAGTGCATCGTTCTCGGGTTCAGTGGCATCCATCCACCACGAATCAACACCATGCACAAACAAATTCTCGCTCAGGGTATTCCAGTAGGCCTCCCTTGTTACAGGATTGAAATAATCCAACCACTTGCTGTCAGGTATAAACAGGTTTTTTGCCACGTAATCCATACCTGTTGCAGAGTTTCTATCGGGATTTGACCAGATTGAAATATTGAAATGTGCATTCAGATCATGTATCTCTTTGATAAAACCTGTCGGATTGGGATAATTGGTTTCATCAAACAGAGGAACACCCCAGCCATTCTTACCCCAGTATTGCCAGTCCTGGACAATTACGTCCACAGGGATATTTCTGTTTCGGAACTCTTTTACAGTCTCCACCAGTTGAATCCCGGAAGTATATCTTTCACGGCATTGCCAGAAACCATAAGCCCAGAGAGGGAACAGCGGAGCACTGCCTGAGAGGTTGCGGTAAGAGGCAATAACGCTGTCAGCCGAAGGACCGAAGAAAACAACATAATCCAGGAGCTTTGCATGTGGGGATCTGAAAGTGGTATGACTGTCAACAAGTTTCCATGACACTTCCGGATTATTGGTCGCCTTACACGAGAGCTGTATCTGATGTTCTCCTCCTGTAAGATTTACAAGGGTGCTTACTGTCGGGGGAAGCCACATGTTACTCTGATCGATACGGGTTTCCCCGTCAATAACCACAAAATGACGGCTTTCCATGTCACCATAGTCAATAAACAAGGAATATTCTCCATCGTCAGGCACCGTAAAGGAGCCAATGTAAACTGACTGGTTTTGCGATCGCCGCTGGGTTCCGGCAGTTGTTGTGACATCAGCGGATTGATTATTCCCAGCTGATTTCTCCTGTTTTTCGAGGGTAATAAAATTATCTGCCGGATTATAATCAGTAAGCCCGTACTGATGCCAGAGTAACCCGTACCCTTTGCTTGAGTAGATAAAAGGAATTGAAATCTGAGAATTAACCTGAGTCAGCCTTCGGGTGATATTTTTAACGTTATAATGTCCATCCTGGAACTGACCAAGTCCAAACAAAAACTCATCGTCCGGGGATTCAAAACTTTGTTCTGCCAGGAAACAGGATTCGCCCCCAACGGTTCCGGGGATCAGTTGACGGGTGTTTTCTTTTTCCCTGAGGAATACTGTCCCTTTCTCGTCAGCAAATGATAATGTTCCGGATCGTTTACTAACAGATACTGTTATCTTTTTTCCCTTAACAAGCACGGCATCGCGGGTGTCTGTTACAGCGAAAACGGGTTTGTCTGTTGTCTTGATGAAAATCAGTTCCGTATCTTTAGGTTGCAACTCTGTAAAGAACCTTATTCTCATAGTGTTATCTGCCATAGGGAGGATGCTCAAAGTTCCCTCTGCAAGAGTTACATCAATTCCTTCAGGAGACTGTCTGAAAGACGTTACTGCCTGTCCTGCACATAATACAGAAAAGACAAAAAATGAAAAGAAGATTATGACTCTCCGGTACATTTTATGTAATGATTGATGACTATCCATAGGTTTGCTTATTGTCAGGGAGTTTTGTGTTTACGGATCGTTTGGAGTTATTGGATAACCAGCGCATCTATTGCCACAGGACCGGGGCCACGGTTGATTAATGAAATGGAGTGTTTACCTGCAGTCAGGCCGTTTATTTCACATACAATCTGCTGAGCCAGACGAGGGCCATCAGTTGACAGGTCAGCTGTCGCCCTGGCTTGGCCGTCGATCTGAACCTCAAGTATTCCTGACCCGGCTTCTTTGGGGGCTATGATTGTCACTCCGGTTCCTGAGAATGAAGAGGTCCAGATATATCCGGGTGTTCTGCAAATAGTCAGATCGTTGTTAAAGTCGCCTGTTCCAAGGTTGCAATTGCGAATCCATCCGCGATAAGTTGCACCCGGGTCGTCGTCATTATACCAATCCCTGTCATGAGTGATGCGTAAAACCCGGCATTCGTTAGCGAGCGGTTGATTGGTGATCCCCTGGAGGGGTTGTATAGCTCCCCGGGGTGTCACAGTCAGACCCTTATCGTTTTGAGTGAATGTTACTGGGATATCCGAGCCTAGCACTTCCACTTTTGTTACCCTGCCCAGGGTTGAACCATCAGCACGTAGTGAACTGAGTGTAACCGGATTGCCATCCCAATCTAAAAATGTTGCGTAAACATAACCCTGGTTGCGTGTATAGCAGACTGTACTGTCGCCAGAAATTTCAAATGGCCGGGAGCCGTAAACAGCCTCGCCGTTGATTTTCAACCATGCGCCTATATCTTTGCAAATGCGGATCAATTCATCATCAAGATCGCCGCGGCCATGCTGGGTGATGTTGAGCAGCATGGTGCCATTGCGTGATACGTTCTGCATCAAAAGTTCAATTACCTTTTTAGCATCCATATACTTCTGCCCTGTCCGATAATGCCAGTCGGCAATGCTTGTTTCCGTTTGGAACGAATAGGCCATAATTTCAGGTTCTATTATTGCCTCCGTACTCTTGACCAGGGCGCGTTCAACGATTGGAATCAGTTCAGGGGTGTTTTTGAAGCTGTTGTAACGCCCTCCCACGCACTTGAGGTTGATGACCACATCCATCTCACCCAGGTTCCACTTAATGGACTTGTTGTAGAAGTTCGCGACTAGCGGTGGAGCTAGAAAACCCAGCCCCATATTCACGCCCAAATCCGCCAAGGTATCGCCTGCAGCCTCATCGAAGTAAATCACATCGGGGTGATATTTGGTGATTGCATCATCAACGCGCCACATAAACTGGTTGGAGAATGGTGAATTCAGCGGATTCTCTTTTGTATGAACCGGGCCATAGAGGTCGACCGGATCCATGCCTTCCCACCATTTTCCTTTTCCGTCCGCTATTGTCTGAAGAGCATCATAGGGAACTCCTATAAAGGGCCCATTCTTATCACTTGAATAACGGACCGGCATAAACTGTCCCCATGTCCGGGGGGGGGAGTTATGAAATCCGATGCCGAAACGCATACCATGAAGCCGGGCAGATTTCTCCCATATGCCTATAATGTCTGCTTTCGGGCCTACGTTCACCGAGTTCCAGGGCTGGTATGCAGAATTCCAGCAATCAAAATTGTCATGGTGAACACCCATTGCCACAAAGTATCTCGCTCCCATTTCCAGGTATAAAT
Source organism: uncultured Rikenella sp. (assembly GCA_964455705.1). Lineage (GTDB taxonomy): Bacteria > Bacteroidota > Bacteroidia > Bacteroidales > VadinHA17 > SR-FBR-E99. The sequence continues at coordinate 29,159 of CAYVYM010000001.1, forward strand.
CCATCAGTTCATCCGGATTCCATCGATCAATCACCCAGTTATGGCAGATATCCTTATAACCGTATTCCGAAGGATGACCAAACTGCTTAAGATGATACTCATACTGGGGATGACCCTGCATATACATTCCGCGTGCATACCAGTCGCCTTTTTCCGGCATGGACTGAGGGTCCCAATGTGACCAGGCTCCAAACTTTGCCTCGCGCCACCACGAGGGGACAGAATAAAGGCTGCTTAATCCCTCCCAGTCTGCAGGATAGGGTCCGGCAGCTATAGGCAGCGGAGGCAGATTCCAGATATCAGGAGGCAGGCCCAGATCGCCGTCTCCGATGAGTATCCGGTCTATATTCATGCTGATATCATCACTGTCATGCCTGATTGTCAGACTGGCCCTCTCAGGGATTGCAACGTCAATTATCGCGTTCAGAAAAGTACCGGTCAGAGCTCCTGAAGAGTGAACATTTACCTTTACTGCCGGCATGTCATTTACAGAAACACTTATTGTACCTGCTTTCACTGCTGCATAACGAATTGCCAGCTTGTCGGACTTAGGAAGTTTAATAAATGTGACAGCTTCGCCCGGCTTGGCCAGGCTAACCAGATAACCGCCGGATGCCTCAGGGTCGGTGATCCGCGATGCTCCACCAACCAGGCTGGCAGCTTCAGCTTCAATTGTGCCGGAATCAGGGATAATAGCTGCAGATAATGCGGGTAATGCCAATAATAATCCTGCCAGAAAAATCAGAAGCTTGTTTCTTTTCTTATATGTCATATCAGGAAAATAGAAGTTTATTCAGAGCTTAAAATAACCTTGTTTACAGTTTAATAACTACTTTCTTGCCGGAGTAAGCAACTTCACTGTCATATTTCCCGACAATACCGGTTCCCATTTCCCTGCCTTCAGAAACAAGCATAATATTGAATTTGCGCTCCTTGATGATACCGGGGAAAGAACCGGTACACTCACCGATTGTCAATGTTCTTTTTCCGTTATTCCAGGTAAAGGGAATAGTTGAAAAAGCCCCTTTCTCATAGTTAAAATTGTCAAATTCGTCTTCATATAATAAGAAAGAACCGTTGGCGCCATCATAAACCCTTATCTCAAGGTTATCCCATTTTTTTTCTGTGGCATACTGAACTTCCGGTCCGACAGGGATAATTGAACCTGCTTTTACATACAGTGGAATGATATCAATCGGTGTTTCTTTCTTTACTGTTTGTCCGCCAGTATACTTCTGGCCGGTCAGGAAATCATACCAGTCAGTTCCTGTGGGCAGGTAGAGCTCTCTTGTTCCGACAGTACTGAAGTCTTCTTTACCTCCCGTTGAATACATAGGCTTAGTTACGGGACATACAAGCAATGATTTGCCAAACATATACTGATCATTTATATTCAGAGCCTGTTTGTCTTTCGGGAAGTCCATCATCAGGGCCCGCATCATGGTTGACTGATTTGCAGTGACATCCCAGGAAGCGGAGTAGATATAGGGGAGCAGGCTATAGCGCAGGTTTATTGCTTTCTCTATGGCATCGTACACCTTGTCGCCTTTTTTCCCAAACTGGTAGATTTCGCGGGGAGCGTCTGTGCCGTGTGAGCGCATCATCGGGCAGAGCGCCCCGAATTGGGTCCAGCGTGCATAAAGTTCGCGATACTCAGGATCGTTCAGCGCATTTCTGAAATTCCACAGGAAGAATCCACCGATATCGCTGTTCCAGTGAGGAATTCCACAGAGGGAGATGTTCAACCCTGCCGAGATCTGGTTTTTCAATGCTTCCCATGATGCCACAACATCACCTGACCAGGTGTTGGCTCCGTAACGCTGCTGACCGGCAAATGCTGAACGGGTAAGGATAAACACACGCACGTCGGAAGTTACTGAACGCTGGTTCTTGTACAGGCCGCCAACTGTCATTAAGGGGAAGGCATTCCTCACTTTCCGGAATGAACCAAGATAGGTCTTGTTGTCAAGATCGGAAGGTTTAAATTGCAGGTGGTCGGGTTCAGATGAATCCATCCACCATCCGTCGATTCCAAGAGAGAAAAGACCTTTATTCAGATATTTCCAGTAAATATCCCGTGCTTCAGGATTATAAGGATCATAAACTCTCACGCCTGACGGGTAATCAGGATTTGGCGGCCACTTTTCCGAACCGGATTCCGGCCAGGTTTTAAAATCCATGAGCGCCCCTATCTTATCCAGCTCCCTGTATTGTTTTGTCTCAGGACCAAATGAATTCCAGATAGATATGATTACGTGTGCATTCAGGTTATGGATGTCATCAACCATCTTTTGCGGATTGGGAAATTCAGGATTGAGGAATTCCATAGCATTCCAGAGGTAATTGTTCCCCCAGTATTGCCAGTCCTGGATGATACCATCGAGCGGAACACCCAGTTCACGATACTTCTTAACCACTCCTACAAGTTCGTCCTGGCTTTTATAGCGTTCTTTGCTTTGCCAGTAGCCAAATGTCCACAGCGGGAACATCGGCGCCTGACCTGTCAGCTCGCGCATACGTGCAATCACGCCGTCGGCATTGCCTCCGTGCATAAAATAATAATCGATGCAATCACCCACATCTGACTTGAACGAGGTGCTTTCAGGGGTGTCTTCAAAAACAGTAGGTGAATAGTTATCCCAGAACAAGCCATAACCTTTTACCGAAAGGAAAAAAGGAATATAATCATCCGTATTTCCCTGTATCATATTAAGTTTCAGGTCACGCTGCACCATTTTCCCCTGCTGTTGTGAACCCAGTCCATATATGGATTCATCTTTATCCAGACCAAATGCCTGAATCACATTGAAAGTTTCAACACCGGCATCATTGAAAGGGGTAAAACTGGCGCCTGCCTCAGTCTCGCTTAGGAGCAACCCCGACTGTGATGTCAGGAACGATATCCTTCCACTTTTAAGGTTTAGTGATACCTGAAGGCTCTTGCTCGTGAGAATCAGCTCGTTTCCTTTTTGAGTAATTTTAAAGTCCGTTTTCTGAGGAGTCATTATAACCGACAGGCTCTCCTTGTCAAAGGTCTTACCTTCAGGCCATTTCAGTACCCTTACAGTTGACGGGCCATAGAATTGAATTTCAATCGCGACAGTATCTACTGCATATTTAATGCCCAGACCGGTCCTGCTATATGACTGTCCGTAGCTGCCTGTGCTTATTATCAATACTGCAAACAAAAGTGTTTTAAAGCGCTTCATGATCAGTATTTATAGATTTGTTTCAATAAGTTCATCCGTTGAAATGGGGTTAATGTCAATCAGGGCACAACGATATTATATCCCAGAATGGAAAGCATTTTGGCCGCATACCGTTTCCCCAGCATACGATATCCCTCCGCTGTGAAATGAAGATGATCCGGTTTGGCTGTGCAGCCGTCTGAAGATATTACAAATGAATTTGGTATTGTTTGAGGTAACGTAGCAATAATTTCATTCATGCTTGCACAGGCACCCCCCTCTGCGGCACTTACCATTTCGCCGGCCAGTAAAGGCACATTCTCCGGTTTCAGATTCAGATCCTTGACAAGGTTGTCATAGACGATTTTGACTTTATCCGGCCAGATTGTGTCATTTGTATTTGACTCTCCCTGGTGCAACAGAAATCCTTTAATGACGCCATCCATTTGAGCCAGTTTTGCCGTCTCGACAAGCCGTGCATAGGGATTTCCGTCATATTCTTTGATCATGTTGGTCATCCATGCCGGTGCAGTTGAAACATAAGCCTCGTAATTATCCTTGTCAAACAGCTCAATTTTGCATCCCCCTATTGAAACATTGATTACACCCACCCTGATTTTCTTCGGAAGGTGTTCAACCATGGTCCTGCCAAAATAATCGGCAGGTGACAGACCCGAGCGGCATCGGCATAAGGGCGGAACGGCAGTGTACCAGTTTCCCCTTGTCCTTCCGAGGTTGGGACAATCAATTGTCTCCATCACCATGAACCTCTCATCCACTACTGTGTCTTGCGGTTCTGGTCTGGCAGCGCCCTCCATATTTGACTGCCCAAAGCAGAGGTAAATATAGAAATCCTCATCCTGTGCACAGACCTTCGTATTTGACAGGAGGGCACTGATAATTATTAATAAGACCAGCTTTATTTTCATTTCTTCAATTATAAGGTATGCATTAAATATGGCGGTTCAGGAACCGGTTTAAACAATATATCAGTTATTTAAATAGTCTTGGAGCAAATTCCCTGAGTGCGCGACGCCATGTCAGCCATTCGTGTGCTGTGCCCTGGGATTCGTGGTAAATAACGTTCTTGATCCCGCGGGCCCTGAGGGCTTCAACTGCCGCCACAGGTGTCCGTTCTTCGGTACCGGTGCTTATGAACAGGAGGTTGATCTGCTTGTCGAATGCAGCAGCATCTTTAAAGACGCCATTGAAAGCGTCTTCAATCTTATCATTAGGACGCATGAAGAAACCGCTGAATGTACCCACCCATGCAAACTTGTCAAGGTTGGGAAAAACAGTTTGCGTGGTCTGGAAGCCACCCCTTGACAGACCGGCCATTGCACGGTTTTGCCTGTCGTTCTTTGTACGGAAGGTCTTCTCAATGAATGGCATCAGATCATTGAGATAAATCTGGGTCACATCATTTGTTGAAGCTTTGCGGACATCGGAGTTGGTTTTGATATCCCCGCAGTCCATCACTACGATCATGGGAACAGCTTCCCCGGCATCGATCAATCCATCCATAATATTAGCCATGTGCCCCTGATTTGACCAGCCGTTCTCATCCTCGCCCCATCCATGAAGCAGGTACATTACAGGATATGTCTTGTCAGTATTCTGTTCGTAATCAGCAGGTACATAAACATTACAATGACGTTCCATACCGTTTATTTCAGACCAGTAATAGAGTGAGCGGATTTGTCCGTGAGGTATGTTTTTATTGAACCTGTAGTAATCTCCTTCCGGTCCTTCGGGAATTTCAATTCCGGATGATTCCCAGTTGCTGCCGAAAAAGGCTTCCGTGTTTCTGTCCATAACAGGAACACTGTCAATCAGGATGGCATAATAGTGGAAACCGACAACCTGGGGGTCGGATGTGCATGTCCACACACCTTTTTCATCTTTCGTCATACCGTATTTTTTCCCTGCAAGGTCAACCTGAACAATTCCGGCAGCGGGTGCTACCACTCTGAAGATGGCCTGCCGTGTCTGAGCATTAACAGCCGGGTATTGAGATAAAAAAGTATTGGTGGACGAAGGTTTATACCCATCAGGCAATGGCTCCTGCTGTTGACCACGCATAGTACCAGCAAACTGGGATGATGCAATACTGCAAATCATCATAACGGAAAGAAACAGTACAACTTTTTTCATAGTTTATTTGTATTTGAGTTCATAGCTTTTTCTTCATATTTTTTCCCGACCTATTTTGCCCATGCGTCTCCCTCAGGTGTCCGGCGCCACCTGAAATAGGCGTCCAGGACCTTCAGAGATTCCGCGTCTGGAACCGGACCTGCGTGGGGTGTCTGCCTGAAGTACATAACTGCCGGGTTGGCATCGCTGAAGGCTGGCCACGCGGGAACACCTTCACCGTTGGGATCACCATACTTTGCAAAATTCGTCCAGTAGGTGATTATTGCATCAGAGATTTTCTGGTCAGTGTCGGTGGTCTGAGGATTTGATGCATCGAGATGGCCGAAGACATAGGCTACGTCCTGACCGTGTGGTGAGCCATATCCATACCTTGGTGAGTCCTTCGGATAGTCCGGATGCTGATCGAAATAGTAATAATAGGCCTTTGATTTTCCCGTCTTCGCCTGAAGCCGGGCCCAACTCCATGTATGCCAGCCGAATGCTGCATCACGGGACAGGTCACGTGCTGTTTTCGGAACAGTATCCTGGCCTACGGGGTAGGCTTTGAGAAGATCTTCTGCATATTTGCCATAACGTGTCCGGACGCTGGAAATATAATCTTCCGGTTTGCGTGCAGGCATAAAGCTTGCTCCCTCATCTGAGTTATAACCCACAAGTATCGGAGTATCATTAAAGCGGCCGGCCTCATATAGCTTGTACTGGTCATCGGGGAGCACCCAGCCATCTATTATTGGCCATGCAAGCCCGCGGACTGCCGGAAGTTTGTCAGCTTCTGTTTTTCGAAGTTCTGCGATGGATGAAAACCCGCTGTTTTTAACGTAGGCTTCTCCTGCACTTTCCGCATCATGAAGGCGTTTTAAATTCTCACCCGGGAAGGTTGTTGGGCGCGGAGGTCCAAAAGAACCGCCGCTTTGTGAAATAGCACCATGGAACAGGCCTTTGGCCAGTGGAGAGGCGCATAGCATGCTGACGGCGATGCCTCCGGCCGATTCGCCGAATATAGTTACCTTGTCGGGGTCACCGCCGAATGAAACGATGTTTTTCCGGATCCATGTGAGTCCCGCAATCATATCAAGGAGACCGTAATTTCCAGAAACCTTGTCCGGGCTCTCAGCACTCAGTTCCGGATGTGCCAGAAAACCAAGCTGGCCAACCCGGTAGGCGATGCTTACCAGTACCACGCCTTTATTAGCCAGCTTTTCACCGCTGTAAACCCGTTCCGACGTTGATCCCCCGTTAAACCCGCCTCCGTAAATCCATACCAGCACCGGTATCCGGTCATTCGACGATTTTGCCGGTGTCCAGACATTCAGGTAAAGACAGTCCTCGCTCTTGCCCGACGGAGGGTTTCCGCCCTGAACAGGTGCTGGAGCATACTTATCAGCTTGCAGAACACCTGTCCATTTAGCTGCAGGCTGAGGGGCACGCCACCTAAGGTCACCAACGGGCGGCGCAGCAAAGGGAATACCTTTGTAAACCGTCAGTCCGTCTTCGAACACTCCCTGTATTAATCCTTCCTCAACCTTTACCGGCACCGGTTTCTGTGCATTGCCCGGCAATACAGGAAACAGCACAAGGAGCATAACCAAAAAACTGATCTTATTCATAATAATGGAGTTTAAATTATTGAACCGTGATACTCACCATTTTCAAATCTTTTATGTCAGAACTGTTTCCATACCAGATTTCATATTCACCGGGGACAACAGCCATTTTACCGCTTGTCCTGTCAAAGAATTCAAAAGCTGAACGGGGCAGATCAATCCTTATCTCATGGGTTTTCCCGGAGGCAATGGCCACACGCTGAAAACCTCTTAAGGATTTAGATGACCCGTCTGGGTTGTCTACCTTGTTAATGTACACCTGAACGATTTCTGTTCCGATGCGTTTGCCTGTGTTTGACACAGGTACAGTGAGTTCAATGCTTCCGCCACTGTGGATCTCATTCTTAAAAACCTGAGCAGTTCCGATTGTGAAAGTCGTATAGCTAAGTCCGAAACCAAACGGGAAGAGAGGATCAGACAAATATCTGTACGTACGTCCCTTCATCGAGTAATCCTCAAAATCGGGCAGTTGTTCCACGCTCTTGTAGAAAGTCACAGGTAGTTTACCTGAAGGATTGTAATCGCCAAAAAGCACGTCAGCTACAGCCTGTCCTCCTGATTCGCCGCCATACCATGCCTGAAGAATAGCTTCGCAGCTTTCGGTTTCCGGAACAAAGCCAATCGCAGATCCGGAACAATTCACAAGAATAACTTTCTTCCCTGCATCCTTTAAAGTTTTTATACAATTACGTTGTACTGCAGGCAATTCTATATCCGTACGGTCTCCACCTTTGAAACCAGGGTATGAGACAGGCATCTCTTCTCCTTCAAGCAGGTGGGAGAGGCCTCCGACAAATACAACAACATCAATCCCTTTCAGTTTCGCCAATAACCCGGAAAAATCCTGGTCAGTCTCTCTTCCAAAGTCGAATTCGATGGCAGCCTGCCAGTTGTAGCGCTGAGTAAACCGTATTTCTATCTTATATTTCTTACCCGCCTCAACATTATAGGAAGTTTTTGAGATCAGTTTCCGCCAATCTTCAAATTTTACAACTGATTCACCATTTACAAGTAACTCGAAAGCACCCACAGCCCCATATTTGAATACAATCGCTTCGGTTGTTGAGGGAGTGAACTCAGTTTCAATCGTGGCAGAGAATCCCTCGAGCTTCACTCCGGGAGCCATCTCGCGTTTACCTTCAGTTGCTAATTCAAGGGAACCTGTAAGCTGCTGATCAGCAACGGCATCACCAGCAAGGTCACTATTATTCCAATAAGCGGCTCTGAATCCTGGTCTGCCATCTATTGAACATTTTTGGGCGTAACTTTCAAGTACTTTATTATCAACCAGATCACATGCTCTGTCATAAAATATTTTGCTCAGTGATATTTTGGATTTAATACCGTCGAGCACTGTGATTGTACGTACCGGAGTACCGTTATAATTACCCCATAACACCCTTTCATTGTCAGCATTAGGGCCTATCACGGCTATTCTTTTTCCTGATTTCTTCAAGGGAAGAATATTGTTTTTGTTCTGCAGCAAAGTCATTGTTTCGCGTGCCATATCAAGGGCAAGTTTTCTGTGCTCCTCATTGTTTATAACAGAAGCGGGAATTTTTGTCCAGGGTACAATTTCATCATCATCCATCTCACCCAGGTCGAAACGTCCGACCAACACACGCAACAGGCTTTTGTCAAGGTCCTCCTCTATGATCAGATCCTTTAAGACAGCATCGGGTAGTTTCTTATAATTATGATTCTGCCATGCGCACTCCAGGTCGGTTCCGGCCGGAAGGCCTCTTGCCGCAGCATGAGTGTCATCCGATGAGACTTTATGCCCGTTATAAAAATCAGCTATTGCATCGCAATCGGAAACTACAAGATATTTATAGCCCCATTCATCGCGCAGAATTCTTTGCAGCAGCCTTGAATTACTACAGCATGGTTCATCCTCCAGGCGTTGATAGGCACACATCACCTGGCGGACATCAGCTTCCTGTACCAATGTTTTGAAGGCCGGCAGATAGGTCTCATACATGTCGAGCGGGTCGACATTCGTTACATTAAGTGAATGACGGCTCCATTCCGGACCTGAGTGAACTGCGTAATGCTTTGCACAGGCCAGGAGCTTTCTATACTTAGCATCATCCGGTCCCTGAAGTCCTTTTACGACTGATACCCCCATACGCGATGTCAGGTAGGGGTCTTCGCCGTATGTTTCCTGTCCCCGTCCCCAGCGCGGATCACGGAAGATATTAATATTAGGTGTCCAGACCGAAAGGCTTAGAAACCGCTTATTCTCTCCGCCTTTTTGTTTTTCTTCATTGTACCTGGCACGTGTTTCGTCCGATACGGCATTGAAAATCCGGTATACAAGCTCATCGTCGAATGAAGCCGCCATGCCAACAGGCTGGGGAAAAACAGTCACATTGTCATTATTGGCAAGGCCATGAAGTGCCTCGCTCCACCAGTTAAAGTTCTTGATGCCAAGGCGGGGGATAGCTTCTGACACGTCGCACATCAAGGCTGCTTTCTCGCTCAATGTTAACCGTGAAATCAAGTCTCTGGCACGTTCTTCGGAGCTTAGGCCGGGATTTTGGTAAGGCAACTGCTGGCCCCATATGTTTAATGTAAATATTATACCCAGGGCAATAAATAAAACTTTTTTCATAGTCTTTTCATATCTGTTTTTATCACTTCATCCAAATCAATACATGTCAGCCAGTCCGGCGTTTCTCAATTCTGAACTAACAATGCCGGGATTTTATTTCTGAAGGTGAGTTTAATGACATATGCCATATCTTCAAAAGATCGCTCCGGCAGGCTGATAGTCAATCCTTCATCATCGTGTCTGAATGTCAGGGGAAGATACTTCCCGGCCTCCCCATCAATAAGCTCCGCAGATTTCAGCTTTTTCAAATCAATTCGATTCGATGCTAACGAGGTCAGGGTCATTTCTTTCTGACCCTCATTCCAGCCAAGTAAAATCGCATAAAGCACAGTATTGTTTTTTGATCTCGTATATCGGACATCTTTGGCTGTACCTTCTGCCGGTGCTGTAAAAACACCATATCCTGACCCCATTAATGTAGGTCCCTCACCATACCTTTCCCATGCACGGGTAGAATAAACTGATTCGCCGTATTTCTTCAGCCATGAACCCATGGCAAGCAGAATGTCTTTTTGCTCCTGTGGTATTGTGCCATCAGCTTTCGGGGAGATATTTAATAACAGGTTGCCGTTTTTACTAATTCTGTCGAGAAAACCATGAAGTATTTGTTTTTTCGAATAATATTCAATTCCCTCAGTATAACACCAGCTTGATGAACTGATTGCATCATCAGTGAGCCAGTAATCTTCGGTTATGTCAGCGGGCCCGCCACGTTCAAAATCCAGCACCGCGCATTTAGTGTTCAGACCATCCTTATATGTCGCTACAACCTCTTTATTCCATTCTTCTGCCCTGTTATAGTAGTAAGATAAAAACCCGAGAAGGACACTATCTGATATTATGTGCAGGTTGAAATCCTGCCAGATGATATCAGGCTTATAGATATCGATGATTTCTTTATGTTTGCTAAACCAAAAAGCTTCGTTCTTCCCGGTGCCCTGCTGTCCGTAAAGCATCTGAAGTTCCGGGTCGTTTGCCGGAGGCACAGCTTCATAGAAGCCAGTGATATTAAAAGCATGATGCATCGAAAATATAACTTTCAGATTCTGTTTGCGGATGGCATCCGTCAGCAGACCCGCCAGGTCAAGTTTCGGCCCTGTATCTTTTGCATTCCATGGATTGACCTTGCTTGCCCACATTGAAAAGCCATCATGGTGCTCGGCTACCGGGCCTGCAAATTTAGCACCAGCATCAGCAAAGAGCTGGGCCCATTCATCAGGGTCAAAATTCCCTCCTTCAGATTTGAGCCTGGGAGCAAACTGTACAAAATTATCCTGCAGGTCATTCGCTCCGGTGATGAAGTTGTTGTAAGGCCATTCAGAAGGTGTGCCATATGCTTCCAGATGGTGCTTGTTTTCATTCGATCCATCGATATACATGTTACGGGGATACCATTCATTTGCATAGGCCGGTACAGAGTATACACCCCAGTGGAAATAGATGCCAAACTTGGCATCCTTAAACCATTCGGGAGCAGGATTTACTTTCTCCAACGATTCGAGATCAGGCTGAAAGTTCTGGTTTTTAGTCTGGCAGGAGATCATTCCAATTACCACGGTAACTGAAATAACCAGGAGTAATGAATTTCGGAGTTTCATATTTGTATCAGGTTATTATATTGATTGTTCCTTGTCTTTTATTTCCGGCAGGTATTATTTACTCGTTTTACTTTTATTTTTTGGTTTTATCCGGTTATATTCATTCAGATCAGGGTAAAGGTATGGCAAGACTCTCTTGGAGTAATAAGGCAAGGTCATCCGGGTTGTACGGTTCCGGAAAGACCCATCGTGATCCGTAGACCATCTTGGGTATACCTCCTTTGCCGTCCCTGATTGTCTGCCCGTAGATCTGAACTGAAGTATGCAAATACTGTCCTATCCATGGGTCTGACCAGGCGGCATCGAAACCCTTCTGACCAACCAGTTCAACTGCTTTTAGCCTGGTACTTTCAAGACTTCGGGGGTACCATCTGTCACCGGACTCAAATGTGAACATCCAGTGTTCGAATTCATGAAATGCCTCGCGGTCAGCCACCCATACCGCCAGACCGATCTTTGCCAGTTCACAGGAATTCCTGTACTCTTCTGCCTCCCGTGGGATAAAAGGATTGCATTGAAGACTTAATGGTGCAGGGGAGAGTACAAATGCAAGCCTGCCGTCATATTTTTGAACAACCTCATTAAGCATGAAGTGTATCTTCTGACAGTGGGAGCACTGATAATCAAAGAGTAGAGTGACCATATATGGAGCGTCGGGAGATCCGATAACCGGTGCTGTGCTGTAATCAACATATGATATGTTCTCCCGTGACCTGACATCACCGGAGAGGGGTGCTGGCGCAGATAATACCTGGGTAACCGCCAGAATACCAGCTATGACCATCCCTGTCAGAACCCTGCTCATCACGGTTAAAGGGCGGAACAGATTCCCCCTTACAACCGGGGGATCAACTTTGTACCCGGAGTGATTGGTCAGCCTTGACGCCCGCCATATGATCAGAGCAGCCAGAAGGAGACCGGTAATATGTGTAGCCATACAATAGGGGCAGAAGTCAGCAATGACCCATTTCTGTACAATAGTGAACCAGATTGCGCTTCCTGCAACTGTGCCGGCCAGTATCAGCAATACACTCCATGCCATGCGCCGGAGAGGCAACTCTGCATCCGGACCGGCAAAAAAACTTGCAGCCAGAATGGCAAGATAAACACCCATTGCCAGGCCACTGACAGGCATTATACCCGCTATGGAGGACCACTGGCTGCCAAGTACCTTTTCACAGGGACTTCCGCCGCCGCAACCGGCCATCGTTCTTCCTGTCAGATAATGCCAGCTCATGACAGCGCTTAAAACAAGAGCTATGATAATCAGTCCTGTCATCATCAAACGCCACCAGGGCCACGATTGTCCTATAGTCCCCATCAAGGCTTCCTGAAATATTGATTGGGCTCACCGGGTGTGGGAAGGTTACCAGCCGCCTGTGTTCCGTTTTCGTGGATTCTGGTCAGAGGCGTGGCGAGAGTAATGCCACTGCCGGAGACCTGTACACCTGTGGCATGGGCAAATTGAAGCGGCGTTGTCACAGTGATGGAATCGGTCTGGGTGGTTGCCTGGCTGCCAAAACGTCTACGGGCCGCTCCAACAGCAGCAATAACTGCAGTTTCAGTGTTGGCCCCCTGGTCTATTGTGATCGTCTGACCGGGGTTAAAACCTGCTACAGTGGCGACAGGGATAACTTTCCTGCCTGCATCGGTTGCCGTACTAACAGTAGTGGCACCTGATGTTCCTATAGTCCCTATAACAGCGGTCTCGCAATTTGTTCCGGAACCGATGATAATTTTCTGACCGTTGCTAAAGCCTGCAACACTTGACACTTTAATATTATTTGTGCCGGCTGCTGCCCGGGCTGCAAGGGTTATTGTGTTCTGAATCATGAAATCGCGGCAGTTACTGTCATTGTCGGTGCCGTCAGGGTAGCGTCCTGCACTCCGGTCAGGCTGTGTTGTTGAGGCAACAGGTGTCATGCGGAAGCCTCTGAACATAGCGGGTGAAGGCACATAGCATCCGCTCTCACCTGCGCCTGAAGCGGCCTGGTACCCTTCTGCGGCCCATGGGTCAACGAGACCGCCATAATTAAGACCGTCAACAACATTGCCTTTGGCGTCACGCAGAATCATGTTGCCTGCATTTGGTGAGAGGGCGGGGCCCCCGAACCATTGATGGGGTAAAACAACACCCTGATAACCGGCAGCAGTGACCTTTTCGTCACGGACCACATCATCAATATCATGATTGTATGACAAGGGCTGATCAAGCGTTACGGTGTGGCCCAATGCCAGCACAGGCTCGTTGCTCGAGTGAGCAAAGACCGTGGCAGGTTTAAAGGTTATCCCTGTCCCTTTCACACTGAAAGGCATATTGGAGGAGTGATTAAATTTCAATCGTTCCACCAGGTCAAGTCCCGTACCCGGATCATCCTTCTCATTCAATGGACCGTCGAAGGTACTGCGTGACGACTGTGTGCCGACGCGCTTCACGGTGACTGTCTCTATCCCGTGTCCCTCGCTGTCAATGTCGAGTCTGATCTTATCTCCCGGTGAAATGTTCTCCACTGATGATACCTTTATGTTCCTGTCACCGACCCTGGCGTCCATTGAGAGCCATGCCTGGGTGCCGGGCTTGCCGACTTTAGTTATGGTTACCACCTCATACTTTTCAATGGTCTGAGCAACAGCGGGGTAGGTTGCCCCGTATCCGATTGCCATTTTCTGTCCGACCTTAAAACCGTCTACACTTGTAACAGGTACGTTGGTTGAGCCCGCAGGAATAGTGATCACCGGGCCGTCAGGAAGGGGTTGCCATACTGTTGTCTGACCAAACGGACCACGTCGTCCGAAGCCGAAAGGCGTTGCAGGTGCCGGGGGCTCCTCCGGTGAGGTCATGCTAACTATCTTGCGGATCTCCGCATTTGAGCCTGTTCCGATCTCAATAACATCACCCGCAGACATTCCGGCTGTGCTTCTGAGGTATAGCGTTGACTCACCCTTTTTCCCAGGAACTGCCAGCCCTGAGGTTGAAAGTCCCAGCAGGTAGAAATCGCGCGCAGCAAGCTTTGTCCCTGAGGGGATCCTTATGGATGAAAAGGCAGGCATCTGTGTCTGATGGTGCGTTAATGTCCAGTCCGAGATATCTACTTCACTGTCACTGGCGTTATAAAGTTCAATAAATGAGTTGGTTGAATTATCCGGTGAACCGTCACTGATTCGAAACTCATTGATTTTGACCGGGCTTACATTTCTTACCTTTTCATTTGTTACTTCAGACATGGTTTTACCGGTTGTTGCATTTGTCCAGTAGGCTTTGCCAACCAGATCGCCGTTGAAAGCTTCCGATCCCGAGGTAACCGTGAAAGTTGCACTCACGCTCTCACCCGGTGTTATTGAACCAGTGAATTTCTTTGAAGTCTCTTTGGAACTTAATACCACGGCTTTCCATCCTTTAGGTACTGTCATGCTCAGGGCAAGGTCCTTTACAGGTGCTCCTGTTGTATTTGTGAAGGTCACAGTACTGTTTTGCGATGATTGAGGTGAGAATGTCTGGAGTCCGGGAGGTGTGTCGGTTGCATTAGCCGGCGTCAGGCTCAGACGTTGAACATCATACCCGGCTGCCACTATATTGGCCTGTATCTTCTGATTGGTTTCATTCGTCGGGAAGGTGCCCGGGGCTGTCATTGCTGCTTCATAGAAGGTACCCTGTGATCCTACACTGTTATCGCCTCCGTTGCCTAAGAGAATAGCGCCCTGTTTACGCATAGGATCATAACTGCTCCGGTCATTTATAATACGTGGTCCGTCGAACATCATCTGCAGGTCTCCCTGCTGAGCGTCTCCGCCCATCGATCTCCAGTGGTTGGGTTCACCATCAGCCGTTGCTGTCACAAAACGCCAGGTGATACTGGGAAGATCAGGGCAGTATTTATCATTGGGGGTGGGGTTGACGCATCCCACCAGGTTATTCTCCTGGTCGGTCATGATCCATGGACCTGGCGCCTGTCCGTAATACCAGGCATTTGCGTTACCATAATAGGTGGTTTCCATTGTACCGTCACCGTCATCGCGGCTGTCGGTTTCAGCGTTGCCGTAATCGAAGCAGCAGCCGGAGTTATAGTGATGACCGTTAATGACCCAATACTGACCCTCCGCCTGGTCGTCAACAGCTGTTCCCTTCGCATCGTTCCAGCGAAGGCCCATTCCCGGCTCTATGAAAATGCCGTAAGCCTTGTGGCCCATAATTGTTACCGGGGCCATGTCGGCGACAGGGATGTTGTTAAATCCTCCCATGGCCGGACCACTGAATCCGCCACGCGGTGCCTGAACAAGGTGATTGGCTTTACCTGACTGGTCATAGAGGACTGTAATCCAACAGTATGTATTGGCACAGAATTCATCCTGGGCAGCTGCGTCGGCATATCCGCCCGGATCGCCCTCACCGGGCTGGACTACGCCTATGTCTTGCGTCTTTCCGTCAGACTGGCGCATGACCTGGTAAAGCGGACCACTGTAGGATGCGTACAGTGCACGTGTGCTGCTGTGGGCGGCCACACACGGGCAACCTGCGGCAGCATAAATATCACACGGGCCTTCCGGTCTGGGCGGAACAGCACTGTTCCCTGTGCCTGACATCGCCATCAGCATTATAAAGACGGCAGGCAATACGAGCGCCATTGCCAGAATTAATGTAAAGCGGATTTTCTTTTTCATTGGTTCTTATTTTTGTTCCCTGTAATACCGGTTTGGCGCACCGGGCGTGGGAAGGTTGTCTGCAACCTGCGACCCGGCGTCATGCACAAGTGTCAAAGGACTGGTAAGAGTTATGCCACTGCCGGAGACCTGTGCCGCCACAGGATGGGCATATATAAGTGACCTGGTGACGATGATGGAGTCAGCCGGGTTGTTACTGAAGCTTCCAAAACGACGGCGAGCGGCAATCACGGAGGCGACAACCGCAGTCTCAAGATTTCTGCCACTGTCAACGGTTATAGTCTGGCCGGTGCTAAAGCCCAGCACGCTTACAACAGGGATGACCCTGGCGCCTGACCTGGTGGCACTGCTGAGTGTGGTGCCGCCGGCAGTGCCCACACTCTTGATAACGGCACTCTCACTGTCGGTTTCTGTACCGATGCTGATCATCTGACCGGCACTAAAGTCAGCAACGCTGGTAACTTTGATATTGACAGCTCCGGCGGCTGCTGAGGTGGCAAGGGTAGATGTGCCCTGCATCAGAAAATCGGAGCAATTACTGTCCGTGTCAGCGCCGTCAGGGAAACGACCAACGCTTCTGCTTGTACTCCCTGGCTCTGAGACGGGCATTCCAAAGACCATTCCCGGACCAGGTACCACCACTATGCAGCCTCCCTGGCTCTGATCACCCTCAAGAATTGCTATTTCAGGGCTTGTAATAGTTCCGTGGGCACTGGAGTTACTCTGCCGTGATCCGTAGACCAGGGCATCAACCAGAGCCCCGCCGGCATCTGTCAGTGCCAATGATCCGGCTGCGTTAGAAAGGGGTGCTCCGTACCACTGGTCAGGTTTTGCCGGTCCCTGGTTACCATCTGATGGAGCATGAGAATTGATCACTGCTGCACCAGCCTCATGGTCTTTGTCAAGAGGGCTTTCAAGTTTAATGCCACTGCCAAGAGCCTGTACCGCATCACCGCTCCTGTGTGCAAAGCGGGTGGCAGGAGAGAAGCTGATACCGGTACCCCGGTCAGATACATCCACATTGAGCATGTGATCAAACCTGAGAGGAGCTGACAGTTCCACTTCTCCCGGGCTGCCGCTGCCGGGGCCGCCCGGACCGAATGCGCCACGGACAGGGGCTGCAACGATTTTTACCAGGTTTTTAACAGTGACAAATTCCATGCGTGCCCCGGTGCCTATGGTCAGTGTGTCACCAACTGTCATGTTGGAGTTGGCTTCAACTTTAATAACAATGTCACCGGTTTTTGCCTCTGCCGCCAGTGTTGTCAGGGTTGATGCCTTGCCTACTGCTGTGACCGTGGCAATCTCATAATTGCCACCGATGTCGATACCAATCTTCTGCCCAACCTCAAAGCCGGTCGCATTTGTGACGGGCAGATTGGTTGATCCGGCAGGGATTGTAATCCATGGACCCGTTGAGACAGGGACGAACACCATGGCTACAGGTGATGCTGCTGTCCCGACGTTTGCTATAGTACGTATCTCGCCTTCAATGTCGATTTGCTGACGGGCCCCCAAGCCGGTAGTGCTACGAACGTTGATGATGTTTTCACCACGGTTTGCCGGAGCCACCAACCCTGAGCCTGACAGGCTCAGGAGATAGAAACCACGGGCTGTGAGTTTCGTTCCGGCCGGAATCGCCGCAAGTCTGACAGGTGCCCGCTCGCTCCGGGTGTTAATAAGAATCCAGTCGGAGAGGTCAACATCGCTGTCGCCTGCATTGAAAAGCTCTATGAACTGGCTTGTCGGGTTAATATCGGTATCGAATTGTACTTCATTGATCTTTATCGGATAAACGTTCCGCACACTCTGTGAGATGGTCGCGGATTGTTTCTGACCGCTCTTACTGCTCTTCCATTCAGCCCTGCCGGTAACAAAGCCGGTGCCTGTGGCTGAAGGAGAGGTCACTGTATAGGTTATGCCTGTACTCTCTCCGGGGGCAAGCTTGTTCACGGGAATATCCTGCTGGTTGGAAGAGCCGGCGGCAGGAGCAGTCCATCCCCTGGGGACGGAGATGCTAAGCTTAAGGCCTGCTACTGGTTCTCCCGTTGTGTTAACAAATGTCTGGGTAACCTCCTGTACTGACCCCGGGGTGAAAGTTGTAATTCGTGAAAGGCTCAACCTTTGAACATCGTACCTTGCAGCAATAATATTTGCCTGCACAGCATTCAAAGTGTTATCTGTCGGATATCCGTTGGTCATAGCACCCTCATAGAAACTGCCGGCCGAGCCGTTACCGTTATCACCGCCATTACCCAGTTGAACGGCACCCTTTCTGTGCATTGGATAGTAGTTGCTGTTTTCAAGTGAACCCGGACGGAGTCCGCTGTAGAATGTCGTCAGGCTATCTTCCTGGGCATTGCCTCCCCTTATATCCCACTGGTTTCCGCCACCGCCGTTAACGACACCGGTCACAAAGCGCCAGGAATCGATTGTCGGGTTAGCGATGTTCTTTTTGGCATCATATCCTGAAAACAGGCCGGCCTCCATATCTGACATGATCCACGGGCCCGGGCCACTGCCACTGCCCCATGCAGTGGATGTACCAAAGTACACTGTTTCCATGGTGCCTCTGCCAACGGCACGGCTGTTGGTTGACGTGTTACCGTAGTTGAAACAACAGCCGCTGTCAAAATGTGTACCGTCAAAAACCATGTAGACACCCTGCGGTTCATCGTTGATTGCAAGTCCGGTGGCGTTATTGTTTCGCAAGCCCATACCAGGCATGATATAGACACCATAAGCCCTGTGTCCCATGATTGTAATTGGTGCCATGTCTGCAATTGGAAGAGTGTTAAATCCACCTTTTGCCGGTCCCCTGAATGTTCCCGGAGGTGCCTGCACGAGGTGATTGCCATTGCCTGACTGGTCGTAGACAGCAGTGATCAGGCAAAGTGTATTGGCACAAAATGCGTCCTGAGCGGCTGCGTCGGCATACCCGCCCGGATCATCTTTGCCGGGACTGGCCAGACCTATATCCTTTGTCTTGCCATCTGACTGACGCATAACCTGGTACAGCGGACCGTTGTAGGTCGCATATAATGCACGTGTGGAACTGTGGGCTGTCACACAGGGGAATCCTGCAGCGGTATAAATATCACACGGCCCTTCCGGTCTGGATGGAGCGTGGATGTTCCCTGTGCAAGAGACTGCTATCAGCACTGTGACTGCAACGGGAAGCATCAGCGCCAGTCCGAGTATGATCGACAGAGTTCTTCTATTCATTATTTTTCGTTTTGTTACTTCATTCTGCATCATTATGCAAAAACAATGGAGAATTTCATCCCTGAATTATTTCAAAGTATCAGACTTAACCGGAGTTTCTTCCAGCACTGGCCTGGCTTCGGACTCTTCATCTGTTATGATTCTCCAATATACCATATATCTTGAATCATGGATACCGAAAAAAGGCTCCAGCACCGTATTTACGGGATTTAACATTTTAATGCCGGACATAGTAAAGGAGAGCGGCTTATCTTTCACAGGCGATAGTTTTTCTGCGACAGATGAAATATTATCATCTATCAGAATCGGAGCCATATCAACTGGAAGCTTTTCTCCTGCGGGGTGTTGCCCCCACCTGCTGTCATCAGCAATAAGCCCTTTAAGATCTTCGGTCCCTGCTTTTGCTGCGAGCAGGACAGGCCCATGCATAAAGGCAATATAATCCGGGACATTTACTAGCTGTTCCGTTCTGGTATGCATCGGGAAAAGTATCTGTATCCTGTCACCCGATTTCCATTTACGAACTATGGCGACATAGGAGGAGGGAGATGATTCAACGGGAATGGATTTCCCATTTACAAGGATCTTCAATTCACCTTCCTTCACCCATGCCGGGTACCGGATCATTAATTGAAATCTTCCCGATCCTTTTATAACCTGCAGAGTGGTTTGTTCTTCGTAAGGGAATCCGGTTTCCTGCCGGATCTTAATTCCCTTTTCTTTCCAGCTAAGCTCTGATGCAATAAAGAGGTTCAGGAACAGAGAATCATTCTTATGGGTATAGATGAACTGGTTATACTTTCCATGGTTTTCCATTCCGGTCCCCACGCAACACCACATGGCCTCATTTGGCGCAGAATATACTCTGTAGTGACGCGGACGGGCAGGAGTAAAATAAACGTATCCGCCATGCTCCGGATGCTGGGTTGATAAAATATGGTTGCTAATTGTCCTTTCATAATAATCAGCATGCCTGGCCGAAGGATTAATCCTGAACAGTGTTTCAGTAAGCCTCAGCATGTTGTATGAATTACATGATTCCGGCCCTTCAACATCATTGACGAAATCAATACATGAATTGGCCCCCGGGAAGAATTCCCTCCTGCTGTTTCCTCCGAAAGCCAGGGAACGGTTACTCGTCACCGTCTCCCAGAAGAATCGTCCTGCATCAGCGTATTTTATGTCGTTTGAAAGCTCTGCTATCCTCAGGAACCCTATTGCTTTCGGGATCTGGGTGTTGGCATGCTTATTATCCAGATTATCGATGCCTGACGACATCGGATCAAGCAGCATCCTATGGGAGTATTTTTTTGCGGCGGTAAGGTACTTTTCATCACCGGTCATCTGGTAAGCATCGGCCAGGGTCTCGTTAATTCCACCGTGTTCATTATCTAACATTGACTGCATCTGGGCATCAGAGAGGCCGGATGTTATATTTATAGCCCAGTCGCAGAGTTTCAGGAAGATAGCCTTAGCCTCTTCATTACCGGTATATAACCATGCATCCCTGAGTCCGGCATATAATTTATGAATGTTATACCATGGAGCCCATGCAGAGTGATACGCTTTGAGATCACCATTTTGCAGGGTACTCCATATTGTTTTGCTGTCAGGGATGCCACCCACGTATCCAACTCCCCAGTCCGGATGATTTTTCCCATGTGCTTCCTGGCATGCCCGGAGTTCCGAGATCATATACTCCATCCTTTTTTTACACTCAGCGTTTCCGGTTGCGGCATAATTCATTGCCATGGCGGTCAGGTAATGGCCGCCTACATGCCCATCCAGCCCCGCCCAGTTTGGGAAGGGTTCAGCTTTCAGCGGTAGTCCGGCTTCCTTCCGGAAAGGGGCAAGCAACCTGTCAGCATCGTATTTTAAAAGAGTCTCCAGGTTGAGATCCCTGGCATGTTTGAAAGGACCGTCAAGAAGAACGACATCTCCTAAAGGGAACTCGTTTGGATAAAGTCTGTCCTGTGCATGGATTTCACTGAAAGCCAGCAAAAGGCATATGATCAATGGAACAGAAGAGTGTTTTCTCACCATAATAGCAATTATCAGTTTGACTAAATGCTACCTGAACAACAGCTGCGCAAAATTGTACAGGTTATTCCTCCAGACCGGCCAGGTATGACCTCCGGGATATTCGCTGTAAGTATATTTAACCCCGAGTTCATCGAGTTTTGACATCATTGCCTGACAATTATTATATGCAATGTCTTCCTTGCCGCCCATAGAAATCCAGAGATGCTTCAGATTTCCGTTGATCTTGTCAAGGTTCTCTTTCATGAATTCATATTGCTTGTCAGCCAGGCTGTTCTGTGCCGGCATGATCCAACCTGAACTGAATACTCCAAGATACGAAAACATTTCGGTGTTGTTTATTCCTACATAGAGAGTCTGTAATCCGCCCATTGATAATCCGGCAAGAGCACGGTTACCCTGGCCGGGTTCCGTACGGTAATTCTTTTCCACAAAGGGGATGACACATTGTTTCAGCTCTCTTTCAAACATTCTTAAGGTAATATCACTGAAGCCCTGGGCATCGACATTTCCGTCAGGCATTACGATGATCATAGGTTTTGCCTTTCCTTCAGCGATGAGGTTATCGAGTATCAAATCTGTTTTGCCCTGTGTGGCCCATCCTCTTTCATCTTCACCACCTCCATGCGAGATATACAATACAGGGTATTTTTCGTTCAGATTGACATCATAGCCTGCCGGTTTATAAATGTAGAATTGACGCCATCTGTTAAAGACTGTGGAGTAGTACCGCTTTATGCTTACTTCCCCGTGAGGGACATCCTTTATCGCGTAATAGTCATCTCCTTTGAATGGCACCTCAATACCGCTGGCCATTCTGCCCATTCCGTAGAATGCTTCGCTTGACGGATCGGCCACCGCAACTCCATCAATCAGAAGTGAATAATAATGGAATCCTTCGGTCAGAGAATCGGTTGTTACCTCCCAGACACCTTCACTGCTTTTAACCATGTCATATTTCCTTGCCAGGTCGAGCTGGATCTTTTGTGCATCAGGAGCATTTACACGAAAGATTGCCCGGGAATCCGGTAAAATCTGAGGATATCTGGCTCTTCTGACATTAGAAGGTGCCGGGGTGCCGGCCAGGCTGTACTTGTTGAAATTCGAAACATCTACGGGTTTGAAAAGGAGTTGTGAAAACATGTACAGGTTGTTTTTCCAGACCTTGAAGTCATGTACCCCGGGTTCGATATAATAAATATGCGGGACATCATTTTTGTCGAGATAATCATGCGTTCGCCGGCTGATTGTTATCAGGCCGTCATTGTCACCGCAGGAGATCCAGAGCACCTTAAGTTTATTTCTTGCATCCTCCGGATCAGGTACCAGTTGTTCAGGCGGTTTGGTATTAGGGGCTGATGAAAAGCCTCCTACCCAGGCAAATCTGTCAAGGTTACCAAGTCCGAAGTTCAGTGACTGTCCGCCACCCATCGATAAACCTGCTAATGCGCGGTGTTCACGGTCCTTGATTACCGGATATTTTTTTTCAATAAATGGAATGAGGTCATTCAGGAGATCTTTCTCGAAATCGGCAAATGCCTGTACCCTGTCAGGCGCCATCATGTTTTCACCCACACGGTCATCCTTCATAGCCCTGCCATTAGGCATTACCACTATCATCGGCTCGATCTTGTTTTCCGCAAAAAGATTATCCAGGATAACCTGGGGCTGTCCTCCGTTAAGCCACTCCCTTTCATCGCCTCCTATGCCATGCAGGAGATATAATACAGGGTATCTTTTACTTTTTGAATAGGAGGGAGGGGTATAAACCAAAGCCTTGCGGGTTGCACCTACTGATTTTGAAGTATATCTGACGGTATCTAACTTCCCATGTGCTATACCGGTCCTGAGAGAGTCAAAACCAGCTGGTGCATGTTTTTCAATGTCCTGTGCACCTGCGTAACAGGTCACAAAGGTAAATACAGATAAGAGACTTATTATTTTCTTCATGTTGGTTTGCTTTTACTATTTTCGTTTACGATAGTCAACACGCTATTTAGTACCAGGAATCGGTTGCGCGGCCGGTAAAGCACCTGAAGCTTTGCCAAATACCGTGAATTCAATGATCCCGAGTGGAGTTGACACTGGCCAGTTTGTCAGTGTAAGCCGCACAAAACGGCATTGAACAGGAGGTATTTCCCCGAAGATTGTATTGCGCTGGATGTTGTTCGCGGTCTGATCAAGAGCAGTAGTGTATGTTTTACCGTCCATTGACACTTCCAGCTTATACTGGTAAGCGTTGACTCCTGGTTTCCCCGATGGCGCCACTTCCTGAACAGGTGTTTCCGGTTGCCTTCCGAATCTGCGTCTGCCACCATTGAACATCAGACGGACACCGTCAATTGTGAATAACTGCACCACATCGAAGCGCGTGGCCGGAGAAAGTTCTATCGTCAGTGTTGGGAAGGAATCTGTTGGTGCGGGTTCCCACCAGGTACCGCTGGAGTTATCGACAGCGTAGGCTGCATCCCTTCCCGGCATTTGTGAGGAAAACACTGAAAGCGCATTCATTGCATTAAGCTTGTTGATTGTAACGGGCAATGAGCCGCTGTTGCCTTTTGCAGGTCCGGTGATCACCCCGGGAGCCCACTGTGGCGTCTCAGTAACCTCTACCGACATGTTACCATCTTTGTCAAAGACGATTCGATCCATTCCTATCCGACGTCCGCCCGGAGGATTTGAAAGTACTATAGTATAGAACTGCCACAATTGCCCGTCAGGTCCTTCAACTATGCATCCATGCGCCGGACCAGTTACAAGTCCCTCTGTTTTACGAAGCAGTGGATTATTCGGTGCATAAGTGAATGGCCCCAGAGGTGATTTAGAGATATAATATCCCTGGGCGTAGGTTTTCCATTGAGTGCCCGAAGCAGAATATTGCAGGTAGTAGGTACCGTTGTGCTTCTCGAGCCACGGACCCTCTACCCATGCAACATCGGGGTACTCGTTCATTTCTCCGTAGCGCTCCCAGATATGTTCGTTGTTGAAACCGATGAGGTGTTTTGCCGGACCGGCAAACTTTGTCAGGTCACCCGGATCGAGTTGTACTACGAAGATACCGCTAACCCCGCGGCCTGCATAGTAGAGGTAAGGGGTATTGTCATCGTCAATAAAGATTTCCATGTCGAAGGCTCCGTTCCATCCGCCGGCAACGTCAGGTGTGTTCTTCCATTCCCCGAGGCTTTCATAGGGTCCCAGTGGATTGTCGGCTTTAAAGAGGGGACCGTCATTTCCGCACATATAGAAACTACCGTTGTATTTGACAACATCGGGAGCAACCGGAACATTCTCTACCCGCTGAAAAGTCCAGTTAAGCATATCGTCAGAGACCCATGCGCCACCGCCTGTACAAAACATATAGTACCTGCCTTTCTCCCTGATGACAGTGACGTCGCCTGACGCATTACCTCCCTGCCCTATGACCATGGGCAGAGGATTACAGTAACGTGCTGCTTTGCCAATCTCAGGACTTTGCGCATGGATAAGGGAGGTATTCAGAATACATAAAAGAGCCCATACAAGCAATGGACGTAAGACATTTTTGTTATTCATCTGAATTTTACATTTTGCAGCATACATTTAAATGAATGCATTTGTTAACTATACTCTCATTTAACAAACAGTAACGGAGCGAGTTGATAGAGACTGCGCCTCCAAGTCTGGAACTCATGTCGGGTATTCTCAGAAATATATGAGACTGCATTAAGGCCGGCATCCTTAAGAGCGGCGGCGGCATTCCTCACGCCAGTAGCGTTTTCGAAGCTGCCACAACTCAGGAATATGAGTTTGACCTTCGACTTATCCTTGATATCATCCGGTGCATAAGTACCGCCGCTGAGAAGAGCGTAATGAGAGAAGACATCTGGTCTTGCCAGGGTAATAGTCTTGGTTTCCATTCCCCCCATCGAGAGACCGGCCATCGCACGGTGAGGCTGATCGGCCAGAGTACGGAAATTGTCATCAATGTATGGGATCAGTTCGTCAAGCAGGACTGTCTGGAAGGGTGTTATATCGAAATTTCTTAGACCACCCATTTTAACATCGTTGGTCATTCCGTAGGTCATCACAATGATAAAGGGCTTTATTTTCCCTTCGGCTATCAGATTATCCATAATCAGATTAGCCCGGCCCTGGTTAGTCCAGGCAGTCTCATCCTCACCCCAGCCATGCTGAAGATACAATACCGGGTAGCGGTTCGATATTTCCTTATCATATGAGGGAGGTGTATATACAAAAGCCCGTCGGGAGGTGTTTGTGCTTTTAGAGGGGAACAGGATTTGTTGTACTTTACCATGTGGCACATTCTTCAATGCATAAAAATCCTGATCATGGGCAGGTATTTCAATACCGCTTTCCCAGCGGGTGGAACCATAGAAATTCAAAGTACCGGGATCATTAAAAACACCCCCGTCAATTGTCAGGCGGTAATAGTGGAAGCCTTCTTCCATTGGTCCGGCAGTGGTGCCGACCCATGAGGTGTCAGCAGCTTTTGTGAGGGGTGTTCCACCCCTGGTACCGCCCAGTCCAAGACTAACAACAACACTTTGCGCTTCGGGCGCTATGATGCGAAATCTTGCATAGCCCTGAGAGTTAACCTGTGGATATTCCTGTCCGGGCTGGTTCAGGGTTGAGGGTTTGAAATCTTCGATTATCGCTGGTTTGTCAGTCTGGGCTAAACATAAGCCCCCGGTTATCAACATTACCGATAACACAATTAATTGTCTGTATTTCATTTGTTTACATTTTAAATTATATTACTGAAATTCACATTAAACATATTTTATATCAATTTGATATTCAATCCTTAAACAGAAGCATCGCAAACTCATGCAAACTTCTTCTCCATGATTGCCACTCATGAGCTGTATCAGGCGATATATAGAAGGAACTTTTTATTCCGGCCTGGTTCAGGGCATCAGCCGCGCTGCTGACAGTCTCGGAACCGCGTTCACGACTGCCGTAACTCATAAATACTAGTTTGACCTTTGTTCTGTCTGCTATATCTGCCGGAGCAATTGCCCCGCCGCTGAAAATACCTATGAAAGAGAACTTATCGAGATTAGCCAGTGTGACCGTTCTGGTTACCATCCCGCCCATCGACAGGCCTGCCATTGCACGGTTCCGGCCGTCGGTTAAGGTCCTGAAATTATCATCGACGAAAGGAATCAGATCGTTGATCATCACTTCCTTATATGTGTCAAATGAGAAGCGGGGACGCTGGGGTGCAGGTGCTGTCTGACCACCCTGTGGCTGTTGAGCCGTGGCTGCAGGAGGTGCAGGTGGTCTTGGCTGTGGGACAGGTTCACCCGGCTTATAGGCAGCACTGGTTTCCATAACAACAATAAAGGGCCTGGCTTTGCCTTCGGCGATCAGGTTGTCAAGTATCAGGTTAGTCCGTCCCATCTCAATCCACACTCTCTGATCTTCACCACCGCCATGCTGAAGATAAAGCACAGGATAACGGGCTGAGGTGTTTTTCTCATAATCAGGTGGTGTGTAAATATAGATTTGACGCCAGGCATTGGTCGTCGCCGAAAAGTAATTCCTGACCAGAACGTTACCATGCGGCACATCTTTCAGATCATAAAAACCGCCATCCCGGTCGGGAATCTCAAAACCATTGCACATATGGCTATAACCGATGAATGCATTTGTAGCCGGATCAAGCACCACAGAGCCATCAACAATCATCCAGTAGTTGTGATAACCTTTGTCCTGCGGTTCACTTGTGTAAGCCCACATACCGCTGATGTCTCTGACCATATCAAAGGGAACGTTGGCGATTGAAACCTGCACTCTCTGAGCATCGGGAGCTGAAAAACGGAATGTAACCCGTGAATCGGCTTCAATAAAAGGGTACTGAGCCCCATAAAGGTTGTAGACTGAAGGATGTGCCGTACCAGCAGCTTTTGAATCAACCAAAGGCTGACCCGTTTGGGCTAAACAAGCCATGCTGAGACACATCAGTGTGGTTAAAACTGCAAATTTTCTTTTCATATCTCTTTCATTTTGTATTGTGGTAGATGTTTATAAAAAGTACAGATGATTCAGAGTTGGTTAATTCACATATTCTGAACATGCAAAAGGAATTCTGATAAGTGTAAAACTCACAATAATAAATTAAAGTAGAGTTCACTTTTTCAGCAAATGGTGACTGAAAATTAAAAGTCATCAGGAAAACAGTTAAAAAGAATTAATTTCATCGGACACTACAGAAGCAGGAAGTGTATCGTGGCCCGATAAGTAACTGAAAACGGTGGTATGTAAGAACGCTGATGATACCTTTGAGGTGTATCATGCGTACTTATTCAGGCCAGGAAGCCTGAGTGTCAGATATTAAATGCAGAATCCTATATGTTCCTCATTCTGGAAGCAAAGTTGTCTATCTGTTCCGGAAACTCAAAACCAATAATAAGCACATCAACCACTCCCAGTCCGAGAACGTATCTGATAGTCTGATTGATTTTTTCGGAATCATCGCGATAGCTGCCATTGCCGATAAGCTTCATCCCAATAATTCCTTTACCGGATTTATGTAACTGTTCAAGCACCGGCACCACTTCATCGGGATTACTTGAATCCATTGACACTCCGAAGGGATTAATGCGGCAATGAATTACATCAACCCACGGGCTCACCACTGAAGCTCTCATTGCGTCGAGAGAATGAACGGACACACCATGTGCTTTTATTATATTCTTTGCTTTGAGCGTTTCAAGGATATCCATCTGCTTTTTCTGCTCATCTGTCCAGGTACCCGAAGTCATCAGATGTATCTGAATAAGATCAATATAGTCGGTATCAAGCTCTTTCCTGAATCTGTCAACTACAACATCAGCATCAGGGCGATCGGGACCCGGGTTTCCGCTCCGGCTCACAAGGATTTTGGAGCACAGCGTGTACGAATCGCGGGGAAAGACCTTCAGGGCTTCCATGGTATGAGGATGAGTGCCATAGGCATCTGCACAATCAAAAAACCTGATCCCTGATTCATAAGCATACCTGATCAGAGCAATTGCTGAGTCTTTTCCGGCTCTTGTGATACTTGATGACCTGTTGGACCCGCTGTACCCGGTCCCCATCCCAAGAAGGGTTGTTTTAAGACCTGACCTGCCAAGTGTAACCATCCGAAAAGGATCAGCCCCTGTATATGAAGTCTGTAGCGGAGCTGCAAGAACGGTTTTTCCAAGAAACAAAGTACCTGCACCGGCAGTTATGGTCGACATGAATTGTCTGCGGTTGAATAATTTCTTCTTCATAACGAACTCCTTTAAGATTCTTGTCTGAATAAAGATATTAAAAAATAACTATACAGAATAATAACCACAGCAGGAGAGGAGATCAGTTCAGAAGCTTAAAAACAAAAGCCTTATAATTATACCGGAAAGAAACCGCAGTCTACTCCCCGGCCGGTTCCGGCGGACAAATGTCAGCTCAATCTTTCTCCGGGGGTTTTGTTTTATAAGGTTCCAGCAAATTCCTGAATTTAACGATCAATTCTTTCAATGAATTCATATCGACTTCTCCCTGCCGCAGTATTTCAACCTCCCAGGTTGGAGGAGTTCTCATTGCTGTCAGCTCACCTGCTTCCAGCAGGTGGGCAGCCGTCTCTGCAATATCCAGACCATCTTTCCATGATCTCCCGGGGTCTTCAACCCATTTATTGCTTTGATCTATGATCTTTGTGATCCAACCTTCCAGATCAGGATTGGCGGGTAGAATATCAGCATCACGTTTACGAAATAAACCCATGATTGAGGCAGCAATTGACGGGTCGCGGACACTGCCGTCCTCATAAAACACACCATGTACTGTTCCCCATCCTTTACGGACAATCATGAGTTCCCAGATATACCATCCTACTTTTGCATTCATGTGTTCCTCAAGGGTAACGTCATAAGGATTGGCACGTGCAATACATCCTATTTCTCCGTTAATCAAAGGTTTATTCACCTTTGCAGCAAATTCTTTGGCCCGGTTGATGTTATTTCTTATCTGGTGGCGGGTCTGCATGTAATCATGAAACTGCAGCACATCAGTGTAATCTGCCAGTTCAATCATACCATCGACGAATGCCATCCCTATGGTTACCGGTGTTTGAGGATCGAGCTCCCGGAAAGCACTGGCCATGAATTTACAGTTCTCAAAATTCATCCGCACGCGCTCTTCCGGTGTTGGGGGCCAGTCTGGTTCATTCATAGCGTCCCAGAGTGCAAGTCCTGGTTCTTCTGATATCGCGTCGATAAGGAATTGAATCCATTCCCTGCCCAGGTTGCGCTGGGTTGTGTCTCTTACCCATGGGCCGCTTCCTACCACCGGCATAACACCAATTCCCCTCTTGTGGCATGCACGAACGAAGTGCCGCAGTCTGGCGGGAAGGTCTTCCTTAACTTCAGAATAAGCCGCATAAGGAACGAAAACCCGAACCTGATTAAGATTCAGGCTTTTGGCAAGATCAAGCTCAAATTCTATAGCTGTCGAATCATAGCTTATCCAACAGTCAGCATGAGTGCGTGGAGGTTTTGCATATGCAGGAGTATAATTAAAGCCCCTGATAAGTGAAGGGTCCCGGGATCCGGTAAAATCGAATCTGGATATTTTATGTTCCGGACCGGAGCATCCTGTTATGACCAGAGTGCTGAAAACGAGAGACCTAAGAATAAGTTTTTTCATTTGCGGGCATTATTTATCCAATTACAAGATATATTGAAATCTATGTGTACTTAGTATTCCGGCGCATGATTGCACCTGAGGTTAATCCTGAATCGGGTTTAGTTATCGGTAAACTCCATTAATCCGAAGCGCGAAGGCTGATGCACATCTTTCCGGATATCATATATCGGGAAAAGAGTGGAGGTTGAACGGAATCTGTCATCAACGAGGTTCCTGTCCTGCCTGACTGCCTGGAACGCCCATCTTACTCCGGCTTTCGGACGTGAGACAAAATGAAAATCACTGAATGCCGTAAACGGAATCGCAAATTCCATTTTCCACATATTATCCTTATCCCTGTCATTGTTCAAAGTACCGTCATATGTCACTTCCACCTGATAAACGGGATTATAGCCCCTGATGAAGATGGTCCGGTTGTTATAATACTTCCATAGAACAATGAAATCGTAAGCTGCCTTTGTTATATTGACCTCAAATCCGAAATGCATGTAAATACTGTCAGGGACAGGGACACAAAAAAACTCCGCGCAGTCGTCAAGGTAAGGCCTTGCATCAAAGTTTACTTCGCGGGCGGTAAGAGAGGTATCTTCGCATTCATAAAACAGGTAAAGATTTTCATCATCCCACAACATTCTGAACCTGGTCAGCTGTTTTTCAACAGGCTTGTCAGCCCGGTAAAAGTAATTGAACGACTGTACCTCCGCATCAGCCCAGCTCGCTTCTTCCATCTTACCGTCAACCACCATGGGTTCCCTTGCCCTTGATATCTTATAGACAGGTTGCTGTCCTATAACCAGTTGCTCTTCATCCTGGGCAAAAAGAGACAAACAGGATGCGGCATAGATCAGGCCTGTAAACGCTGTGCCAACTAAAAAACGGCAGAGTAAGGAAGAATTCATAATACCTGAATTAATTATCAATCCGTGATGAAGGTTCCGGCTTAACGGTAGATCGTGAATTTCCCGTCAATGTACCTTGTTATTCCATTATCTGTACCAATCCAGACAACACCATTCTTATCGGCAGCTATTGTAAGGATATTGTTGCCTGACAGTCCGTCTTCGGTTCTGAATGAAGTCCAGTTTGTTCCGTCAAATACGGATAATCCGTTCTGTGTCCCGAAATAAATTTTCCCTTTGGCGTCTGATTCGATTGACTGAACAACGTCATCGGCCAGACCTGTCTCTTTATTAATTACAAACCAGCCCTCAAGGGTATTGTTTCCGGAATGTTTTGCCACACCCTTGTCAGTACCGAACCATTGTGTGCCGTCCTCAGAGATGTGAATACTGAGGACAGTGTCAGAGGGCATCAGGATAGGCCCCCAGGCAGCATATTCTGAAGCACCTGAAACAGCATCGACGTCATTGCGGTAGACTCTGAGAACACCGCCTCCGCGGGTACCGATATAAAGCAGATCTCCGTCAGGGGTTGTTTTCAGTGCCGTAATCGGATAATCACTGAAGATGCCTTCGGGGTACTGCCTGTTGTAGTTATTGGCAAGCCATTTCTTCTCCCTGAAAGCCGTGATGCCCTTATCGGTTCCAAACCATCGCAGACCTTTCTTACCAATCGCAACGGCAACCACATTTTCACTCAAGATCTCTGAGTTGCCGGGGTAATATGTGGTTGCACCTGATCTTGCATCAATAGGGAGAGAAGCGACAGTTGCTCCCTGTGGAGTAGCTATCCACAGTTCAGGGCCATATGATGAGTTGTCGTAGACAAGGTCCCTGAGGCCGGTTGAGATTATTTTCCGGTTTTTGTTATGGAGAGTCCATTTCGTATTGTTGTAACTGATAATTCCCTGGTCGGTAAGGAACCATGCAATGTTTTTCTCATCAATTGCAGAGGCATAGAACCTTTTTGCAGTTATCCCTTCTCCCAGCGCCTGAACCGGTGCCCCATCCTGGGCAATGATGAAGGGTGATAAAACTGCCGCAAGAGATAAAGCGATTAAGAAAGAAGAAATTCTGCGAATAGTGGTTTTGCAGATAGTGTCACCAGACCCGGGTTTGTTATGCATGTTGACGATTATTACTGTTTAGCTACCTTAAGAATACAATGAATTGAGCAGTTTCCATTCCCGGGATGATGTCCCTGTGGTTAATTCCTTCTTACACTTTTAACAAGGTCTTCCGGTATTGAAACAAGTTCAATACCAGTGCCCGTTCCCAGATTACGTGAGTACTGCTTATCAACCGCGTTATTCCAATGTTCATGAACTCCAAGTACCGGTACCGGACTGCCGCTGTTGTCAGGGTCATAAATGATTCCTTCCGGCCAGTTTTGACGATCAGCTGCCTGGTGCAGATAGTCATCAACGCCAAATGCATTTGGCATAGTTTCCCATCGGTTATTGACCGAATCATGTTTATGTATCCCATCCCATTCTGTTCTCAGAAAATCATACCCGACCGATTCAATAGCCACCGGATCAAGCGACATAAATAACGAGTTGCACCAGTCGTTGTTAAAGGGAGACATAAAGTACTTGACAGGTCCGTTTATTTCACTGGCCCCGCCGCCGAACAGGCCTTCAACACACCAGAAAAGAGTATTCTGCCCGAGGTACCGGCTGCCCATCATATCAACAAATACCCTGTATTTATGATAACCCGTGTTGACAGGCACTCCCTCTCTTCTGTTGGCAATATGTGAATAATGAAGATGGCCGGCATTTGCTCTCCCGATATTGCCGAAATTGCTTTTTGCCGTCAGTGATATCCCGGCTGCTCCGTGAGGTTTAAGAACTGCCATGGTTATCATATAATCCGCATTTTCAATGACATCATATAATTTGTCGTTTGTTGTTTTGTCGGAATAAAACAGAAGCGGATTGTCCGTCACTTTCGTAAGTGTTCGTCCATAGTTGGTCGAGTGTTTGTCAAGATACCGGACATCGGGAAATTCCCTGACCCAGATGTCATAGTTATGTGCCCAGACAGGACACATGGGATCACCCACCGATATATCCGCCTGGTCAACCCCAGCTTCATTGACCAGTTCCCTGAGTAATTCCAGGACAGCATAAGGGCCTGTCTCTGTGGGTATCAGGCTGGTCTGGATCCTCTCCTGCCCTTTTTGTATGGTCCGGGG
This sequence comes from uncultured Rikenella sp., assembly GCA_964455705.1. Lineage (GTDB taxonomy): Bacteria > Bacteroidota > Bacteroidia > Bacteroidales > VadinHA17 > SR-FBR-E99. The sequence continues at coordinate 62,013 of CAYVYM010000001.1, forward strand.
AATGGCAAAGCCATTATCCTTGTCCTGCTGTGAAAGGAGCCACCTTGACTGCCCCTGGTTTATTTTAATAAAGATCTTCTCCCCTTTGGCATACCCTCTCTTCTCACCTCTCCGGTTCTCATTGAAATACCTGAACATCGCATCCCACGCCTTGCCCACATCTTTTTTACCCGTAAGCTTCAATACCCCGTCACGGAACATCCGGGCAATGAGTTCCGGATTATTATTCCCGGGACTTACAAACCAATTGTAGGCATTGAAATCGTTGTGCTCGAACTTTTCGTTTGTTGCGTCAGGATTCCACACCCATACCACACGTCCCGGGAAGATGCCCTTAGCCTCGCCGAACGGCTGGTTAGGTCCGTCTTCGGGCCCGGTTCTTGTTTCTGTTGTCTGAGGGGCTGTTGCCGTGTTGTTTGCGGGAGATATCGCCATGGCAACTATCACTCCGGTCAGGAGCATTAATGTTGCCCCGTATCTGACGTTGATTATCCTTCTCCGGGCTTTCCTTGATATCACAGTTAACCCGAATACTGCGAGAAGGTAGGTGACAAACCCCGACATGAAAGGTGCAGCTACCCTCATACAGGGATAGGCTGCCCTTGATGGCTTTGGTATCACCCTGACAAGGAACCAAATAGTGGAGGCTATTCCAATAATAACGAATATCAGGATGAAAGGCATATGCCGCTCTTTCATCCAGTCTCTCATCTGCCCTAATTTTCCTTTCAGGACAGAAATATTAAATTTCTTATTATTCATTGCAGGGTCTGATCTGGGATCGTACGCAAGATAAAAATATTTATAACTGGTACGATTTTTTAACATTTTTTAGGGAATGGCCTAATTCACAGAACATGGTGTGAGGAATTATTCAGCGAAAACCTGTTGATGGTTTCTTATTTCTGTTTCCTGATGAACTGTGAGGGAGATACCCCGAATTGCTTCTGGAAACTTGTGGCAAAATATGACGGAGACGAGAAACCGACGAGGTAAGATATCTCATTGATCCTGTAGTTTCTTTCTGACAATAATTCAGCTGCCTTCTTAAGTCTTGCCAGCCTTATATATTCAACGGAATTCAGATCTGTCAGGGCTTTGACCTTTCTGTAAAGAGTTGAGACACTGATACCCATTATCGCAGCAATTTTTTCCACGCTCAGATCATTTTCCGAGATGTTCTCCATTATCACTGTATTCAGTTTTTTGATGAATTCCTCGTCAGTTTTATTCAGGGCATCTGATCTGAAAGGAGCAAGCGGAGAGGTTGTGAAATTTTTCCGGTCCAGGCTCCTGTTTTTGATAAGATTATGGATCTGGGCCAATAATAGTTCCGTTGTGAACGGTTTTTCAATATAAGCATCTGCACCTGAATCAAGACCTTCAATCTTCGCATTCAGGTGTATGGAAGCAGTGAGCAGGATTACAGGTATATGGCTGAACTCAATATTGGATCTGATCTGCCTGCATAATTCATATCCGTCCATAACAGGCATTATAATATCACTGACAACAAGAATAACATTGTATATCGAAAGTGCTTTAAGTGCTTCATTGCCATTATGAGCGAGGATGATATTATACTCACCGGATATCTCTCCGGCAATAAACCTCCCCATTTCAGTTTCGTCCTCTACAAGAAGTATGTTTGGCAGGGAGTTTTCAGGAGAGCCAAAGACTTCAAAAGTGTTGTGGTCTGTCTTGTACAACTCCTCAGATTCAATTATGCTCTCCGAAATTGATTCTTTCTGATATCTGGTCAGTTCAAGAACAAACGAATTATACTGTTCCTCATTTGTGTCAAGAAAAAGCCTGCCATGGTGAAGTTCTGCAAGTGAACGTGCCAGAGATAGTCCGAGGCCGGTGCCTTTTTCTCCGGGTTTATTATGGTCAATCTGGTAAAACGGCTCAAAAATCCTTTCACGAAGCCCTTCAGGTACCAGATTACCGTCATTGTTTACCCGTATCCTTATCATGTTTTCACTGTTCGTCGCGGGTTCGAGAAACAGGTCAACCTTTGATCCGGCGTATTTAAGGGCATTTGACAGGAGATTACTGATTATCTTGGTAATTGCTTCCCTGTCAACAGCCAGATCACAATGATTTACAGGAGAATGCAGTTGCATCGATATCCCCTTTTCTTCACTGTACGGCAGGAACAAATTGAATATCGACCCAATCAGTTCACAAAGATCTGTCTTGATAAAGTTGAGTCTGAACTTCTCCTTCTCGGTTTTCCGGAAATCAAGCAGCTGGTTGGTAAGGTTCAGGAGCCTGTCAGTATTTCTTTTAATTATTAACAGGTTATTCTCTGTATCCTTTGAATATCTTATCCCAGACCGCAGTATCCTGTCAAGTGGCCCCTTGATCAGAGTCAGCGGGGTACGAACTTCATGAGTGATATTTGTGAAGAAACCGATTTTTGCATTAAGTATCTCCTTCTCTTTATTGGTTTCAATTAAATCTATTTTTCTCTGATGTTCCAGGGCTTTTCTTTTCAGATAAAAGCTGATCAGCATATAACCAATTGACCCGGCTACAATAATATAAAGTATATAAGCAGGAACAGACATCCAGACCGGCGGAGTAATTTTAATACTCAGCCTGGCTTCATCGGTGCTCCATGTTATGCCATCTGTTGAGGAACTAACCCTGAACCTGTATCTGCCGTGAGCGAGGTTGGTATAATATACCTTTCTGTTACCTGAGATAAGAACCCAATCAGGATCAGAGCCTTCCATCATATATTTATATTGTATCAGATTTGGACTGGTAAAAGCGGGAGATACAAAATCAATGCTGCAAGAAGACTGATTATGTTTGAGTGTGATCCGGCTGGTAACGAGAATTGATCTGAAATCAGCAGAACCTTCGGAATTGATTACATGCTCCTCGCCATTGACCTGGAAGCCGGTAATGTAAACAGGCGGACTATAACTGTTTTCTCTTATGTCTGCAGGGTAAAATGACAAAAGGCCGCTGATAGTGCCAAAATACACTTTTCCGTTCTTGTCCTGATATGCTGAGTTATAGCTGAAAGAGTTGTCGAGAAGGCCATCATCTTTGGTATATGTTTTATACTGATTTGTTGAAGGATCGAGTTTGAGGAGACCCCTTGTTGATGTTATCCAGAGATTTCCGAAACCATCCTGCAGCATAGCGCAGTATATTGCGAAATCAATATCCCTGCCCGGAACATATCGGGTAACTGCTCCCGTTTCGCCGTCAATATAGCTGAAACCGTTTCCCTCAGTAGTGAACCAGATCCTGTGGCTGTTATCCTCATAGATTGAGGTGATGTGCTCTCTCGTCAGGTTTTCGTAATCCCCTCTTCCGGATAATATTTGTTCGCAAGTCTGTGATGACCTTTCATATTTATATAAGCCCCTCCCATAAGTCCCTATCCATATGTTCCCTTTATTATCCTCATATAAAGCATGGATAAATGCGCCGGCAGCCACATCGTTGAGGAATATGAATGATGAGGTGTTTCGGTCAAAACGGTACATTCCGGTCACGCTTCCTGCATATATTGTTCCTTGTGTTGTTTGAAGGAAGGTGACGAATGAATTTGTTTTCAGGCCGCTTTGCCCATCCATTGACTTGAAATGATCCGTAATATTCCCTGAAGGAATATTCAATATGTATATTCCGTTATCATAGGTCCCGATCCAGAGGTCGTCGTCATCAACCAGCAATCCCTGGATATTTCTGCTGTCAATTTTGACGCGGTTGTGACCCTCGGTGATACTTGAGAATAACCCTGTCTGGTAATCTGTCCTGATGAGTCCGGCATCTTCGGTGCCAATCCAGATATTGCCATAGGAGTCTGCCCGTATCTCCCTGACAACATTTCCGTTAAGTGCCCCGGACAATCCCGTCGGGTAATACTTTTCAAATGGCTTGTTCTCCTGGGGAAGGTAATTGACACCTCCGTAAAAGGTCCCGATCCATACGCCACCTTCCCTGTCCCTGGTAATGGTACGGACCATATTGTTTGAAAGCGAATACGGATCAGTCCATTCCATTTGAAGGTTCGTAACATAGCCTGTATCCATATTATAAATATAGATGCCCGATTCAGTTCCTATCCAGATCTCCCTGTCAGTGACCAGACTTGTTGTCCGGATCAGGATATTGTTCCATATCTTATCTTTCTCAAACAGACTTGTAACCCTTCCGGTATTAGGTTCAAACTTCCTGAGGCCGGCAAGGTCGGTGGTGATTATCAGCCCATAACTATCTGCATCGAGAATGTTCTTCAGGCTGACAGAAGCTGATAGTTCTTTTTCGGTAAGAATCTTAAAGCCGGTGAAATTGTCAGTTCTTGCATCATATTTATAGATCTTTCCATCTGTTGCTGACAGCCAGACATCCCCGGAATTGGTTAAGCTGATGCATTGAGCTGAAAAATATTCGTCAGCGGGATAAGAGCTCAGACTGGCACTAAGTTTATCATACTTGTAGGTCCCGGTGAAGGTCACTATCCATATATTATTATTGTCGTCAGCCTTAACATCAAGTACCAGTCCTGTAATCTTCGGATCTTCTGATATAATCGTACAGAAGCAGTCATTATCCGGCATGTAGTAGCAGATACCTTTCGGAGTACCTACCCAGATCCATCCGTCAACATCTTCGTAAATTGCAGTGATGAAGTTGTTTAACAGAGAGTTGGAAACCGATGGGTTGTGAAGAAAAGTCCTGAACTGGAAACCATCAAATCGTATCAGACCTTCTTTAGTGCCAAACCACACAAAGCCCCTTCGGTCCTGCAAACTTGCCATTACGGTATTATTCGACAAACCGTTATCATTCCTGTAATGCCTGAAATAATATGGTCTGCCATTCGTAATAACGGAGAACAGCAAAAAAATAAGTGATATTAAGAATAACCTCATCGCTGCAAGATAAAAAACGTACGCAAGACAAAAAAATATTCAATGAAGGTTTCTGAGTATATACGACATTCAGTCTTTTCAGATAATGGATGCTCTGTCATTGTAACACAGGGATCAGTAGAAGCAACTTTTTCATATCACCTGTGATATTTATCACAACATGCATCTGATAGCGATTTTGGTGATAAGAAAAAAAGTATATAGATTTAGCGGGAATTACAATCGATTGCATTCACGCGCTAACAGAACGTTTTAAAAAACACAAAAATGACCCTGATCCCTGATAAAAGAAAACATACTGTCGCCATCGGTTGCGATCCCAATGCTGCAGCCATTAAGGAGATCATTATAGCACAGCTTAATGAGATGGGATATACAGTTAAGGATTTCGGAAGTGATGATCCGATTTATGCCAGGGTAGCATTCGCAGTTGGGGAAGCTGTTGCAGCACATGAATATGACCGCGGTATTCTTTTATGCGGAACCGGTATTGGAATGAGTATAGCTGCAAACAAAGTACCTGGCATTTATGCAGCACTTTGCTCTGACACTTATTCAGCTGAAAGGGCCATTAAAAGCAATAATTCAAATGTACTGACAATTGGTGCTTTCACCACCGGCACCGAAGTGGCCAGACAGATCGTAAAGACCTGGATGGAAGCGACCTGGCAATCCGGAACGGCTTCGGAACCTAAAGTAGAATGCTATATGGATTATGCCCGGAGGCACCAGGTTTGATCATTTTCAGGATTATTTATAACTACTTATGAACCCATCGGAAATTCTTAAGCTGGAATATACAGCACTTAATATAAGACGGCATATCTTACGGCTTATCAAAGCGGGTGAGGCAGGTCACGTAGGAGGGGCACTTTCTACTGTTGAAATTGTGACCGCACTATATTTCAACCTCATGAAGATTGATCCGGGTAATCCAAAATGGCAGCAGCGTGACCGTTTTGTACTGTCAGCCGGTCATAAATGTCTTGTGCTTTATGCCGCACTTGCCGAGCGCGGATTTTTTGATACCTCCGTTCTTGATACATACGGAGCACTTGACAGTACAATTCCCGGGCATCCGAATATGCATAAACTTCCGGGGGTTGAAACAAATACCGGAGCTCTCGGACATGGCCTTTCAATAGCCGGGGGAATGGCTTTGGGGCTGCGAATGGACAAATTTCAGTCAAGAGTCTTTGTTTTAATGGGCGACGGAGAACTGGCTGAAGGATCCAACTGGGAGGCAGCGTCAGCCGCATCAATGCACAAGATTGAAAACCTTATTGTCTTTGTTGACAGGAACAAGCTTCAGATAAGCGGACCCACCATTGAAGTAATGAGCTATGAACCTCTTGATGAGAGGTGGCGGTCATTCGGCTGGGGCGTCAGAACTATAGATGGTCACAATCTGGAGTCAATAATAAGCAATGTGAACCAGACTCCTTTTGAAAAAGGCAAACCATCAGTAATAATCGCTGATACTGTTAAATCAAAAGGATTAAGTTTTGCAGAGGGTAAGGTCAGTTACCATTACTGGAAGGCAAAGCCGGAAGAGATGGAACAGGCAGAACGTGATCTGGACAAAACAGAGGAACATCTGAAGTCAAAAATGGGGAAGATTGAAATATGATCAATGATTTAAAAGATCCGAGAAAGACCTTTGGAGAGGCTGTTATTGAAGCTGCAGAGGTTAATCCAGACATTGTGGTCCTTTCAGCTGACAGCAGTTCGGGATCAGGGCTGGCGGATTTCAAAAAAAAATTCCCGGACAGACATTTCGAATTCGGAATAATGGAACAGGGTGTCACAGGTTTTGCCAGCGGGTTTGCGACAACGGGTAAGATACCCGTCTTTGCTGCTATTGCTCCATTCGTTACTGCACGTAATTTTGAGATGTTCAGGAACGATCTCGGGTATATGAATCAGAATGTAAAAATCGTAGGCCGTTGCGCTGGTCTTACATATGATCAGCTTGGATCGACACATCACTCTATAGACGATGTGGCCATTATCAGAACGATCCCGGGAGTAACTGTTATCAATCCCGGAGACCCCGTGACTATTAAAAAAGCTGTCCATGCAATGATACAGCATGTGGGCCCCTGCTATATGAAAATCGGAAACCCCGCGATACCGGTTCTTTACGAGGAGGACGTTGATTTCACTCTCGGGAAGGGTATTGTTATAAAGGAAGGAAGTGATGTGGTTCTGATAGGAACGGGCACAGTTTTATCAAAAGCAGTGGCTGCCGCAAAGCTTCTGGAGGAAGCTGGTGTGAGTGTACGCCTGATAGATATCCATACTATCAAGCCTCTTGACCGCGAGCTCATATTGTCTTCGGCCAGGGAAATAGGTAAAATCGTTACCGTGGAGGAGCATTTTGTTGCCGGAGGCCTGGGCAGCGCAATCGCTGAGCTGTGCAGCCGGGAATATCCGGTAAGAATGAAGATGATCGGCATTGGAGATCAATATGCCAGCAACGGCCCTTATGAGGAATTACTTGGTAAGTACGGGCTGCAGCCTGACCAGATAAAAGAATCAGTAATCAATTTTTTAAACAACTAATAACCCGGGATCATTTATGGAAAACTCTGGCGCAACGAAAATGTATCTTGCACTGGCAGCTTTGCTTGCCAGTGCAGAAATCCTGCTTCTGACAACCGGTAATGGAAAACTTCCAATATCCGGACTGATACTTTTCGCATTTTTCTTCCTTCTGGCTCTCAGTGCTCAGAAATCGGAGAAATTCAAAGGATTATCCTTTACACTGCAGATATTTGCATTTGTCTCCTTTACCCTGTACTTCCCGGAAATGTTTACTGACTGGGGCTTTGACACCAATAAACTGATAGTTCCGTCTATACAGGTGATTATGTTTGGGATGGGAACGAAACTGAATCTCAGGGATTTCGTCAGGGAATTATCAAAACCCGTGGTTGTTATTGCCGGTACTATAATGGTCTTTGTATTTATGCCGCTCGCGGCACTGCTGATAATAAATATCTGGGATTTTCCGCCTGAAGTGGCTGCCGGTATAATCCTTGTAGGCGCATGTCCCGGAGGAGTGGCTTCGAACGTAATGACATATCTTGCCAAAGGAAACCTCGCCCTTTCTGTAACACTTACCACTTTTGCCACCCTACTGGCACCGCTTGTAACGCCTCTGCTGATGATGTGGTTTGCGGGCAAGTTGATTGAGGTAAATGCTGTAAGCATGATGATCAGTATTATCAACATGATATTGATTCCAATATTCGCGGGTATCATTGTCAATAAGATACTATATGGTAAGCTGGATTGGGTCAGGAAGGACCGGAACATGATTTTGCTTGCAATACTGACTTTCATTGCAGGCCTGATCCTGATATTCATTCCCTTCCCCGCAATACTTAAATCATCACAAACAGGCCTGATCCTGATTGCATGGGCCGTGTCTATTGTATCAGTCACAATGATAATGGTTCGTCGCTCTAACGGCCCCGAAGACTGGATGGATAAAGTTCTTCCTAAGCTTTCGCTGAGCGCCATCATGCTGTATATCATCGTTGTGGCAGCACATAACCAGCAAACACTGCTTACCATCGGACCGTCTCTCTTCCTTGCGGTCATCCTCCATAATACAATTGGACTGGCTATGGGTTACGGAGCATCAAAAGCACTGCGGTTCAGTGATGAAGATGTGCGAGCCATAACTCTTGAGGTTGGTCTGAAAAACGGGGGACTAGCCGTAGGTCTTGCCTACGATGTTCTTAAAAGTGCCGCTGCCGCTCTTGCACCACTCATTTTCGGCACATGGATGAACATAGCCGCCTCCTCCCTCGCCAGCTTCTGGAGTCATAAGGTACCAAGGGTTAAGGAACCCGTGGTGAAAACCACAGAAACATAAAAAATGTTAATATTTCAATCAAATCCCAAAAATCCCGAGATAATCGATAGTTTTAAATTGTATAAATTTAATTTCGGAGCAATTAACCTGATTTTTTACATCTTAATTAAATAATCAAACCACAGGAGGACGAACTATGAAAACCAGGAAACTATATTATTCACTGTGCCTCGCTCTGCTTGCGGGAATAATTATGTGTACTTCAGTCAGTGCTCAGCCAACTTCACTGACAAAAGATGAGATGCTTTATTACACATCACTCTGGAAGGGAGAGCGTTTTCCGGACGGAAGACCTAAAGTCTCTGAAGATATGATTCAGAGGATGAGATACGTATCGGTAACTGAGGCCTGGCAGATCCTGAACGGAGCCAGTGATCCTGTTGAAGGCCAGGGTCCCACGAGTTTTGGTGAATTCAGGAGGCCTACCTATTCCAATCAATATTACGGAGGATTAAAAATGATGAGGGATGAAATCATTATTTGCGGAAGGGCTTCAACAATACATTTTCTTCCCTATCGTCCCGATCTTAATGGCCTCATTCAGCAGCAGGGAACAAAGGATGGAAGAGGAAGAGGACAGTATACATGGGGAATCGATCAGCTGCAAAACGGGGATGTTTATGTTGCCAATGTATGTGAAGGAATTCTGGATGCATCTCACGTTGGTGATAACCTTGGGACAACAATCTGGACCAAGACCGGCAATGGTGCGGTAATCCGGGGAACTCTCAGGGACCTTTACGGAAATCTGAGAGTCAATCCTGAATGGAATGTAATGGTACGCGATTTCAGGCCGCAGGCCAACAGCTCTAACCTCGTGATAGGAATTAATTGTCCGATACAGGTTGGTTATATAACTGTTATGCCGGGAGATGTTGTTCTGGGGACACGTGAGGGAGTGGTATTTATTCCGCCTCAGCTCGTGCAGATGGTTGTAGAGACATCGGAGAAAACACGTATGCAGGATGTCTGGGCTCATATGGGAGTAAAGGCGGGCCGTTTTACCGCTCAGCAGGCAGATGGTGCATATACTCCGGAAATGAACCAGGAATTTACAAAGTGGTTGCTTGACAATGCAGATACTATGGGGAAATTCTTCGATGATCCCGGCGCAGCCCCGTCGCCTGAATTTATAAGGGCTTATGCAAAGGAGCGCCAGGAGATGAAACCTCGCCGGTAATGTGTTTGACAGTTTACGGACCTGAATGACTTAAGATGAATAGGCGTGATATCCTGAAGACCCTTGCAGCAGGAGCTGCAGGTGTTGCACTTACAAGATGCACCTCTGCCGAAAGAAAAACATCGGATTCCTCTGAACCTGTATATTCCGGACATGGTAAAAAAGCCACATTTGATAAGGTTATCAAACCCTCAAATGTAAGTCTTATTAAAGGTAATGATGCCCGTGATAACACATTCAATGCACTTAAAAATATAGAAGACGAAATCATGGCTTCCCTTGAGGGTAAGAAGCGCATCCTGATCAAACCTAATTTTGTAGTGGTTACTACACCTCTTTGTGCCACAGGTGTCGATACTGTGAGGGGGATACTTGATTTTTTCAAGCCCCGCTTCAAAGGGACAATTGAGATAGGTGAGGCAACAGTATCCGGAGCTAAAGGGAGCAACATAGGAACTGAAGGTACTTATGCGGGATTCAGAGATTACGGATATCTGCCCCTTGAAAAGGAATATGGTGTGAAGCTTACGGACCTTAACCTGGAACCTCATATAACCCATTTTATTTTTAATAGTGACGGTAACAGGCCTCAGCCTATCCGTATGATAGCCAAATACCTCGACAGGGATCAATATCTTATCTCTGCCGGGAAGATGAAGACACACAATTGCGTTCTGGTTACCATGTCACTGAAGAACATTCTTATGGGGGCTCCAAAGAATGACTATAAAACACAGAACGATAAATTCCTCATGCATAGCTGGTCACCCAAGAACATCACACGTGATTTCAGGTTTGCTTTTACGAAAGATATGGTGCTGCATTACAATCTTTTCCAGATCGCCCAGATTACCTATCCCGATCTTGGTGTAGTGGATGCATTCACCTCCATGGAAGGTGATGGCCCTATCGATGGAACCCCGGTAGATACGAGACTTGCACTTGCCAGTACAGACCCGCTTGCTCTGGACTCCCTGGGAACTAAAATAATGGGATTTGATCCTACCCAGATTCTGTATCTGTCATCGATGAATGAAGCAGGTATGGGGCAGGGCGACCTTGATAAAATCAACGTACTGGGAGCTGATCTGAACGAATGCCTGTTTAAATTTAAACCTCATTCGATGTTAGCTGAAACATACGGACTGGTGAATGTCTGATCTGTACCTGTTTAATGATTGCTGTAACAAAGAGAACTCTTAAACAAAGAAGAAAATGAAAGCATCAGAAAAAGAATTAGTGGTGGGAAGACGGAATGCCCTGAAGATGATAGGCCTGGGTTCTGCAGCCATGCTTTCTGTGGGATTCAGGGATATTCAGGCCGTGGAACCCCTGGATATGAGACCCAAAACAAAGCCTTTCATGAAGGAGGGCAACAGTCCTGTAGCCTTTACCACAGGCACCGACAGGCAACAAATGCTATTCGAAGTAATCAGGCCCTTTGAGAATGAGATCAGGGCCGGACTGAAAAAGAAGCAACTGGTAATCAAACCGAATATGGTTGTTACCAACAAAGAGCTTTGCGCAACTCATAAGGACGCATTGGGCGCTCTCCTTGAATATCTTAAACCTATTTACAAAGGTCAGGTCATTATTGCTGAATCAAGCTCAAGCGTGAACTCCTCCGATGGCTTTAAAAACTACGGTTATACTGAGCTTGAAAAGAACTATAACGTAAAGTTTGTTGACCTTAATTCCACCGGACCGGGTAAACCATATTATATAATAGACAGGAATCTTCATCTTGATAAAATTGAAGTTGCTGATATTTTCGCAAATCCTGATTATTATGTCATATCGATATGCCGGCCCAAGACCCATAATTCGGTTGTGATGACCGGGGGTATCAAGAATATTATTCTGGCTGCTCCGCTCAATCCGGGTGCTGTTAACGGAGGCAGACCGATAAGCTACAAACGGAATATGCACTCGGGCGGATCACGCTTTCTGCATTATAATATGTTCCTTCTGATGCAGAGTATCAGGCCTGACTTCACGATTATAGACGGTGTTGAGGGTATGGAAGGAAATGGTCCGATCGCAGGCACACCGGTCGATCACAGGATTGCACTGGCCGGGTTTGACTCTGTTGCGGTCGATAGTATGTGTGCACGACTCATGGGTATTCCACTCGAAAATATTGGCTATTTAAATTACTGTGACGCGGCCGGTATAGGAAATATGGACCGTGACAGGATAGATATCATTGGAGACAGGGATCCGGACAAAAGTGTCATTGCATACCAGATGGGTTCAAATATCGACCGTCAGCTTGAATGGAAAGAGCCATTAAATCTGCCTGGACAGGGTCAGCGGCCTTCACAACCCGCACCATCTGCTCCAACTGCACCGGCAGCCCCTGCACAGTCGGCAAACCCGACAGCACCACAGAAATGATCATGAAAGATTAATGACATTTATTAAGAAAATCAATTAGATTATTGTGAACGAAATCAAGTTATTCCTCAGTACCCTGTTATCTTCGCACGACAAGGAGGGCAGTGCAGCTTCAATAATCCCGGAGGATAAAGAATATACTGACAGGGTTCTCAACACCCCATTATCCGGTGATCATTTCACTTTCCTGAAAAACAATATAAGGTATGTGGGTGTCACCCGGAACTTCCGCGAGATCATTGATTATTTCAAGACCCCACCTGGTGAAACACCCGCGGGTTTCAAGATCCGGTATGTATTAAGTGAGAGGGATGTTTTGCGTGTTGATCTTGTCCGTAACATTTCATATGACAAAAACGGCATCAGGCGTCCGACAAAAGTATTATTCTCAGCAGACAGCGCAAATCCGTATGAGATAGTTTCGGTCAGGAACATTATTTCAAATCTCACTTGTAATCCCGGTATAATCTATGACTTGTTTATCAATAACCCTGAAGCCAATGTGGGAAACAAGTTTAAGACGAGGGATGAGGTGATGCAGGAGATAGGAAATATACTTGGCCCCGGCTGTGATATCTCCGTTGAACTTAACAATCCGTTTAATGATTCGGTCAGTGAACTGATCGAAGAGGCAGAAAGATTCAGGGAAATGCTCTCACCATACCGTGTTGTGATTAAAGTTCCGCATACCGGGCCGGTCAATAAAGACAATCTCAATGAGCTTCTTGACGGCGACAAAAAGTTCCGGAGGGCTTATGACGCGGGAACGACCAGCGATAAGTTCAGGGGACATAATCTGGCGCTCCTGTTGCGTGATCATGGCTTCCGCATTAATTTCACACTGATGTTTGAACCTTATCAGGCTGCCCTGGCGCTTCAGGCAAGACCTTATTTTATAAATTCATTCATCAGGCACCGTGGCTCTGCCAGTAAAACGATCAAAAATTATCTTAACGAGTTTAACAGGTCAAATGACGACAAGTTCCTTGAAGATCTGAAGACATTCTTTATTGACAAGGATTTTATCCCTCCGTCAGCCAATGGGCTGAGCCCTGGTGAAGTTAAAAAGACAGCCGAGAGGATACTTAAATACCGGAACTATGAAAACCATGAGGGTCGTGATGATCTTGACAGCGTCCGTCACAACCTCAGAGTGCTCCGTTATGCCAATCTTCCTGACACCCGTTTGATCATCTGCAGTATGGAAGGGGAAGAGAATTATCCTGCCATTGATAAACTCCTTACAGAACCTGAGTTCATTGATATGGCAGACCGGGTTGTGGTAACAGCCGAGCCGGAATACCTTGCCAAATTCACCACCACTCCCCAGGTGATTTCATACCAGAGGAGATTCTTAAACGCGGCCAATGGGCAACAGTGATATTCATGAGTTATAAAAATTAATCAATAAGCAGAACAATGGAAAAAAAGCTGATGGGAGTTTTTGCGCCTATTACAACTCCGTTCGATGAAAAGGGAGAGGTGGCATACGATAAGCTCAGGGAAAACATGAATTTCTATGCGAAGTCCGGGCTGAAAGGATACCTGGCCCTGGGCTCCAACGGCGAGAATAAGAGCCTTAGCAACAGCGAAAAGGAGAAGGTCCTTGAAACAATAATCAAAAACAAGGGAAGTGAACAGGTTGTCATGGCCGGTTGCATTTTTGAATCAACCAAGGAGACCATAGAATTCGCGAAAATTGCACAGGGACTGGGTGCAGATTTTATAACTCTCCTGCCTCCCTCGTATTTCAAGAAGGAGATGACTGACCCTGTGCTTCTGAAGTACTTTACTGACGTGGCTGGCAGCCTTACAACCCCATGCCTGGTATATAATGCCCCTCAGTTCTGTGGGGGAACAACACTGTCAGTCAGCCTGGTAAAGGAGCTGGCAAAACACCCCAACATAAAAGGTGTAAAAGATTCTTCTACCGGCAATATTGAAAGTTTCCTGCTCGCAGTGAGAGATACGTTTAATGTAATGCCCGGATCTGCCAATTTCTTTGTGAACGGACTCATTATGGGTGCACCCGGAGGGGTCATTTCCCTGGCCAATGTATTTCCGGAAATCACATGCAGACTGTATGAGCTGACAGTAAGCAAACAGTATGAAGAAGTCTTTAAGCTTAATGAAAAGGTAATTCAGCTGAACAAGGCCGTCTCAGGCACCGGAGGTGTTGCTGCAGTGAAATATGCAATGGACCTGGCCGGACTTTATGGCGGACTTCCGAGACTGCCGCTGCTACCTCTTGGAGAAGAGGTGAAGAAGAAAATCGAAGACTATCTTAAAAAAGAAAATCTGATATGAAAAAAGTACTTGTGAATGAGAAAGTAAGCCCTGATGCTCTCGATATTCTGAGAAAGGCATCGGAAGTCGTATATATACCATCAGGTGATCATGCCGAGATTATCAGAATGCTTAATGATATTACAGGCATTATGCTTGATACTACAATTAAGTTCACTGGTGAGCTCATGGACTCCGCCCCGAATCTGAAGGTGATAAGCCGGACCGGGACAGGGGTGGATAATGTGGATGTTGAGGCTGCAACTCAAAGAGGAATAATGGTCTTGCATACTCCCGACGCCAATACGGTGACGGTTGCTGAACATACAGTATCAATGATCGGCGCACTGACCAAGCACTTATTGTTTCTTGATAAGGAAACAAGGGAGGGTAAGTTCAAAACGGCCAGACGCTATTATCTGCCCGTTGACCTCGATGGAAAAACACTGGGCATTATCGGGTATGGCAGGATCGGAAAGCAGGTTGCAAAGAAATGTATGGCTGCTTTCAATATGAAAGTGATCATATATGACCCGTATATCAGTGACGATGTTGTTGCCCCCGGAGTCATAAGGTACAGCAATGAGGAAGATGTTTATAAACAGGCAGACGTTCTCAGCATACATGTGCCGCTCACTGACGAGACGAAAAAACACCTTGGAGAAAGACTTCTTTCACTGATGAAGCCATCAGCATACCTTATTAATACAGCAAGAGGAAGTATTATTGACGAAGCGTATGTCATTAAAATGTTAAATGAGGATAGGCTGAAGGGCGCTGCCTTTGACGTTCTCACCAATGAGCCTCCGATGGATAATGAGGAATTCCTCGATAATCCCAAAACAATAATCAGTCCCCATACGGCTGCGCTTACACATGAATGCACCATCAGGGTGGCATGCGAGGCCGCTGCAGGTATTGTTGATTACCTGGAAGGAAGAATGCCTAAATCCATTTTTAACAGAAAAGGACTGGGTTTGTAAACAAATTAGCTGAACGATAATGAGCACAGATAAAAAATACGACTTGATAGGCTTCGGTGAAGCGATGATAAGGTTCACCGCGCCTGACCACGCCAGGCTTGAACAATGCACCCATCTGCACATTGCCATTGCAGCTGCCGAGTTGAATGTGACCGTAAACTCTTCAAGACTCGGACTTAAAAGCGCCTGGGTATCAAAGCTTGTTGATATATGGTCAGGTCAGTATATCATTAATAAAGGCAGGGAGCACGGAGTTGACATGTCAAACGTGATACTGCTGCCTTTTGACGGGAAGGGAACCGTAAGGAACGGTCTGTGCTATCTTGAGGTTGGCATAGGACCCAGGGCCAGCAAACAGATGTATGACAGGGCTCATTCAGCTATCAGCCTTATTAAACCTGGCGACATCGACTGGGAAAAGAGACTCTCTGAGACGAAATGGTTCCACACCACAGGTATCACTACGGCCATATCTGACAATGCAGCCGCTGAAGCAATTGCATCGCTCAAAGCCGCCAAAAAGCTGGGTGTAACCACAAGCTTCGACCTGAACTTCAGATCAACATTATGGAGTTCCGAAAAAGCCATTAAGGTTATGAAGGAGGTTATGCCTTATGTTGATGTTATTATAGGTAATGAGGAGGATTTTGAAAAAATGCTGGGAATAAAGGCTGAAGGCGGAACTGAAAGCTATGCTGACCTTGATCCTGAAAGCTATGAGACAGTGGCCCGGCAGGTCGTCAGGCAGTTTCCCAATGTACAGGTTGTGGGGACAACTCTGAGACATGTAAAGACTGCTCTTCTTAATGACTGGCAGACAGTAATGCTTTTTAAAAACAAATTCTATACATCAAGAAAGTACGAGAATCTTGAGATCCTTGACCGGACCGGTGGAGGTGACAGCTTTGCATCAGCATTGATCTGTTGCATGCTTGAAGGAAAAGATCCACAGGAAACGATTGAGTTCTCGGCAGCTTATTCAGCTCTCTGTCACGGTTTTATGGGTGACTGGAACTGGGCTACAAGAGCTGAGGCAGAGAGGGTAATGAAAGGCGGAAGTGCAAGAGTGATCCGCTGAAAGGATAGTTACCCGGGGATGGTTTAAAAATATTTAAATGGTATTGACAAATGAATATTTATTTACTATCTTGCGTAATAGATTAAGTGTATTATTTACACCTATTTACTAACCTAACCCACAAAAATCATGAGAAAATTCACAACTCTGCTTGTACTCCTGTTTTTCGCAGGTTTGCAGGTAGCAATTGCTCAACGGACAATTACCGGTAGAGTAACCAAAACCACTGACGGCACCTCGCTTCCGGGGGTTGTTGTCGCGGTTAAAGGGACTACTTCCGGGGCTCTAACTGATGCTGACGGCCGGTTTTCCGTCACGGTGCAGAACAATCAGGCTGTGTTACAGTTCTCCTTTATCGGGTTTAATACAAAGGAAATACCGGTTGGTACTCAAACCATAATTGAGGTTTCCCTTGATGAAACAACGGTAGAGATGGGAGAAATTGTTGTAACAGCCCTTGGTATTAAACGGGAATCCAAAAAAATCGGGTACTCCGTAACATCTGTTGAAACGGCAGATCTGACGACAAACAAGACTATCAACATGATGGAGTCGCTTACAGGGAAGATTGCAGGTCTGAATATTACACCTCCGGCTGCCGGTGCAGGCGCCAGTACGCAAATACGTTTGCGCGGACAGGTTGCATTCGCAGGGGCTAACAACGCTCCGTTGCTTGTAATTAACGGCCTTCCGATGGACCAGAATGCACAAAGTGCAAATGGTTATGGAGCATCACGCGACCTTGGGGATGCCATGACCAATATTAACCCGGAAGACATTGAGAACATGACTGTACTGAAAGGTGCAACTGCCGCTGCAATTTATGGTTCACGTGCAGCCAACGGTGCAATACTCATTACTACTAAATCCGGCCGGAGAAGTCAGGGTATCGGTATTGAATTTTCTTCCAGCGTGACTGTACAGGAGGTTTTGGACTTCTTTGAGTTTCAGGATGTATACGGACTGGGTGTTGCCGGACAGAAACCGGTCAGTGCGGCTAATGCCGCCGGCAATGGCCAGTTTGGCTGGGGCGCAAAGTACGATGGCGAGCTTGTCCCTGCTTTTGACGGATCAATGATACCTTACGAATTTCAGAAAAACAGGCTGAAGGATTATTTTAACACCGGGACAGTTTTGGCTAATACTGTCGCTTTTTCAGGCGGTAATCAAAAAGGAAGCTTCAGGGCATCTTATGCCAGAACCGACACAAAAGGCATTGAACCGACAAATGAATACATAAGGAACATTGCCAATCTGGGTGTCACTTATGACATTACTGAAAAAGTCAATTTTTCAATGAACGTTAACTATAACAATGAGAATTTCATAAACCCGCCGCAAATCGGAACACAGGGCGAAGGTTCAATGAACTTCCTGACCCGGGTTTCTCTATCCATTCCTTTGGACATCATTGAAGCTTCTGCAATAAATCCTGCAACAGGAACTGAAATGCCGGTTGCCGGTTGGACTACAATCAACAATCCCTACTATACCCAGCAGGTGGGTCAAAGTTATATCAGGGAAAGAGACCGTTTTCTGGGGACAGCTACCGTAAGATATGATATCACTGACTGGCTGTATGCCCAGGGAAGGTTTAACTACGATTTTCTGGTTGGATTTAACGAATCCAAGAGACCTGGCGGGATAGGAACCAGTCAGCCAAAGGAAAGTGATGGTACCTGGAAAGGAACCTACAGTGTATTTGAAGCCAATGAATCTAACGTAAATGCTGATTTCCTCGTAGGTGCAAACAAAGAGTTCGGAAAGTTTTCTGTTGACGCAAGTTTTGGCGGAAATACCTTCAGAAACGAATATAAAAGGTTTGACATAACCGCCACACATTTTACTGTCAGAGACTTATACTCCATATCAAACGGTGTTACTAAAACACAGGATTTTGATTATAGACAAAGCCGGGTAAATTCACTTTACGGACTGGCTGAGTTTGGCTATAACTCGATGTTTTTCCTCAATTTTACGGGTAGACAAGACTGGTTTTCCGTATTAAATCCGGCAAGCAATTCCAAGTTTTATCCGTCTGTGTCCGGTAGTTTCCTGTTCTCACAATTGTTAACGAACCAGAGTTGGCTTTCATACGGTAAGCTCAGAGGTTCCTGGGCTCAGGTAGGTAGCGCCAATGGTGTAAACATTTATGAGGGGAACCTGACTTATAATATAGCCAATAATCAGTTCAATGGTCAGACACTGGCAACTATAGCGGGCACAGGTGCACCTAATCCGAACCTGCAACCATTTACTGTAACTGAAAAAGAAATAGGTTTGGAGTTGAGGTTATTCAATAACAGGCTGATTTTTGATGTAGCAGCCTTTGACAAGGTGACAACTGACCAGGTATTAAATGTTCAGCTTTCCAATGCATCAGGGTATAGTACTTCCAAGAAAAATCTAGGCTCATTAAAGAACCAGGGTATAGAATTTATGATAGAGTATACACCAATAGAAACCAGTAATTTCAGATGGACAACTTCCTGGAACAATACCTATCTGAAAACAGAAGTACTTTCTGTTGGCGTAGACCCTGACGGAACGCCAATTGATGATTTGCTTGTAATTAACTTTAATGGTACCGGCATGGAGTTTCTTGGAGAATTACATTACACGGTAGGAATGCCAATGAACCAGCTGTATACAAGAACATACCTGAGGAATGATAATGGGGACATTCTTGTCAGGGACAACGGCAGATTGCTGGGAACGCCCGATGTGATTCCTGTAGGAAGTTCTATACCAAAACATACCGGCGGATGGAGCAACACTTTTGCCTACAAAAATCTTACCTTCGGCGTGTTCTTTGACTACAAGCTTGGAGGTACAGTGCTGTCATCCACATTGATAAACATGACAAGGCAGGGACATTCAATGCTTTCACTCGAGGGTCGTAGAGAAGGAGAAAACGGCCTGATATTTCCCGGTGTTTATCAGTCAAGCGGACTCCCTAACACCACCGCGGTTACCGACCTGCAAGGGTTTTATGGAGATTACAGAAATCTTCAGATCGGGGATCCTTTCACATTTAAGTCTGATTTCCTTAAGTTGAGAAGCATATCCATGTCATACGATCTCACCAATGTATTCAGGAGATCGAGCTCACTTAACTTCGTCAAGGGGCTAATACTCACAGCTTCCTGTCGAAATGTGTTGATTTTATATAAAGATCTTCCCAATCTTGATCCCGAAGCCGTTCAGTCTTCAGGAGACACAAGGGCTGGTTATGAAAACTCATCATTACCAACAACCCGAAATTATATGTTTAGTCTAAATGTAAAATTCTAAGGGTCATGAAAAAGATGAAGCAATTTATATTGTTTAGTGCAATCCTGATATTAATTGGGGGATGCGATAAGAATTTTGTGGAAATAAACACAGATCCATTTGCTATAAATGAAATTGACCCGGGTCTTCTGTTTGCAGGAGCACAAGGTGGAAATATGGGTGGCTGGGAATCAGAACATACTATTGTTCAGCATTTTGTAAATCCCTTTAACGATGGAGCCACATTGGCTTTCAATTTCAATTATAACATAGACAACTTCCAGAATACACCCTGGGGAGAATATACGGGTTCAATCAAAGGCCTTGTTCAAATTTTAAATCTTTTGGAAGGAACCACTGATCAGATTAACTTAAAGAGTATGGCTCGCATAACAAAAGCCTATTTCTTTATGGACATGGTTGACCATTACGGCGATGTACCTTACTTCAATGCCGGGCTGGCTGCTATTGGTGGCGAGGAATATTTCTACCCTGTTTATGATGATGATGCAGCCATCTATGATGATCTCTACAATGAGATTAAAGAAGCACTGGCTGCTTTGAATCCAGGTGGTGATTTCGTCTCTGCAGACCTTATTTACGGGACTCATGGTTATTATCCTACAAGTGCTGCAGCAGCTCAGGTTGAAAAATGGAAAAAACTTGGTAATTCGCTTTTGCTGAGGTTGGGTATGCGATATTCCAAACTTAATCCTACAAAAGCTGCATCAATTGTGGCTGAAGCGTTCAGCGGGGGAGTGATGACATCAAATGCCGACAATGCGTTCTTAACTTATGATGGCTCACTATATATAAATAACGCTAACAACGGTCTGATAAACAATCAGCCGAAGTTCTATTATGCGGCAGAACCTTTTGTAGATCATCTGAAAGCCACCAATGATCCGCGCAGTAAGTTTATGATTGCTATGTTTGATGATCCGGGTGATCCATTAGGTACTGCTGTCCCAGGTGTCGATCTGGCAGATCAGTTCGGTGTTCCGGTTGGGGTTACCAGGATAGACCTTGCCGATCCTCCTTACAGAGGGGTTAAAGGACAGGGCTATGATTATTCGCAGATGAATGTGAATGTGATGGCATCAGTACGCGCCCCCACTTTCTGGGTTACGTATGCACAGACTTCCCTGCTGCTCGCAGAAGCAGCAAAAAGAGGCTGGATATCCGGAGGCGAAACTGCTGCCCAGCAGAATTATGAAAATGCAATCAGAGCGGATATGGATGTTATGTCATTGTATATATCTGAGACCGGATCCGGTTATGATCCTGTATCTGTAGCTGAACAGGATGCCTATATTGCTCAACCCGGAGTGGCATATGATGCTGCCAACGGTCTTGAACTGATTAACACACAGTACTGGGTTGTGTGTCTCAGGAATGGTTCGGAAGCCTGGGCCAACTTCAGAAGGAGCGGGTTCCCTGCTTTGAATCGTAATGATTACGATGACCAGCTTCTGGAAAATGGCGGTGACGGATATGTTCACAGATTTTCTTATCCTGATGCTGAACTGGCACGGAATAAAGCGAACCAACAGGCTGCAGTTGCAGCTCTTGATGGTGGCCTTGATGATCTGGTAAACAGAATTTTTTGGGACATACCCTGATCTGATGGTTCTAACCGGAAGTAAGAATGTTGAGTTTACTTCTGCACCGGACGGTTTAAACTAATAAACAGAGGGTGTCTCAAAAGGGCACCCTCTTTTTGCCATATTTTCTGACTTGATAATATGTAGGTATTCAGATATTTAATATCATATTTATTTCCAAATATCAGTGCAATATGAAAACAGTTTTGCAGCAAATTAAAGAAAAACAAAGGCAGGATGAGAAAGCAACAAGAAATGCGCTCAGGGCTGAGATGAATAATCCTTCAACCCCGAATAATCGTCGCAGCTTTCTCAGGAGAGCAGCCATGGGTGGCGTAGCTCTCGGCGGGCTATTACATCTTTCTACAGAAGATACGATAGCCCAGACAACCCGGAACGTGTCACGGGCTTCCAGCCCATCAGACCTGAAAATCACCGATCTTCGTGTTGCCGAGAAAGGAGGCAGAGGTTCCATAGCCAGCCGTCTGATCCGTATTGACACAAACCAGGGCATCTATGGGCTCGGTGATATTAGGGATGGTTCTGACCAGCGTCTTGCCCTGTTCCTTAAAAGTAAGATCGTTGGCCTCAATCCGTGTAATGTTGAAATGATCTTCAAGGTCATAAAACAGTATGGCTATCATGGCCGTCAGGGCTGCGGCGTAAGTGCTGTTGAAATGGCCTGCTGGGATCTGTGCGGAAAAGCGCTCGGGGTGCCGGTATGGCAGCTTCTGGGAGGCAGATACCGCGATAAGGTAAGAATATATGCAGATACTCCTGAAGACAGAGATCCTTCTGTTCAGATTGAAAAACTGAAAAAGAGACTTAATGAGGAGGGCTATACATGGCTTAAAATGGATCTTGGCATACACCAGTTAAACAAACCGGAGGAAGGATTGGTTAATTATAAATACTGGAATGAACATGGAGGCGGCATAAGAAACTGGTACATGGGAAGGGGTTATGAAAACGGAGGATATACAGACTACTGGAAACAGGACCATCCGTTTACGCAGGTACAGATAACAGAAAAGGGACTCGAGGAACTGGCACATGTAGTGGAGAGTGTTCAAAACGTAATCGGTACCGAAGTGCCTCTTGCAGTTGATCATTTCGGCCATATGGATATGAACCAGATCATACGCATTGGCAAAGCTGTCGAAAAATACCGGCTGGCATGGCTCGAGGATTGTGTGGCATGGTATTATACTGACCAGCTGAAGGCTATTACCGCAGCACTTGAAACGCCTATCTGCACAGGCGAGGATATCTACATGCTCGGAGGCATGCTGGGCGGTTTCAAGAAACTCATTGACGCCGGTGCCGTTGATATTATCCATCCTGACCTTGTAAGTGCCGGAGGTATACTTGAAACAAAGAAGATCGGAGACTATGCCGAAGAGGCGGGTATTCCGATGGCCCTTCATGCAAACAGCACTCCTGTTGCATGGATGGCAAATGTTCACTGTGCAGCTGCAACTGAAAACTTCCTGTGTCTTGAGCATCACAATGTCGACAATCCCTGGTGGGAGGGACTGGTTAAGATGACCGGTTCACAACCTATGATCACAAAAGGATTTGCCAATGTACCTCTTGATGCGCCCGGACTGGGCATTGAACTGAACGATGATAATGTGAAGGCAATGATGACAAAGGGTGCAAAATACTTTGAACCTACACCTGAATGGGACAGATCAGGAAGATCATATGATAAACAATGGATTTAAGATTGGTACAGAAAAAATATTACCAAAAATTAAAATAATTGACTGGAAAGGAGAAGATTATGAAAAGTAATAAAACCTTCCCGGCTTTGCTGATGAGCATGAGTAAGCCGGACGATGCTTCAATGAAGCTTATATCATCGGCCTTATTGATCTGGGTCTTAAGTTCTTTAATGACTGTCAGCGGGCAAGCCGGTAACGCCGGGCAGGGAAAGTCCATAGAAAGAGTGCCTCTTGCTGAACGCATAGGACACACTGATAAGGCCAAAGCCTTTGCCGGGAAGAATGTCCATCAGGGTACCGGGACGTTACACATGCAGACTCTTCTTGGGAGAGGGGCTGTCAACGGATTGAACTTCATGCATCACGGTCCGTTGATGCCAGAAAGCTCTATTGGTCATCACTTTCATAACAATTCGGATGAAATGTTCCTTATCCTGGACGGTGATTGTGAATTTACGGTCAACGGTCGTACTGCGCTCATCAAAGGACCGGTAGGGGTTCCGTGCAGATCAGGGAATTCACACGCAGTATATAATCCTTCGGATAAGCCCGTTGACTGGGTGAATTTCAATGTGGCTGTTCTCAGCCCCGCTGAGGCAGCAGGATATGGTGCCCCTTCAGGTGCCGGAGGATTTCCACGGAGAGGCAGCTATAACTATTATGCTGATCCGACAGCTCTTTTTGAAACTGCCGATGACCGTGCCGGAGTGACACTCGATAACAAGCCGGCCTTTATTCATACAGGCCGGCTTACAAAAGAGATGTTACGTCCGGTTGCCGCGATGAATGGGGGTAAAGACACCGTGTTTTACAGAAGAGCCCTGGGCCCGGGTTCATTTGTCTCTAACTGGGCGTTTGTCGATCATCTGCTGATCCCGGCAGGGTCATCTGTCGGCAGACATTTTCACTCAGGCGTCGATGAAGTCTACTTCGTGATCAAAGGGAAGGGCAAAGTCCGTGTCAATGACGAATGGGCCGATATTTCCTACGGAGATGCAGTACCGGTGCGGGCAGGTGAGATCCATGCCCTTGAAAGCACTGAGACTGATCCGCTCGAAATGATAGTATACGGAGTTGCACTTGAGAAGGGAAAGCTTGATGTAACAGATGTTCCCCTGACAATGGTAAAACTGCAGATGTTCTTTGAAGTGGAACCGCGGAATTTTGAGGCTTTTGAAAAGAATTATATCGATGTATATGTGCCGGCTTTAAGAAAACAGGTCGGATATATGGGGTCAAAACTGCTTCGACGTTTTCCTGATGATTTCTCAAAGAAAATAGGATCGCCTGCTACCAAATTCAATTTTGAAATGGAGCTTATGTTCGATACCGAAGAGCACAGGCAGATGTGGACCAAAACCCAGGAGCACGATTATGCATGGCCAAAGACTGCAGCATTGTCGAGATCATATCAGTGGCTTGGATATGATATTGTTGGAATGGACCAGGCAACGGATCCGCTGGGCTCAAGAAATATGACAACCGAAAAGAAATAAGTAACCTTTTTAATGATAAAAAAACCTAATCCTCAAGAATTATGAGATCATTAATGAAAAGAATCATTCTCCCGGGCCTTCTGATCATAATCATGATCATCATGGGCCGGTGTACCTCAGCGCCTGAATGGCATAAGAAAAACAAAGAGCTGATCAAACAGTACGATTTGCCTGTAAGGCAGCTTTCCGGTATTCCCAAAACAACCATTGAATCGAATCTTGTACCAGGGGAAGTGACTAACCTTAATAGCCTGACCGATACAGATTTGCATGCCGGAGTAAAGGCAAAAATCTACTGGGGGGGAGGCACAATGGTAAGTATCCTCACACTGGGTCCCAATGCGGAAATTCCTGAAGAGGTACTTCCGTCTGACAGGTTTGTGTTTGTTGTGGAGGGAACGATAGATCAGCTGATAGACGGCTCTCCCGTCACCATGATATCCAGGAAGAGGGAGGAGCCTGACGGGATACACAGCGCCACATCAAGGATCGATTTCGTGTTTCTTGAAAAAGGCAGTAAAAATGCACTGACAGCAGGTCCGTCTGGTGCAAAACTGATCGAGCTTTCCAGCCCCCTGCGTCTTGACTATCTTCAGAAAGCCGGCGTTGAAAATATTCCTGCGGAATCAGTTGATCTTAAGACCCCACAGGTAGCCAACGTACAACCAAACAAGGTTTATGACCTGTATGATTTTCAGCTCACCCAGCTTGCTCCGGGATCAAATTCGCGGCTGGTGACCGGACGGAATATGCAGATCAGTTTTGTTTCAATGGACCCCGGAGCTGTGTTTGAGCGTCATATTCATCCGGAGGACCAGACGATGCTTGTATTACGGGGAGGGTGCAACGAGATTCTTCTTGACGGAGAGCAGCGAATGGCTGCAGATGATATCACATTAATCCCCGGAAATATGGTGCACGGTGCACTTATCGGTCCGCTTGGATGTGATGCGATGGATGTCTTCTGGCCGGCGCGCGATGATTACAGTGCAAAGGAAAAAGCAAGACTGGAGGCATACCATGCCATCATACCACGGGATGCCAGTTTGGAACTGATTATAGACGGTACCAAAACAAAACCGGCACTCTATTTCTCCGAAGGCCCGAAATGGATGAACGGCAAGGTCTATTTCTCAAATATGTACTTTGATCAGGCATGGACAGGCGATCCTAAGAAAAGCTCAATAGTCGAAATGGACCCGGACGGGAGCTACAGGAATATCACTGAAGGCAGAATGCAGGCAAACGGTCTCTATCCGTACAAGAACGGCAACCTCGTTGTCTGCGATATGCTGGGACACAGAGTGGTTGAGATGACAACCAAAGGCCAGGTAGTCAGGGTGATCGCTGACAGATATGACGGGAAACCGCTCGACGGTCCGAATGACATAGTTACTGACACCAGGGGAGGTATTTATTTTACTGACCCGCAGTTCACCATGGAGCCCGTTAAATCTCAGCCCGGTCGCACCGTGTACTACCTTTCACCCGAAGGCAAGCTGATCAGGATTGTCGAACCCAATGAGTTTGCCATGCCGAATGGGATAGTGTTATCGCCTGACGGTAAAACCCTTTATATCAACAACACATATGATAATGAATCATGGTACCCTGTAGACAGCGACAAGGATAATTTTATCTGGGCATATGATGTCAATGAAGACGGCACAATCAGCAACGGCCGTAAGTTTGCGATGCTGTTCCTCACCGGGAACGTGCTTGACAGACAGGGCAGATCAACAAGCGCCGACGGGATGGCAATAGATCAGATGGGCAATCTTTATGTCGCAACCTTTTACGGGGTACAGATCTTCAATGTCAAAGGAGAATATATAGGAATGATTAATCTCCCGACATTCCCTGTTAGCCTCTGTTTCGGTGATGCAGACATGAAAACGCTGTATATTGTCAGTTACAGCCAGGTGTATAAGATCCGGACAAATATGGAAGGCTATGTAAATTATTTATAAATCATTGCCTTTCCGCGTAGTATTCTTAACAGCCTCTTTTCCCAGCCGGTCTTTAAGCTGTGTAAGGTAAAGGCTCCTGGGGGTCACATGTCTGTCCATTGACTCCACATGACCATTCGGTTTGGAAAGGTCCTGGAGGAGTGCGTTGAATATGACGGCATTTATTCCGATATGCCCGAAGGAATAGTTCTGTGCGGTAGGCGGTTTCTGGATAAGAAAATCACCTTCGCAGTTCCAGAACACAGTATTGGCACCGGCCCAGCCGATACTTATATCTTTCCAGTATCTGGCTGTGAGCGGTGCTTTGATGTTATCATAAAGGGCTCCGTTAACCCACATACTATGTGGCTCGCTGGATGAGTAAGGGTTGACAGCTTCAGAATCGAGGAATACATTTCCGCTGGATGAGAAATTCTGCATGACAAATGAATGACGTCCTTTCTGCGAAAAGCATCTTTGCGCAAGAGCAAGCTGTCCGCTTAATTGGTATGTAAACCGCCTTGCTCCGGCCCTGATTGATACAGGTTCTCTTGATTCACAATCCTGTATCGTAATCCATTTTGTATTGGCTGTGGTTGTTACCAGGCTGCCGGCAAAGTGAAGGGCGCTGACATTCCTTACCCAGCTGTTAATGGCATTGGTTATTAAGATAAAATTGAAATAATGATTCTCGTCAGAATAGTATTCGTCACCTTCGTAACGAGCCCTGGGATCATCCCATGAACCCCGGTCCATATTTCCATAAGCCGTCATTCTCACACCGGGGTCATATTCCGATATTCCCCGCAGGTTCTCTATCCCAACCTGTCCGATCCGCCCCTGGTCGTCATATTTCACTACCTCGCCACCTCCCCATCGGGCTTCGATGGCACAGAAAACCGGAGCATCAATTGAAATACTGTTACCCCTGATATCAACAATCACCCTGTCATAGGAAATGACAAATGGTCTCCAGCGGAATCTCCCGACAGTTGCAGTGTCTTGTCCTATTTCCCTGATCCACTCCTGGTTTCCAATACGTCTTACAAGAATCCTGTCGCCCACCTTAAATCCTTTGGCAGAGGCAACACTGAAGCTTCGTGCACCAACCGGTACATAATTATCAGTAATAATCTGTTTAGTCTCTTCAGTTGCAACTGCGCCTGAAGCACCGCTGATGTTTACAAGCGCCGCCCTGGAAAAGGGCCCCTGCCTTTCTTTCGGTATTTTTCCGACAAGTATTGTACCGATGTCACTCATTCCTTCTCCCCTCAGCACAACTCCTGATGCTTTTATATAAATGGGGGTTTCAAGATTATAAATACCCATTTTCAGTAGCACGGCGCCTCTGAATCCCGAAGCATCGGGCGGTAGTGCTGAAACGCGGTCGATCGCTGCCTGGATGGTGGCAGAATTATCACCCGGCACCGGCCAGACAGTTTCTTTGACCGGTACATGCGGAATAGTAACCCCACCGCCCCTGTATCCTGCATATGAAAAATCAGGAATTCTGTTCCCAAGACTGTCAGATACATAAGCCAGTCTTCCATCAGTACCGGGATATACCAGCGATGCTGTCGGCGCGAGATCCTGGGCATTTAGACTGAATGCATGGAGAAGCGGCAACAGTACAACATAGAAATAAGCTTTTACATTCATTATGGTGCGAATTATATTAAATGCTGTGACATACAGTCATCATAAAAATAAAGAAATTTATATATAACCTGCCAAAACATACTGTGAGATTTCAGGAAAAAGAGAGGCTGCCTCTATTGAGACAGCCTCCTCCAATTTTCAGATAATGTCAGGATAAATTACCCCACAATAATCTAATCTGACTTATTTGCATTATTGGTAAGCCTCATTTTGATCGCACAGTTTATTTTTCAACAACTCATCCGTTGGAATTGGCATATCCATCCTGTTAAGAATAAAATCAAAATTACGGTAAGTATTCCATACATCTTGCTGAGCATTAGGGTTCTGAGAACCTACCCCTTTTGGATAATTGATGTTAATGTGATCCTCAATAAAGCCGGAGCGTATTAAATCCTGAGCAAGACACCATTCAGCATTGAATTCCTTACGGCGTTCCTGGCCCAGTGCTACCAACCATACCGGAGAAGCAAAACCTTTAGTAGTTTTTTCGGAGGTATAATATGTTTTCGCATCAGGAACAGTTACTAAGGCTGTGTTGAACGGAAGGGGGTAAGTAGTCGGTTCTACTATATCTGTAGCGCCGTTACCTATAAAGAACTGTGCCATGTTTTGATAATAAGGGAGGTAAGTAGCAGTTAAGGCAGCTTCCTTACCAACTTCCAGATTACCCCAGGCACGTTCGCGAATTTGATTAATATAGCCCCAGGCAGTTGCATCTTCGCCACCATTCAAATTGAACAGGCATTCTGCGTAATCCAACAGAACATTTGCATAGCGCTTGTAATAAATCTGCTGTGGGCCCCACGGTGCCTGATAGTTTGAACGGGTTGTACGCCAATACTTCAGTGTCCATATAGAAGGAGCTGCTTCACCTCCCATTAAGAAATGATAATGTGTATTTAACCCGTCGCCAACTGTAAGACTCTGTTGCAGATATGGATTGTAACCATAGTTGGTGGCAGATTTCCAGGCAGGAACAATATCTGTTATAGCGCCGGTAACAGCTGAAGCTTCACGACGCTTATCGCCTGGTTCATAGCAACTCCACCATTCCCATGAGAGGTACAGGGTACCCCATCCGCCTATAGACGGAGGAGCTACGAAATGGATCATCCAGTTGTGTGCCTGGGACAGATTGGACCATTGGTTCCACTGTGAACCTTCGTCAAGAACTTCCTCCCAGATACATTCTTTTGTCCAGACAGCTCCCGGATCAAACAAAGTGGTGAAAGAAGGATTCAATTCATATTTACCGCTCTGAATCACCTGCAATAACGCAGCTGCTGCCAATGTGTAGTTTTCCTCAGCTTGCGCAGGAACACGATATGCTTTCCACATATAAGCTTCACCCAGATAGGAGAGGGCAAACCCTTTGGTAATACGTCCATACTGTCCGGACATGGGATCCCAGTCAAGTTCATCAGCTGCTATTTTCAAGTCATCAATAATGAAATCCCACATCTCTGAGAAATCCTGCGCACGGGCTTTTTCCGGAGTGTTAATATAATTTTCACCTGTTGCCAACATAGGCACACGACCGAAGGCTTTTGCCAGCCACATATAGAAGAAAGAACGGATGCCCCTGGCCTGTCCGTCAAGTGAAGTTTTTACAGCAGGAGTAACATTTTCTGCCTCAGCAAGACCGGCCAGAAAATCGTTGCAACGGGAGATTGCTGCATAGGCCTGTCTCCAACCCAGCAATAATTCCGGGCTACCCGGAGTCCAGTTTTGTGAGTTCCAGTCTTTGTCCCATCCTGTTGCCTGTGTATCCATTGTCGGATGACCACCAATAAACAGGTTCGGTTTGATACCCCAGTCTCCAAGAATATCTGTCGGAAGCATCATTGTGTAGCAACCGATAAGACCGGCTTTTGCATCTTCGTCTGACTTAAACATCTGATCGGCAGCTAAAATTGAATAGTGATCCACCGACAAATAGTCCTTGTCGCAGGAGGTTATTCCTAACAGAAATAGCACACATGCAACTGTAAAGATTGTCTTTGATATATTTTTCATAATGTTATTCTATATATATGTGTAACAACTAGAATTGAATGTTCAAACCTAATGAGTAGGTACGTGGCATCGGGAAACGGCCTGCATCCAAACCGGTATAGAGAACACTTCCCTGTCCTGCCTCAGGATCACCATATTTGTTGTAACTTGAAATGGTGAGCAGGTTTTGGATAGAGAAGTTAACGCGTGCAGCCTCAAGGCGAATTCTCTGCAACAGATCCCTGTCAAGATTATAACCAATTTGAATATTACTGATTTTGAGGTAATCACCTTTTTTAACCCATTTGTCAGAACCACGCATGTTGTAATTCAAATCGAGGAATGACAATCTCGACATGGTGGTGCTCTGATTTTCCTGAGTCCAGGCGGTCTGTGCAACCTCATTCAGGACATTGGGAGTAGTACCATTATCACTCGGGAACATGTTGGATAATACCATTGCGGAGTATGAATAGATTTGTGCTCCCATTACGCCATAGGAATAAATTGAAAAATCCCAATTCTTATAAGAAGTGGTTAAGGTCAAGCCGTAGTTTAACTTAGGGAATCCATTGCCTAAGATGGTCATATCCTGATCACTCAGAAATCCATCTCCATTAAGGTCTTTGAACTTGAAATCACCGGGAACGGTGTTTGACCCATTATTGTATCCGCCAGGGTGACCTGCAGCTATAGCTGCATCGTTGGCAGCATCTATTTCGGCCTGATTCTGGTATATACCTTCAACTATGTATCCCCAGAAAGAACCTACAGCATAACCTTCGCGACAAATTGAATGACCGTTCCAGTGCGTGCCTGCCGGAGCACCGATGGGACCAATGTTGGAACCATCACCGGTAGCAGCTGTGTTTTCACTGAACAAATCAGCCCCCATTTTTAAGACTCTGTTTTTCAGACTTGAACCCGTTAATGTGGCACCGACATTCCAGTCCTGATTAACTTGCTTCCGGTAGTTTATGCTGAATTCAATGCCTTTATTCTCAATTTCACCATAGTTTGTATATACCTGGGTGTAACCCGATGAGGGACGTATTGACTGGTACAACAATAAATCCTTGGATTTCCGGATGAAATAATCTACAGTAACATTCAATGTACTCTGCAGTAAACCCAGGTCAAGACCTACGTTAGTTTGTTCATTGGTTTCCCATTTCAATCTGGGATCAGTTAATGTAGGAGCATAGCCGGTGGCTAATTGCCTTGAAGTATTCATACCAGCCTGGCCATTCTGTCCATAAAAGAAGTATTGAATTTTATCTGAAGTCAATGCTGTGACAGAGAGGTCTGTCGGACCACCTGAGTTACCTGTCTGCCCCCAACCTAAACGAAGTTTCAGATTACTTATAGTCGGACTGTTTTTCATGAAATCCTCTTCTGAAATACGCCATGCAGCGGCAACTGACGGGAAGTTACCCCAACGGTTATCGGCACCGAAGTTGGAAGAACCATCACGACGCATAGTCGCTGTTATAATGTAACGATCCCTCAGAGAATATTGAACACGACCGAAATAAGATAATCCACGGGATTCAAGGTTATAAGCACCATCACCGCTTCTTGCAGATGGATCATTTGTCAAACCAATATCACGGATGTTATCCCCGGGGAAACCGTTTCCGGAAGCACTACTCCAGTTTCCGAAGCCTTTGGATATCGAATTCCCTGCCATTAAAGTCAAATTGTGGATATCACTCTTCCAATTGTAAGTCAAATAATTTTCGATGGCAAGATTGTTATAATTGCTATTACTGATTCCCATATAATATTTGGTATCGTAGTTATACAATACCACCTGTGTTCCGTCAGGAAAGTAACGTTTTTTGTTGCCCCAGAAATTATACCAATTGCCTGCGGAAAAATTATAAGATCCTATTGATTTGAAAGTCAAACCCTTAAACAATTCAATATTGGCATAAGCGCTGAGTAGTATCTGGTTATTTTTGGATACACCGGTATTTTCCATCTGTTCAGCATACAGGTTGTTTCCCAGATTTGCATCGTTTGAACCTACATCACCTTGCATTGGAGCACCAAAAGTTCCGTCCGGGTTTATAACGTTTGGACTTACAATCTGGTTAGTAACCGGATCTACATAATCCATGGTGGGAGCTGTGAAAGCCCAGTCGCGGAGAGAAGAAAGGTTTCCGTTATTGCCGAGACCGGCATTACTGCCTTGTGATTCTGTGTGAAAGAAATTGAGGTCACCACCGATCTCAAGGAATTCAGTCACTTTGGTAGTTACATTTGCACGGCCGGTCAACCGCTTGTAATTTGAATTAACAACAATACCGTCATGATTCAAATAACTAATTGAGAGTAAAGACTGGGTCTTTGCAGTACCTCCTGAGGCAGAAAGATTATATTG
Source organism: uncultured Rikenella sp. (assembly GCA_964455705.1). Classification (GTDB taxonomy): domain Bacteria; phylum Bacteroidota; class Bacteroidia; order Bacteroidales; family VadinHA17; genus SR-FBR-E99. The sequence goes on from CAYVYM010000001.1 coordinate 94,816, forward strand.
CTGTTTATAGGCAGCGCGTGTCATTATCTTTTGCCAGTCAATGTTATTTCTTTGACCGTCATATTGCTCAGCGAAAATCTGATTAGCCAGAATTCCTCCGTCGTTAGCACGAGCCTGACGAATATTTGCCGCATACTGGTCAACATCACCAACATCCAGTGTTGAGGCTAAAGTCTGAATCCCAAAGTCTGCTGAAAAATTTATTTGTGAAGTACCTTCTGTACCGCGTTTAGTAGTAATCATGATCACACCATTAGCCCCGGCTGCACCGTAAATAGCAGTTGCAGAAGCATCTTTCAGTATTTCAATGCTCTCTACGTCATGAGGGTTAAGAAAATTGGCATTTGTACCTACCTGTACACCATCTACGACAAACAGCGGATTGGCGCTACCGGTGATAGTTGCAACACCACGAATACGAATGGCTGAGTTTGCATCAGGAGCACCATCCTGTGCTGTAACCATTACACCCGCAGCCGCCCCTTTTAAACCCTGCACAATGTTTGTGGGGCTTCTCATCATCATTTCTTCGCTGGTAACTGATGAAACAGAGCCGGAGATATCGCTTTTCCGGGCAGTACCATAACCAACAACTACAACCTCATCAAGCGCTAAATCCGCTAAAGTCATTTGAACATCAATGGTTTCCTGCCCCTGTAACAGGACTCTTTCAACAGCATAACCAACATATGTAAAAACAAGGGTTTTAGCTGAAGCCGGAAGAACAATAGAATAACTGCCTGCTACATCAGTCAACGTACCCACTGTAGTTCCCTGAACGGATACGTTTACACCTATTAAAGGCTCATTTGTCTGAGCATCACGAACAGTACCTGTAACTCTCTGTTGTTGTGAGCCATCTGATATTAAATTCAGATTATTTGCTGCCCTCAGGTCAACCATATTGCTCTGCAATACAATGAGGACAAAAGCAAAAAGAACTGATTTAATAATTAGTGAATGGTTTTCTATTCCTTGCCTTAATAAAGGAACAGGACTGGTTAGTTTTTCTTTCATAGTTTAGGTTTTTATTAAAAATAGATTAATCATTTAAGGAGGAAATCTAAATTCGCACATTACGACATGAGGATACGCATGTCCATACGGTCACTGTCAGGTTTCTTTGTGTTTCATAGGCATGATTGTAGATTTGATTATAACAGTAGTAAGTGTAAAAAAAACACCAATATAAAGTTAAAGAAAGAGTCATTACATTGACTTTTAAAAATCGGTCAAAAAGGATTAAAAATCGTTCAAATGCTTTAAAAAGTCCCTTCAGGGTACTTATTTTTAATCAGGCAGATCATAAGTCAACAGCGGTTTTATCAGCTTATTGTATGTATGACACTATTATAAATAATCGATTATCTCAGTCCTAATGCATTTAAAATATTTACTATGAAAGAATTAGCTTTCATCACTTTCTTGCTGTTTGTCTGCCATTCATCCCGAACTCCCGGTTCATCCGGTCTTAAACATAAACTGCCGGAGGAGCACAGGTACAGGAAGCCGAACCAGAGCTTTACCTTTACTGAAGGGTGTTCTTTGGCCCCCGAAGGAAGGGTGCTGCTGTATATCTGTCCTGCGAAACAGCCATTGAACCTAAGGAATCGATTGTCTCGCATGCAACCTCCCAGCTTCATTACAGATCAGCCCAACGACAGACCAGCTTGTTTCTTTAACTGCAACATACGGAAGAGCAATTGCACTGCCCCTGTATCGTGCATATGTAATATGTGATTTTATTTCACGGGCTGCCAGAAAAATGTACAAGTCTGCCGTCATTCCCCGGATATGCCATGGATGTAGTCGGCGGAAGCTCCTGAGTTTTGACAAGGAGTCCACTGACAAGAAAATCAGCACAGTAAGATATTTGACGAAAGTTATCTTATTATCTGGTTTATTAATGCCTGACAAATGTCTGGTACAGGCTGAATATCCTCAATATTTGAGAATTATGCCAACTATGTGCTTGCCGGTTCCAATGAATCTGATAGAAAAATATCACGACTGAGGTTCAAAAAAAAAGCATCCGCAAGTAGATGCGGATGCTTTCAAACCCAAAAACCAAACTAAGCTACTAGAAATTCGGATTTCTGTCGACCTCAGTCTGAGGTACAGGAAGAATCAGTGACTGATACCCTTGCCAGCCAGGTTTGAATTTAACATAGTCGGCGCCTTTTTTCCAACGTAACAAATCCTCTTTTCTCCAGCCTTCAACATATCCCTCACAATAGCGCTCGTGTTCAATGAGCTGCATCAATGTCCAGCCTTCGGTTGCCATGAGAGCCGAGGCAGTAGGTAACTGGCCGCGAACTCCCGGACGTGCACTGTAAAGATGCGGCTGATCGTTCACGGGATTATTGGCGCGGTCTCTGATCAGATCAATCCAATAGATTGCACTGTTAGGATCTGCCGGTGAGACATTGCCGGGGTTCAGCTGAGCCATACACTCAGCATAAAGCAACATAATGTCTCCCAGACGGATAAGCCTTACATTATTATCGGACCACAACGGATCGAGACCGGTAGGAGCGTCGGCAGCATTGTCAAGGGCATATTTACGTATACCGAGCACACCCGTTTGTCCAATGACTGATTCCTCATGCCAGCCCTGTTCCAGATAATCCTTCTCAACACCAAACTGGTCAGTGAAATGTGCACCGTTCGGGACACCCCAGAATGTCCCATAGGTTCTGTAATCGTAAACCGTGGTTGGTACACCCTCAATAGTCTCAGTCCAGCTTTCATACTCATCAAGCTTGATATATGGCACGGCAAAGTTCCACCACATGATGCTCCATGAAGTACGATTCAGGGTAAAGTTCTGGAACAGCCAGTTAACATCATTGTTGCTCCAGGCACCTTGTGAATTCATGTTATGAAACTGGATTTCGAAGATCGATTCGCTGTTGTTCTCCGTTGTCCGGGTAAAGTTATCCCTGAAGTTCTGGGTGAGTGAGTATGTTCCGTAAGCAGCATCTCCCACTCCCGGAAGGACTTTCTTAAACTCGACAGCAGCTTTATCGTACATACCTCTGTTCATATAAAGCTTGCCCAGAAGAGCAGCAGCCGCACCGCGTGTAGCCCTTCCTTTTTCGTAGCCTGCTGTTGTGTTGAGGCCTTGTGCCAGAAGGGTCTGAGCCTTTTTCAGATCAGACTCGATGAAGGCGATTGTGCTGTCAGCAGGAGCCGGGGCCATAATAAAATCTGCCTCACTCTGTGGTTTTGTTCTCCTGATCACAATTTTATCGTCGCCGAAGTACTGGGCTAAATTCCAATAATGAAAAGCCCTTAAAAAGTAGGCCTGTCCCATCATCAGATTTAAATCAGCCTCAGTGAAATTCGGGTCATTTGCTTCAACCTGTGCACCAGGCATTACGTCCAGGGCATTATTACATATCAGAATATTGTAATAATAATTGTTCCAGACATCTGCTACTGCACTTTGATTCGCCTGTATGTCGAAATTACTTATAGGGCCCCAGGGAGTAAAACCGGCTGCATAACCAGTCTCATAAAGGTCATCGCCCAGTACAAAATGCATTATACCTAAGAACCAGGTGTATCCGTTGGCCCAGCCATTGAGCGTTGAATATGCTGCATTAAGAGCCTGAGCAGCATGATCTTTTGTATTATAGAAAGTATTGGGTACGTATCTTGATTTATCAAAATCCTTTGTGATGAAATCTTCACCACAGGATGTGATAAGCAAGCATCCTATCATAAGTGCTAATATTTTGGTTTTCATCATAGTAATTTTAAGTGTTAAAAGTCAACCTGAACTCCCATTATTACTGTTCGGGCCTGAGGATAATACCCGTTGTCGATACCTCTTGAGGTGTTAACTGAACCTCCTGCTCCGACAGCATTGGATCCGATTTCAGGATCGTAGAAAGGATACTTGGTAAAAGTAAGCAGATTGCGTCCGGTTACATAAACCCTGAGATTGCTTATTCTTAAAAAGTCAATCGCTGTCCTCGGGAGAGTATAACCCAGCGAAGCATTCTTCAACCTGAAGTATGCACCATCTTTGATATACCTGTCAGAAACCCACGTGATATTGTGATTGGGATCGTTACGTACGGCTCTCGGGACAGTAGCAGTTGTATTTGTGGGTGTCCAGCGGTCAAGTGCAGCGGTACCGGCGCTGAAGTTATTATGCATGCCCTCGGTCCACATAACCAGTTCAGCAAAAATATCATTACCATGAACACCCTGGAAGAACAGCGACATGTCAAATCCCTTGTAGTCGATACTTGCTGAAATACTGTATGTAAGAGTTGGGATCGGGTTTCCTATGAACTGGCGATCATCAGAGGTGATTAAGCCATCATCATTAAGGTCAGCCCATTTTATATCGCCTGGTTTCGCATTTGGCTGTATCAGGGTGCCATTTCTGGTATAGGCATCAATAGAAGCCTGGTCGGGGAATATTCCAAGCACATGATAGCCATAGAACGCTCCGATCTGGTGTCCTTCAGCTATCCTGGTAGCAGTACCTGGCTCAGTCGAGCCGGCATTCCATGAGGGGGCTCCTCCAAGATCGAGTACCTCATTATGCAATGCTGTCATGTTGCCTGTAACCGCAAAATTAAAATCTCCGATGTTTTGTCTTACAGTGGTTGAAAACTCAACACCCCTGTTCAGAATTACACCTACGTTTTTGAAAATGTTACCTGATGATCCGCTTGACGGGGGAAGCGGAACGCCTACTATCATATCCTCGGTGCGCTTGTCAAAATAATCAACAGTGACTTCAAGGAGACCTTTGAACAGGCCTAAATCAAAACCCATATCAAATTGTTTGACTGTCTCCCATGTAAGGCTGGGGTTGTTGAAACCGGTCACTGCAACTCCGGAATATTTGTTGCCGCCGAATACGTAGTCAAGTCCTGATGACAAGCCGCTAAGATAGGAGTAAGGTCCGACAGGAGCATCGTTTCCTACAACCCCAAAGCTGGCTCTCAGTTTCAGGTTATTGATCTGCTCAATACTTTTCATGAACGCCTCATCACTTACACGCCATGCTACTGAAGCCGACGGGAAATTGCCCCATTTGTTTCCGGCTCCGAATTTTGATGAACCGTCACGCCTGAAATTGGCGGTAAACAAATATTTTCCCTTATAGGAATACATTATACGTCCCAGTACTGAGATCCGGGAGGTTTCAGTTTCATTACCAGTAACTCCGAATCCTGTCTCTGTTTTTGAGAGAACATCATTGGTCTCAGTCTGGATTGTGGTTCCATTGCCACCCAGACTATGATATTTTGAATATTCAGAGGTATAAGCAGCCATTGCTGTCAGATCATGACTGCCGAATGCTTTCTGATATGTCATCATGTTTTCCCAGACCCAGTTATAAGTCCAGTCTGCCCTCTCACTCAGAGTAGTGTTAGCATAGTTTTTGGGGACCATATCAGTTTTAAGAACGAAATTCCTGTTCTGGTAATCAGTATTGATCAGCCCAAAAGTGCTTCTGAAAGCAAGGCCCTGAATGATCTCATATTCACCATATGCACTGGCAATTAATCTCTTATTGTAATTCATGTTTGTGGCGCGCATCAAAGAACCTACAGGATTGCTCGCATCATGACCAACCAGAGATGCATCATAGCCAGAGTATCCTCCCAATACCAACGGATTCAGTACCGCAATATTTGAGGTAATCTTGATCATCTCTTCAATTGTTGTCCGTCCTCCGTTCGTATCTTCACTCTCATTCTCATTGTAAATGAACGCGATGTTCTCACCGAATTTGAATTTTTTGCTTTGCCAGTTGGAGTTCATACGTAAGGAGTACCTTTTATATTTGGTGTCCAGAATGATACCATCCTGGGTAAATTGATTTGCCGAGAAATAGTAGTTACCTGCATCCGTTCCACCTGAGATATCAATATTATGCTCGGCTATGGCTCCTGTCTGGAATATTTCACTCTGCCAGTCTGTTTCCTCTCCACTATAACCATTGGCAAGAATATCTACAGCCAGAGGAGGAGCGGTTGTACCACCTGCAGCATTATTTTCAGCAACCATTTCCGCCCACTGTTCTATGTTCAGCAGATCAAGCTGTTTCCAGGGGGATTCCAATCCATAGTATCCGCTGTAACGAACTTTCGGTGCGCCTCTTTTACCGCCTTTTGTGGTGATAATGATAACCCCGTTGGCACCACGGGAACCGTAGATTGCGCTTGATGCGGCATCTTTCAAAACCTGCATACTCTCTACATCCTGTATATTGACAAATGCACCATCCATTGGAATACCGTCAACAACATACAGTGGGTCAGTTGTATTAACACTTCCCACACCGCGGATCCTGACTGTGGGCAACGTACCGGGCTGGCCCTGATTGCTTTGTACCTCAATCCCGGGGGCAAGTCCTACCAATGCGCTTGTCACGTTAGCAACAGGTGCCCGGGTAATGGCTTGTGCATCAACAACAGCTATAGCAGATGTCACATCCTTCTTCCTCTGGGTACCGTAGCCCACAACAACGATCTCTTCAAGAGTCTCCGTGGACTCTTCCAAAGTAACATCAATAACAGTCCTGCCATTTACAGGCACGTCCAATACGGCATATCCTACAAATGAAAATTCCAGTACTGCATCAGCCCTGGGTACTGCTAACATATATTTTCCATCGATATCGGTCAGGGCACCCAGAGTTGTGCCTAAAACCTTGACGGCAACACCAGGCATGGGCTGTCCGTCTGTATCTTTCACAACACCGGTTACAGTAATCTGTTGCTGTGAATAATCTGAAGTGATATTCAGATCATTGGCTGCCCTCAGGTCAATCATATTGATTTGAAGAAAACTGAAGACAAAAGCGAAAAGAACTAATTTGATAATTAGTGGGTGTTTTTCTATTCCCCTTAATAAAGGAACAGGTGTGGTTAGTTTTTGTTTCATAGTTTGGGTTTTTATTAGAAAACTACTTACTCGTTTAAAGTGGAAATCTAAATTCGCCCGTCAGGGCACAGGGATATGTGATATCCCACCGGATAGCGGTCAGGTTTCTTTGTGTTTCATAGGCATAATTATATATTAGGTATGAACAGCATTATAAGTGTAAAAAAAACACCTATATAAAGTTAGGTAAAGAGACATCATACCGACTTTAAGTATTCAATCAAAAAAGATCAATAAACGTTCAAATAGATAAATATATCGCTCCATAACATATATTTATAATCAGACGGAACACTAGTCACCAGTGGACCTGTCAGAGCATTCCCTGTTTTGCGGCATTGTAACAGATAATCGATTATCTTAGTGTTAATACAATTAAAATATTTACAATGAAAGAATTAGCTTTTATCACTTGCCTGCTGTTTGTCTCTTATTCGTGCGGGGCGCAGAACCCAACAACCCTTGAAGCATTAATAGCAGAAGAAGCGCAGGTTCAAAAAGCCGGTTCAGGTTATGCCTTCACCGAAGGGCCCTCTGTAGCCCGTGACGGAAGGGTATTCTTTACCGATCAGCCCAACGACAGGATCTATGTCTGGGACGAAAAATCAGGAATAACACTGTTTAAAGAGAATTGTGAGCGGGCAAACGGCACCTGGTTCGACCATCAGGGTAACCTTCTGGCATGTGCTGATCTGCATAACCGGCTGGTAAAATTTACCCCTTTGGGAGAATTGACTGTTGTCTATGACAAAGGCTACCGGGGAGCACATCTGAACGGGCCCAATGATCTCTGGCAGGACGCGAAAGGAGGCATTTACTTCACTGATCCCTACTATCACCGAGATTACTGGGAGAAGGGACATAAACAGGAACAGGATGTTCAGGCGGTTTATTACCTGAAACCTTCAGGTGAACTGGTCAGGGTGATTGAAGACCTCAGGCAGCCAAACGGTATCGTGGGTACTCCTGACGGGAAGTTCCTGTTCGTGGCAGATATAATGGGAAGAGCCACTTGGAAATATACTATCAACCCCGACGGTTCATTGGACAATAAGACCAGTTTTGCACCAGCCGGATCTGACGGAATGACAATCGACGAGCATGGCAATGTCTATCTTTGCTTTGGCAAGATACTGGTATTCAATCCGAAGGGACAGAAGATTGGTGAGATTGAACTGCCTGAAGGCCCAACCAATCTATGTTTTGGAGGGAAAAAGAGGAATATCCTCTTTATAACAACCAGAACATCGGTTTTCACCCTGAAGATGAGAGTGAAGGGAGTGGAATAACAGTATCTTATCGATTACTTTATGGGTATCAGTAGCTGGGTCAGTGAGTGAGCCGGGAAACTGTAATTAATAGTATTACCCTTGAATTTGATTTCGCTGGTGACTGTGTTAACAGGTTCCTGAGCCCTGGGATTCCCCTGAGCCGGTATCTTCCCGTTTACCTCGCTTACTTCAGCACTCCCGGCAAGATTGCCGCTCTGCAGCATTATGTCTGCTTTGATAGCATCTGCCTCATGCCTGTTGACTACGTTTACAACCAGCATTTTGGCTGAATCATTCAGCACAGCAGTGACATCAAGATATGGTATATCTTTAATTGCCTCATTACTGTATTTTTCACAGCTCGTATAGACATCGAGAGCTGTCCCGTGGCAGTTATTGGAGAAAAGGTAGAATGCATGGAATAATGCATTCTTGAAGGCACCATCGGGGGAATTTCCCACCAGGCTTGACAGCATGGTTATATTAGCCATTTTAACTATATCGGCATGCCTGATGAAGGAGTTCAGATGCTGTGCCACCAGTAATGATGTTGTAATACTGCCGCCAAAGCCACCTGACCATTCATCGAATGAGATATAGACAGGCCTTTTGGATCCGGATTTCATCATTGCTTTTTCAATCAGTGCCTGTACCATCTCTGTCTTTTGATCTACATCAAGACCCAGGCTCATCATGCCGGAAAAGCTCCTGTCGCCCGGGGTGAGCGCCTCGGTCGCATACCTGTGTACAGACAGATAATCAATGTTTCCGGCCATATGGGTCAGAACGTAATCATTCCAGTCAATCCACCCGTTATCCGGCTTGTAATTTGAAGCTCCGGAAGCAATGAGCTTTATATTCTTGTCAACCAGCTGCATCAGCTTACCTGCCTCAAGGGCGAACTTGACGTAGTCTTCTGCATTTTTTTGTCCCATCTGCCATGGTCCGTCGATCTCATTTCCCAGGGCCCAGTATTTTACATTAAAAGGTTTTTCATTGCCATATTTCCTCCTGAGCTCTGAATAGTATGTTCCTTTTTCAACATTACAATATTCCACCCAATACCTTGCATCGTCAAGTGTGCCTGTTCCGGCATTTATGCAGATGAAGTTCTCCGATCCAATGAGACTGCAGAGCTTTACATATTCATCTGTTCCCATATGGTTGGTCTCCACCTGGTTCCACGCAAGATCAAGCCTTGCCGGGCGTAGTTCCTTCGGGCCGATGCCATCCTCCCAGTTATACCCTGAAACATAATTTCCACCCGGCCACCTGACAACCGGTATTTTCAGCTCACTGAGCAGCTTGAGAACATCTTTCCTGAAACCGTTCTCATCAGCAAAAGAAGATTTAGGATCATAAATACTGCCATATACAACAGTACGAATAGGTTCAATAAAAGCACCATAGATGTTCGGATCAACCGCCCCAATCTTGCGATCAAAATCAATTTTGATCACAGCCGGTTCCTGCGACTTAAGATTCCCGGTAACAATGCCGGACAAAATCATGCAACTGATTAAGATTCTTAACTTTTTCATAGATATTTTTTATTAATTGATTTGCAGAGATATTTACTATCTGATATTTAACGCTTTAATGAAGAAATTACCGCCGACAACCATCAGGGTATTCTCATTCCCTGAAATACCCGTGAGATCTTCCTCCGAAATCACTGCCAGGTCATTGCAGTGTGAACAGGAGGTCAGCTTCATGAGCTTTCCTTTCCCGAAGACAAGAAAGAACTGTTCTTCCGGGGGGTCATATAGCATATCATTAGGAGATTCACGCAGGAAGACCGGCATGCCCTGTTCATCAGTATAATTCAGTTTCCTTTCTGTCCAGACTTTTCCCCCTGAGGAAAACATCAAAACCGGTGAGCCATCATTTCTGTTGCCTGTAATGGCTATACGATCTTCTGTTACCAGAACTCTTGTGAAATGGCAGGGCTGGTAAAAACCCGAATAAAACTCGTTGAAGTCAAGTATGTCCCAGCTGATAGCGTCAGATGAATGAATTATCTCGCCCTCGTCTGTTACTCCGAAACAGTCATCTTTGCCGGCTGAGACTGATACGATGTTGCCCTTTACTTCAAGATGAGTCTTTCCGAAAAAACCTCCTGCATCCCCTGATAATATTTCCCCCTGGTCGCAGCCCGCTATTATAGTGTTGTTGAATAGAGTAAGGGAATTTATATTCCTGGCTGTACAGCTTTCAACTATCCGGAACAATCCGTCTTCATGAGCTATCAGAATTCTACCGTTATCTCCTGCAACAACTATCATCTCATCATCAGAGAGCAGGCAATTAAAGCATTCGCCCGGGAACTCTTCGGATTTCAATAACTTTCCTGATGCTGAAATACGGTCTATTCGTCCGCCTGTACCAGCTGCAATAAATCCATCCTCATATCTGATAACGGTCCTGTATCCTTCAGACCCGGTTCTTTCCCCGGGAGATAATAACATCATGCCTCCCAAAAGAACAAACAGATAGTGCAGATGCAGAAGAAAAATCATTCGGGCGAGCTTATTTCAGGCCATTGTTGGTTATTCTGAAATAATCATAAGCAACTTCAAAGTCACCCTGTGCCGGTTCAGGCATCTGAGACCTCATATAAGAAGGTATGCCTTCATCCGATCCTTTACAGACAATCATTCCGGTTTTCACATTATTTAAGATAACGTCAGTGGTGCCGATTGTTTTGAAGTTTTTGCCATCTGATGAACAGGATGCAATATAAAGGCTGCCTTTTTTCTCGAGCCTCATAATCAGTATATTGTCATCCTTTATTACCTCAGCCATACTTAATATTGCTGCAGACTTCCGGTAACCCTCGTACTCAACTACAAGTTCCACGGAACCGGGCTGAACTCCGGTTCCGCCGGAGTCGAAGAATCTTCTTCTGATATCAGGTCTGTAAACCAGCTTCACGAAATTGTCATCATCCTGGTATGCCAGAATCCCGCCGTTCTCTGAAAATCCCGACGGTTTTCTTGAGAATACCATCCTGGATTCGACTGTCCAGTCAGTATTTGCACTCTGCAAAAGAATGTTCACGGCATTATTGTTTGTTGAAACGATGTCGCCTTTATCACCCGTGATAACCAGCGATCCGGATTTTTTGGAAAGGCTCCAGCGTGCAGGATTCTCCCTTACCCAGATCCAATTCGTGTTCAGCGTGGCACTGCTGAACTCGTCGCTGACGGATTTTATCCCGAAGTTTATGAAATACTGGTTCTTTTCCACCGTGATATTGTCTGTCAGAGTGACTATTGCAGTTCCCGGAATACCACTGGCCTGGTCAACGCCTGCGGAAATATCGGAGCCTGCCGCAGAAGCATTGACATCTGGAACAGCAGAGGCCTCCTTCAGGAGATAACTGTAAGTCTTAACCGCTGGATTAAACCCTTTGACATTCTTTCCGTTGACAGTTATTGCTGCCGGCTTCAGATCCGGCATTACCTTCAGAGGATAACTGTCTGACAAAGTCTTCCCATTCACAGTCACATATGCAAATATTGAAACCGTTCCGACTCCGTTAGCGGTCACAATTCCTTTCTCGTCAACACCCGCCACTGCCGGATTATTGCTTTTGTATGTCACCTTTGCATCTCTTATATTATAGAAGCTGTCATCTGACATCGCCGCGGTAACACTGGTCTGCACTTTGTTTCCGGGCCTCAAAACCACACTGCCGCATTCTGCAACAACGGTCTTCAAAACAGGATTATACGTACCACTCATCACGGCTTCTGCCTTTCCCCTGATGTCCTTTGACGATGCTCCTATCTCAAAAATGTATTTACCCTGATCAAAAGTAATTCTGTCCTTTTTGCTGTCCCAGAACCACAGATCCGCACAGTCAATATCTATCGACACTGTCTTCGTCTGACCTGCTGGTATCGTTACCCTCTGGAACCCTTTCAGCCTCTTTACAGGTCTCTCCAGAGATGCCGGGCTATCGGGTGTCGTTACATAAATCTGTACTATTTCGTCTCCGTCAACTCCTCCCGTATTCTTCACGTCTGCTGATACGGTGATCTTGTCATTCGGAGTGATGGCATTCCTGCTTATGCTGAAATTGCTGTAATCGAAGTTGGTATATGAGAGTCCGTATCCGAATTCGTATGAGACCTCCTTGTCAAAATACCAGTAGGTCCTCCCGTTCTTGTCTGGTCCGCTTCTTAAGGTATAGTCGGTGATCTCCGGAAGGTCATTCAGCGACTTGTACCATGTGGCATTCAGTTTCCCTCCGGGGTTTACTTCACCAAATAGTATTTTTGCCATTGCTGTCCCCTGTGCCTGGCCGTTGAAACCGGTCCAGATTATCCCTGCCACGTTCGGATTATCCTTGAACATGTCTACCTCCACCATTCCCAGTGATTGCATCACCACTATTGTATTGGGATTGACGGCTGCAACTGCGTTGATGAGCTCATACTGATTGCCTGGCAACAGTAGTGTCAACCTGTCCATCTCCTCTCTCGCTGTTGTCTCATCAGTTCCGACGAAAACCACTGCAACGTCAGAAGAGGCAGCCAGAGACAGGGTCTCCTGGTCAATTGCAGCTACCTCGGGTGCACGATAGACAAGCACGATAGTCTGAGGTCCTGTCACACCGAGGGAATTGACTTTGGTTGCTACTGTTCTTGATCTGCCAAAACCCATAAATCCGCCTTGCTGGTTACCGGCCACCTTTGCTGATGCCAGCATATTGCCTGTAGCTGAGCCAATTCTGACTTCAACTATCCCGCCGTCAGCGCCAGGTACAGTCATGTTGATTTTCAATGAATCGATATCGGTAATATCTACATCGTTGTAGAGTGTCCAGTCACCGTCCTTTATCCCTCTGACTGAAAATTGTCCCATTCTTTCGCTGGCAATGATACCCTGTGCTGATGCATCAAATTTGGTGGCATCATACTCTTTTACAGCACCATTCCTGTAGATGGTTGAAAAACCGGTTACTGTGAAGAAATCGCTTCTTTTTGTTGTATTTCCGCCCGAACTGTAAAGGACTTCAGTTTTCAGTTTATTCTGTTCAATGTAATTTTTTATGCCTGCCAGGGGTGTGATTTTAAGAGAAGCCTCGGCCTCTCCTGAATATGGTCCAAGTTCCACTCTTTCTGCCTGTGGCCCGATTACGGCAATTTTATTAATTTCAGCTGCCTTGACAGGAAGGGCTTTTCTGCCGGTTTTGGCAACCATATTATTCTTTAGCAGAACAGGTGTCTTTGTAGCAACCTCAATTGCAAGGTCATTATGCGCAGGATCATTGATGATACCCGGCTTAATACCCGCGTACGGAACCTTGCTTTTCGGATCAAATTCACCCAGTCTCATCCTTACCGTGAACATATTGACAAGGGCCAGGTCCATATCAGCTTCAGTGATCAGCCCCTGTTTTATTGCCTCAAGTGCACTTGTCTGGTAAACACTTCCGCAATCGGTATCAACTCCTGATTTGAGCCCCATTGCAGCTGCTTCAGGATTGCTTTTTGCATAACGGTGCCCTGTAACAATATCAGAAATTGCACCACAATCTCCAGTTATATAACCATCTAAGCCGTATGTCTTTCTGGCGATCGTATCGACAAGATATTTATCGGCCGACATCGGAACACCGTTCACGGCGTTGTAACAGGTCATAATTGCCGGAAGTTTATCCTTCTCGATAAGCGTCTTATACGGCAGAAGATAAAACTCTCTCATATCCCTGTCATCCATATCTGAGCTTCCCGTATGGCGGTTAAACTCAGAATTGTTTGCAAAGTAGTGTTTCCCGCACGGGACTGCTTTCAGATAAACCGGATCGTCCCCCATCAAACCCTGAATAAACCCTCTGCCAATCTCTGAAACAAGGAAAGGATCCTCACCAAATGCTTCTCCCGTTCTTCCCCATCTGGGATCCCTTACGGGTTCAATCACCGGAGACCAGTAGGTAAGGGTAAAAATCACATCGTAACTAAAGCCTCTGGCTTCATCAGAAATGACAGTAGTTTCACGCTTCATCAGTGCCGGATCCCACGCAGATCCCAGGGCAACACTGTTTGGAAATGATGTGGCAGTCATTCCGCTGTTCCTGGTTCTGCCTAACACCCCATGAAGGGCCTCACCCCAGACATCGTAGAAATTAACTCCCAGTCGCGGTATGGGAGGCATTGTGTTGCCAAGCTGGCTTTGCTTTTCCTCAGGGGTCATCCTCGAAACAAGATCGGCCGCTCTTTCCTGGAAAGAATAGGCTGTGTTAAGGTATATCGGAATTTTAGCGTTCTTTGCTCCGGTTTCACCTGCTTTGTCTGCCGAAAGAAAGAATATGATCGCAAATCCGGCAAAAGCGATTAAGTTAATTTTCCCAAGTCTTTTTTTCATTGTTGAAGTTTTTGAAATATAGGCTACCGATTATAGTTTGTTTTCCAAAGTAATGTCGGGACATAAACCTCAAAATAATTTGAAATTTAATAAAACAACACCACTTCAGAGTAAAAAAGAACAGGCTGTTCCTTTTAATTTTTCGTCAGAGATTTTAAAAATAAGTCATAAAATCCAAATCGGAGAAAAAAACTGTTTTTCCATGAGAGGTTTCAGGTCAGGAGGATTAATTTTCGAACAAGTTTTTTATCTTTCCCTTCGGTATTGATGAGTGTAACTAAATTATCAGAAATCAGTGTAACTATATTATTAACAGACCAGAAAAATGAAAAAGATATTCGTATTTTATTTCCTCATCCTGATCTCCTGTTCAGGAAAAATCACTCAGGAAACCAAAACTTACTGCAACCCGCTTGATCTTAATTACCGGTTTCAGTTCACTGACAGTACATCTTACCGGGAAGCTGCTGATGCATCAATGATAAGGTACAATGACAGATATATTCTGTTCGTTTCGCACAGCGGCGGGTACTGGTATTCAGATGATTTGCTGGGATGGGACTACCTGCCTGTCAAATCACTCCCTATTGAAGACTATGCTCCGGATGCAATAGCAATCAATGACACAGTATATTTCTCTGCTTCCGCGGCGGTCAGGAAACCATTCTGGTACACTACTGATCCGTTTCAGGATGACTGGAAACCCATGAATGACACTTTACCATTTGCAGTATGGGATCCGCATTTCTTCGTCGATGATGACGGTCAAAGATACCTTTACTGGGGATGTTCAAATTTCCTTCCTATCTATGGTGTACGGCTCAATTCGAAAATGCAGGCTGTTACTGAACCCGCGATCCTGATTAAACATAATCCGGAAAAATACGGCTGGGAAGTGCCGGGCGAGCAGAATGAGCTGACAAGAAATGGATGGAATGAAGGAGCCTGGATGACAAAATACAACAACCGGTACTACCTCCAGTACGCTGCTCCCGGAACAGAATACAAAACTTATGCTGACGGTGTTTATACCTCCGATTCACCGCTGGGACCGTTTGAATATGAAACCTACAGTCCTTTTTCCTATAAACCGGCCGGTTTTGCCGGAGGGGCCGGCCACGGTTCAACATTCCAGGACAATTACGGAAATTACTGGCATATAGCAACTATGTCTATTTCAATACGCCATATGTTTGAACGACGTCTCGGGTTGTTCCCGGCAGCATTCGACAAAGACGGTGTGCTGAGGACTTTTACTGTTTTCGGAGATTACCCCACTATCATGCCTGACCGTAAGGTTGATTTTGAAAAAGAAAGCCTTTTCAAAGGTTGGATGCTTCTTTCTTATAAAAAGAGTGCGGAAGCATCTTCCGCCATGGAAAGCTATCCCGTGAATAATGCTTTTGATGAAGATATAAGAACGTGGTGGTCAGCCAATACCGGGGATGCAGGAGAATGGCTCAACGTGGAACTCGATGACAATTCAACCGTGTGGGCAATCCAGGTAAACTTTGCTGACAATATGTCAAATCTTAAGCCAGACAGCAGGAACATCAGCTATAGTTATCGTATTCTCTCCTCCGGTGACGGGGAATCATGGGATGTCATAGTTGACAAAAGCAGTAATACCATAGATGCCTGTCATGACTATATCGAGCTCGGGAAGCCCGTCAGGACCAAATACATTAAAATTGAAAATGTCAAGGTTCCTGATGGTATGTTTTCCATTTCTGATCTGAGAATATTTGGCCACAGAGAAGGTAAGGTACCTGCTACTGTTGATGATTTCACTGTAATCAGGGATGAGGCTGATCCAAGAAAGGCGGGATTGGAATGGCTGAACGACGAAAATGCTACAGGTTACATAATAAACTATGGTGTTGATAAAAACAAACTCTATTCCTCAGTGATGGTCTATGATGCCGCTTCGCTGGTGCTGACGGGCCTGAACAGAGATGTGACATACTATTTCAGTATTGACGCATTCAATGAATCAGGGATCGCCCGGGGCACAAAAGTCATAATGAAATAGTCAGACTTACATACTAAAGATTATTCTGTCGGGTAAACCGGGCAAGCATCCGGAGTGGGTGTACTATGCCTGAAAATGCCCTTTCCGGCTATGCAATAGACTGGAGAGAATAAATTCATTCCACGGGACAGCGTAAATGAATTATGTTAAACTCTATGAAATCGGTTGCATTATTAAATATATTTATTATATTTACCATGTTGTAGAATTTTTTCCAAGGGTAGTATTGCAGGATTTTGTTTGAAATGTGGAAGGGAACAGTGATGTGTTAAGGTCTCAAGGTTCCCATCTGCTGTGGTGAATGATGTTTTGTAAAGAACAGACTATATATTGTTACATCAGACAAAATTAGGACCATGCAAATCAATGACAATTCCCCATGAAAAAGGAAGCCTGCTTCCTGACCGTTTACAGGATGAGACCCTGATTTGAGATCGGTCTCATTGAAAAAACAGAAAATTAAACCTTAAAACCAAAATCTTATGATTAAAAATCCTCCAAACCCGGGTATTCTGTTTAAGAAATACTTCGGAAAACTACTTTTGAGTTTATTGTTCATGGCAGTGCTGATAATCGCGCAATCAGGCATGGCATTTGCCTCAGGAACTGACTCTGAAGAACTGATCATTGCCCAACAGAGGGTAATTACGGGCCTCGTCGCTGAGACCGATGGCAGCCCGATGCCAGGGGTAGCCGTTCAGGAGAAGGGAACCACCAACGGAACATTTACCGATGCAGGTGGTCAATACAGTATTACAATCACGACGGCTTCACCGGTACTGGTATTCTCCTTTGTAGGATTTCAAATGCAGGAGTTGCCTGTTGGAAGCAGCTCAAGCATTAATGTGACTCTGGAAGTAAGTGATGTTGGTCTTGATGAGATTGTAGTCATCGGTTACGGCACCGTGAGGAAGAGAGATCTTACCGGATCTGTTGCCTCAATAAGAGGAGAAGAGATGCGTGATATTCCCTCGGCTAATATTTCACAGGCACTGCAGGGACGCATTTCAGGAGTAGATTTGACACAAACTTCTACCAAACCTGGCGCCACAATGCAGATTCGAATACGTGGTTCACGCTCGTTAAATGCCAGTAACGACCCACTGATAGTTGTCGATGGTATCCCGTTTCCCGGATCTATCGGCGACATTAATCCCACTGACATTAAAAGTATTGACGTATTGAAAGATGCTTCGGCAACCGCCATTTACGGTTCCCGAGGTGCAAATGGCGTCATATTGATAACGACAAATACCGGTCGGGCCGGGCAGCAGGCACAGGTATCATTCAATAGTTATGTGGGCATTAAAACAGTATTTGCTCCGTATCCCATGATGGACGGTCCGGAGTTTGTTGCTCTCCGCGCAGCACGCGGCCAGTACTCAAACGGACCGGATGAGTTCGATAACGTAAATACAGATTGGCAGGACCTCTTTTTTCAAACAGGCAAGGTGACAAGCCACGACTTAGGCGTCACGGGTGGCACGCAGAAGGGCAACTACCGCTTCGGTGTGGGTTACTACCGCGATGAAGCAGTGGTACCCGGCCAGAGCTACGACCGTTTTTCAATGCGTGGTACTCTTGACCAGGAGGTAGGCAAATTTATTCGCTTTGGCTTCATAACAAACAACAGCTATTCAGTTAATAACGGGAACAATATGGGACTCTACGGAGTCCTAAGCAGCTCGCCCATCTCCGATCCGTATAACGAAGACGGCTCCTTTAAAAGAACCATAAAGATGTCGTTAGATGAAAACTGGGTATATACAAGAGAAACAATAGAAGCCCTGGGAGATAAATGGATTGACCTGACCAAAGGGTATAACTCCTACAACACTATATATAGTGAGGTCAAGATTCCCGGCATTGAAGGATTGAGCTATCGCATCAATGTAGGTTTGAACTTCCGCATGAGTAACGGCGGAAACTACACGGGAGAGGGTGTGTTCAATTACAATCCCGAGAATCTGTCAACAGCTTCCATCAGTAATTCCCTTACTACTAACTGGGCAATTGAAAATATGCTGAATTACAACCGGACATTTGCCGGAAAACACATGGTGAATCTTGTTGCTTTGTATTCTGCCGAGAAATCTCATTATCACAGTTCACAGGTTTCGGCAAGGGATATCCCGGCTGACGCATTCCAGTTCTATAATATAGGTCGGGCCGCAGGTGAAATTACGGTTAACCCTAATAACCAGAACTACAATGAGAGTGGGCTGATATCGTATATGGGACGCGCAATATACTCATATGACAACCGCTATATGCTGACAGCCAGCATCCGCTCAGATGCCTCATCAAGGCTGGCACCTGGTCAGAAGTGGCATACTTATCCTGCCCTGTCGGTCGGATGGAATATCTCCAGCGAATCGTTTATGAGTAATGTAGAGCTGATAGATATGTTGAAACTGCGCGTTGGCTATGGTCAAACCTCCAACCAGTCGATAAACCCATATGCGACACTTGGACTTCTGAACACCAGGCCTTACAACTTTGGAAGTACCTATTCCATTGGATATTATGTATCACAGTTGCCTAACCAGAATTTGGGATGGGAGTACTCTGACACATGGAACGTTGGCCTCGACTTCTCACTCCTGAAAAACAGGTTGTCCGGTACCATAGAATATTACATCCTGAATACAAAAGATATTCTGCTGAGTGTTAATCTGCCCCCCACATCAGGCGTGAGCAGCTATATGGCAAATATCGGGCAAACTCAGAACAAAGGGGTGGAGTTTTCCCTCAACGGGGTGATTTTGGAAAATCCCAATGGCTGGTCATGGGAAGCCGGCATCAACCTGTATGCAAACCGCAATAAGCTGGTCGCACTTGCTTCCGGGCAAGAGAGAGATGAAGGCAACTCGTGGTTTGTAGGCTATCCTATTGATTGTATCTACGACTACGAGAAAATAGGCCTCTGGCAGGAGGGAGAGGAGTATCTGACTGCCTATGAACCGGGTGGAAATGCGGGCATGATCAAGGTTAAATATACCGGCGACTTCAATGAAGATGGGTCACCGGTAAGACAGATCGGACCTGCCGATCGCCAGATCATGAGTGTTGAGCCCGATTTTATGGGGGGCTTCAACACCCGCCTGTCTTACAAAGGACTGGACCTGAGTGCTGTCGGCGTCTTCAGGAGCGGCGGCATACTAATCAGTACTCTCTACTCCGGGGGAGGATATCTTAACCTGATGACCGGACGCAGAGGGAACGTGAAGGTAGATTACTGGACTCCGGATAACACTGACGCCAAGTATCCAAATCCTGCCGGCGTGCTAAGCGGTGACAATCCAAAGTATGCCAGCACACTGGGCTATTTCGACGGCTCGTACCTGAAGCTACGCCAACTTTCGCTGGGTTATAACCTGAGTCGCAATACCTGGGTTCAGAACGCAGGCATCGAGAGACTGCGCCTTTACCTCACTGTTCAGAATCCATTTGTGATGTTCTCGCCCTACCATAAAGAATCTGGTATGGATCCCGAAACTAACTCATATGGCAACGAAAATCAGGCAGTAGCAGGTTACCCGAGACGTCTGCTTGTTATCGGGACTAACACGCCTTCAACACGCAACTACTTGATTGGCATAGATTTGACATTCTAAAAAAAGACGAAAATGAAAAGTGTATATATAAAAAGAGTTTTCGGAACAGTCTTGTTAGCGTTGTTCCTTGGAGCGTGCTCTGATATCCTGGAAGAACAGCCGCGCAGTATTTATGAACCTGGTTATTTCAAGACCGAGAAGGGCGTAATGGGAGGATTAACAGCCATGTACGCACACCTGCGCTGGATATACGGACAAGCCTACTACTATAATGCTACCCAGACCGGTACCGATGAAGCAACATATGCTCAAAGCGCCGATGGAAACTTCAAAGACCATGATCTTTCAGGCGTAGGATCGCTTACTTCCACAAGCAGCCGTTCTGATGTATTGTGGGGAACTGCATTCTCAAATATCAACACTGCCAGTGGAGTTATTGAAAATGCTGCTGCAGTTGGAACCATTTCGAATGCGTTGATTGCTGAAGCCAGATTTTTCAGAGCCTTCGACTACTTTCTGCTGGTACAGACATTCGGAGGGGTGCCGCTGGATCTTGGGTCGGGTGAACTGATGTTCAACACTACCCCTGTGAGAACCTCGGTGCGTAATACTGTGCCCGAAGTCTATACCAAGGCTGTTTTCCCTGATCTGCTGACAGCAATGAATGATCTGCCTGAAAACCCGCGTGTGACTGGCGCTGTAACCAAAACTGTCGCGCGGCTGTTCCTTGCCAAGGCTTACCTGACATACGGATGGTGGCTCGAAAACCCCAATAGTATCCCTACTTATCCTGAGGCAGCACGGAACGATCCTGACGGACATGACGCCCAGTGGTACTTCCAACAGGCATATGATATAGCTGTTACTGCAATTGACAATCCCGGACCCTATGGACTGATGGATACTTACTATGATGTGAACCTGGCACAGAACGACAGGAATAAGGAACAGCTGTTGTGGGCTGACCATACTGAGGAAAGTGAATATTATAACGGAGGCAGCCTTAGTTATGGTGGTGGCGGAGCTCCGGATAACTTTGCCGTATGGATGGTTACATGGAACTATACTGAAATCAGAAGCGCTGCCGCTCCGGACTGGGTTACGAAGATAAGCTCTGTTCAGCGTGAAGCAGAACAGCATCTTGGACGTCCGTGGACACGCATGGCTCCGCCTATTGGCGTATTTACAAATACCTTCGCCGACAAGACCAATGATTCCCGCTACGACGGCACCTTTACAACCGTTTACCGTGCCAACTGGCCTAAGGGAGGCACTGCCAACACGGTAGCCTATAATGCCAACAATCTGGAAGTTTATCCGGGTGATGCAATCCTTACTTTCCTGGACGAGGAACCGGCTACACCTATTACTTATCCCACCGGAGCAGGTAATAGTAACATTGGTGCGGGGGAATTACCAGGAAGGGCCGATTTCGTTATTTCTCCGAGCGGCATAAGCAGAATAGTCTATCCGGGGTTCTGGAAGATGGGTACCTACCGGACTGATAATGGAACCGGTCTGGGCCAGCCCAATGCCGGCATAACACGTCCTTACTACGCTGCCAAATTCTCGGAGCTCTATCTCGTAGCAGCTGAAGCAGCAGTTAAAGGCGCTTCCACCCAGGCTGGCAAGAGTGCAAGGGATTTGATAAATGTCCTTCGTGCAAGGGCAGGGAAATGGCGTTGGGACAACAATGGTAATGTTGCAAAAGTTGCAGACTACAGTGATGAAATGATGACTGCCACACCTGCTACCATTACAATTGATTATGTTCTTGAAGAGCGTTCCCGCGAACTGTTCGGAGAAGGATACCGCTGGTTCGACCTTGTCCGTACCCAGAAATGGGGAGCCCTGGCTGGTACTTACGAGATATGCGGGCCCACTAAAGGGGACCATACCCCGGTAGTGTATAACCGTACAATTGAGGCTAAACACTATCTGCGACCCATTCCGCAGGGACAGCTCGATGGTATGGAGTTGACCGATGCCGAAAAAGCAGCATATCAGAACCCCGGGTATTAGTCTTCCTGATAAGGAAAGCAATTATTCCCGGGTGAAAAACCAACATCAACGAATGATCTGATTTGAATAGATAATATGGAGTCTGGGATTAGTTAAGGTTGGTTCAGGTTAAAGTGTCCGTGGATTTGTCCACGGACACTTTTTACCTTTTTTTTCCAATACTTTTGCCGGATGCAAAGCTGTTTATGTGAAGATATTATTGGTACCTTGTTCCGGACAGGAAAAAACACCCGTCAATCTTCGTTGTCCACCTGGCGCCAAGTCAGGCATATTTTACTGTAATAATAATCTGGCATGACTGAAATTCTTGAAAAACTGTCTACCTGTGTTGAGTTTGGCAAGATTGATATAAATTCACCCTACCCCCCCTCCATGAAGAATCAGGATGGCGCTTTTGAGCTTACACAGAATGCCCTTCTGGCAGGTATCAGCCCGGGGGAGATACTTGAAGAGGCTCTCATACCCGCGATGTCAAGGGTGGGGCAGAAGTTCACCAGGAATGAGATTTTTGTTCCGCAGATGCTGATGGCCGCCAAGGCCATGAGCAGCTCAATGATCCATCTCAGGCCATATTACCTGTCAGGCCATACTAAACAAAAAGGCACATTCATCATCGGTACGGTGACGGGTGATCTCCATGATATTGGAAAGAATCTGGTCGCCATGATGATAGAAGGGGCAGGATGGGAGATAATTGACCTCGGCGTGGATGTCAGCACTGACAAATTCATCCAGGCTGCCGAAGAACACCCTGGGGCTGTGATCGGGCTTTCAGCCCTCCTTACCACGACAATGGAAAACATGCGAAAAACAGTCACTATCCTGAGGGAGAAGCACCCGTCCATAAAGATTCTTGTCGGCGGAGCACCGGTCACTGCCGAATTCTGTGAAAAGATCGGAGCCGATTATTATTCACCTGATCCCCAGGGTGCAGTGGAGTTTCTTAAAACAATCGCTCAATAGACAGCGCTGGTCTTTGTCAATACCAGTATTGATTTAAGAACAAGGAATGTCGATTTTTGATTTATGAAGTTTTTGATTTGATTTGTGATGCACGTTTTGTGACCGATTATCTTAACTTCTTAAATCCTAAATCATTAATCGATATTCATAAATCAATTCCTGCCTTATAGTTTTTGACTATCTTCATGGACCAAACCAAATGCACATGAAAACGGTTTTATCCGGTAGCTCGAAAGAAGTAATAATAGATACTGAAGGACCCGTCATCATCATCGGTGAGTCAATCAACCCGACGAGGCGAAAACGGCTCGTGTCAACTCTTCAGGAGAAGAACTTTAAGTACATGGTCTCTATTGCCAGAGCGCAGATTAACGCCATGGCGGATGTGCTGGATGTAAACGTTGGTTTTCCCGGAGTTGTGGATGAGGAACTGTTACCTGCAGCAGTCATTGCGTTGCAGGAACATTTTGACATACCGCTCTGCCTCGATTCTCCTAATCCGGCCGCGATTGAGGCAGCACTTAAGGTGGCAAAAGGCAAGTGCCTCATCAATTCCGTAAACGGGGAAGAAAAATCGATGCAGAGGCTGCTGCCCATTGCTCAGGAATACGGCGCCGCAATAATCGGACTGGTCCTTGATGACAACGGCATTACCCACGATCCTGAGAAGCGGCTCAGAATAGCCGAAAAGATAATTGAACGAGCGGTGCGAGCCGGTATAAAGGAGGAGGATGTGATAATCGATCCCCTGGCCATGGCTGTCAGTGCAGATCCCAGCGCATGCAAGGTAACGCTTGAAACCATACGACTGGTGCATGACAGGCTGGGCCATAACATTACGCAGGGGGCCAGCAATATTTCTTTCGGCCTGCCAAACCGCGAGAACATCAACGGTGCATATATGGTCATGTCAATCATGCTGGGCCTCTCATGCCCCATTGCCAATCCCGAGAAGATATCAGGACTGGTTCGTGCGGCAGACCTTGTCCTCGGAAGAGATGATTATGCAATCCGCTTCATTGAACATTACCAAACCACCCTGCCGTCCTGAACAGGTTCACCTATACATTCAGCGAGCTGCTTCCGGACGTTGAGTCACTGGAACGTACAATGGGCTACGAGCCCGGTATTGCGCCGGAACCCGTAACCATACTCACCAGAGAGGTGTCGGAAGAGCTCAGGCTCATGGGTGACATCAGGGCCGAATACAGGACTTTCAATAACATCACATTTTACCAAGAAGAGAAAAGCATCGGAGTCGATGGAGTTATTTTTGCTGTCAGGCCCATAGTTTACAGGCAGATAAAGGATGCTGACGAGATGGCTCTTTTCATTTGCACGGCCGGACCGGCAATAGGGGAGATGAGCCATAGAAGCATG
Source organism: uncultured Rikenella sp. (assembly GCA_964455705.1). Taxonomy (GTDB): domain Bacteria; phylum Bacteroidota; class Bacteroidia; order Bacteroidales; family VadinHA17; genus SR-FBR-E99. Next base: position 119,334 of record CAYVYM010000001.1, read on the forward strand.
AAGGAGGGAGACCTTCTGAAGGGGTACATCTATGATGTCATCGGTTCCGAGGTGGTTGAGAATGCTGCTGACAGGATGCAGGAAGAACTGAAAGATGAAGCTGCAGCACGCGGAAAAAAGATCACAAACCGCTACAGCCCGGGTTACTGCGGCTGGGACGTGGCTGAACAGCACAAGCTGTTCACCTTCTTCAGTAATAACTTCTGCGGCATCACGCTGACGGAATCAGCACTGATGAATCCGGTGAAATCTGTAAGCGGAATCATCGGACTGGGCAGGGATGTGAAATACGCTCCATACCAGTGTCACATTTGTGGTGACAGGACCTGCATATACCGGAACAGGAAGTCGAAAGTCTGAGAAAGTTGCGATTTGCGATTTGCGAATTTTGACTAATCGAAAATCGAAAATCTGAAATCGAAAATTCCTCTATTGCCTATTGCCTGTTGTCTGTCCTGAATGGTGCGGCAGGCAGGCCTTCGCGGTTAAAGAGATTGGCACCTTCCGGGTTATCAGCCCATGCGTATCTTACGGCAACAGGTTGCCTGATCTTCCTGCCTTTAACAATCACCCTGTCACCCCTGATCCTCGCCTTCGCCCATACGAACTTCATATCCTCACCGGCAATAGCGAACTGCTGAAGCTTCCCGCCTCCCTTCACTACCAACCCGGAACCGGTATTATCAAAGCTGAGGATTATTTTCCGGCCTTTTGCTGTCATTGATTTGTATGTAGGACCGGAAAAGATCACTTCATTATCACCGTAAGCCACCTTCCTGGCCACCTTGGCCAGTCTTATTCCGACATCCTTTTTATTCAGCGGGTGGATGTCATTCCATTCACCTATATCAATCGCGACGGCCATTCCCGTCGCCGGTAACTTCAACGCCTCTGTCTGGGCTTCCCTGAACATTGCCCAGCCGCTTTCCGATGGTTCGTCCTTTGCTTCCATGAAGTTCGGCAGCTGCACCAGTATAAAGGGGAGGTCACCCTGGCCGAGGTTTTTCCGCCAGTCCTTAATCATTGCAGGGAGCAGGCTTCTGTATTCATCCGGCCTTCCGGCGTTAGACTCTCCCTGGTACCAGAGTATGCCCCTGATGTGGTAATTAAGAAGCGGCGCCAGCATAGCATTATAAAGTCCGGCGGGCTTATAACCGAAGAACGTCTGTCCCCTCAGTGGCGGCATGACAGCACCTACTTTGTATTTCCATTCACCCTCAAGACTGGTTGTAAAGTCGCCTGCAGACAGATTATAGGGTTTGTCAGTGACAAACCCACCGTCGCCGATGTTGCTTATCACCCTTACTGTAAGGATATTGCTACGCTCCTTCAGTATACCGGCCGGAATGGTGTACCTCCGCGGAGGGTACTGGTAAGACACGGTGCCTATGAAAATGCCGTTCAGAAAGGCCGAATCGGCATCAACGATCCTCCCCAGGTTGATGCTGCCGGGCTGTCCGGTAACCGAGGCAGGAACGATGATCTCCTTCCTGAACCATACTGTGCCGTTGATTCTCTTCAGCTCAGTTCCGGACCACAGGCCGGGGATTGTAATTGTTTTCCAGTCATCGGTTGGCATTTCCGGATCGTGCCATTTCACCCCTGGTGTTTTATAGGCTTCGTCAGCCTTCATAAGCTGTCCGTACCAATCGTGTATGCGCTTCTGGTCAGCGGCAGCTATGGCCGACATGAGCGAGTCCGACTTGCATTTCTGAAGCTCATCATAGTGGACCGGAAACTCCTTCAGACTCTCCTCGCTTATCCATGCCTCGGCCGGTGATCCTCCGAAGGCCGAAGTCAGCAACCCGACAGGCACTCCATAAGTCTCATAAAGATGCACTGCAAAGAACCATGCTGCAGCGGAGAAGTCGAGCACGGTTTCAGGATTTGCCGCGATCCAACTACCAGCCGAAAGATCATCAATGGGCTTTTTGAAGGAATAGACCTTGGGTACTATGAATGACCTGATGAATTTATTCTCCGCGGCTGCAATCTCCGCTTCGTAGAGTGGTCGCACCCTCCTTACAGGCAGCTCCATGTTCGACTGACCCGAACATAACCATACATCACCGATCAGAATGTCAGAGAGGGTGATTGTATTGCCGGCCCTGATCTCCATGGTGTAGGGACCGCCGGCCTGCATGGGCGGAAGAGTGATCAACCATTCCCCTGATCCACCCGCCCGGGTCTCATAAATGCTTCCGGCAAACTCTGCGGTGACAGGCTCGCCCGGCGCGGCCCAGCCCCAAATCTTCAGGTCCGTGTCACGTTGCAGCACCATGCCGTTACTGATCAGTCGTGGCAGCCTTACCTGGCCGTGCAGCGGATTCGTGATGAGCAGTGCAAGAATAAGCGTGGGAAGGAGTAGGATTTTTGGTTTCATCGGTGTCGTGTTTTTTGTCTAAAGGTCCAAAGGTCCAAAGGTCCAAAGGTCTGAAGGTCTGAAGTCTTAGAGTCAAAAGTCCATAAAGTCCGTAAAGTCTGAGGATTTGCGATTTGCGATTTGCGAATTTGGATTATATCGACAATCGAAAATCGAGAATTGTCAATTCTTATAGCTCTCCGGCGGGCCGAGGTATGACGGCCTGAGTCCGCCGGTGTTGATAATGATCTTTTCAAGGACAATGCCCGGGTCAATCATCCATATCTTCAGGGTGTGATTACCGGGTTCCCTGACGGAAATCTTCCCCTTCACAAAGCGGGTAGCGTCCATCACAGTCTTCTCCCACTCACGGTTACCGTTCTCCGCATTGAACTCCTTCGGTACCACGGTTATTATCTGAGCCTCATCGTCATCAATTGAGAGCCCGATCTTAAAGTCGCGGTCAGGCAGGAAGTTGAGCGACGGTGCTACGTGCAATACCGTCTCGAACTCGCCGGTGGAGAAGAGATACATCTTGTATTCAAGCAATGGTGCATCTTTCCCCGGAACTGCAGGCGGGGCATCCGTCACAGCCGTGGCCCGCAGTCCCGAAAGAGTGCGACCATAATCTTCAACCCACTCCCAGTATCTCTCATCGGTATCAATGTTAGTCGTGTAGTTGGCAGCCTCGATGGCAATATATCCGTCGGCCTCGACAAACCCTTCAACAGTTGACGGCTGCGGTTCCGCAGGATTAAATGCGGTTACCCTGATATTAACCTCGCCGCCGGCGCCTTTTACAATTACTGTTCCTTCATGGTTTCCATATGTAATCATGGGCCAGTCGACCCGCAGCTCAATCCGCTGCTGGTGATTTACAGTGCCGGCAGTGTGGCTCATGGTGATCCACGGATTATCGGATTCCACCAAAAATTCAAAGGGCTCGTTACCCCTGTTGAAGATCTCAATATATCTTACCTGCCTGTTGTAAACATCAAAAGGGGGCAGCACCGGAAACCCGTCAGCACCTGGCCATGCCTTTACCGATCCCTCCACGGCAACTCCCAGTGAAGCAGCAACGGGCACCTCCGGCCGTTGAAGCTTTATCGCTCTCAGGGTGTTCTCCGGCGGATCGGCCCAGTTCAGGTAGCCCAGGTGAGCCTGGTCCATGAAGTGTTTCCACCGGCCTTCGGCATAGACCCTGTTGTAGTACCCCATCAGTGTGGTGTCTGCCCTGTAGAGTTCCTCTGTCCGGTCTGCCATCATAGCGGCTGCTGACCTGCCCTGTGATGCGTACAGGGCATTTTTCCCTGCTGCAACATACAGTTCATTGACCAGGGCACACGCCTTAACCGGGAAAAGGACCAGGTGGAAGTATGCATCCTGCATTTCCTCCGGCAGCAGGGTTTTTATCGCTTCAGCTTTAAGAAGCAGTCTGATGTACTCACTTGTTATTCTGTCGGCTTCGTGATAATTGACGATGCTGTAGGTAGCCGGGCTGAGCAATTCAGGCTTACGCCGGCCGTTGAATTTTGTATAAGCGGAAATTATCTCCCCGATCTCTTCAGCATGCTCCGGGCCAAACTGGCTGGCTGCCCACCGAGCTGTCCATGCTGACATTTCATCACTGCCGTGGGCGTCAGTGTCATACGCCAGTGAAAGGAAATATTCCATCGGTACTTCATATCCCCTGAAGTGTCCGACATTGACTATCCATATCCTGTCGGCGCCGTACTGCTTTGCCAGGGACATCTGATCCCATATTTTTGGAATAGGGCTCGTGTTGATCCACTGGTAGCTGCGGGGCCCCCCGTGATAATCGAAGTGATAATAGACCCCTGCGCCGCCACTTCGCTTTCTTTCTTCGGCTGTGGGCAGGCGTCTGACGTTGCCCCAGTTGTCCTCGGCCCACAACAGTGTCACATCGTCCGGCACTCGCATTCCGGCATGGTAGTAATCCTGCACCTCCTTGTAGAGGCACCACATCTGTGGCACTCTGGTCACGTCACGATTCAGTTCCTCAGCAATCATCCGCCGCTGTATGTCAACAATTTTCTCAAGTTTGGCAATATTTCCTGCCGGACCGCCTGGCCCCATCTCCGTGTCATCGGCACCGCGCAGCCCAATAGTAAGAATGCTCTCATAGTCCTTGTTCCTCCTGATGCCGTCACGCCAGAATTTCACAAGGGTGTCAGAATGGTCTGTCCAGCTCCAGCTTCCAAGGGTGCTCTTGTACCTGCGGTCCCACTCCTTCTGAGCCCTGATCATCGGCTCCTGGTGTGACGTGCCCATGACAATGCCATACTCATCAGCCAGGCTGGCGTTACGGAGGTCGTCTTCATTGAAGGCATTGTTCCACATGGCCGGCCATAGATAGTTGGCTTTCAGCCTTAACAGCACTTCGAAGATCCGCGAGTAGAACTCACTGCCATAGTTGGCCACGCCGGGGTGTATGGGAGGATCAGCTGATGGTGTGACATTGCCGTATTTAAATGCCACCCATCTTGTCAGGGCCGGGTACTCATCATTGAGGAAGATGCCACGATATTTGACTGAAGGTTCATCCCAGACAAAGCGACCGGGATTAATATACAGGTCATCGCTTTTACTGACCGGCACATCAGCCCACCAATGCCACGGTGAGACTCCGATCTGTTTTGATATTTCATAGATACCGTAAATTGTTCCCCGCTTGTCGCTCCCTGCTATAACCAGGGCCTTCTTTACTCCCGGGAGCGGATTTGTTACCGTCTGAATAAGGTAGCACTCCCATCTTCCGGCGATGTCATCGACTCTGATCTTTCCCTTCCTGATAAGTTTATCAATGATCCGGCTCTTTCCTATTGTACCTGCAATGACGATCTCCTTCCCGCGTGCCGGTTTATCAAGGAGCATCGAAGGTGTTACCCCCGTCACGCTTCCGATATCCGACTGAAGATCTCTGAATGCCCTGATCACTCCCGGCCAGTCGTCGGAACTGATCAGCAACGGGGCAGAATTGCCGGAAGCTGACAGGGTGAACATGCTTTCTTCCGGTTCCATGGCAACTACCCGGACGATGTCCGTCTTACCGGCAGCGCGGCCATTCAATGAGCCGGTGAGGCCAATTAAAAGCACCGGAATGATGACCCTGAGTAATCTTATTCTGTATTTCATTGTTCCGTGGATTACTGGATTTCAATTACAACTGTCGTAACAGACGATGGCTTCAGCATAATGGATTTATCCACCGTGATTGAACCGAGGTCCTTGTACATGCTTCCTTCCACAGTTTGCACTGCACTCACGGTTTTTATGGTCTTATCCTTTACCATGAAATCGACATGGGTTGCTGTGGAAAGAGGGTTAACAATTACGATGGTGATTTCAGATCGGGAAGGATTTGCAAATGCAGAGAGATTTATTGAAGAGGTACTGCTGGTGGCATTTATCCTGTCATAACCCTTATCCACATTTTTGGCAAAGTGTTTCATCACATAATAAAAGGGAGTGACTGTATAACCGCCGGCACTGCTGATACCGATCATTGACTGCGGGTTGGCGGCATCCCATGCCATGAGCCAGTAGAGGTATCCGGAGGCGTTCGCTTCATTCAGGTTATTGATAATAAACTGTGCTGTCTTGAGCCATGAGAAGTTGGAATATTCTGTCATGATGCACGGTTTGTTGCCGTAACTGTCACGCACCATGTTAAGCAGGGAGGTAGTTTCAGCAATCAGGGTGTTGGCAGACCAGTTGTAAGTATGATAGGCGTAGGCTGCGAGATAAGACTTGTCTTTGATAGGGTCGGAAAATGCCGCAAAAGTATTCCCGCCGAATTTGCTGACACCAAGATTTTCCGCTTCCGGACCGATCAGTTTGGGAGGATTCGGCCGCGTACTGATCTTTTCGTATACCAGATCAAAGGCATTTACATATCCGGGAAAGTCCACCGTCTCTGTTGGGCGCCATTCACAGGTCTCCCAGTCGGGGGTGATCCATGAAGGCTCATTCTGGATGCTTATATAGTCCGGAACGAACGGCATATGATCAAGCATATCAACCCAATAGTCAGCATGGGCTTCGTACATGTATGCCCCTTCCTCTTTTTTCAGTGTTCCCTGCCTGAGATTGTTGTTGCTCTTCAGGCCTGAGGGAGGTGTCCATGAACTGATGAGCGTCAGGATTTCAGGGTTGTACTGTTTTGCAATATCATACAACTGACCGGTAACGGTGAAGAGTGTTTTCAGTCCTGCATTCTCCATCACATCTGTCGTCTTCACTGCAGGATACCCCTGCGGGTAATAGTTGTTCTTGAACCTGACCATGTCCATACCCATATCCTCGAACAGCAGCTGGCAGATCTGGTTCTTGTTGGGGCTGGTCATGATTCTGTCGGAGTACCATGTCAGCGATCCGCCAAAGCCAATCATCTCCTGGTATGTAACCGAGGGATCAACGGTGATAGTGTATACTGTCGGCTCTTCACCATCATCAACGGGCTCTTTCCTGCATGAAGAAAAGAGCACTGCAAGGCAGAATATCAATACAAACAGAATGATATTTTTCATTCCATAATGGTTAATCCTTATTTTTCAACACATCTTCCGGGGCCGACAATTATGGTGTTTCTCCTGTCATATAACTGTCAGTACCGTCTTCTGGAGATCCTCATCACGTAATGAGGGACCCGTCATGATCTCAAAATCACCCGGCTCCACAACATATTTCATATCAATGTTATGAAATGCCAGCTCATTTTGTTCACCAAAGAGGTCAAGCGTCATGTTATCTCCTCTATGGTTCTTTGCCTATCCTTCACGGCAAAGGTTTTCATTCTCACCTATGGCAAGATATAAGCCTTCCGATAATTTTTCTATATGCAGATTTACAATACGTTCCACAACAATTTTACATTAATACAAAGATAGTGATTAATTGTCAGTGTTTCCCTTTTTAAATGAACCACAACAACACTACATCACTAACTCCATGCTTTAGCCCGGGGTAACTACGCCTGATATGATCATCCGGGCCATGAGGAAAGACTATTATTAAAAAGCTTTAAATTTAAGGCAAGGATGTTTTTAAAAAATGAAATTATTAATTAAAATGATAGATTTGCTAAATCATTTTTCCATGAAGAAGTTTTTTCTATTGGACCAACTTCAATGGATAGAATTGGTTCCGCGGAATGGGGTCAGATTAACATGTGTATCCAAATATTCAATTAATAATAAATAAAGTATGAGCCTAACTTCTCAAAAAGTCACAGTGTTCGAAAAAATAGGGTATAGCCTGGGAGACTTTGCTGCGAACCTGGTTTTCCAAACATTGATTACTTACTTAGCTTATTTCTATACAGACATTTATGGGCTGAAAAACACCGATGCCTCAATAGTAATGTTAATTGTCGGCTTAGTTGCCGCATTTGGGTTTAATCCACTAATTGGATTGCTGGCTGACAGAACCAATTCGAGATGGGGCAAGTTCCGACCCTGGATATTATTCACTGCTATTCCACTTGGCGTTATTGCTATACTTGCATTTTCAACGCCAGATTTTTCATATAAGGGTAAATTAATTTATGCTGCTGTAACGTATACTTTTTTGTTGTTGATGTATGCTTCCAGCAATCTTCCGTATGCTGCTTTGAGCGGTGTATTAACCGGTGATATGGGAGAAAGAAATAGTATCTCATCGTATCGTTTTGTTGCAGTAATGTTTGCACAGTTCTTTGTACAGGTATTTATGCTGCCGATTATTGAATATGCCGGCCACGGAGATAAAGCCGCCGGGATTGAATCGGTAATGACATGGATGGCTGTTATAGGTTCTGTAATGTTACTTATAACATTTCTTACAACCAGAGAACGAATTGTTCCAGATGTGGAACAAAAATCATCGGTTAAGGATGACCTTTCTGATCTTGCGAAAAACAGACCCTGGCTGATAATGCTGGCCTTAACCATATTGGTGTTCATCACTCTTGCGATGAAAGGAGGCTCTTATGTGTATTATTTTAATAATTATGTGGATAAAGCTTCCCTTACTAATTTTATTAGTCCGCTTATTAATGCATTATCAGGGTTAGGGATTAATTTCTTTGGATCAGATCCAATTTCTGCAGGGTTTGGTTTATTTAATGCAGGAGGTATAATCTTTATGATTGTTGGGATTTCATTTTCAAAAAAACTGGCAGATAAATACGGTAAACGGGATGTCTATAAATATGGCTTACTTGTTGCTACCCTTTTTGTTCTGATCTTTATCTTTTTCAAACCCGATAATGTAATCCTGATGTTCGTTTCGCAAATTCTGCATGGATTTTCCTATGGGATTACTATTCCTGTTCTTTGGGCCATGATTGCTGATGTTGCCGACTATTCAGAATGGAAAACAAATCGCAGGGCAACTGCAATTATCTTTTCTGCTATGATGGTAGGCCTAAAAGCAGGGCTTTCAATTGGAGGTGCTTTAGTTACCTGGATTTTAGGTTTATACGGGTATATCCCTATTCAAAGTGCGGTTGCCGGGACCGAAATTATTCAACCTGAAACTGTCGCTAACGGAGCAAGAATGCTTGTCAGTATTTATCCTTCCATCCCATTCCTTATTAGTTTTGGTATACTATTTTTCTATGTGATTGATAAGAAAATGGAAGTAAAAATTGAGGCAGACCTTAAGGCCCGCAGGGGAAAAGTAGTTGCATAACCGATTTTAACTAAACAATAGAATAAAATGAAAATCAAGGCTATTTTTGCAGTAATTGCCATTATTTTTTTGTCAAACATGTACACTATGGCGCAAATGACATTAGCTGAGGCTACGAAAAGCCAATTTCTTTTTGGAGTAGCTGTTAATATGCAACAAGTTGACGGCATTAACCCCACAGAATCAGAATTGATTGCCAAAGAGTTCAATGCCATTGTTGCCGAAAACTGTATGAAGCCCCAGCCTATCCATCCGGAAGAAAATAAATACGTATGGACAGATGCAGACAAACTTGTGGCGTTTGGAGAAAAAAATAAGCAGGTTATAACAGGGCATTGTCTTATTTGGCATTCTCAGATAGGCAGGTGGTTCTTTGTTGATGAGAGTGGGAAAGATGTATCTCCTGAAGTTCTGAAAGAACGGATGCGTCAGCACATCATTACAGTTGTAGGTCGCTATAAAGGTCGTGTAAAAGGCTGGGACGTTGTAAACGAAGCTTTTGAAGACAATGGCACATACCGTAACAGCAAGTTTTACCAAATACTGGGCAAGGATTTCATCAAATATGCTTTTCAGTTTGCTCATGAAGCCGACCCAAATGCAGAATTGTACTACAACGATTATAATGTAGAAACTCCGGCAAAATGCGATGCAATTGTGGAACTTGTAAAAGAACTCAGGGGGGCAGGATGCAGAATTGATGCGGTTGGTTCTCAGGCACATATGCACATGGATAGCCCTACGCTTGAAGCTACAGAAACCAGCTTTAAGAAACTTAAAGCTGCCGATGTGAAAATACTTATTACCGAATGGGATATTTCTATTCTTCCAAGTCCGTATACCGGGGCGAACATTTCTACTCGTTTCACTTATTCAAAAGAAATGGATCCCTATCGTGAAGCTGTACCCGACTCAGTTCAACAAGAATGGAATAAACGCGTACTTGATATGTTCGAACTCTTTCTGAAATACAATGATGTAGTGGATCGCGTCACAGTTTGGGGATTGAACGACACCTTATCGTGGTTAAACAATTTCCCGATCCGCGGCAGGAAGGATTATCCTGTGCTTTTCGACCGAAATAACCAGCCCAAGAGTGTGGTTGATGAAATGATCAAGATGGCAAAAAATTATAAATCCAAAGAATGAAGAAGCTAATGCAAATCGCATCTGACAACCGTTACTATTACAGAAAAAGTAAATTATAAGGAGAAAAACAATGTCAAAAGAAAGAGATGATTTTGTTGCCGCGAAAATCGCGAAAATGAGTCTGCTGGAAAAATGCGGCCAACTGCTAACCTTCACCTGGAGAGGTGCTATCCCTACACCATCGGGGATCGAACAAATTACTAAACTGCATGCAGGCGGCATTTGTCTGGAACCGTATGCACTTGAAACATGCAAAAATCTATATTGGGGACGCTCACAGGTTGATCCAAATTTCAAGAAGCCCAAGGATTATTTCGACATTGCACACACATGGTTCAATTCCCGCGCCTTTGGCATAAGCGTAACGCCTGAAGAGCTTACCGAAGCGCTCAACAATCTGCAGAAAATTGCTATGAACAGGGATTCGGGAATTCCTCTGCACGTTACGATTGACATGGAAGGTGATTTCAAGAACGATTATACTGCCGGCGGTGTTCTTCAGTTTATTCCTCCGATGGGTATTACAGCCATTGGGGATGTGGATCTTGCTTATAAAATTGCAAATCTGATGGGCCGTCAAATGGCCGCAATTGGTGTAACCCAGTTCTATCATCCGGTTTGCGACGTAAATATCAATCCGCTGAATCCTGAGATTGGTGTCCGTTCATTTGGTGATAATGTAAGCGTTATCTCAAAATTCATCGATGCTACTGTCCGGGGATATGAGGATGCAGGCATCACTGCAACTATTAAACACTTTGCCGGCCGTGGTGATTCGGCTACAGACGCTCATGATGTACTCGATGTGTGTCGCGGCGATAAAATACGTATGCAGAATGTCGAACTGGCTGCCTTCCAGGCTGGTGTGGATGCCGGTGCATCGGCTCTTATGACTGCCCATACTATTTTCCCTGCCTACGATGAAGAATACCCTGCTACTCTTTCCAAAAAGATCCTGACTGATCTTCTGAGAGGAGAAATGGGATTTAAAGGCATTATTGTTTCCGACGCCATTGGTATGGCCGCAATCCTGAAGAAATGGCCCCTGCCACTGGCGTGTGCTATGGCCATCAAAGCCGGTGTAGATACAATTCTGCTTAAGGCTGACGACGAATCTCGTGCTCAGTGTTTATTTGGTATCAAGAGTGCTGTTGAAGATGGCAGCCTGTCTGAAGAGCGCGTGGACGATGCAGTTCGCCGTTTACTTACCCGGAAGTATGATCAGGGTCTGTTTAAAAAAGCCGGCACAATGGATCCGAAGGAAACCACCAGGATTGTCAGAAGTAAAGAAAACAGGGACTTCTCTAAGGAAGTAGCTCACAAGGCACTTCTTGTAGTTCGCGATGATAAAAAACTGCTGCCTCTTAGCAAGGACAAGAAAATCCTGGTGATTGAGCAAACCATCCCCTATGAGTTTCTTGGAAAGGATCTTTATAGCCATGCTCACATGTTCAGCGAGCAAATGGTGAAGTACTCCACTAACCTCATCCTCGACGATGCCGGATTCCATGCTGAGGAAGAAGATGTTGAAGAAGCACTGAGACTGGCCAAAGAGGCTGATCTTGTTGTCATGACCAACTACTACGCACGTATTGAAAAGCGGGGTAATAATACACATTTGGTCAAGGCGCTGAAGGCCGCAGGTCATACTGTGGTTGTCGTTACAAACTTCCCCTACAGAAAGGGAACCACAACGGTAGCAGATGCTGTTGTTTGCAACTTCTCCGGTACTCCTGATTCAATCAGGGCTTCAGTTGATCTCCTTTTCGGAGCTATCAAACCTTATCCTACGACTAAGATGCCGATTGATCTGAGCGCTGAAAAGGATCTTCCGGAAGAAGAAACACCCGCTCCCAAAAAGTCACAGGAGAAGAAGCCAGGCAGTGTGTGGGGTGGAAAGTGCTAGCACTTTTAAGACTACAAGAATAAATTAGCATTCTGAGTGCCAGCGAAGATTTTGAAATCTCAAGCTGGCACCCGGAATGGTTTAAAGGGTGATAGCGTCTGTAGGATACCACCCTTTTAATTTAATATATTACGAACAATAAGCGAGAATAAAATGACAAAATCAACATCCTTTAACATTCAGGATATCTATACAATCACGGGTACAGAGATTGCGAAGATCTATGAAGAGAACTTTATGTCGGTTCATTTTCAGGGCATGTCCAAATGCCTGCAGTTTCCTCATACTGTGGCGCTGCAAGGCGCGCCTACCTGTTCGATCGGAATTTCACCGTACGGTTTATATAACCGGTTTAACGAAGCTGGTCGTCTTATCCTGTTGAATCAGAAAGCGGTTCAGTTCGGCTCCGTACCCTATATTCGTATTGGTGATGATTGTATAATGCTGACACAGAAATCACCGGGTGAAACAGAACTTCCCGATGATATCCCCGCAGTTAAAAATTATTATCCTGCTCCGGTTGAAAAAGAGAACATAGCGATGACCATTGCAACTCCCTCACTGGAGATTGCTTATAAACTTGAAAAAGTAAAAGTAATCAGAAGATTGATTTCTCCTTTACTATCCGGTGGAGAACAGACGTTGATGCCGCTCGGTGTTGAAGAATATTTAGTTGAAAATGTTACCGGATATGATCAACAGGTTACACTCGTAATACCAAGACCATCATTGGTCAATCTCCAGGAAAAAGAGCTTAAACCTACTGATCAGGACAGTGTTTTCGTAGCCACTGCGGCGGTCAGGGGACAGAAGCATGAAGAATTCCGGCTGGACGGTATCCGTGGTGTAATTATGGGCAGCACTGATAGTCAAAACAGAATGGCGATTGCGGTTGCTGATGTTCCGGGTGTTTCAGTGGATACACAACCCTATTTCTGTCTCAATAAATACTCAGGTGATCTGCTTTTAACCGGAGATGGTAGTTTTTATGAAAAAAAGGGACCAGTTATCCGTAGTGATTATGGCGCGGCTATCAGTTTAACTTTTACTTTGAATCCGAATGAATCCAAGACAATTCCTTTCGCTGTTGTTTTTGATTTTCCTGTGCAGGATTACATTGATGGAAAGACATTTGACAGAATATACCTGAAAAACTTCAAAGACGAGGAAACACGCACTCCGGATTTGGCAAGGATAGCCTTAAACAGTTACAGGCAATGGTGGGATCGCACATTGACAATTCAGAAACGGATCTTTGATCTGATCTCTTCTACTTCTTCCTACAAGGATGACCGCGAAGGTGCATTTCGTCTGACAAGGCTGATGTTGAATGAACTCCATTTCCCTTTATCGAACGCAATTGTCTGGATAGAGAATGAAGAAGGAAAAGAGCAGGCACGATTCCTGGAATGTTTTGACTATGCCTATATTGATCCTTCTGATGTGGATTGGTATTCAATGGTACTACTAATGCTTTTTCCCGAGGTGGAAAAAGACCTGTGCCAGGCATTTATAAATTCAATACAGGCAGTTGATCCTACACCCCGATGGTATCATCATCATGCTTCTTTTGTGCAGGCACAGATGCATTTTAATGAACATCGCGAGGATTATGAAGGTGTATCCCTTACGCAGATCCGTGATGACTTCAAGACCAAAGGCAGTGTTGCCCATGATGTCGGTGCAATGCCTAAGGGCCATCCGCTGCGTAACGTGAGTGATTACGCATGGTATAATAATAATTACTGGGTCGATCTGTATCCCAAACTGATGATGCGTGTGTTACGCAATGTAAAATTCACGGGGGAAATTGAATTTCTTAAATCGAACTGGGAGACGCTGAAGTTCGGACTGGAATCGTTGCTGAAACTCGATTTTGACAATGATGGTATTCCTGAAGGGCATCCGGACGATGTTAAAAACACGTTTGATAACCTGGTACTTTTCGGCGCCGATGCCTATGATGCAACTCAATTCCTGGGAGGCTGCCAGGCATTGATCAAAATGGCACAGATGCTTGGTGAAAAGGCTGATGAGGAACACATCAAAAAGGTGTACGATAAAGCCTGGAATAGTTTTGAGAAATTATGGCGGGAAGATGTGAATATAAAAGGTGAGAAACTCGAATATTACGTTACCTGCTTTGATCCTGATTCAGGGAATACAAATACGGATGTATGGACTAATCAACTTGATGCTTTGTGGTACTTAACTGCAATTGGAGAAGCACCTGCAATTCCGGAAGAACGTGTTAAAAAGATTCTCAAAGCTATCTATAATACAAATCGTTCGTTTATGGGTTGGGCCATGTGCAAAACGAAGGATGGAGAGCCTGTTGAATCGGAACAGGGACAGGATGTGTATACAACTACGAATTATGTTTTTGCCCAGTTGCTGGATTATTACGGTATGGTTGAGGAAAGTAAAGAGGTATATAAATATATGGATCGCGTTGTATTTAACTATGCAAATACCCTGACAACTCCGGATAATCTTCGGGCAGAGCTGGAACTTGAAGCAGGCGAATCAAAAGCTAATCCACATTACATTGTTGCTGCCTATCCAAGGCCCGGTGCAGTATGGTCACACCTGGTGTTGAATCACATCAAGGATCTGCAGGCGAAAAACAAAACCAAGACTATAGAGCCGAAAGACCTGATACCTTTCTATCCGTGGTTGATAGGTGATTCTGAATAATATTTATATTATAAGTTGAAATGATTATGAGCAAAAATTATGATATCACATTTGTGGGGCACATGTGCTTTGATGAGATCGTTCCCTTCGGAGGAAAATCACGTGTAGCTCCGGGAAGTGCTGTTTTATGCGGAGCCATGGTGGCGGCAAGGGTTGGCAAGAAGGTTGCTGTTGTTGCTAAAATGGCCAAAAAGGACGAGGAAATCCTTCAGCCCATGAAAGATCTGGGCATCGATTGTTATCTTATTCCCAGCGCAGAAACCTCGTATAACAGGGTGGTACACTTTTCAGCTAATGTCGATGAACGTGAAATGACCCTTATCAAATCGGCCGGAATAATCGACATCAAAGATGTTCCTGAATTGGATTCTACATGTGTTCACCTGGCCGGAATTTCGGATACCGAATTTGATATGCCACTCATGAAGGGATTGAAAGCCAGAAACTACCCGAGCCTGTCGGTTGATATGCAGAGCTTTGTGCGCCATATCAATCCCGTGACAAAAAACCACGAGTTCAGCGACGTTGCAGATAAAAGGGAAATTGCTGCTATGATGAACAGACTAAAATTGGATGTTGTAGAAGCCAAACTTCTTACCGGTACAGATGATCTTGAAAAGGCTGCAATAATCGTCGAATCATGGGGTTGTCCCGAAATTTTAATTACACATGCCGAGGGAGTGCTTGCGAGAGTTAAAGGGAAGACATATTATGAAAAATTCTCCAACAACAGTGTAGCTGGCAGAACTGGCAGGGGCGATACAACTTTTGCTGCATACCTCTCGCACAGATTGGATCACGAAATTCCTGAATCATTGAAGTTCGCTGCCGCACTTGTATCAATCAAGATGGAAACACCCGGCCCATTTAGCGGAACACTTGATGATGTCAATAAAAGACTGAAAGAAAAACATTCCTGAAAAGACCAGATATGACCGGTCGGCCTGTATTGTAAGAAGTCTTTCAAAACGGTTTTTATATAGGTGCAGCGCTTGATGATTTAATTGCGCAACCGATTGCAAAAAATAATTCAAAATATTTCAATTTTATAGGTTTTATTATTTATTTTGAAGAATTATGACCGGAATGAAGAAAAAAGGCGAGGTGACTATCTATGACATCTCGAAAGCGCTGAATATATCAGCATCAACGGTCTCCCGCGGCCTGAATAACAGTCCCCAGGTCAGGAAAGAGCTCAGGCGGAAGATAATGCTTACGGCCCAGGAGATGGGATACCAGCACAACAAGTTTGCCGCCAATCTGAGGCAGAAGAGAACACGCACGCTGGGGGTGGTCATCCCGCGGATTGACAGCCACTTCATGTCAACGGTTATATCAGGCATGGAAAATGTGGCAAACAAGGCAGGATACCAGCTGCTGATAAGCCAGAGCGAAGAATCGGCAGCACTTGAGGAGGCCAACATTCAGGCGTTGTTCAACAGCCGTGTTGACGGCCTGCTGGTATCACTTTCCTTTGAGACAAAAAACCAGGACGCCTTTAAAAACGTCTTCCGTAAGGACATGCCCCTCGTCTTCTTCGACAGGGTCTTCGAATGCAGTAACTGTGTCAGTGTCATCATTGATAACTACAGGGCCGGCTATGATGCAACCAGGCATCTTATTGACCAGGGCTGCAGGAAAATTGTACATGTGGGTGGCAGCATGAACCGTAATGTCTATAACGACAGGTACCGCGGATACAGGCAGGCACTTGCCGACAGCTCCCTGGATTATGACGACAGGCTGCTGATCTTAACTGACCTGAGCGACAGGACCGGCGTATCTGTGATTCGTCAGCTCCTTGGCAATGGCACGATGCCTGACGGCATCTTCAGCGCCAATGACACTTCAGCCGTCTCACTCATTTGTGAACTGAAGAAAAAGGGATACAGAGTGCCTGACGATGTCGCGGTGGTGGGGTTCAATGACGACCCGGTGTCACGGATCGTCGAGCCCAACCTCACAACCATACATTATCCGGGAAGGGCTATGGGAGAGGTGGCGGCGTCAACGATGATACGCATACTGGAGGGCACACAGTATGAAAAGGTGAATTCAATAATTCTTTCGCATGAACTGATTGTGAGGGAGTCATCAATCAGGGCCGGCAAACCTGTGCAACCATGAAAAAAGAAATTCTGGCAATAGTAATCCTGGCGGGTCTCGGCCTGTCTGCCCCGGCATTGGCTGACGACGGGTACAGGTTGTGGCTGAAGTATGATCAGATCACTGACAAAGCCTACCTGAAGGAGTGCAGCAAGACGCTGTCAGGTGTGATGATAACCGGAGATTCCCCGGTAATAAGTGCTGCACATGATGAGCTTATTGCAGGACTCGTTGGCATGACCGGCAGGCAGGTCACTGAGGTCAGCTCACTTAAAAGGAACGGAACACTTGTTGCCGGAACCTTCCGGTCGTCACCTGTGGTAGCATCACTGCTTCCGGACGTGGCACCAGGAACAATCGGAGAGGAGGGATATATTATAAGGTCAGTCACCATGGGAGGGAAAAAAATCACTGTAATTGCCTCCGAAGGCGACAGGGGAGTCCTTTACGGGGTCTTTCATCTCCTCAGGCTGGTGAGTATGCAATCGTCCCTTGAGGACCTTTCAGTCACAGAGAAGCCCGCCACGGTCCTCAGGCTCCTCAACCACTGGGATAACCTCGACAGGAGCGTTGAACGCGGTTATGCCGGCGAGTCTGTCTGGAACTGGCACCTTCTCCCGGGTTATATCTCGCCCCGGTACAGAGATTACGCAAGAGCCAACGCCTCCATTGGCATAAATGGTACGGTCATCACCAACGTCAACGCCAATGCGCTGGTGCTCACCCCGCAGTATCTTGCAAAGGTAGCTGCGCTTGCCGATGTCATGAGGCCTTACGGGATAAAAGTCTATCTCACCGCACGTTTCAGTGCCCCGGCGGAGACAGGCGGACTGGCCACCTCTGACCCCCTTGATCCGGCTGTCGCCCGCTGGTGGAAGGAAAAGGCAACGGAGATATATGCCCTCATTCCCGATTTCGGGGGGTTCCTGGTCAAAGCCAACTCCGAGGGACAACCCGGTCCGCAGAATTACGGGCGCTCGCATGCAGACGGGGCAAACATGCTTGCCGACGCCGTCGCGCCTTATGGAGGTGTGGTCATGTGGAGAGCATTTGTATACGACAATAACGTCCCGGTCGACAGGGCAAAACAGGCCTATAATGAGTTTGTTCCTCTCGACGGAACCTTCAGGAGCAATGTCCTGGTACAGGTCAAGAACGGAGCGGTGGACTTTCAGCCCCGGGAGCCCTTTCATCCGCTATTTGGCGCCATGCCTTCCACCCCGCTGATGATGGAATTCCAGATAACTCAGGAGTACCTTGGGTGTTCCACACACCTTGTCTTCCTGGCACCACTCTTTGAGGAATGCCTCAGGAGCGACACCCATGCCGCCGGTCCGGGATCGGAAGTCGCGAGGGTGATCGACGGCACACTCCATGGTCACAGCCTGACAGGCATGGCCGGAGTCGCAAATATTGGCAGTGAGAGGAACTGGACGGGACATCTCTTCGGACAGGCCAACTGGTATGCCTTCGGGCGCCTTGCCTGGCAGCCCTCCTTGTCTTCAGCCACAATCGCCTCCGAATGGATCAGGATGACACTGACGCATGATTATGAGATAGCAGAGGGGATAAGCACTATGATGCTAAGCTCGCGCGAGGCCGCAGTGAATTATATGACACCCCTTGGCCTTCACCACATCATGGCCGAAGGTCACCACTGGGGCCCCGGACCGTGGGTCAATCGCGGACGGCCTGACTGGACCTCGGTCTATTACCACAGGGCAGACACAAACGGTATCGGGTTTGACCGGACAAGAGAAGGCAGTGATGCCGTGAGCCAGTACTTCCCTCCGCTGAATGATATTTTCAATGACCCGGATGAGTGCCCTGAAAATATGCTGCTGTGGTTCCATCATGTTCCCTGGGATCAAACGATGAAGTCGGGCAGAACACTCTGGGATGAAATGTGCATCAAATACCAGGAAGGGGTCAATCAGGCAGAAGCATACGGAGCTTACTGGGAGACACTTAACGGAAGGATTGATGACGGCCAGTATGAACATGTAAGGCAGTTGCTTGAAATACAGGCCAGGGAGGCCCGCTGGTGGAAAGATGCCTGCCTGTTATATTTTCAGACATTCTCCCGCAGAACCATCCCGGCAGGGGTTGACAAGCCGGAACATGATCTTGACTATTACAGGGGATTGAGGTTTTACTATGTTCCGGGAATTTAAATACAATAAATAAACGTCCAAAGAATATTCTATGAATGACAGACACTGGGAGACCCTGCTGAGGGTCATTAACGGCGAGAAGTTACAGGACCGGCCTGTGGGATTCATTATCGACAGCCCCTGGCTGCCTGGCTGGTACGGATCAACTATCCTTGATTATTTTACTGACCCTGTGACCTGGTATGAGGCAAATGTCAAGGCTTCAAAGACATTCCCCGAGGTGCTGTTCCTCCCGGGTTACTGGGCCGAGTACGGTATGTGTACCGAACCTTCAGCATTTGGGACCAAGCTGGTCTGGACAGTGAACGACTTCCCCCATCCGGTAAAACTGCAATGTACTGCGGAGGCAATTTCGAAGCTTGAGAAACCCAATGTGAGTACAGACGGGCTTCTTCCATTCGTTATGGCCAGGATGGCGAAATATGAGGAGAAGCTGAAGGAGAACGGGTGCCGGTACAGGTTCGCCTCGAGCCGCGGGCCGCTCAACATAGCCTCTTTCCTCTTTGGCACCACCGACTTCATGCTGGCGCTGGCCATCACCCCCGAGGAGGCTGACAAGGCACTGACGGTGATAACTGATTTCGTAATTGACTGGCTGTCTCTCCAGTATGAAAAATTCCCCGATATAGAGGGGGTATTACTCCTTGATGACATCGTCGGTTTCCTTGGTCAGCCCGATTTTGAAGCCTTTGTACTTCCACACCTTAAAAGGATATATCAGACCTTCAACCCGAAGGTTGGGTTCTTCCATAATGATGCCTCCGGAATAATTACTGCCGGATACCTTGAAGAGATAGGCATCAATCTCTTTAATTACAGCTTCAATCACCCTGTAGATGAGATGAGGAGGCTCACCGGCGACAGCGTCACCCTGCTTGGCAACCTCCCGCCCAGGGATGTGCTGGCCATGGGTACTCCGGCCGAGGTGGAAGCCGGCGTCATTAGCATGATGCGTTCAGTGTCAGACGAGAAAAGAATCATCTGGTCATGCGGAGGAGGAATGCCCCCGGATGCTTCTACGGAAAATTTACGTACATTTATCACGACAGTGAGAAATTATTCGTAAAAGGATCCTTATGCTATTATTGGGTATTGACCTCGGCAGCTCATCGGTGAAGGTCTCCGTTGTCAACGGAGAGACCGGCAGAGCACTATCATCCGCTTCCTATCCTCCCTCCGAGATGGAGATCTCCGCCCCCATGCCCGGGTGGGCTGAGCAGGACCCGGAAGTGTGGTGGAAGAACTTTGCCCTGGCCCTCGCAGCCTGTCTTAAACCTCTTGGCACAAAGAGAAAGGATATTGGCGCTATCGGGGTAGCTTACCAGATGCACGGGCTGGTCATCATTGACAGTGACAGGAATGTGCTTCGGCCCTCAATAATATGGTGTGACAGCAGGGCTGTGGAGACCGGAGAGAAAGCGTTTGAGAAGATGGGGAAGGATTTCTGCCTGCATCACCTTTTGAACTCCCCGGGCAACTTCACCGCCTCGAAGCTGGCATGGGTCAGGGAGAACGAGCCTGCTATCTTCAAACGCATTCACAAGATCATGCTTCCCGGTGATTATCTTGCAATGAGACTTACCGATGAGATAAAAACTTCATATACAGGACTTTCGGAAGGGATCTTCTGGGATTTCATGAGGAAAGAGATTTCGGAGGAGTTACTTGAATACTACGGCATTGCTCCTGAGCTGCTGGCTGAGCCTGCAGAGTCATTCTCAGTGCAGGGTCACCTTACCCCTGCCATGGCGGAGGAGCTCGGGCTTCCATCCGGCATACCCGTTTCGTACAGGGCAGGAGATCAGCCTAACAATGCCCTGTCACTCAACGTACTGAACCCGGGAGAGGTAGCCACTACCGCCGGCACATCCGGGGTGATATACGGTGTCACTGACATTACTCAGTTTGACCCCCTCTCGCGTATTAACACCTTCCTGCATGTCAACCACACTGATCGGAAAACACGTCTCGGAGTGCTGCTCTGCATAAACGGTACAGGCATTCTTAACTCGTGGCTCCAGAAAAATACAGCATCCGGACTGTCATACCCCGGGATGAATGACCTGGCGGCATCAGTGGAGCCCGGCAGTGACGGACTCGTAATCCTTCCCTTTGGAAACGGTTCCGAGAGAATGTTTCGTAACAGCGACATAGGGGCATCGGTACACGGCCTGAACTTCAACATTCACCGGCAGGGCCATCTCTACCGGGCGGCACAGGAGTCGATAGCCTACTCGTTCCGGTTCGGCCTCGAAATTATGAAGGAGACGGGCATTAACCCGGCGGTGATCAGGGCCGGTGAGTCGAACCTCTTCCTGAGCAGGGTCTTCAGGGAGGTGCTTTCCAGTCTCACATCGACCGTAATCACCCTTTACAATACCGACGGTTCTATCGGTGCAGCCCGCGGCGCAGGCATCGGATGCGGCTATTACAAGTCTGAACGGGATGCCTTCAATGGCCTTGAGATCACCGGGAAAAGCGAACCGGACAACAAACTGGCGGTACTCTATGATGAGAAATACATGGAATGGCTTGATATTTTGGAGAATCAATTAAATGAATAGAAACACTACTATGGCAAAAAAGAAGACTGGTGAGGCTTTCCCGGGAATCGGGAAGATCAGGTATGAAGGCAGGGAATCAAAGAACCCTCTTGCATTCAAATGGTATGACCCCGAAGCAAAGGTCGGAGGTAAAAAAATGAAGGATCTTTTGCGGTTTGCAATCGCATACTGGCATTCGTTCTGCGGCGACGGCACTGACACATTCGGGGCGAAGACAAGGGATTTTCCGTATGACGGAATGGAAGGCGACGAGCGGATAAAAGTCAAACTTGACATGGCCTTCGAGTTCTTTGACAAGATTGGAGCACCGTTCTATTGCTTTCATGATACTGACCTGGTTGGAGACGGTTCTGTCTTCGAGATCGAAAAGCGCCTTGAGAAGTGGGTGCCGGTGATCAAGGCACGACAGAAGGAGACGGGCATGAAGCTGCTCTGGGGTACTGCCAACCTCTTTGGCAATCCCCGTTACATGAACGGCGCTGCCACCAATCCTGATTTCAACGTGGTCACCAATGCTGCCGTGCAGCTGAAGAATGCCATTGATGCTACCATTGCCCTGGGCGGGCAGGGGTATGTCTTCTGGGGAGGACGCGAAGGCTATCTTTCACTGCATAACACCGATATGAAGCGTGAGCTTGATCACCTGGCCATGATGCTTACCCTTGCGCGCGACTACGGCCGCAAGAAAGGCTTCAAAGGCACCTTCTACATCGAACCCAAACCGATGGAGCCCACCAAGCACCAGTACGACTTCGACGCAGCAACGGTAACAGGTTTTCTCCGTCACTATGGCCTTGACAAGGACTTCAAACTGAACGTGGAGGTCAACCATGCCACACTGGCAGGTCACTCGTTCCAGCATGACCTGCAGACGGCTGCTGATGCTGACATGCTCGGCAGCATAGATGCCAACAGGGGCGACTATCAAAACGGGTGGGATACTGATGAGTTCCCCACCAACATCAATGAGATCACTGAAGCCATGCTTGTAATTCTCAGGGCTGGAGGATTCAAGACCGGGGGCATCAACTTCGACGCTCATGTGCGACGCAACTCCACCGACCCCGAGGATCTCTTTATTGCTCACATCAACGGCATGGATACTTTTGCCCGCGGGCTTGTAATAGCTGACCGCATTCTTAAGGAATCAGACTATCTGAAAATGCGCAAGACAAGGTATGCTTCGTTTGACAAGGGT
Organism: uncultured Rikenella sp.; assembly: GCA_964455705.1. GTDB lineage: Bacteria > Bacteroidota > Bacteroidia > Bacteroidales > VadinHA17 > SR-FBR-E99. Next base: position 142,183 of record CAYVYM010000001.1, read on the forward strand.
GACGGCGCTCTCTATGAGAAGGGCAAACTGACTCTAGAAGACCTCCATGCCATGGCCGGGAAGGTTGGAGAACCGAAGAAGATCAGCGGCAGGCAGGAGCTTTATGAGCAGCTCATAAACATGTATATCATCTGATAACATCATGGCCCTGTTCACCCCCGTGCGACGGTGGCAGCCTGCCTTTCGTCCGTTCAGGAGGCTGTCTGCCGGGGGGCGGATGCTGGCATTTACAGAGAGGGTGGTCAAAGGGCCACTCTTCGGATGCAGGATGTGCGGTAACTGTCTCCTCCAGGAGACAGCCTACATCTGTCACATGGCGTGCCCAAAGGGGATACGTAACGGTCCCTGCGGGGGCGTGAACAAAGGGTATTGCTACGTTGACCCCACAAGACGCTGTGCGTGGCACCTCATATATGAGCGGTCGCGCAGGATGAACCGTGAGCATAAGCTTCTTGAGGTACTCCCGCCGGTAGACTGGGACAGGGCAGGGACAGAGACATGGGGCGAGGTGGTGAGAAAGGTAAGGGAGGCGGGGCTCCGGAGCTTTATGCTTCCCTCTGCCAGAAAAGGGAAGAGCGTCGGGGCACAGCTCGAAGAAAAGGTTTTCAGGCCGATAAGGCAGCCCGACTGGTGGAGAGGTGATGCGCAGTATCACCCCCCGGCAGTGACTGAGCCGCAGTCGCGCCTTGAGGGCGGACTGCGCAGCGGAAGGTTCGTCATCACCGCCGAGGTACAACCGCCGCTGGGCGCGGCCACGGCAAGGCTTGAAGAAAAGATCAGGCTGGTCAAGCCCTGGGTCACCGCAATAAATTTTACCGACGGATCATCAGCTATCCCGAGAATGTCAAGCACCGCCTGCTCTGCCGTGGCCGCATCACTCGGTGCAGATCCGGTGATGCAGATCTCTGCCCGCGACAATACACGCAACAGCCTCCAGTCGCAGGCAATAGGAGCAAACGCCCTGGGAATATATAATATCCTCTGCCTCTCGGGAGACAGTCCGGGCGTGGGACCAAAACCACGGGGTAACATGAACATCGTCGACATCGATTCTGTGCAGATGCTATGGATCCTGAGACGCATGAGGGATGAAGGCATCTATCTCGACGGGCGTGAAATAAAAAACAGACCCCGGCTCTTCCTCGGAGCGGCAGCGGCCCCCCTGGCGCAGGATCCTTCACTGCAGGTCATACGTGACAGGAAGAAGATCTATGCAGGGGCTCAGTTCCTGCAGACAAACCTTGTCTTTGCCCCTGACATGCTTGACCCCTGGCTCGAATGCCTTGATAAGGAGGGTCTGCTTGACAAGGTGTATATCCTCGTGGGCATAAGCCCGCTCAGATCGCTGAAGCTGGCACGGTACCTCAATGACAAAATACCCGGGGTGACCATTCCCGATGCCGTGATGAAAAGACTGGAGGGTGCCGGTGACAGATTCCAGGAAGAGAGCATAGCTATCACGGTTGAGAATATAAAGCGTCTGCGCGGGAAGCACGGGGTCAGCGGTGTTCATCTCATGCCGCTGGGGTGGGAGGTCGCCATACCTCAAATCATGGGGGATGCACTATGAAGCTGCTGACATCAAGGGAACTGGCCAGGGCCACTAACCTTGACACGCCGCGAGGGGTAATCATTGCCGAAGCCCTGATGCAGATCTTCCGCTACAACAAGGTAAACAAGGTATACTCCAGCACCTATGACATTGACCCCCAGGTATTCATCAACTCCATCCTTGAACACCTTGACATAAGGTATGAGGTTCCCGAAAAGGATCTTGCCAACCTGCCATCGTCAGGCCCTTTCGTCACCGTATCAAACCACCCCTTTGGAGGCATTGATGCCCTCATACTTTTAAAGATACTCATGTCTGGCCGCTCCGATGTCAGGGTGATGGCCAACTTCCTGCTTCAAAAAATCGATCCTTTGGGGAAGCATATCCTTCCTGCCGAACCTGCTGACAGTCAGGGAGAGAGAAGCTCATCATTCACCGGAATCAGGGAGGCGCTGAGGTATGTCAGTGAAGGGCATGTTGTGGCTCTCTTCCCGGCAGGAGAGGTATCAACCTACCAGTCTGACTCGAACCTGATCATTGACAGGGAGTGGCAGGAGCAGATCATCAGGGCCGTCAGGATGGCCGGGGTACCTGTGGTTCCGGTATATTTTCACGGCACCAACTCACGCTGGTTCCATATCCTCGGCCGCATTCATCCGCTGCTGCGAACAGCCAGGCTTGGGTCGGAACTGATTAACAAACGCCATAAGCTGATCAGGATTCGGATTGGCAAGCCTGTGAGCGTGAAGGAACAGGCAGACTTCAGTGACACCGCCCGCCTGGGACGTTATCTCCGGGCAAGGACCTATTCATTGGGTTCCTCCCTTGAAGCCAAACCTTTCTTTAGTGGCCTGAGGCGCAGAAAAAGCGCCAGACAGGAGCCGGTAGCCCCTGCGTCCGACAAGGCTCTGCTGAGGGAAGAGATAAACACGATGAGACCGTCGCATGAACTCTTCTCGACCAGGAACTATATCGTCTTGTTTGCCCCCACCAGGGTGATGCCAAACCTCATCAGGGAGATCGGCAGGCTTCGTGAGATAACCTTCAGGGCTGTGGGTGAAGGGACGAACAGGGCCAGTGACCTTGATGAATATGACTTCTATTATCATCATCTTATTGTCTGGGATGACCAGGAAGGAGCGCTTGTAGGCGCATACAGGATAGGCAAAGGGAAGGAGATACTCAGTCAGTACGGCATCAAGGGGTTCTATATCAATACGCTGTTCCGTATCCGCAAGTCGTTTGCACCTGTTCTGGGTGAGTCACTCGAACTGGGCAGATCATTTATCGTTCAGGAATACCAACGCAAGGCAATGTCACTGTTCCTGCTCTGGAAAGGCCTCCTGACAGTACTTCTCAACCATGCCGAATACCGGTACCTGATAGGACCCGTCAGCATCAGCAACGACTTTTCCCCCCTGTCCAAATCGCTTATAGTCGAATTCGTCCGGAACAACCATTTTGACCCGGAGATGGCACGGTTTGTCAGACCGAGGAAGGAGTTCATCATGAAGGTCGATAAGCGCGTTGACAGCTCAATCATCATAGACTCCGCAGAAAAAGACATCAGCAGGGTCGAGAAGGTTGTAGGCGATGTCGATAACGGATACCGGATACCCGTCCTGCTTAAAAAGTACCTTGAACTGAATGCCCGTATTATAGGTTTTAATGTGGATCCTGATTTCAATAACTGCCTTGACGGACTGATAATGGTTGATGTTTACATGATACCCGCAGAATTTGTCAATGCACTCTCCCGGGACCAGAGTGAGGAGGATATTGGTAAAAGATTCAGGCCAATGTAGACCTGATGTCGGTCTGTGGACCACGGATCCGACATAAAATGTGGATATGAAAACGCAGAGGCAGGTCCCGGATCTGCCTCTAGCTATTTATCAAAGGATAATTTTCTAATAGAATTTATACCTCATATCCTCAACCTCTTTCTTGTCGCGGATAGCCTGGTAAGCCTCGTAGGAGGCGCGTATCTGGTAGTTGGAATTCAGCCTCTCACGGACCATTGCCATATCTTCAGCTGCTACCGGTTCAGCGGTATTGACCACGAACAGGTAGACACCGTTATTACCCTCAACCGGTTTAGAGAGCAATCCCGCTTCTGATGCCGATGCGGCCGAGATGAGACCCGGTTCGATGCCTGCTCCCGGCACTGAGAATGACCTGAAGTTGATGCCGGTTGCATCCTGTACAGTCGTATTATAGTGTGAGGCGATATCATAAATCGTTTTCCCTTCGGCGGCCAGTTTCTTCATCTCCGCTGAGATCACCTCCGCCTTCTTGTTTTTTGCCAGGATAAACCTGATGTCTGAAGTGACAGCTTCGATCGGAGCCGTTCCCTCTTCCTGAACCCTGCTGCAGTAAGCTACTACATACTTGTCAGGAAGCTCGAAGACCGCCTGGCTGCTGTTGTCAAGAACAATTGTCCCCTGCTTGCTGTTCTGGAAGAGAGCCATCACCAGCCCTCTTGCCTGCTCCAGTCCTGGAAGCTCTTTCTGATCAGGGGTGACATTCATGGCCAGCTTCTTGTTCAGGCTGCCGGCAGCAACTGCCTTGTTGAACTTCTCATATGTGTCATTCGTGCCTGCAAACTGTGATGCCTCAGCATAAATACGCTGCGTTGTCACGTTGCTTGGGATCACCTGGCGGTCAACAATGCCAATATCATATTTTTTCACCCTGCGGCTCTGATCAAGAATCTTGATAATATGCAGTCCGTATGTAGTCTCAACCGTTACAAGGTCTCCCTTCTGGCTGCTGAAGCATGCGTTATTGAAAGGTATGATCATCATCCCCTCACTGAACCATCCGAGATCACCCCCTACCTGGGCTGACCCCTGATCATCTGAGTTGGCCATGGCCAGTATATTGAAGTCGATCCCTGACCTGATGAGGCTTATCAGGCTGTCTGCCTCCCTCTTTGCCTGGGTCATGCTTCTGACAGCATTGGGCGACAGGAGTATGTGTGCTGCCCTCACGGAGTCCGGACGCTCGGCTATGTCAACGATGCGTGCGAGCTTATAGGCACCGTTTTCAAACCAGGGCCCTGCGACAGCATTTCTGTCACCTGAAAGTGCCAGCTCCCGGAGGTTCTCCGGGAGATCTGAAAGGGTGCTGTAGAAACCCGTATGACGATTGTCTGCCGTCAGGTTGATATACTGGGGCAGGTCGGTTGCAGCCGCGAAGTTCTCCGCCTCTCTCTTCGCCCAGTCTTCCGTCTCTTTCAGATCGGAGTCCGACGGAGCTACTTCAAATACCATGTATTCCATGTCACGCTGGGCCGGGCGCATATAGTTATCCTTATGCCCGTCGAAGTATTTTTTTATCTCATCAGAGGTAACAGTAACGGCACTGTCGGGCACTGTCGCATAGTTACGTGCCATATAGCTGAAGCTGACGGTATTGGCCAGGAGACTGGCTTCATATTCAGCCTGTTTGCCTGTGACGTATAGTCCCTTTGACATGAGGTTCACAAGCTTGGTGTTCAGCCTGTCATTGATGATCTGGTCCTCAAAGAAGAGCCAGTATCTTTTGGTAGCCTCATCGGTCTCAGTGGCCTTCAGAAAGTTGACAAGGAACGATGCGTTAAACATGCCGGTGTTCGGATCAGTGAAAAGCTGCCTCACTATCGGATGCGGGTCATCTCCGAAGACCAGCATCTCGACCTCGTCAGGACTCACTCCCAGGCCGATCTTTTTATATGTCTTGTCCATCAGTTTTTCGGTAAGCATCTGCTGCCATACCTGCTCCCTGATGCTGGTCAGCATCTCCTCATTCACCTCGGTGGTGCCTGACATTTTATATATCTCCACGAGGTCCTGCACCCTGGCTTCATAGTCCTGGTATGAAACAGACTCGCCGTCAATGCGCGCAAGCTCATAGTATTTGCTTGCCTTCCGGCGCTGTGCAGTATTGTTTCCGAAAAAATCACTTACAACAAAGAGAAGCAGTGAAACCCCAATCACACCTGCAACAAGTGGTCCTGCCTTCTCTCTTAATGTCTGAAGTATTGCCATCTGAAAACTAGTTAAATAATTGAATTTACCTCTTGAAAAATACAGGCGACAAATATAACAAAATTCAGTTAAACAAAAGGATGGGGGTATCTTCTCATTTAATAAACCGGCGTCTGAATGTGATAATTCTCATGTTTCCTGTTTATCTTGCCGTAAGATAATATATTGTAACTATCTAAAAAATAAAGATATGTCAAGAAACCTGAGAGGCCTCTCTGCGCGAAAAGGTGTGGCAGTGGGGCTCTATGAAGAGGTTGTCAGGGCTACCGGCCAGGTTGATGCTTCGGGTGATGAGAGGCTGCTTACTGTTGCAGGTGATTTCATGACAGGCCATGCCGCTGTTATGGGAGCAAGCTCCTTTTACGATTTCCTTCGCAGTGATCATATCGGGAAAAAGGTGTTCGTCTGTGACGGCACTGCCTGTCTCACTTCAGGCAGGCAGGCTGACGTTAAGCGAAGCCTGATGGAGAGTTTCGCAGGGCATGAGATCGGGGTTGTGACATGCCTTGGGCACTGTCATACAAACGATGCATTCATGGTCAACGGTGAAGTACGGATCGTGGGCAGTGACGACACGGCCCCGGCTATGTTGACCTCAACCAATGCTGACAGGCCGGCACTGCTGACACCCACGGGTGATACCAGGGAATACTACTCCCTTGCAGACAGATGGGTGTCTGACACCGCAACTGCGCTTAAGGAGCTGGAGCTGTCAGGACTGAGGGGACGCGGCGGCGCCGGATTCCCGTATCATCTGAAGGTAAAATCATCACTTGAGGCGAAGTCCGCAAGGAAATACATTGTTTGTAATGCCGATGAGGGTGATCCAGGTGCTTTCTCTGACAAGTGGCTCCTCGAGGAGCGGCCTCACTCGGTGCTCTTCGGGATGTTGATGACGGGTATTATCACCGGGGCTGATACCGGCGTGGTTTATATCCGGGGCGAATATCCGCTTGCCGTGAGAAAAATGAGGGAGGCCGTGAGGGAGCTTGTGGACGCCGGAATCACTGCAGGCCCGGCAGGTCAGGGCGCCCTCCGGTTCCGCTTTCATGTTGTTGAAGGGTCAGGAGCATATATTTGTGGCGAAGAGACCTCGTTACTCAACTCCCTGGAGGGCCTGCGGCCCGAGGTCAGGACCCGTCCGCCTTTCCCGGCCGTCTATGGGCTCTTTGGAATGCCCACCGTGCTGAGCAACGTAGAGACCTTCGCCAACATACATTATATACTTAAGGAAGGCGGCTCCGTCTATGCCGCTCTTGGCACGGAGAAGTCGCCCGGCACAAAACTGGTCTCTCTTGACGGCGCCTTCAACAGGCCGGGACTGCTTGAAGTGAGGATGGGAACAGCGCTCCGAACCGTGCTCGACGAAATGGGAGGAGGAACACGATACCCCGTCAAGGCGTTCCAGGTAGGAGGACCCCTGGGTGGCCTGGTGCCTGCCTCAAAGGTCGATGACCTGACACTCGATTTCGAGTCGTTCAGCAGGGAGGGGTTCCTGCTGGGCCATGCAGGAATAGTATCAATACCTGAGGACTTTCCGATCATTAAACTCCTTGAGCACCTGTTTGAATTTACAGAGAGAGAGTCATGCGGAAAATGCTTCCCCTGCCGAATCGGATCCGTACGTGGTCATGAACTGCTGTCCGGAGCTGCTGAAAAAGGCCGGAAGATAGACAGGCAGCTCTTTGATGATCTCCTGGAGACGATGCAAATTGGCTCACTGTGCGCACTTGGCGGTGGCCTGCCATTGCCTGTAATGAATGCGCTGCACTATTTCAGCGATGAACTTGAAGAGTACTTCACAGCCTAGGAGGAGTAACCATGGAAAACACAGCATATATTGACAACCGGCCATACCCTGTCATAGCAGGTGAGACAATACTTGAGTTCGTAAGAAGGATACAGGGCCGGGAGGTGATACCCACCCTGTGCCAGGCAGATAACCTCGAGAATTACGGATCATGCAGGATCTGCTCCGTGGAGGTGGCCCTGAAAGAGAACGGACCGGCCAGGGTGATGGCATCTTGTCATACGCCGGCGGCTCCGGGCTATTATATCTATCCCTCCACTGAAAAAATCAGGAGACTGAGACGTAATATAATCGAACTGGTTCTTTCAGAATACCCTCCCGGTAGGCTGAAGCCTGATCCCGGCATGCTCCCGACGGAGTTTCAGAGTGTTGTGGCTGAAGCCGGCAGTCCTGAGGTAAGATACCAACGGTCGGTCAGTGAATTCGAAAAGGACAGGAGCCATCCTTATATATGGTCTGACTTCACTGAATGCATCAAGTGCTACCGGTGTGTCAGAGCCTGTGACGAACTGCAGGCCGAGCATGTCCTCGGGATCTACGGAAGGGGTCATGAGAGTCGCATTATAAAAGGATATGACCGTACTTTCAGGGAATCTCCATGTGTCTCATGCGGCGCATGTGTTCAGACCTGTCCGACCAATGCGATTTCAGACAGGTACTCAACAAAAACACTTGCGGCAGACAGCATCGTACGGACCACCTGCACCTACTGCGGCGTTGGATGTAACCTGGATGTCAAGGTGATTGACGGCATCGTGAGGGGCATACAGGCTCCGCTCGACGGTGCGACAAACAGAGGGCATACATGTCTTAAGGGGAGGTATGCCTTCGAATTCTATAACCACCCTGAAAGGCTCCATTCACCGCTGGTGAGGAAAAATGGTGTACTCACGGAGGTCTCCTGGGATGAGGCGTATGATTATACCGCAGCCAGATTCAAGGAGATCAGGGAGAAGTATGGTCCTGATGCACTGGCTGGTATCTCCTCGGCACGCTGCACCAATGAGGAGAACTATCTCATGCAGAAGTTCTTCAGGATTGTCATCGGGACAAACAACATTGACGGATGTGCGCGTGTATGCCATGCTCCCACGGCCATGGGCATGCAGTGGGCATACGGTACCGGAGCAGCCACCAATTCAATTGACGAGCTCTACAAAACAGGTTGCATACTCATAATCGGAGCCAACCCGTCGGCTGCCCACCCGGTGACCGGGGCCCGAATCAGGGCGCTGGCTGAATCAGGGATACCCCTCATCGTCATTGATCCTCTGAAGATAGAGCTGGCCAGACTGGCAAAATATCATCTTCAGATCAACCCCGGCACCAATGTAGCCGCGCTTAACATGTTTGCCTGGTATCTCTTAAGCGAAGGACTGACTGACGAGAAGTTCATCAGCTCTCGCACAGAAGGGTGGGAAGATTTCAGGCGATACCTCACGGAACTTGATATTGATGCCCTTGAAGCGATATGCGGTGTTGACCGCGAACTTGTGAGAGCCGCGGCTCGCGAGTACGGAACGGCACATGCTGCCATGGAGTTTCACGGACTGGGTGTGACGGAGCACTGGCAGGCTACCAAGGCGATAACCCTTATCTCAAACATTGCCATGATGACCGGCAATATTGGCAGGGAGGGTGTTGGGGTCAACCCGCTGCGCGGACAGAATAATGTGCAGGGGGCAGCCGACATGGGCGTTCAGCCTCACCAGGGTGCCGGTTACCTTGATGTGACAAAACCTGAAAACCTGGCTGTGTATAAGGCATTTTACGGAGTTGACCACCCGTCAAAGCCTGGATATAAGATCCCGGAGATGTTCTTTGCCGCAGGCAGGGGCGACCTGAAAGCAATGTGGATCATGGGAGAAGATTTGCTGCAGACAGATCCCAACACCTGCCATGTGAAGAGCTCGCTTCAGGAACTTGAGTTCCTGGTTGTCCAGGAGCTCTTCATGACCGAGACGGCAAAGATAGCCGATGTGATCTTCCCGGCGTCATCTTTTCTTGAGAAGGAGGGAACCTTTACCAATGGCGAGCGCCGGATACAAAAGGTTCAGAAGGCAGTGGAACCGCTTGAGGGAACCAGGCCCGACGGCCAGATTGTGGTTGATATGATGAACCGCATGGGCTACAGCCAGGAGGGATACTCGGCAGATGTGTTACTTAAGGAGATATCTGGCATCGTGCCCTTCTTCAAGGGGGTGAAATGGGATGAGCTCGGCAACAACGGCAAACAATGGCCTGTCAGGGAGGATGGCACTGACACAAAGATTCTCCACACAGAAACATTCAAGCGGGGAAAGGGCAAGTTTCATTCATGGGACTATGACATGTCCCCTGAACTAAATGAGAATGCCGCTCGTTTCCCCTATATCCTTACCACGGGGAGGCTGCTGGAACATTACAACAGCGGTACCATGACCCGCCGTACACCGAACAGGGAGCTTGTTACGGAAGATATTTTATTTGTGCATCCTCATGATGCCGGGCAGAAGGGCCTGGTCACGGGAGACTTTGCCCGGATATTCTCGGCGCGAGGTATGACCACCATGAAGGTACAGGTTACCGATGTCGTCAAGCCCGGGGTGATATACACCACATTCCACTTCCCCGAGGCTGCGATAAACTTCCTCACAAGCAATGTGGGCGATGAGTTTACCCTCACCCCGGAGTATAAGGTTGTGGCGGTTGATTTTGAGAAATCTTTATATGGGATCTTCCAGCGTGCCGAATGCATTACCGATCTAAAAAGTTGAATTATTCTGATTTTACCCTTAAAAAATGGGGGTTGATCTATAAAATTTTATAAAAAATTAAAAAATACCTCAAAAAATAGGGGGTATATTCTAAAATGATCTATTTTTGCAAGAAAAACAGATCATGGCAGAATTACGTTTCAGTGCATTGAAGGAGGTATTCAACAGGGAGACTGTAGAGGTTTCCGTTCCTAAGGAGACAGTATCCTCCTATTTTTCAGAGAATGTTTTTGACAAATTGAAGATGGAGCGCTATCTGAGCCGGGAAGCTTACAAAGCTGTATTGACGGCGATAGATGAGGGGACTCCCATCACCAGGCAGATAGCCGATCAGGTTGCAACAGGCATGCAGGCATGGGCCATGGAGCATGGTGTCACCCATTTTACCCACTGGTTCCATCCTCTTACTGATGCCACGGCAGAGAAGCATGACTCCTTTGTAGGCAGGGGTGAGCGCGGCTCGATCATCGAGAGCTTCTCCGGGGAGGTGTTGGTTCAGCAGGAGCCTGACGCCTCAAGCTTTCCCAGCGGTGGCATCAGGAACACTTTTGAGGCAAGGGGATATACGGCATGGGACGTGTCGTCACCCGCATTCATCGTCGGGAGCACGCTCTGTATACCGACGGTCTTTGTCTCCTACACAGGTGAGGCCCTCGATTACAAGACTCCCCTGCTTCGCTCGCTGGCCGCTCTTGACCGCGCTGCAGTTGAAGTATGTCATCTCTTTGACAAGGACGTAAAAAAGGTCATTGCAACCCTCGGATGGGAACAGGAATACTTCCTTATAGACGAAGCTCTTTATTATGCTCGTCCTGATCTGATGCTGGCTGACCGGACCATGATGGGGCATCCTTCCTCAAAGGATCAGCAGCTCTCAGACCACTACTTCGGTTCAATCCCGGAGAGGGTGAAGGCATTCATGACGGAGTTCGAGTATGAGGCATACAAGCTCGGCATCCCGGTAAAGACACGCCATAACGAGGTGGCTCCTAACCAGTTTGAGTGTGCCCCGGTGTTCGAGGAGGCCAACCTGGCCGTGGACCACAACCAGCTCATCATGGATATAATGCGACGGGTGGCCAGGACACATAAGTTCAGGGTCCTGTTCCATGAGAAGCCTTTCGCAGAGATCAACGGTTCAGGCAAGCACAACAACTGGTCGATGGCGACAGATACCGGAGTAAACCTCCTGTCGCCAGGCAAGAACCCGAAGACCAACATGCAGTTTCTTACATTCCTCGTTAACGTGGTCAAGGCCGTCAACGATAACCAGGAGCTGCTCAGGGCAAGCGTCACCAACGAAAACAACTCTTACAGGCTGGGCGGACATGAGGCTCCCCCGTCAATCATCTCTGTCTTCCTGGGGACCTATATCTCCAACATACTTGACGGTATTGCCAGCAAGGTTAAAGACAAGAAGATGACCCCGCAGGAAAAGACGGAGATCAAGCTTGGTCTCGGCAAGATACCGGGTATCTTCCTTGACAATACCGATCGTAACCGTACTTCACCCTTTGCCTTCACAGGCAACAGGTTCGAGTTCAGGGCTGTGGGCTCATCGGCCAACTGCAGCTCCGCAATGATTGTACTTAATGCAGCAGTCGCCCGCCAGCTGAAGACCTTCGCTGAGGATGTCAACGTACTGGTTAACAAAGGCGTGAAAAAGGATGAGGCTATCTTTCAGGTGCTGAAAAAATGCATTACCGATTCAAAACGAATAAGATTTGAGGGTGACGGATACAGTGAGGAATGGCACCGTGAAGCGGCACGAAGGGGTCTGTCGTCGGAGGAGAGCGTGCCTAAAACACTCAAGGCATACGTTACCGCCTCGTCGCGCGAGACCCTTGTTGGGACCGGCACCTTGACCGACCGTGAACTGGAGAGCAGGGTAGAGGTTGAACTGGAGAAGTTCACGAAGAAGCTGCAGATAGAATCACGGGTTCTGGGAGACCTGGCAATCAATCATATCATACCTACAGCCGTGAGGTACATGACATCGTTGGTTGAAAATGTCAGAGGACTGCGTGAGATCTTTGACGACAACGAATACATAAGACTGGCCGGAGCGCGTAAGGAACTCATAATCAGTATCTCGGATCATATAACAATGATAAAGAAGCTGGTGGCTGATATGATTGAGGAACGAAAAAAGGCAAACGTCATCGGCGACCTTTACAAGAAGGCTGTTGCCTACGAGAGCAAGGTCAAACCCTATCTGAATGAGATCAGAATCCACATTGACAAACTTGAACTCGTGGTTGACAACGAGTTATGGCCACTACCCAAGTACCGTGAACTGCTGTTTACAAGATAATTTTTTTTCATAGTTTTTGTGGTTTTAAGTGCCCTCCTCCGGGAGGGCATTATTTTTGCTGTAAGGTCATCAGGAAGGTAATTATTGGAATGGCGGTACGTTAACATTAATAACAATCATTACTTTTGCATTTAACTAAGGTGATCAGCATGAACAGACCATTAATCCTCATATTTACACTGGTTTTACTTCTTCCTGTTGCTCTCAGTGCGCAGAAACAAAAGACTGAGCGTGCTTACTCAGCCTACCAGGCCGGAAGCTACTATGATGCCATAGACCTCTTCAAGGATGTCTACTCGAAGACCCGTGACAAACAGGCGAAGGCTGAGATGGTCTTCATGGTTTCTGAGTGCTACCGTCTGATAAACGACCCGAAGAATGCAGAGCTCTGGTACAAGAGAGCCGTCAGGTCGGCATTCCCCAGGCCTGAGGCGCAGTACTGGCTGGCTGAGAGCACGAAGAAGCTGGGACGGTACCCCCAGGCCATAGAGGAGTTCCGCAAGTACCGGCAGCTTGTGCCCGGCGACCCCCGTACCGAGCAGCAGATACGCGCCTGTGAGCTTGCCATCGAATGGCAGGCCTCCCCGGAATCGTATAACGTCGAGGAGCTGAAGGAGGTCAACTCCAGGAACTCCGACTTCAGCCCTGCATTCGGGCGCGATGATAATGGGCTCCTCTGGTTTACCTCATCACGTGATGACGCCCAGGGTAACAAGGAGCACGGTGCCACAGGACAGAGCTTTTCGGATATTTTTGAGACCAGGCTTGACAAGAAGGCCAAGTGGAGCACCCCTGTGCCGGTTGATTTCCTCAACAGTGAGTTTGAGGATGGTACTCCATCATTCTCTTCAGACTTCACAGAGGTATATTTCACCCGTTGCGAGGCTGGCAAGCGCGAGAGCAAGGGGTGTGTGATAATGTATTCCACCCGTGAGGGCACACGCTGGTCGAACCCGGTGAAGCTGGAGCTGCTTGCCGACTCGCTTGTTGCTGCCCACCCCTCAGTCTCTCCTGACGGCCAGACGCTCTATTTTGTCTCCGACATGCCGGGCGGACTGGGCGGAAAAGACCTATACCGTTCCACCCGCACCTCGCCCGGCAGCCCGTGGTCGAGGCCCGAGAACCTGGGAACCGACATTAATACCAGGGGCAATGAGCTCTTCCCATTCATCCGCGAGGACGGAACACTCTATTTCGCTTCTGACGGTCACATCGGAATGGGCGGTCTGGATATCTTCAGGGCGACGCCCCAGGCTGGCGACAGCTGGATTGTCAATAACATGAGGCCGCCGATAAACAGCCCGGCAGATGACTTTGGCATCACCTTCGAGAAAGGCGCCGAGAAGGGCATCTTCAGCTCGTCACGCAAGGGACGCGGAGTTGATGACCTCTATACCTTCGAGATGCCTCCGCTGCTCTTCAGCATCACCGGACTCGTGAAGGATGAAAAGAGCGGGCTGCCCGTTCAGGGCGCAACGGTACAGCTCATCGCCAGCGATGGCGCCAACATGCAGACAGAGACAGGCAATGCAGGCGATTTCAAATTCAGCCTCAGACCGGAGGTTGACTATATCTTCCTGGCCTCAATGAGGGGCTTCCTGAACGGCAAGGAGAAAGAGACAACAAGGGGACAGGACAAGAGCCGTGAGTTTATGGCTACAATCCTTCTGACACCTATTGACAGGCCTATTGAGCTGCCGAACATATTCTACGACTTCGGGAAGTGGGACCTGCGTCCCGAATCCATGGTCTCACTTGATAAGCTGGTAGAGACCCTGAATGACAATCCGAACGTTACAATTGAGCTGATGTCGCACACTGACTCGCGTGATACCGAGGAGTACAACATGGATCTTTCACAGAAAAGGGCGCAGTCGGTTGTGAATTACCTCATCGGTAAGGGAATCGCTTCTGACAGGCTCACTGCCAGGGGTTATGGTGAGGGCAGCCCGAAAGTGGTGGATGCAGTCATCATTGAGGACGCTCCGTTCCTTCGTTCCGAAGCCACACTTAACGAACAGTACATCAACTCACTCGCCAGCGAGGAACAGAAGGAGATAGCACACCAGATCAACCGACGCACTGAATTCAGGGTGTTGAGGACCGACTATGTTCCTGCAAACTAAAGAGGGAAAGGATCTTTATAACCATCATGACTGACAGGTCGCGCTATGCAATGAGAGGTGTCTCCCCGGGCAAGGAAGAGGTTCATGCTGCCATCAGCGGGGTTGACCCCGGACTCTTCCCAAAGGCATTCTGCAAGGTCATTCCTGATATTCTGGGCGGAGACCCCGGCTGGTGCAATATAATGCATGCCGACGGTGCCGGCACCAAATCGTCACTTGCATATGTCTACTGGAAGGAGACCGGAGACCTCTCCGTCTGGAAGGGTATAGCCCGGGATGCCGTGGTGATGAACCTCGACGATCTGCTATGTGTCGGCGTGACAGATAACATCCTCCTGTCGTCAACAATAGGGAGGAATAAGAACCTTATCCCCGGCGAGGTCATCAAAACGATCATTGAGGGTACCGAGGAGTTCCTCAGCCGGATGCGCGATGCAGGGATAGGGATATGGTCAACCGGTGGAGAGACGGCGGATGTCGGAGACCTGGTGAGGACAGTGATCGTTGACTCCACCGTCACTGCCCGGATGAGGAGAGCTGACGTCATTGATAACGCCCGGATAAGTCCGGGTGATGTTATAGTGGGCCTGGCATCGTTCGGTCAGACAAACTACGAAGACGGGTATAACGGTGGTATGGGAAGCAACGGGCTGACCTCGGCAAGGCATGATGTCTTTCATGGGTATCTCACCAGCCTCTATCCTGAGAGTTTTGACGGTGCGATACCTGACTCCCTGGTTTATTCAGGCAGCATGAGGCTCACTGACGCGACAAACGTTCCGGGGGTGAATGCCGCGATGCTGGTCCTGTCACCCACACGCACCTACGCACCGGTGATAAAAAAGGTGCTTGAGGTGATGAGGCCTGCCATCCATGGAATGGTACACTGTTCAGGAGGCGGTCAGACGAAGATCCTTCACTTCATTGACAGGGTGCATGTCATTAAGGATTATCTCTTTCCTGTGCCACCCCTGTTCGAAATGATTCAGTCCGAATCAGGGACCCCGTGGGAGGAGATGTACCGCGTCTTCAACATGGGGCACAGAATGGAACTGTATGTTGGCCGGGATGATGCCCGGGCCATCATTGAAATTGCCTCAGCATTTAACCTTGACGCACAGATCATCGGACGGTGCGAATCTTCTCCTTCCCCGAAACTTACAATTAGCAGCGGACATGGGGAATTTCACTATTTCTAGTTACCTTTGTGCCCTGAAATTTGGCAAGTAATGGCAAACAATCTTATTCTTGACAGGCTGCTGGGTGTGAAGAAGCGCTTTGTGGAGGTTGGTGAACAGCTGAACTCCCCTGACGTGATGTCGGACATGAAACGCTATGTCAGGCTGAACAAGGAATACAAGGAGCTGAAGCCGGTTATTGAGGCTTACGAGAAATACAAAAGCGCAATCGATAACCTTGAGAGCGCAAGAGCACTGCTGGCCACAGAGAAGGATGAGGAGATGCGCGAGATGGCTAAGGCTGAGATAGATCAGCTGGTCAACACCATCCCCGATATGGAGGAGGATATCAGGTACCTCCTGTTACCTGTTGATCCGGAGGATGACAAGAATGCGGTGATTGAGATACGTGCCGGTACCGGTGGTGATGAAGCGAGCATCTTTGCGGGCGACCTGTTCCGGATGTATTCAAAGTATATCGAATCGCAGGGATGGAGGCTCGACCTGAACTACTTCACTGACGGCACTGCAGGTGGCTATAAGGAGATTGTATTTACAGTCGTTGGCGAGGGCGTCTACGGCATCATGAAATATGAGTCCGGCGTGCACCGTGTGCAGCGGGTACCCCAGACCGAAACCCAGGGACGCATCCACACCTCTGCTGCCACGGTGGCAGTACTGCCTGAGGCAGATGAGTTTGACATCGATGTGCGCAGCGAGGATATCCGAAAGGACACCTACTGTTCATCTGGCCCTGGCGGACAGAGTGTTAACACAACCTACTCAGCCATCAGGCTCACGCATGTGCCAACAGGCATCGTGGTCACATGCCAGGACGAGAAATCGCAGATCAAGAACCTGGAGAAGGCTATGAAGGAACTGCGTACGAGGCTCTACAACCTCGAGTACCAGAAGTATCTTGACGAGATCTCTCAAAAACGCAAGACAATGGTTTCAACCGGCGACCGGTCGGCCAAGATCAGAACATACAACTATCCCCAGGGGAGGGTCACTGACCACCGCATCAACCTGACGATATACAACCTTCCGGTGGTGCTCGACGGGAATATACAGGAACTGCTCGATAAGCTTCAGATGGCAGAGAATGCTGAGCGTCTGAAGGTAAGTGATTATTAAAAACCCAATGATGCATTCAAAAGATATCTTTCAGCAGATACTGAAGAAGAGATCCTTCCTTTGCGTAGGACTGGATCCTGAAATATCAAGGCTGCCCGCATGCCTGTCAGGAATGGAGGAACCTATTTTTGAGTTCAACAGGCGGATCATTGATGCAACTCATAAATATGCAGTTGCCTACAAGCCCAATTTCGCTTTTTATGAGTCTTACGGGGTACGAGGGATGGCAGCTCTCGACAAGACGGCACGCTATATCAACAAGCTAGATACCAATATCTTTATTATAGCCGACGCAAAGCGTGGTGACATTGGCAATACCTCAAAGATGTACGCCCGGGCGGTTTTCGGGGAGATGCCCTTTGACGCCGTGACCGTTGCTCCGTACATGGGTGAGGATTCCGTGACGCCCTTCCTTTCATACCCGGGCAAATGGGCTGTCATACTGGCTCTCACCTCAAACAGGGGGGCCGAGGACTTTCAGTACCACACTGACAAGGGCCAGAGATTGTTTGAAAGAGTTCTGACGCTGACACAAAGGTGGGGAACGACAGAAAACTTAATGTATGTTGTGGGAGCCACCAGGGCTGAGATGCTGGCCGATATCCGTAAGATCGTGCCTGATCACTTCCTCCTGGTACCGGGCGTCGGTGCCCAGGGGGGCAGCCTGGAAGAGGTGGTGAAGTACGGAATGAACAGTCGTTGCGGACTGCTGGTGAACTCATCACGCGCTATCATCTACGCTGACAGTACCGAGAACTTCGCCGAAGTGGCCGGGGAGAAAGCCAGGGAGATACAGGAGGAGATGGCCGGTTATCTGGCAGGCAGGTTCAATGTCTGAGGTCTGAGGTCTGAAGGTCTAAAGTCTGAAGGTCTATAAAGTCCATAAAGTCCTAAAAGTCGAAAGTCAAAAGTCTGAAGGATTTGCGATTTGCGATTTGCGAATTTTGATTAAATCGACAATCGAAAATCTGAAATCGAAAATTCCTCTACTGCCTACTGCCTGGTCCCAACCTCTGCTGCCACCATCTTCCTTATCGGGGGAATAAGAAGAAATGCGGCGATGCCCAGTGAGGCAATGCCGCTGCCGGAGATGATAAATGCGTTCCCTATCCCTATCGTGTCAGCAATATATCCTGTTGCCAGCAAGCCTATCATTGAGGGGAGCAGGGTTATGCTGGAGTAAAGGGAGAACACCCTTCCGAGGGCTGTCGGTTCCACCATGGTCTGCATTACAACCGTGAAGGAACCTGAATAGAGGGTCATGGTGATACCGCCTACAGCAGTGATGGCGGCGAAGATGGCGAACCCTGAAGGAGGCAGTAACCCGGAAAAGATGAAAGTGAGTCCCAGTATAAGATAGGTCATGTTGATGAGAACCACCTTATAGTTATTTAGGCGGCGGTGCCCTATAATAGCTCCTCCGATCAGCATTCCTATACCCCATGCTATCTCGACAATGCTCATCATGTACGTCGTGCCGCTGAAGTGCTCGAGAGTCATCAGCGGGAAAAGTGCTGCAACAGGCATGATGAAGAACATGGCTGACAGAGCCAGGATGAACAGCCAGAGCAGTCCCGGCTTGCTGTAGATCTCCCTCAGCCCTTCCATGAGCTCTCTGCCAAGATGAGGCTTGGCTGTTTCCGACCTGTCAGGATCGGGAATGTGAACCATGAGTAGTGTTGTCACGGCAATAAGGGCGCCTGCCACGTCAATCAGAAGTATCCATTGCAGTTGGAAGAGGCTTATCAGCAGGGCAGCCAGGGCAGGACTGGCAATAGTACTGACAGAGTGTATCATATTGTTTATGCCCGCTATCCTCATCAGCTTGTCCTTTGGTGCCAGCAGCGGAACCGAAGCCTGCATGGCGGGTACATGGAAAGCCATCCCGGCAGAGCGCATCATCAGAAGCAGATAGATATAGAAGATTCGCGGCTCGGTAATCCAGAAGAGCGCAGCCAGTGCCAGGGTACATAACGCAATGAAGAGATCGGCGAAGATCATCGTTCGCTTACGGTTCCAGCGGTCAATGAACACACCGGTGAAGAGCCCGAGAACCATCTGTGGCAGCAGGGAGGCAATGACCGCATAGGCCAGCACCTCCGCCGACCTGGTCTCAATGCTGAGCCAGAAGATGACAGCATAAGCCACCACGTAGCTGCTCAGTGTTGAGAACAACTGCCCCGTAAATATTATTGTGAAGACTCTTTTCCAGTCTGACATGATGCCCACTGATGATTTCCAGCCGTTAATAATGACAACACAAATATAATCTCTTTTGTTCCAGACATGAAAGATGGCACATCAAAGTGGCCATCCTGCTTCCACATCAGGCAGAATTCGCCCAGTATAAAAATGTGGTAATTTTCCCTGGAGCAGGAGCCGGCGAAATTCCGGCAACATGTGAATAATGTAATTCTTTCAACAAATTGTGTAACAGCGCAAAGGTAAAAATGATTCAACTTTGCAGTGTAATCTGGGAGATCACGCAAACAATTAAAATTCCGGTATATGCAAAAGAAGTACATACAATTAGAGGAGGACCCTGACACAAATGCCAAATTATCATTTGCGATCCTTCTGGCGTATGGGATTGTAGTAACCGGATTTCTGGCGATTGTAGGGTTAATTTACGGATTTTCCCAGATGATAAATAAACTTGCCTTGTGATAAGGTAAGGATTCAGGGGCAGATTTACTGCCTCAGCGTTCTATGAAGGAAGAGTTTTATTTGAGTTTTTGGGGTTTAGTTTTCGTTGGTTAGAAGTGTTCCCCCGGTGCTGAAACCCCGGCGGACAAATCAGGGTTAAAGGGTTACAGGTTTCAGGATTAAAAGGGTATTCAGAATTCAGTTTAACTGATGACTGAATACCCATTTTTCTTTTCTCCCCCGGACACAACCTGGTGTCCTGAGTTCATGAAGTGTAATACCCTGACTATCAATTCCTAAATTCGCCCTTACTGCCTGCTGCCTGATTGATTTTTCAATTCCCGATCAGCGGCAACAGTCTGCTGATGTCTTCCATACTAAATGCCTCCTTAAACCTCAAAAGATCGTGACTAGTACTGTTCTTTTCCAGGTACTCTTCCTTCAAATTCCGCAGATACTCCTTATTCTGAATTGCATTAAAGTTTATTATCTGGATTGTGGACCTTGGCAGTTCCCTGTTCCAGTATTCGGGGTTGACTTTTACTATACGCGGGAATAGGCTGTCCTGGCCGCCATACCCATGCTGGTAGGTAACCCGTGAGACACCTCCGCCGAAGTATGCCTGTTTATCACGAAATTCCTCAGGAATCTCATTCCAATCCTTCTCAATGAAATCAATCAGGTACTGGGAGGCATCTTCGTTTTTTGATTCTTCCCTCACCGCTGCGAAGGCCTCACTCACTGTGACTGGAATCCAATAGGGGGGCCTTGACGGATCATAAATAACGAACCACTCACCGTCGTAAACATCGATTCCAGGCTCGACAGTCCTTTTTCTTAAAGGGGCTGTAAAATACCCGTGTTTGGCGTTATGGTTGTACGTCGCCTCCCAGCCGGGTTTAGCCTGGTTGATGTATAATGACCACTCCGGGGGCTCAATGGCATTCATGACTATTGTTCCGTCTTTCCTTCTGAACCATGAGCTGAACTCAAAGCTGATCCTTGATGGTATCCCATATCCTGCAACCTCTTTGCAGTTGAGATTATAGATCCTTGCCCTGCCTTCGAATCCCCTGATGTCACTCAGGACGGGATTCTGGCGGATCACACTGACCACATCAGTAATTCTCTCCAGGTTTGTGGTGATCTCACTCTTTGTGAAGCCACAGTCATACCCTACATAGTTTGTGCGGCTAAGGATTGTGAAAGTGCCGGGTTTATCGCGTACCAATGACGATTCCTGGGCAATCAGCCCGGGGAGTAGTCCTGTTGCAAAAACAAGGCATATGGCAATTTTCTTTTTCATACATGTATAATTCCAAAATTAGGTTTTACAGAGTCAACAATGACAGTAAGGGCTGATCTCAGGACTTCATTCCGGCAGGCACAGTGTGCAGGACTATTTCCCGATCAGTGGTACCAGCCTCTTGATTTCTTCCAGATCAAATGTCTCCTCAAAGCGATACAGATCATGAGCTATACTGTTCTTCTCCCGGGCTTCCTCCCTCGATCGCCTGAGATATTCCTTATTCTGGACTGCGGTGAAATTAATGATCTGGATTGCAGAACGGGGCAGCTCCCTGTTCCAGTAATCCGGATTCACCTTTACTATACGCGGGAAGATGCTATCCTGATTGTCAGACCCGGGCCTGTAAGTAACCCGTGAGACACCCCCGCCGAAGTATGCAGGCTTGTCGCGAAAATCTTCCGGAATTTCATTCCACTCCTTTTCAACTAAATCATTCAGCATCTTGACGGCTGTTTCGTTTTTTTCTTCATTTATATTTTCCCTTGCCGCAACGAAAGCCTCACTCACCGTGACGGGGATCCAGTAGGGGGGTCTGGACGGATCATAAATAACAAACCACTCACCGCCATAGACATCGATGCCGGGTTCAGGAGTCTTCTTGTCCAGTGGTGCGGTGAAATACCCGCGTTTGGCGGCATGACTGTATGTCGCCTGAAATCTTGGCTCAACTTTGTTGATAAGAAGAGAGAATTCGGGCACTTCATATGGATGCATTGTCACTGTTCCATCTCTCTTTCGGTACCACGAGCTGAATTCAAAGCTGACCCTTGATGGTATTCCGTATCTCCCGGGCTCTTTACAGCCGGGGTTGTAGATTATTGCCCTGCCTTCGAATCCCACAGGATTCGCGAGGACAGGATTTTGCCTGACAATGTTGATGAGGTCCGTTAGTATCTGAGCGTTAGCGGCTACCTCTGCTTTTGTGTATCCGCAGTTGGAGTTAACATAATCAGGATGACTCCGGATAGTGAAAGTGCCGGGTTTGTCGGTTACCAGAGGCAACTCCTGGGCAATCAGCCCTGTGACCAGTCCGGTTGCAAGGACAAGGCATATGGCAATCTTCATTTTCATTACATTGAAGTTTTAATATTTTGTACTGACAGAATCAACTGTGACAGTAATAGCCGACTTGAGAACATCCATCCCGGCAGAGACTGACTCAGGGCATTTTTCAAACTGGTTCAGGAAATCCTTCCCGGCTTTGTCGTAGTCTTTTGTACGTTCAATTAACGAATCAAGCTGAGGTTTTACCTCTGTGACCCTCCTCTGGAATGTGGCAGGATCTTCAACAGCAGCAGCCTGGATTGTATCTGTCAGTGCTGACAGCTCATTCAGGGCGATTGAATAATCATTTACTGCAATACTATTGAACTTTTCAACGCAGTCACCGATATACTTGATTCCTGCCTGCAGAGTAGATATCCCCTCAATGTCAGGGGTAATGCCCTGAGTCTTATCGCATCCGCACTCTCCCGGTGAATATGGCAGACCCACCTGCAGTGGCTCGCTTGTCGGCGGTGGCGGTGAGATTGGGGGTTCTTCATCTCCCGGCTCCGGTTTTGGTTGCTCCGTTGGGGGCTCCTGTACCGGAGGGGTGTCGGTCTTAGGTTTGGGGTCAACAGGAGGTTTCGGTTCAGGTGGCTCAGGAGTGGGGTCTGTCTTTGGTTCTTCCGTTTTCTGAGGTTCGGTTTTATCGCCCTTGCAGATCTGTTGAAGTTGTTCTATTCTCTTAAGGTTCTTTAGAGCTTGATCCCAGTTTTCATGCGCACCCTTCAGAGCCTCCTCATGGGACCATATCTTCCCGATGTTATCTCCGAATCTGGTCCCGGCCTGGGCAACACCGTAGATCCCGGTCAGTGTGCTCATGGCTCCTCCTGCAAGCAGACCCGCTGCACCTATAATGGCATCCTGTGACTGTGCCGACCCGTTGAAACTACCAATCATTTCTGAGATTACCGCTCCTGCATTAGCGATCTCTGAGGCGGCTTTAATTGCTCCCGAAGTCTTTCCGCCTGATATGATTGTAAGTCCTGCCTTAGCAAGCAGGTCCACAGCTGATGCGGTAAGGTCATCTACTGCTTTTTCAAATTCTTTTGAGCCGGTAACCTTCTTTATTTTCTCCGCTGCTTCCTGCAGGTTTTCAATTGCGGCCTGCTTCATCCTCTCAAGCGCTTCCACAGTCTCCTTATCACAGTTAACAACTTCCACTTCAACGGTCGGACCTGTAGCATGGCCACAGTTTGTTTTTGCCTGAAGGGTGGTATTTCCTGCACGTGAACCTGTTAATTCAACTGCTCCTGGTAGTCCAACAGCCGACAGAACGGATTTATCAGCGGCGACGAAATCGACCAGTTCTTCCAGATTCGATGGTTGGGCCGTAACAGGAATTTTAAGTACACCTGAAAGTCTCTTTCCATCTATATCGAAGAGTGCAATCTGCGGAATCTCCTGCCCGCCATTGTAATTTTCGATATTCACATAGGAAGCAGGTTGAGATGCTGTATTCGTTTTCCCTGTAGGGGTGGTGTACTCCACATACACCGTACCTTTTCCCGGTGTTGCACCTGTCAGTATAGCAGAAGATTCACCGTCGGCTTCAACATTGAGTAAAGTGCCTGGCTCGACCCAGAACCGAAACTTTCCGCCTTCAGGTTTTCCGGATGCCATAACCTCGGTTTGTTCTCCTGTGCCGAGTTCAGAACAACCGTATAGAGACACCTCCGGTTTGTCTGGTTCCTTATAGGGGCTGATTGTAATATCCAGAGTGGTTTCTCTGTTGATAAATGCTGTGCCATCAACTGAATGTCTTTGTTTTTGTTCATTGAATTTCCATGTTGCCTGGTAACCCGAAGCAGTTTTAATAATTTTGCATTTATTGTCGGAGCCCACATCGCAGCCACCTGCACATGAAATATAATACTCATCAATATCACCTCCATAATCTTTCCATTCACCGTTAAACATGCGTCCCTTATCCGACCCTGTTGCAATGATTCCGGTATTGATGCTGACTGATTTGCTATCGTCGGCATAATAGAATTGTACAGCAGCATTAGGCGCCGAAGAGCCGGAAACATTAATATCCCTGTTATCAGCATGTATCATCGTACCATCAATGGTTTCAAGGAAAGTTGAAGATTCAGAGTGTGATCCCTGTCCTGTAATAGAAAGGGTTACCTGATCACCAGCGTCTGAATCGAATGTGAAATCCTTGTCCGGGCTTTCAGCCTGATTTTCGATGATAGCCGTAATAACGCAACTCGACACGGTTCTTACTGTAGCGTGTTTTTCTTTATCCCATTTTTTATTCCCGGCCATAAAACTTATAAGCGTATCCCTCTGCATAGAGTAGCTAACAGATATTTTAGCTGTAAGCAACCACAATCCCGTATCCTGAGCAAGAGAAGTAATGCTCATTATCAGCAGAGCGAAAAGAACGGTAGACTTTTTCATATTTTATATTTATCTGATTTCAATTGCGTACCAGACTGAAGTCAATTTTTACCGTTGTCTTCTCCGTCCCCTGTGATACATCTTTTTCTTCATTCTGACTCAACACCTTATCCTCAGGGGTACCCTGGTATGGCCCGAAGACTGCAGTAAACGGCACATCTATGCTCTTGGTTATTGTATCAGGTGGTTCGTTCTCATTATTACCGGTACACGGCCCGTCAACTTTCTTCTCCGTGGTAATCTTCATCGTTCCCTTTTCGGAAGTGGCCTTTACAGTCAGGAGGTAAGTGCCATCATCAAGAAAAGTAATCCTGATTCTGGCATCAGATACCTGTGCCCCGTCAGAAACGCTTTCCCTTGAAAGACCCTGGACCTTTGCCTCTGATTCTTTCGTTTGGGTAATTTTTGCATGACCTTTAATACCATCCTTACAGACATAGCAGGAGTGGCTGATGATTGTCCTGTAATTCTCCTTGAGATCATATGTGACAGTACCGGAAGCACCTGCCAGGGATTCCTTTACCAGCTCCCATCTGAGGGTCGAATTGCTCTTAATCTCCACATCCGTGGCAATCAGGCCGGCGTCGCACGGGATAGAACTGGATGACGATTCATCCTTCTCGCTTTTAACTTCGATGTTTACGGTGCCTGTATAAGGGCAGATCTCATATTTCTTCAGCTGATCCATCAGCCTTTTTACTGGCTTTATGGTTGATTCCCCTGTGACTTCTGCGGGTGAGAACGGCTCACTGAAATCTGCGATTATCTCTCCCTCTTTGTTTGTGCAGACTACTGTAGCCTGGGCCATATCCTCGGAATTGACGAACATGCTGTATTTTACGGCTAAGTCAGGGTTGGCCAGGGATTGGGCGATTTTACTGACAACAGGTTTTATATCGCGGCCTCCGAATTCCGGGGTTGACTGCAGGCGCAATTCATTCATGCTTGACTGTATCGCCTTAGGATCGGTCACCCCCACACAGGGGTAATTCCTTTCCATTTCACTAACCATGTCGGTGATGAATATATCATTAAGACCTCTTGACAGGTAAAGGAGATTACTGTCCGCCGAACCAGCTTTTGGCACCAACAGCATCCTCAGATCCTGGCAGGAAACCTGCTGAACAGGCAGCAACATCAGTGCGAAAAGGAAAACCGGGATTGAACACTTCATCTGGTAATGACTTTACAGGCAGGATACATGTTTTCAAGCTGGGCTATTTCAGATTCCGGCACCTCGGTATTTATCAACCCAAGTTCCTCCAGGTTTTTGAGTTTATTCAGTACCGGAAAGGTCGACATTAACGGATTATTGTCGGCATATAGTTTCTTCAGTCCTGGCAGCTCTTCAATCACCCCGGGCAGTGAAGTCAGGCTGTTATTGAAGATGCCGAGGGTCTTAAGATTTCTGAACAGCGATATCTCCTGTGGGAGTGTGGTGACAAATACCCCAAGGTTTACGATATATAGTTCATCAAGTGGATAGTCAGCGGCGTTCTTCACTATTGTTGTCAGGTCAACCGGCACCGGGCTCTGAGTGTTTGTTATAACCAGGGTCCTTATGGATTTGTACAGAGGCATGATGTCGATGATAGCCTGTATTCCCCTCATTGATACATCTATCACCAGCACCTCCAGCTCCCCGGCGACCCAGGGAATAGGCTCTATTGCATCATCCTGCCGGTATTCCTCAACGATCTCCTCTCGCAACGGTTCTGCTAATAATATGTCCGCTCCCTTACCACCGCCAGCAGCCTTTATTATCTGACCAAAAATGTCAATCTTCTGCTGTGCCATGTCCTGGCTTATCTCCGCCATCTTCTCAGCGTCATCAGAGGAGTCCTGTCCCGATTGGTTCCCTGATCCGGAACCTGTTCCGGCTCCGGACCCGGCAGGCGCACCGGATCTGCCCTGCATGTTTGTGCCGGACAACAACTGTTTTGCCAGATCACGGATCTGCTCGTTGGCCTTTTTTGCAGCCGCAGGGTCATCCCAGTTGGTTGTACGCCTGATCTCAGCCATCCGTTGCCTGATCTGGTCGGGTGACTGTGTGCTCTGTGCAGTGACAAGAGCTGACACGCATATCATCATCACCATAAGCCAACGCTTCACCTGACCAGGGTTTGACAGAATGTTCAACCTCCGCCTTCCCACCGTGGGAGAGTCGCTATTCATCCTCAGCGAAGTAGAGCTTATATTGATAGGCGGCCTCCAATTTTTCAAGGTATCCGTCAATAGCCCCCAGGGCCGGAATCTCCCTCCCCTCAGCAGGCATTTCAATGCCTGACTGTGCTTTGATTGCTTCGGCCGAAATGTTGCCCAGGTTCTGATAGTCCGGTATGGAAGACTTTATGATTTCCAGGTGTTTGCGGAGTGCGGCACGGTACTTTGGAGTATACTTGTTGCAGTATGCTATTTTTTCATTCTTAATCAAAAGTGCCAGCGAATCCATCTGCTTCCCCTGACCGTAGTCGATTCCTGTCATTGACATCCTCTTATTATGCCAGGCATCCATCCTGTCAAGCATTTTCTGCCGCTCAGGATCAGATTCGAGAGGCGTGTAAAGCGCTGCAATCTTATTGGTTATTTCAGATATCTTACTGTTTGCTGCCTGCTGTGATATAACTGACTGATACATGCTTTGCGCGTTCCTGTTCCTCGCTTCCTGGTTCGGATCAGCCTGATGGGTTGCTATTGCTTCCGTTGCGTAGGCTTCAGCATAGGCTTTTTTCCCTGCCTCGCTCATTTTTCCAATACTTTGCGCGTCATCCATCGTCATATTGGTCTGCTGTGACATCATCTTGTTTGCCAGAGCCTGCTTTTCGGCAGCAGACATGTTCTTCGAGTTCTTCATCTTCTCGAGGTCTGCCTGGGAGATACCGTACATCTCCGACATCTGCTTCATGGCATTGTCACGAGCATTGCCTTCATTGGCTTTCATATGCGTGTCAACCCTCTTATTGATTGCATGGAGCTCTTCCTTTAGCTGCTTCTGCAGTCCTGCAACCGCAGATTTAAAGTCTTCCGCCGCCACCCTTGTGATGTTGCATGAATCCTTCGGCAGCACCGGGAGTTTCTTCAGATAATCGGCCGTTCTGGTCTGTGCCAATGACAATGATCCTATGCCCAGTGTGATGAGCATGAGAAAAACCTGCCTCATGGTTTAGAGTTTTATGAACTCAACCCTGCGGTTCAGTGCCTTGTTGGCGGGGGTGTCATTGGGTGCAACGGGTTGGCCTTCGCCCATACCGTCGGTCACAAGACGGTCGCCGTTCACTCCGAACGACTTCACCAGCTCGTTCTTCACTGATGCGGCCCTGCGTTTTGAAAGATCAAGGTTGGCAGCATCGGCGCCGTCGGCATCGGTATGGCCTACAATTTTGACCTTGACATCGGGGACTTCATTGAGGATACCTGCTATCTCCTTGAGCGTCCCGTATGACTCCGGTTTTACAACATCCTTGTTTACATCGAAATAAATCCCGTAGGTAATAAGCTTGCCTTCGGTCATCAGCTTATTGCGCATGTCAGGTGCACCCACGGCAATGCGTACATTGCTGATCATGGCGGCACCGTACTCAAACCTCAGCCTGTCTGGCTTAACGCAACCTGCCGGAAATGCCCTTGGAAGATCAATGATCTTGTTCTGATCCTGGTAAACGCGTACCCTGGTTTTCTGAACCCATATTGCAATATGGTATTTCTGGTTCATCTTCTCCTTCAGGTTGTCTCCGTCGATATAACCGGTCAGCTTGGCAGGAACGCATGCCTCACCGTAGAACCAGGTACCGTAACTGGGCCTGCCGAAATATTCAACCTGGAAATGGAATCCACCCTGGCCGGGTGCCGATCCATGGTCAAAAGCATTTACGTTTCTCGCCTGCATCAGTCTCATATGCCATCCTGACATACCCGGACCCTCCAGTCCGCCT
Organism: uncultured Rikenella sp.; assembly: GCA_964455705.1. Taxonomy (GTDB): domain Bacteria; phylum Bacteroidota; class Bacteroidia; order Bacteroidales; family VadinHA17; genus SR-FBR-E99. Next base: position 170,427 of record CAYVYM010000001.1, read on the forward strand.
ATGGGAATAATATCATATTCAATTGTATAATTCTCAGGCAGCTTAAGCAACCCGTCAGTCCAGACGCTCTCATCCATCACAAATCTCATCCAGTTGCCCGGGTAGAGATTAGTGGTTACCACCTCAGCTGAGCCGTTGGTGTTCCACAATGCCGGGAAGTCGCCCACGGCATCCTGGCTGAAATCGTCATAAAAGATTACCTTCTCACCCGGGATAAAGTCATATTTGGAATAGCTCTCCAGTGAGGTCCCTGACTGGCTTCCGGCCTTCTGGTCGCTCTTGCCCTGAGCCTGTCCGTCTGCGGTGTTCTGGCCACCTGCTGCCTGTCCTGATCCGTCATCAGCTTTGAGTCCGGCTGCGATACTGTCCTCTGCAGTATCAAGCACCTTGTTGATAGCCTGGTCAGTCTTCTGGTTGAGCCGCCTGTTTACATTCTGCTCAAGTTTTTTCTTAAGATCAACCTTGATCTGTGCTTCTGCATTAATGGTCATGCTAAATAAAATCAGCACAGCCATAATCCTGGTTAGGGTCTTCATTTTCGTACGTGGATAAAATAAATTTTACTATAGTTTCTGGTTAATAGTAAATTTAAAGCTTTTCTTCGATTCGTTGTCTTCCCTTTCATCTACATTTTAAAAGGCTTCGTCAAAAAAAACAGGGGAGTGATCACCGGTAGCCTGTAATGCGGGATTCAGATCCTCTTCCTGGAGAGCCGTCTGTGACCGCACCGGATACGTCCCGGTTTTTCTTTAATTCAGGTTCCCGGAGCATTTTTTGTCCATTCTTGTTTTGTCCTTTTGTTTCATTGTTCGTAACTTTGGGTAGCTGCATTTTTAAATATACCGACAATGAAGGAAGAGTTCCTCCACTGGGTGTGGAAAAACCGGTTCTTTGATGCCGGTCGTCTGTGCGACAGGGAAGCAGGACCGATAGAGGTGATCACTACGGGAGATTATAACCGTGACTCAGGTCCCGATTTCTTCAACACCCGCCTCACAGTTGACGGCACCGCCTGGGCTGGTAACACGGAGATACACATCAACGCATCCGACTGGTACCGGCACGGTCACCACACTGACCATGCCTATGACAACGTCATCCTGCATCTCGTTCATAATAACGATGCGGAGGTCTATACGGCATCGGGCCGCAGGCTGCTTACCTTACCCCTGGAGTTTGATCCGTCGCTCTGGGAGAACTACATCGATTTTGTGAATAACCCGTCAGTTCTGGCTTGTGCGGGACTGATAGGCAAGACCGACGGGTTCATGACAAAACACTGGCTCTGGTCGCTTGCCGTCGATCGCCTGGAGAGGAAGAGCAATGAGATCAGGGAGATGCTGGGGAAGACAGGCAGCGACTGGGAGGAGACGCTCTACAGGCTAATATCGCGTTATTTCGGTTTCAGGGTCAACACCGGTCCTTTTGAGATGCTCTCTTCGCGTCTGCCTCTGAAGATCATCCGGAAACACTCAGACAACATGATCCAGGTTGAGGCGCTTCTCTTTGGCACGGCCGGACTCCTTGACGAGGCGCTCTTCAGGGAGGCGGTCACTGATGACTATTACCTGCTCCTCACCAGGGAGTACCGTGTGCTGAAAGCAAAATACTCACTGCAGCCTGTCGATGGCTGGATGTGGAAGTTCCACCGGCTGCGACCGGCAAATTTCCCGACGGTGAGGTTGTCGCAGCTGGCATCGCTGCTGACCCACAGTGACGGTCTCTTCTCGAGGGTACTAGAATCACGCGACAGAGAGAGTCTCAGGGTGCTCCTCGGCGTCAGAGCCTCGGCATACTGGAACAACCACTACATCTTCGGCAGGGAGGTGCCCACAACCGCAGGCCGGGCAGGAAGACAATCAGCCGACCTGCTCATCATAAATGCAATTGGCCCGATCGTTTTTGTTTACGGTAAACTTAAACAACAACAGGAGAGATGTGACTGGGCCCTTAATATCCTCGATTCACTCCCTCCGGAAGAAAACAGCGTGGTATCCGATTTTACTGAAGCCGGCCTGAGGCCGGAATCGGCGATGGCATCACAGGCTCTCATTGAACTGAGAACCCTGTGGTGCAGATATCACAAATGCCTCGATTGCCTGATAGGCTCTTCACTGATAAGCATGGGACATAAAATAAGAGGCTCAAGCTCCATTTTCCTGGAACCTTGAACTGCCGGCAGCGAACAAGGATAATTACCTGAAAAATATTTCAATAAAGTTTTCATCAGGCGCAACTTTTGGTATTATTCTTGCGTCTATTCTATAGAGGCTTCCTGATAAATTATTTTATTCGGAAAGTTAAAGCCCGCAGGCTGTCAAATGCAAAAAAATATTTGAATTGTTTGAAATATTACAAATAAGAGTTGTATCTTTGCGATCCAAAATTGAGGAATTTATTAACAATCTATTGGATAAGAATATGTATTTGACAGCGGAGAAAAAACAGGAATTTTTCAAGACATTCGGATCTTCAGATATGGATACAGGCAACGCTGAAGGTCAGATTGCTCTTTTCTCCTACAGGATCGCGCACCTGACTGAACACCTGAAGAAGAACAAGAAGGATTTCAGCACCCAGAGATCGCTCATTAAACTCGTCGGAAAGAGAAGGCGTTTACTTGACTATCTGAAAGTAAAAGATATTGCAAGGTACCGTGAAATAATCAAAGCACTGAACCTTCGTAAGTAGAGAAAAAAGGCAATTTCAGATTGCCTTTTTTAATTCCCCGTAGAAGACTCCCCCTTATTTATCATTTATTGCGAATCAATCAATAATTCAAATGTATAAGTTAATTGAAAAAAGCATTGACCTTGGCGATGGCCGGTCAATCGTAATTGAGACGGGCAAGCTGGCAAAGCAGGCTGACGGCTCCGTGGTTGTAAGGATGGGCAAGACTATGCTTCTGGCCACAGTCGTTGCCGCCAAAGATGCAAAGGAAGACACAGACTTCATGCCGCTTTCCGTAGAGTACAAAGAAAAGTATGCGGCATCGGGCCGCTTCCCGGGCGGATTTCTCAAGAGAGAAGCCAGACCCGGAGACAATGAGGTACTAATCTCGCGACTGGTAGACAGGGTTCTCCGCCCTCTCTTCCCGGACGACTATCATGCAGATGTTTTTGTGACAATAAACCTTATCTCTGCAGAGAAGGATATCATGCCAGACTCACTCGCCGGACTGGCTGCTTCGGCAGCTCTGGCAGTCTCTGACATACCGTTCCATGGTCCCATTTCAGAGGTCAGGGTGGCAAGGGTCAACGGCGAATTCATTGTCAACCCGACATTTGACCAGGTGGAGGTTGCTGATCTTGACATCATCGTTGGTGCAACCTATGAGAACATCATGATGGTTGAGGGCGAAATGCATGAGGTCTCTGAAGAGGTCATGCTTGAGGCTCTGCGCATTGCCCATGAGGCTATCAAACCACAGTGCACCGCACAGAAGGAACTCTCCGAGATGGTTGGCAAGACAGTCAAGAGAGAATATAGCCACGAGAAGAATGATGAAGATCTGCGCAAGAAGATCTGGGACGAGACATACAAAAAGTGCTATGCCCTTGCAGCCAGCGGTTCAGACAAGAAGACCCGCACTGATGGCTTTGATGCCATCAAGGCTGAGTTCCTCGCCCAGTTTCCTGAAGATGCGCCGGCAGATAAGATGCTGGTAAGCAGGTATTTCCACGATGTGGAGAAAGAAGCCGCACGCCGCCTCGTTCTTGATGAGCACAAGCGTCTTGACGGCCGCAAACTGGACGAAATTCGTCAGATATGGTGTGAGATAGATCCTCTCCCGGCAGCTCATGGATCAGCAATTTTCACGCGCGGTGAGACACAGGCGCTCACTACCGTCACCCTCGGCACCAAGCTCGATCAAAAGATGATTGACGAGGTTCTGAAACAGGGATCGGAGAAATTTACCCTTCACTATAACTTTCCACCCTTTGCCACCGGCGAAGCCAAACCTGCCCGCGGTACCAGCCGCAGGGAGATAGGCCACGGCAACCTGGCTCACAGAGCACTGAAGACCATGATGCCTCCGGACGAAATTAACCCGTATGCAATCCGTATAGTGTCAGATATTCTTGAGTCGAATGGCTCATCATCAATGGCAACAGTATGTGCCGGTACCCTGGCACTTATGGATGCGGGGATCAGGCTGGCCAAACCGGTTTCGGGTATTGCAATGGGCCTCATATCCGACAAGGACGGTAAGAAATTTGCCGTGCTGTCAGATATCCTGGGCGATGAGGATCACCTGGGCGACATGGACTTCAAGGTCACCGGTACACGTGACGGTATAACCGCCACACAGATGGACATAAAGGTAGACGGACTCTCATTCGAGGTGCTGAAGCAGGCTCTTGACCAGGCACGCAAGGGGAGACTCCATATACTTGACATCATGGAACAGACTATCGCTGAGCCCAGGCCCGAACTCAAACCTCATGCTCCGAGAATAGAGAAGATCTATATCCCCAAGGAGATGATAGGCGCAGTTATCGGACCCGGCGGAAAAATCATCCAGGATATTCAGGCAACCACAGGTGCAACCATCGTTATCGAGGAGATAAACGGCCAGGGTATGGTCGATGTCTTCGGCGACAACTACGAGGTAATCAGAGCTGCACTCGACAGAATCAACGCCATTTGTGCTGTCCCCGAAGTCGGCAAAGTCTATACCGGCAAGGTGAAAACAATCACTCAGTTCGGAGCTTTTGTGGAGATTCTTCCAAATAAGGACGGACTTCTTCACATCTCAGAGATGGATTGGAAGAAGGTCGGCACCGTGGAGGAACTTTTCAAGGAAGGCGATATCGTTGAGGTGCAGCTGATTGAAGTCGATCAGAAGACCGGCAAGCTGAGACTCTCACGCAAGCCGCTGATTCCCAAGCCTGAAGGTTATGTAGAACCTCCCAAACGCGAGCATTCCGAAAGAAGAGATTATCAGGGATCACGTGAAGGCGGAAGAGGCGGATATGACCGTGACCGAGGCGACCGTGGTGACCGCGGTGACCGCCGCTCAAATGACCGCAGGAGGGACGATAACAGGTAGTTTTCCCCGGATATAATATCCGGCGAAGCCCCACTCGGCATCGCTTAAGATAAACGGCAGAGACGCGCAACATGTGCGTCCCTGCTTTTTTATTGCTATTGTGAGCGTCAAATGTTATTTTTGATAATGATTGCAATGAGGGAACGAAATGGAGACCGTAAGGTATAACTATATAGTCATTGAGGGAAATATCGGGGCAGGCAAGACCACCCTGGCTTCGATGATCGCCAGGGATTACAACGCAAAACTGATCCTCGAGCGGTTTGCAGATAACCCTTTTCTTCCCAAATTCTACAGTGACCCCACCAGATACTCTTTTCCCCTGGAACTTTCATTTCTGGCTGACCGCTACAGGCAACTGAAGGAGGAGCTGGTGGAACAGGACCTCTTCAGAAGTTTTACCGTGGCAGACTATTATTTCATGAAGTCACTCGTATTCTCCTCACAAACACTGGAGAAGGATGAATTCAGCCTCTACAGGCAGATTTTTTATATCATATACAGCTCACTGCCAAAGCCCGATCTCTATGTCTATCTGCATGTGCCCCCGGAGAGACTCCTTAAAAACATCGCCACCAGAGGCCGGGAGTACGAGAGGTCGATCACTGCAGAATACCTCTCAGGTATACAGGAGAGCTATTTTAATTTCTTCAGGCAGAACCCGGAAAACCGTTATCTGGTGCTTAATGTGTCAGGCATTGACTTCGTGGCCAACAAAGAAGATTACCTCAAAGTGACGGATATGATCTTCAAAGAACCAGTAGAGACGGGAATTAATCTCCGTGATTTCTGAATTTTTAATATGATGGTTGAAGGTATTGACTAAAAATTATCTTAAATTTGTAACCAAATCAGAAATATTGTATAATTGTTATAATTAACAGAAACTGATCGCAACTAATAAAAAACAAATTATGAAAAATTTCACCAGACTTTTTGTCATTCTGCTCGCTGCTGTACTTATGTCAGGTTGCAGCAGTCTTGACAAGATGAAGAAAAACGCAAATCTTGTCCAGTATGAGATCACTCCCAAGGTACTTGAAACCCATGCAGGAATTGTTGCCGCACAGGTAAAAGCCACCTATCCGGAGAAGTACTTTGACAAGAACACCACACTTAAGATCACCCCCGTCCTTGTTTATGAAGGCGGTGAAACAGCCTTTGATGAAATCCTCTATGCCCAGGGTGAGAAGGTTCTGGCTAACAACAAGTCAATCAGCTGGGAAGGCGGTAACATCAACTGGACCGGTGACGTCGACTACAAACCTGAGATGAAGGTATCTGAGTTCATGCTCCGCGTTGAGGCATCTAAAAAAGACAAGACGCTGGAATTTGATCCTATCAAGCTGGCTGACGGTGTAATTGCCACCTCTACACTGGTTGAAGATCACGCAATGCCAATATCACTGAAGGACAACTACCAGCGCATAGTTCCCGAGCAGAAGATGGCTGATATTCTCTATATGATAAACAGGGCAGATATCAGGACTTCTGAACTGAAGTCTACCGATATTCAGGCTCTTAAGGATTATATTGCCCTCGTTATGCAGAATGAGAGAATGGCAGTCAAAGGCGTCACCGCCAGCTCATACGCTTCACCTGACGGTCCGCTCACACTCAATGAAAGACTGTCAGAGCAGAGAGGCAAAGCTGCTGAGAAGTATCTCCAGAAAGAGTACGGCAAGATCCCCGAACTGAAAGAACTGTTTGCGACCCAAACAACTGCTGAAGACTGGGATGGTTTCAAAACCCTCGTTCAGGAGTCGTCGATGGCTGATAAGGAGCTTGTCCTGAGAGTCCTTTCAATGTATCAGGATCCTGTCGTCCGCGAACAGGAGATTAAAAACATGGCTACAGCCTATGAGACTCTCGCAGAGGAAATTCTCCCCTTGCTGAGAAGATCAAAATTCATTGTCGACGTTGACCTTATTGGCCTCACCGATGATGAGATCCTTACAGCAATCAAGGGCGATGCATCAGTGCTCAGCCTTGAGCAGCTGCTTTATGCTGCCACACTCACTGAAGATCCCAATGAGATGCTCAAGTACTACCAGATGGCTGCCGAGAAGGAGCCCAAGTGCTTCCGCGCATGGAACAACATAGGATGGACATACCTGAGCATGGGCAAGAATGAAGAGGCTATGGTAGCCCTCGAAAAAGCCAAGGCTCTCAAGAATGATGATGTTGTCAAGAACAACATGGGCTTTGCCGCTCTCCTCAAGGGTGACATCAAGGCTTCTGCCGAGTATTTCAACTCGATGTCAGCCGCCACCCCCGAATCAAAATTCGGACTGGGTACCATCGCTATCCATGAAGGCAAATATGACCAGGCTGTCAACCTGCTTGGCGACAAGCCCACGATGAACCTTGCTCTTGCACAGCTTCTGAAGGGTGACATCAATAAAGCCAAGACAACCATGGAGTCAGTTAAGCCATGCAAATGCGGTGCTCCTTCATACTTAAATGCTGTCATTGCAGCACGCCTCGACAATAAGGATGGTGTTCTCAACGGCCTCCGCGAAGCTATCGGCTACAACTCTGACTGGAAGAACTATGCTCAGACTGATCTTGAGTTTGCCAAGTTCTTTATGGATGACACATTCAGGTCTGTTACACAGTAATAAGGCTACATAATCATAAAACCCCGTTCGCCGACAGGCAGACGGGGTTTTTTTACCTCTTGTCGCTGATCCTGCCTGCCAGCTCCCATAGTACTATGCCGGCGCTGACAGCAATGTTGAATGAATGCTTGGTGCCATACTGCGGGATCTCTATGCAGGCATCGGAGAGATTAACCACCTCGTCACTTACGCCCCTGACCTCATGCCCGAACACCAGTGCATAGCTGACCCCGGCTTCAGCAGTGAACCTGTCCAGAGGAAGAGCCTCATCCGCCTGCTCCACGGAGACAATTACATAACCATTCGCCTTCAGCTCCCTGACCGCCTCAGGAGCACTGTCAAAATATCTCCAGGCAACTGATTCAGTGGCTCCCAGGGCGGTTTTATGTATCTCCCTGTGGGGAGGAGTGGCAGTGATGCCGCACAGATAAACAGCCTCCACAAGGAAAGCGTCAGCCGTGCGGAAGATAGATCCCACATTGTTCAGACTCCGTACATTGTCGAGCACAATGATGAAGGGCGACTTGACTGATGCCCTGAATTCCGTAACGCTTTTACGGTTAAGCTCATCATTGGAAAGCTTCCTCATTCAGAAAATTTTAACGAAAATAATTATAAAAAAGAGTAAATTACATACCTTATTGCGAAGAGACAATATAACCCCTTATCACATACCTTGTCATGAATATTCACGAATACCAGGGAAAGTCAATACTGCAGGCCCACGGAGTACAGGTGCAGGAAGGATTTGTGGCTGAGACAGCCGAACAGGCAAAACTCATTGCCGAAGAACTTCAGAAGAAATTCGGGACGGAGATCTTCGTCATAAAGGCCCAGATCCATGCCGGAGGCCGGGGCAAGGGCGGAGGGGTGAAGATAGCCCGCTCACCACAGGAGACAGCAGAGGTGGCTTCACGCATGCTGGGCATGACACTTGTGACACATCAGACCGGCCCTGAAGGGAAGGTGGTAAGAAAAGTCCTTATCGCCCAGGATGTATATTACAAGGGTGAGTCGGATATAAGGGAGTTTTACCTGTCTGTGCTTCTTGACCGGAAAAGGTCTGCCTTCGTTGTTATCTATTCCACTGAAGGAGGCATGGATATTGAGGAAGTAGCTGCAAAAACACCGGAAGCAATCTTTACTGAGGTTGTTGATTCCTCGTGCTGCCTGCATGAATTCCAGATGAGAACAATAGCCTCCAACCTGGGCCTTCGTGGCAAGGCCTACAGGGAGATGACCCGCTTCATAAGCGGTCTGTGGGATGCCTTTATCAGTTCCGATGCATCACTGATGGAGATTAATCCTCTCCTGAAAACAAGTGATGCCAGGGTGCTGGCCGTTGATTGCAAGGTCTCACTTGATGATAACGCGCTGTACCGCCACCCGGAGCTTGCTGCGATGCGTGACCTTACAGAGGAGGATCCCACAGAGGTGGAGGCGTCGGCTAGTAACCTCAACTATGTCAAGCTCGACGGCGATGTGGGATGCATGGTTAACGGCGCCGGCCTTGCCATGGCAACAATGGACCTGATACAACTCTCAGGAGGCCGACCGGCAAACTTCCTTGATGTGGGTGGCGGAGCAAACCCACAAACAGTGGAGGCCGGATTCAGGATAATACTCAAGGACCCGAATGTCAGGGCCATACTTGTCAATATCTTCGGAGGGATTGTCAGGTGTGACCGCGTGGCATCAGGAATAATAGAAGCATACAAAACAATTGGTGATATCAGCGTTCCGGTAATAGTGAGGCTCCAGGGCACCAATGCCATCGAGGCAAAGGAGCTTATTGACAGCTCGGGGCTGAAGGTGATTGCTGCTTCAACCTTCACCGATGCTGCCGAAAAAGTAAGGGCGGCGCTGGTTTAACAGTACATTAAGACCTTGGTTGATAAAATCTGGCATTTGAGCCGGTCCTTGCGGCCTTTTATTTATAATTTGGCAGCACATCCGGTATGCAAAAAGAGTTCGCTGATATTGTCATTCCTGTTGCCGTCAGCGGCAGCTATACTTATGGCATACCTCAGGAGCTGAGAGGTGCCCTGAGGCGCGGCAGCATCGTGACCGTGCCGTTTGGACAGAGCAGTAATGCAACGGGCCTCGTGGTAAGCATCCACAATACCCCTCCGTCAGAGTTTACCCCTAAGGAGATAACCGCAATGCTGCCGGAAGAGGCATGGGTCAATGACCGGCTGGTTGATTTTATTCTCTGGATATCAGATTATTACATGGCTTACCCCGGAGAGGTTATGAAGGCTGCTATTCCATCGGCCGACGATCTGCCGGGAGGAAAGATATCAGGAAGGAAAAAGAGCGGTAAGACGGTAGCCGACGGTGAGGTAATCACGCCTGCCAGCCTGAATGATGTCCAGTCCGGGGCCTGCAACACCATCAGGGAACTGTTCAGTGACCACGAGGCAGTGCTGCTGCATGGTGTGACCTCCAGCGGGAAGACGGAGATCTATATCCATCTTATGCAGGAGCAGCTTGCTCAGGGCAGACAGGTTCTTTACATGCTGCCTGAGATAGCCTTGACAAGCCAGATCATCGAGCGTCTTCAACGGCACTTCGGAGACTCAATAGGGGTCTTTCATTCCCGGCTGACCCCGGCCGCACGTCGTGAGGTCCGGAGAAGAGTCAGTGACGGCACTCTCAGTGCAGTCCTGGGCGTCAGGTCTTCGCTCTTCCTTCCCTTCAGGGAGATTGGACTGATCATCGTTGATGAAGAACATGATTCATCATATAAACAGTATGACCCGGCACCCCGGTATCATGCCCGTGACGCCGCCATGATGCTCTCGCGGATCCATGGGGGCAGAACCCTGCTGGGGTCAGCCACACCATCACTTGAGAGCTATCATAACGCCTCTGCCGGACGGTTCGGGTTTGTTGAGCTGATGACCCGCTACGGTGATGTCATGATGCCGGAGATGATCGTCGCCGACACTCGATCATTCGGCAGGAAGACGAAAATGGTTTCACACTTTACTCCCCGACTCATTGAGGCCATTGAGGAGGCGCTGGGCAAGAACGAACAGGTGATACTATTCCAGAACAGGAGGGGATTCTCTCCCTACCTGATGTGCCCTGATTGCGGATGGGTGCCGGGCTGTACAAACTGCTCCGTAAGCTATACATATCACAAGAGCATTGGCAAAATGGTCTGCCACTACTGCGGCCGGAGCATGAAGCTGCCGTCAGCATGCCCGGAGTGCGGATCGGAAGCCCTTACAACAAAAGGGTTCGGTACAGAGAAGATCGAAGAGGAGGTCAGGTTGATCTTCCCTTCAGCCAGAGTGGCAAGGATGGATCAGGATACAACACGGAAGAGGCGCGCCTCATCGGAGATACTGTCTGACTTCGCCGCCGGCGCCACAGACATCCTCATCGGAACACAGATGATATCCAAGGGGCTTGACTTCGAGAGGCTGACGGTGGTGGGTATTCTCGACGCCGACAATATGATGCATTTCCCCGATTTCAGAGCCTTTGAGCGCAGCTTCCAGCTGATGGAACAGGTCAGCGGCAGAGCCGGGAGACGCACCCGCAGGGGCAAGGTGATCATACAAACGGCCGACCCGTCCCATATCATCCTCCGGCAGGTGCTTAAGCATGACTATAAGGCAATGTGCCGCACACAGCTTGAGGAGAGAGCCCTGTTTGGTTATCCTCCCTTCACGAAGATCATCAGGCTTTCAGTCCGGCATCGTGATCTGGATGAACTGAATGTGTCAGCAGCATGGCTTGCAGAGAGTCTCCGCAAGCAGCTGGGCAGCCATGTGCTCGGACCGGAGTTTCCCGTAATCATGCAGGTCCAGAAGTGGTATATCAAGACAATAATGGTCAAGGTAGAAAGCAGCCTCTCACCTTCCAGGGTAAAGGAGGTGGTGCGCAGGGCCATGGAGACCGGGATGAAGAAACCAAGGAAAGGCATTCTGCGCATCCATGCCGATGTTGACCCTCAGTGACAGCGGATCACACCGGAGAGGGTCCTGGAGAAGAAGTTTAAAAAACACAAGTAATCTGAAAAATGAACTTATCGATTGAAAAAACAAGCCGGATTGACAGGGCTGCAGTACTGGCAGCGCTCCTGTTACTGTCACTCTCCGGATGCAGGCAGCAGGAGGTGATCTTGACAGAGCCTGCTAACCTGGTGAATACACTGATGGGCACCGATTCGGAATATCTCCTCTCGCATGGCAACACCTATCCTGCTGTGGCCCTGCCCTTCGGGATGAATTTCTGGACGCCGCAAACTCGCCGCAATGGTGATGGATGGGGATATACCTATGATGATCATAAGATTACCGGGATTAAACAAACGCACCAACCGAGCCCGTGGATAAATGATTACGCTGCCTTCTCACTGATGCCTGTCACGGGAGTCGGCAGGATCACAGAGGAAGAACGCGCTTCATGGTTCTCACACAAGGCCGAGGAGGCACGGCCCTATTATTATAGCGTCTATCTGGCTGATTATGACATCACTGCGGAGGTAACGCCCACAGAAAGGTCAGCACTGTTCAGGTTTACCTTCCCGAAGAGTGATTCCTCGGCAGTAGTCATCGATGCCTTCGCCGGTGGCTCTATGGTAAAGATCCTCCCTGAAGAGAGAAAAATCATCGGTTATTGCCGCAACAACCACGGTGGCGTGCCGGAGAACTTCCACAACTACTTCGTGATCGTCTTTGACAGGGAGTTTGAATTCCTCTCGGTGTGGTTGGATGGAAAGATCATGCCTGGCAGCACCGGGGGACAGGGCGATCGTGCAGCGGCGGTGGTTGGGTTCCGGACAGACAGGGGAGAGCAGGTATCTGCAAGGGTGGCATCATCATTTATTTCACACGAACAGGCAGTGCTTAACCTTGAACGGGAGACCGGGGGCCGCAGCTTTGACGATGTCCGCGATGCCGCCAGGGAGAGATGGAACAGCGAGCTCGGACGCATAAGGGTTGAAGGCGGTACCGATGATCAGATACGCACGTTCTATTCAACACTGTACCGCACGCTGCTGTTTCCGAGGATGTTTTATGAATATGACAGCGAAGAGAATATCATACACTACAGTCCGTACAACGGACAGGTTCTTCCCGGGCGGCTCTTCACCGACAACGGCTTCTGGGACACATTCAGGGCTGCCATGCCGCTGATAACCCTGCTCTACCCTGAAATGAGCTCACATATTATGGAGGGGCTGGTGAATGCCTACCTCGAGAGCGGATGGCTTCCCGAATGGGCTAGTCCCGGCCATCGCAATTGCATGATTGGCAGCAACTCAGCCTCTCTCATCGCTGACGCCTGGCTTAAGGGCATCAGGGGTTATGAGATTGACACCCTGTGGAATGCGATGGTGAAGAACACAAAAGGACACGGCCCCGTTCATTCAGTGGGCAGGTACGGCGCTGAGTACTACAACAGCCTGGGATATGTCCCCTATGATGCAGGCATCAATGAGAATGTGGCACGCACCCTTGAGTATGCCTACGCCGACTGGTGCCTGTGGCGGCTGGCGAAGGAACTGGGCAAACCTCAGGAGGAAGTTGAAATCTATGCAAAAAGGTCTCAGAACTACAGGAATGTTTTCGACAGTGAACGTTTGCTCATGAGAGGAAAGAACAGTGACGGAACCTTCCAGTCGCCCTTTAGCCCTTACAAGTGGGGTGACGCATTCACCGAGGGCAACAGCTGGCATTACACCTGGAGCGTTTTTCATGACGTGGCAGGACTGGCTGACCTTATGGGCGGCACAAAAATGATGGCACGGATGCTCGACTCGGTCTTTGTGGTGCCGCCACTGTTTGATGATTCCTATTATGGGTTCCCCATACATGAGATTCGGGAGATGCAGATCATGAACATGGGTAACTATGCTCACGGCAACCAGCCGGTGCAGCATATGATCTACCTCTACAAATACACCCCTGAGCCGTGGAAGACGGAGATGAGGGTCAGGGAGGTGATGGAAAAGCTATATAATTATACTCCCGACGGTTATTGCGGTGATGAAGACAACGGACAGACATCAGCATGGTATGTCTTCAGCGCCCTCGGTTTTTACCCTGTCACCCCCGGGACGGGTGAATATGTACTGGGCTCGCCCCTCTTCAGAAAGGCAACAGTTACCCTTTCTGACGGACAAAAACTGGTGATTTCAGCACCGGAGAACAGCAGCGAGAACATATATGTTAATGATGTGCTTCTCAACGGCAGGAAGACCGGAGTCAGTTTTATCACTCATTCGCAGCTCCAGGAAGGAGGGAGACTGGAGTTCAGGATGAACCCGCGCCCCGATACTGTCAGAGGCGTCTCCCCGGCATGGTGGCCATATTCGATGAGCGCTGAATTGTGATGGATGGTGGCAGGGAGATATCTGCAAGGGTTAAGGAACTCCAGGGCTGACACACCCTCGATTGTCCGGCCTTGGTATCACTGAGATAGATTTGAGGCGAATTACAGGATGTGCAGGATACTTCTCCGCTTGGCGATAAGATCGGTAAGCTCAATGAGCATATCGGAACTGACCCTACTCGCCATTGGTAAAACATACTTTTCCGTCTGGTCAAGATACCCGGAGATTCTCTGTTCCGTCTGTATGTCACGGTGAAGGTCGGTAAGATTGCTGATTCTGTCAGCACATTTGAGCAACAGTGCATTATCCGAACCCTGCTCCAACACCCGCTGGAGATACTCTGACTTTGTCTCCTCTTTTCGCTTGGTCACCTCAAGTACGAGCTCCACCACCGCTGTCCCGTCACTGTCTATCCACCTTATCTCATCAAACTGTGTCTCGGGCAGGTCTTCAAGCAGGTCGTGAAGCAGCGCGGCTTTCAGGAGGATGCCGTTGTCGTAGAACTTATAGTCGAGCAGGATCCCCAGGGTTGAGAAGCAGTGACGGAACTGGTTGCCGCCGACCTCCCTCTCGACTCCTATGAGGGCTGTCGCCTTAAGTATATATGGCGCAAGGACGAGGTTCCTGAGGTTTTCGAGTGCGGTCATAGGTATTATTACAAAGCTGCAAAATTAAAGAAACCATTGTGCCGCAGAGGGTATGATACAGCACTATTTATAAACACTGTTTTCACAATTTTAACAGAGGGCATAATGCCATGCACTCCATGCGTGAACTTATTGGCCTATCTTTGCATTTCTGATGTTATAAGTGTCACGAAATGTCTGAAGCATCCATCAAGATACCCACAGGTTCAGGACTGAAACAACTGGCGAAGCTCTACAGATTCCTGAGGCCGTACAGATGGAAGTTTGGCCTCGGCCTGCTGTTCCTGTTGCTATCCACGGCGGCAAGCCTCATGTTCCCCAAGCTTCTGGGTGACATGGTTGACATAGCCAACAGGGGGATGGTCATTTCAGAGATTAACCGCACCGGGTTTCTGCTGCTTGCCATTCTTACGGGTCAGGCTCTCTTTTCATACACCCGGACCAGGCTTTTCGTCTATGTGACCGAGAAGACTCTTGCCTCCATCAGGCAGCATATTTATAATCACCTGATCAGGCTGCCGATGTCGTTTTTCTCATCGCGGAGGGTGGGGGCGCTTAACAGCCGGATCTCGTCTGACATATCCTTACTTCAGGACTCGCTCACGAGCACTCTCGCTGACCTGCTCTCTCAGATGCTGGTCATTGTGGGTGGCATAACCCTTATGATGATCAGTTCCTTCAGACTGACCATCTTCACGCTTGCAATCATTCCGGCGATATCACTCATGGCCTTTTTCTCAGGGAGGGCCATCCGGCGCTACTCAAAGAAGGCGCAGGCTTTTGTTGCCGAGTCGAATACCATCGTGGAGGAGACACTTCAGGGTATTCAGAATGTAAAGGCTTTTACCAATGAGGCTTTTGAAAGCAACCGCTACCGGCAGAAAACAGAAGAGGTGGCAAAGGCAGGTATCAAGGGCGGGAAGTATCAGGCAGCGATCTCATTCATTGTACTGGGCTTCTTTATCTCGATGGCTGCTGTCATCTGGCGGGGAGCCGCTATGATAGCCGGCGGACAGATGGAGGCCGGCCAGCTCTTTTCATTTGTCATTTATTCAGGTTTCATAGGAGGAAACATTGCCGGAATGGCCGGTGTCTACACGAGGCTGCAGAAGACGATAGGAGCCTCTGAGAACCTTTTGCAGATCGTCGATGAAAAGACGGAGGCGATTGATCAGGTCTACACACCGGATAGTGCACATACTCTTCAGGGAGAGATTACATTTAACGGTGTCGGGTTCAGATACCCCTCTCGTAATGAGGTGGTTGTACTCAGGGATGTAAGCTTCAAAGTCGCCCCCGGGCAACAAATAGCCCTGGTAGGGCCGAGCGGCGCCGGCAAGTCGACCGTTGCATCGCTTCTGCTCAGGTTTTACGATCCGGGTGAAGGGACGATCCTGTTCGACGGACGTGACAGCATGAGCTTCCCGGTGACTGCACTGCGTGCACAGATGGCGGTGGTAATGCAGGATGTCTTCCTCTTCGGAGGCACCATCAGGGAGAATATCGCTTACGGAAAACCCGGATCGGATGAAGAGGAGATAATGGAGGCTGCGATACAGGCCAACGCGTGGAACTTTATTCAATCATTTCCTGATAAACTTGAGACCGTGGTGGGAGAGAGGGGCGTACAACTCTCCGGAGGCCAGCGTCAGCGCATAGCTATTGCCCGGGCAGTGCTCAAGAACCCCAGGATCCTGATACTTGATGAGGCCACCTCGTCACTCGACTCCGAATCTGAAAGACTGGTACAGGAGGCGCTGGAGAAGCTGATGAAGGGCCGTACCTCCCTTGTGATAGCACACAGGCTCTCAACGGTCCGGAAGGCCGACAGGATAATTGTGCTGAGTGACGGAAAGATTGTTGAGCAGGGCACTCATTCAGAGCTCCTTGCCAATGGCACGGGTCTTTACAGGACGCTCACGGAGCTTCAGTTCAATGGATGAACAGACAGCATAATTATTGTAGTAAAAGGATAATGCACCGGCTCTCTCTGGTGAGCCTTAGGGGTAGAGGAGTCTGATGGCCCAGCTGCCATCATGTCCTGCTCTGATGTATTGAAGCCTGTCATGTAACCGATGTTCTCTGCCCTGCCAGAACTCGATATATTCGGGCACAAGGTAATAGCCGCCCCAGTTATCGGGTCTTGGCACCGGGCGGTCCCTGTATTTTTCATCAGTCTCGGAAGTTGTTTTTTCAAGCAGCGCCCTGTTTTCGAGGACCCGGCTCTGCAGTGAGGCAACTGCGCTAATCTGGCTCTCCCGCGGGCGGCTCCGGAAATAGGCATCGGACTCTGCGACCGGCAGCCTGTAGGCCTTACCGCCTATCCTGATCTGGCGGAAGAGTTCACTCCAGAAGAACGTCATCGAAGCATTGTTGTTTTGCTGCAGGTCCTCCCCCTTCCTGCTGCCATAGCTGGTAAAGAAGGAGAATCCCCTTTCATTGAAGTCCCTCAGGAGAACGATTCTCCCAGAGGGTATTCCTGAAGCATCGACTGTTGCCAGGTGTAAGGCGTTGGGTTCCTTTACATTATGAGCTATGGCCTCTTCCATCCATCTCTCAAACTGTACGATCGGATTTTCGGCAAAATTGCCCAGGTCGATGCCTTCGCCATGGTATTCATTCCTGAGAATGCTGGTCATCCTGCGTGTGTGGTTCATCTCGGGATTTTTATTATGGGTTTATAATCAAATACAACAACCGGCTGGTAATTATGTTTAACTTCTTCACAACGGTGTTCAATTATATGAAAATATTACCTTTACCCCTGTTAAAACGCCCTGATATGTCTAAAATACCCATTTTACCGTTTATTGCATTGATGATAGCATTGATGCTCCCCGCCCCCCTCAGCGCCCAGGTGGCTGTTGAGGTGTCAAACGAAAAAATGATCTACGGCGGCAAGGTCTTTTACATGCATGATGTGCAGAAAGGCCAGACGCTCCACTCTATCTCCCGGGCATACAAGGTATCAATTGATGCCATCACCCGGAATAACGTGATCACCTCAAGCGGTATACAGGCGGGACAGGTGCTCCGGATACCTTCAGTGGCAGAAAATACCGGGATACCGTCTCAGCCTGGTCCGTCAGCACAGCCCGCACAGCGTTCAACGGCTGTTGCATCGCCGACCCCGTCTTTTTCGCCGGCATCCGATCCGGCAACAGGAATCCGCCTGGCCAGGGAGCGGATCATGTTCAACGGCAAGGCATATTACATGCATGAGGTGCTGAAGGGTCAGACACTCTATTCCCTTGCCAGGGCCTACAAGGTGACCATACTTGATATTGACCGTGAAAATGCTATTCCTGCCGGAGGCATACAGGCGGGACAGGTACTGAGAATACCGGCGTCATCCTCCCTGACGGCTCAGGAAGAGGTAGTGCCAGGAGATATAACTGCTCAGGAGAGGTCTGCGGCATCCGGGTCTTCCCTCCCTTCTGCTGAGACGACCAAGCCTGCAGATTCCGGGACGGCTGAAGTGCAGGCGACAACTGCCGGGGCAGGGAGTCAGCCGGATCGCCGACCACAGACAGATGTGGCAGTTCCTTCTGATGGTCCGGCCCCCCAGGCTGAAGCCACAAACCAGTCCACCGCCGCTGCACGCGGGCCTGCGGTTAAAAAGGCACCACCGGCGAAAAAGAAGATTCACAAGGTGCAGAAGGGAGAATCACTGGCTGACATAGCCAGGAAGTACGATTTGACCCTCCAGGAGCTGAAGCAGGCAAATAAGGGTGTGATCTTCGCCATGCCTGATATGAGGCTTGTTATTCCTGTCAATGGGGATCAGGAGCCGGATATTCAATAACAGCCATAACAATTGTTACCCTGCTGACGGAGTCATCCGTCAGCGGGTACATTGTTACCCCTGTCGGGGCCGGTAAGAGAAGGGAGTCTTGTTATTTCTCTTTTCCCCAGGTCAGGACTATCACCAGGCCGACCACGGCCATGACGACTGTTGACACTAGGATGTCGGTTACCATCGCCCCTGCGTTCATGTACATCGTGCTCATTGACCAGTAGGAAAATGCGATACCCGAACCGAAAAGCAATCCGAACAGTCCTCCGAACTTAAGGCCGTCAATGACAGTTTTGGCTTTGGCCCAGTGCAGGATCAGGGTCAGCAGACAAGCTAACACCAGGTTTGACAGGATAATTGCCCACCAGACCATCTCTTCAGGTGGCCTGCTGGCACATTGATTCATGTTGGCTGAAAAGAAATTCATGAGGAGGATCCCCCATACCAGCCATCCCAGGAGAAAGTACGCTATTCCCCCAAAAATGGTTCCTCTGAGAATTTTCATAGGTCTTTGATTTTAAGTTAAACCAATTAGCAATTATAACAAAAACTATTAAGGATATTGTAATTCAAACTAAAACAAAATTAAGGTAAGGTTGTTCAGGGTACGCCTCAAGGAGGATTGGCAGAAGTATTCCTTTGTCAGCAGGGCTTTTGCTACGATTTCCCTTGTTTTATCAAAGCAAATGCTTAGATTTGTTAAAAGTAAATACAATGCCCCGGAAAAAGCGATATAATTCTGATGATGTCCTTGAGAAAGCAATGCATGTTTTCTGGAATAACGGTTATGAACAGACATCAGTAAGAATGCTTGAAAAGGAGATGGGCATCAATCAGTTTTCAATCTATGCAAGTTTCACCTGTAAGCATAATCTTTTCATTGAATCATTAAGAAAATACAGGGAGTATGTAATTAAGAATGTCTACAGCGAACTGTTAAAACCCGAAGCCAGACTAAAAGACCTTGAAATATTTCTGAACCGTCTGGTTGAGGACAGGAGCCGGGGCAAAGAGTACAGGGGTTGCCTGGCGGTTAACACTACCGGGGAGATCAATCCTACGGACAAAGAGGTTACTGTTGAACTTACTGATTACTATATGTTTATCAGGGAGATGCTTAAGAAAATACTTATGAATTCAATTGAGGCCAAAGATATTTCAGCTGATACTGATCTTGAAAAGTACTCAAGCTTTCTATTAGGCGCTATGCAGGGATTATTATTGGGTGCTAAAGTACTTCCCGAAAAACAGATACGTGACCAGATAGAGGTGTCATTATCAGTCTTTGAATAATTTTTTACATAGTTCCAGGCAAGTTCTGCGATAACATCCTACCTATCAGTTCCGCAATAAAAATGTATCTTTTATAAGTTTTAACAGCTCCTCCTTGCTGACCGGTTTGGAGATGTAGCTGTTGCATCCCGCCTCCATTACTTTCAGTCTGTCCGTATCAAGAGCCAGTGCTGTCTGTGCTATGATCACAATCTTTTTGTTGAATTCACGGATTTTTTGTGTTGCCTCATAACCATTTAATTCCGGCATTCGCATATCCATCAGCACCAGATCTGAATCGGGATTCAATTTGCATAATTCAACAGCTTCTATACCATTACGAGCAAATACTATTTTTCCGGCTATGTCCCGCAAAGTTATCTCAAGAAATCTGCTGCTTACTTCATCATCCTCAGCAATTACAATATTCAGTTTTCTGTCGAAACTATCACTGATAATCTCTTCGGTACCGGGTACAGGAGTTTGTGTATCAGGTTTGCGATTGAAGCGAGGCAGTGTGAACCGGAAGGTAGATCCTGTTCCGGAATAAGATTCAAGCCAGACCTTACCTCCAAGTAAATGCACATATGCTTCAACAATTGACAGGCCTATTCCTGAACCTTCGTAATTTTTTGATAACTCATTTTCGACCTGGACAAAACGTTTAAAAATTTCTTTCTGCATGTTCTCGGGAATACCAATGCCGGTGTCGCTTATGAAGAATTCGATAAAATCTCCCTTGATCCGGCACCCAAATCCGATTCTACCGTAATCAGTGAATTTGAGCGCATTCTTGATCAGGTTTGAAAGAATGGAATCAAGCTTGGTTTTATCTGTTTTTATCACAGCTGTTTCCGGGGGGAGAGCAGATTCAAGAACCAGGTTAAGACCTTTTTTGTCCGCCTGAGCTCTGAAAAGCTCATGGTAATAAGTAAGCTGATCATTAATATTTACTTCTGAAACAGATATTTCTAGTTGCCCGGTCTCTATTTTTGACATATCAACCAGGTCAGTCAAAGTGCTTAGCATACGGTTACCGCTTTCCTGTATGATGTCAATAAATTGCCCCTGCTCGGTGCCTGTCAGTCCGGGTGATCTTAAAAGGTCAGTAAATCCCAAAATTCCATTCATGGGTGTGCGGATCTCATGACTTAAATTTGCAAGAAAAGCCGATTTCAGCCGATCGCTTTCCTCTGCCTTGTCCCTCGCTTTTACAACCTGATCATACAGTTTTCTCTCGGAGGTGACATCCATCACAGTTGACACCATAATATTCTGTTCAGGGAGAGGAATGTTAACGGCATTAACTATGGCATTCGATCCGTCCTTCCTTGTAATAGTATTGTTCTCCCAGTGCATTCGGGAAGCATCACCTGAAGATAAGTCTTCTATAATAGCCGACATAATCTTTTCTCTGTAAACCTCATCAGGGTAAACTTTTTCAAAAAAATCATTAACACCTTTGATCTCATCTCCGTCCCAGCCGTAGATTTCCTCAAACCGGCGATTCATATAGATTGCAGACCCATCATCTGTTTTGTTAAGTGCCACCCCGATGGGAAGATTATCCATGACCGTTTGAATAAACTGCGTCTTCTCCGATAGCGCAAGCTCGGCATTCTTCCTGTCCGTAATGTCAAACATTAAACCTCTCAGGGTTGCAGGCTTCCCGTTTTTCAACTCCACACTTACAACATCCCTGATCCATACGAAAGAACCATCCTTCTTACCAAACCTGTATTCAATCTCATGAGACTCCATCTTATCATTGAATGACAAGAATTGACCGGAGGCATTCTCCCTGTCATCAAGATGGAGATTTGTTATCCAGAAGTCGAGATTTGTCCACTCATCCGGATGCCATCCCAGCAAAGAGGTTGACTGGGGTGCAACATAAACCCACCTGTCTTCTGAAATACTGTATTCCCAAACTACAGCTTTAACCGATTCAACAAGCTCCCTGTATTTCTTTTCATTTAACTCCAGTTTCTCCTGAATCATATACTGCCTGGTCACATCGCGAAACACCAGTACAACTCCTGTAATGTTTCCATTTCGATCACTGATGGGTGACCCTGAATCAGCAATCTGATACTCCCTGCCATCCCTGGAAATAAGTTTGGTATGATTAGCCAGACCAATACAAGCTCCCGTTTGAAATACCTTCCTAACAGGATTAACTACCTTTCTGCCATTTTTGGCATTTACTACATTGAAGACAGTTGTAATCGATTGATTTAATGCTTCATCAACTGACCACCCCGTAAGATCACATGCTACAGAATTCAAGCTTGTAACATTACCATCAAGATCAGTTGTGATAACACCGTCACCAATTGAATTTAATGTGGTACTGAGATGCTCCTTGCTTCTGTATAGTTCTTCTTCGGCTATTAACCGGTCACCTATATCCCTGATAAGACCGATAAAACCCTTTATCTCCCCTTTAGGATCTCTAAAATAAAATACATTTGTTTCGCCGGAGAATATTTCGCCTGTTTTTTTCTTGTACTGAACGGTATGAAGCTTAGTCGGGTCATCGATATTATCCTTTATCTTTTTCCCCATTTCTCTGAACTCGTCCATATCCTTGTAGATATGGAAGATCTTCATTCCCCTGATCTCTTCATTAGTATACCCAAACAAATCTGTAAATGCAGGATTGGAGTCAATTATTATGCTGTCGGTATCAGCTATGAGGATGGAATCGCGGATACTTCTGAATAAATCGTCATAAAACATTGTGCTATGATTGTAAATTGAAATCTCTAATATCTGAAAGGTCTTCAGAGGTCTGGCAAAAACACCAGGATCATCTGGAACTAAACTCTAATGTTCAAAATTACAACTAATTAATGTGATTACAAAGCAAATGCTTAGAAATAATACTATAATTGCCTTGTATAAAAATTTAGCGCGGAATACGTTGTAAGGTATTTTAATGATATGTATCTTATTGTCCCAACACTGAAAGCAGGAGATTGTTCAGGTTGTGTCTCCGGGCGCAGGTTAAAATTTGAACCATATCACTTCAAAACGTGTTCTGATTAAAACATCTTCATATGGATATTTTTATCATTAGTCTGGCCGCCTTTTTTACTGCCATTCTTACATTCTTTTCCGGATTTGGACTTGGGACCATTCTGACTCCGGTTTTTGCAATCTTTTTCCCGGTTGAAATTGCCATTGCATTAACCGGAGTGGTTCATTTTGCAAATAATCTTTTCAAGATTACACTGGTCGGAAAAAATACGGACAGAGCAGTTTTATTAAGGTTTGGAATTCCGGCTATTCTTGCCTCATTTGCCGGTGCATGGTTATTACTCAGAATAACAGATATGCCGTCACTTTTTAACTATCACATTTGGGGTAAAGAATATGAAGTCATGCCGGTGAAACTTGTTATCGCAGTGCTGTTGGTTATTTTTTCGGTACTTGAAATTGCCCCTTCAATGCAAAGAGTGCAATTTAAAAGGAACAAGCTTGCTCTGGGTGGGGTTCTGAGTGGTTTTTTTGGCGGGCTGACCGGAATTCAGGGTGCAATCCGTAGTGCCTTCCTTATCAAAAGCGGTTTATCCAAGGAAGCATATATTGCAACTGGGGTAGTCATTGCATCTCTTGTTGATTTTACAAGACTTTCGGTCTATGCTTCACGATTTAAGGTGGCAAACCTTCATGAGCATTGGATACTTATTCTCTCGGCTGTATCTGCAGCCATACTCGGGGCATTTATCGGGAATAAACTGTTAAAGAAAGTGACATTAAGGTTTGTTCAGGTGTTAGTGGCAATATTGTTGTTTTTGATTGCAATCGTTCTGGGGGCAGGAATTATCTAGAAATAAAGAAACCATGGTAAAGTTACAAAATGCTGTTTTCAAATCAGTTGATGATTACAGGTCAATCTTGCCAAGATTAATTGTTGGTTTGGTGTTTCTATCCGAAGGAATCCAGAAATTTCTTTTTCCTGAACTTGTTGGTGCGGGACGGTTTGAAAAAATTGGATTTACGAATCCGGAATTTCTGGCAGCACTGGTAGCATCGTTTGAAATTGTTTGCGGTGTGCTAATTCTGATTGGGTTTTCAGTCCGTGTGACTGTAATTCCTTTGCTTATAATAATGATAACAGCAATCACAACAACCAAGATACCGATTTTGCAGGAAAAAGGATTCTGGCAGATGGCACATGATTCAAGAACCGACTTTGCCATGACAATGCTTATTATTTTTCTTCTTATTTATGGGGCAGGCAAACTATCTGTAGATTGCTTTATAAAACGAAAATTCATATCAGTGTAATCCTCACCTGTTTCATTAAATTTGTCTTACAAATATTTAACGGAATTATGAAGGCACAGAAAATCCTTATCCTGATCAATGATGCTCCTTACGGAACAGAAAAGGCATATAATGCCCTTAGACTGGCAATGCAACTCGGTAAAGACCATGCGGATACTGAAGTGCGGGTATTTTTAATGGCTGATGCCGCAAATTGCGCCCTGGCAAATCAAAATACCCCCAATGGTTATTATAATATCGAAAGAATGCTAAAAGCCGTACTGGCCAAGGGCGGAAAGGTTAAAATATGCGGTGGCTGCGCTGAATCAAGGGGTTTAAAGAGTGCTCCGCTGATTGAAGGGACAGAGATCAGTACCATGGCTGAACTCACCAACTGGGTCGCAGAAAGTGACAAGGTGATTACATTTTGATTCAAACTGATCAAACATTCTGTAACTTTTGGATCTGACTGAAAGGCTGACTTACCGGAGGGTAGCTCTTTTCTGGGCGCCGCTGGCACTTACCTGGCTGATAATGGCCATAGAGCAGCCATTCCTAATTGCATTTATCGCCCGGCTGGGTGAAGCAAAGCTCAACCTTGCCGCCTTTGGTATTGCCGGATCTTTTGCCATGATCATTGAAGCCCCGATAATAATGCTGATGAGTGCCTCCACGGCTCTTGTAACGGGGCGCAATTCATACATGAGGCTGAAACGCTTTACGGATATCCTGAATGCCGCGATTACAGGCATACAGCTTATCATCCTCATTCCGCCAGTTTTCAACTTCATTGTTATTGATCTCATGGAAGTTCCGGAAGAAGTTGCAGGACTTGCTCATATTGCGCTGATTATCTTCCTTCCCTGGGCTGCATCGATTGGTTACAGGAGGTTCTACCAGGGTATCCTTATCAGGAACAACCTTACAAGACGTGTAACTTACGGGACTATGGTCCGGCTGTTAGTAATTGTGGTGACAGGATTGCTTCTCTATTCAGCCGGAGTGCCGGGGGCATATGTTGGTGCAGGGGCTATGTCGCTGGCAGTCATTGTTGAAGCGATAGTAACGAGGCTAATGGTGTCAGGGACCCTGAAGTACCTGATACAGAAGGAAGACACGGAGAACGGCAATCTTAATCTCAGATCTATAACAAAGTTCTATTACCCGCTTGCAATCACCTCAATCTTATCACTTGGCGTGCATCCGTTTGTCACATTCTTTCTGGGGCGGAGTAGTATGGCAGTGGAGTCGCTGGCTGTTCTGCCTGTTGTGGGTTCGCTTGTATTTATTTTCAGAAGCCTGGGATTATCGTACCAGGAGGTGAATATTGCCCTGATGGGAACATATAAACAGAACTTCCGGGTATTAAGGAATTTTGCAGTTTACCTTGGCATCGTGGTAACGGTTTTGATTACAATCCTGGCATTCACTCCACTCGCTGACCTGTGGTTCATAAAAGTCTCCGGACTTAGCAAGGAGCTTGCAGATCTCTCCTATCTGCCACTTAAGATAATGATCCTCTTGCCTGCTTTGACTGTCCTTTTGAATTTCCAGAGATCCCTGCTGGTTATTAACGGTACCACAGGCCCGATATCTGTTGCAACAGCAACAGAGCTTACAGGGATAATAATTGTATTGCTTGTGTGTGTAGTATTCCTGAACATTATCGGTGTGGTTGCTGCAGCTGTTGCTTTTACAATCGGTAAAGGCATTTCAACCCTGTACCTGGTACCCAGACAGTCAGCTGCCTTAAAAGGATGGAAGTCAAAATATGGTACAACTACAAGCTTCTAAGCAACTTCACTGCGATAACTTCAATTGAACCTCAACAGCATTATGTTTCTTCTGACAAAATAAGATCTGGATTATCTGGCATAGAATCAATTAGATATCGACCATCGTCAATATTTCGTTCGTTATTATTTATACACATACTCAGTTTCACTGTTTACTTTTCTGGGGTAGCCATTGGCATTATATTTATACGTATATTCTTTTATTTGTACTTTTTCAATCGAAGGGTCAACATCAAAATTAAGCGTATAGGTTTCTTTTATTATATTGTTTGGGTTGGTATAAATACCGGGAGTTATCAAACACCTGAATGATTGATATGGATTATGGAAATTATCGTATTCATACTCTGTGGTTGTAGTTAACTCTGCAATTCCTGCCGGTGACATATTGTATCGTGTCGCCCTGATTAAATTCCCTTTTTTATCATATAAATAATCAGTATAGCCTGATATTGAACCATTATAGTACCCTGTTGCCCTCACTATCCTGTCACCCTCATAAAGGAATTCCATAATATCGCTGCTCCCTTCGGGACGGATGAATGATTTTCGTATTATGTTCATACTGTTATATTCAAGCACATGGGAGATGCTTTTTGGTGTATTATCAGGATTGACCCATTCTTTCCGGTTCATTGCTTCTTCAAGTACACTGCTGCTGCTGCTTGCAATGCGCATGTCCCAATAAATATCAGATGTTATCAACTGGTTAATGCCATTATAGGTGTGCTTAGTGTAATGAAATTTGCTTTTTTCTTCTGTCACTAAATTTTCAGCATTATATGTATACTTCATATAAATTTCACCACCAACATATACACTGCTTAGTAACGGAGTATCCGAAATTTCGATAATAAACTGGTTGTCTTTCTCACAGGAAATGAAAAAGAGGGTAATGATGAAAATGAGCAGTTTATTTTTCATGATTATACAATTAAGTAATTAATTAAAACCTCTTTCCCATACCACTTTAATTCTCTTTCCATTATTCTGGAAATCATCAATCTTTTCTTGTGTCCATTCAACTTTTACTCCCTGGTAACTATAGAATTCACACATTACACAAGAGGATAACCCTATTGAGATTAAATAATAATACTCATTGTTCCATTCATATCCGTATACAACTGTTCCTACATAAAAATCATCAGTCTTCATTTGAGAAATCTTCTCAGTTAACCAATCTGGATTTGCCGGAAATTTTTCATCATTTTCCTTATCGCATGAAAATAACATAAATGATAAGAGCACAATCAATACCAATCTTCTCATAATATCAATATTTTTCTCAGTGCATCATGTTTTGGGCCACAAAAAAAGGCGCAAAATCCGTACCAATGTTATTATTTAACAATTAGGAAAGTTAATAATAATTTGACTTTAATACTTCAGCTGTCGCCTTTTATAAAACATCCAGGAAATTCAAAGAATTATGATGGAAGAAAAAGAATAATTTCCACATTTGGGTTTTAATCAAAACCTGAAAACAATGCAAAGTGCAGAAAGTCTGAAAAGGAGAATAGAAATGGAAGAAAGAAATGCTTTTATAAGAGAATCTCCTTCCGGATCCACAGTGATTAAAGTAGGGGACGATTCTAATTCAAGTGAAATCCTTGTCTTTACTTCCCTGTGTAATGTATATAAAGTTCAGAAAAAGGAACTGATGGACAAGTTTCAGGCCCTGCAGAAAATCGATCTCGAACAAGGTGAAAAACCGATCTATCTGACTGGAGAAAAGAGATATAAAGGTTTTCTGATTGTGGCATTTGAAAATGGCAAAATCGGCAAAATTTCTTTGGAAAGTTTTCAAACCGAGTACACCAGGAAAAAACTCAGGAATGCTTTCAATAGCGAATCGCGTCTGATCTTTATTGAACTCATTGAACATGATATTAATCTGGTTACTCAGAGCAGCATTAAAAAGGTTGTTTTGTTCAATACCTCTCAGATCAATGCGGTTGAAAGCAGGTCAACAAAAGGCGTTCAGGTTATGAAACCGAAGGATGGCAGTGTAATGATAAAAGTTGTTCGGCTGGAAAATACAAAACTAACTGACCCTGAATACTACCGTAAGAGTGAATCCCTTAATGCAATCGGATTTTATTTGAAACCAGGTGATGAAATCTGATTCCTGGCGCACCGCGGACTTCCATGGAGCAGGCTGAAGTGGATGAGAAGATTGCCACAAAGCGGTGCTTTGCGACGGACTTCCAGAGGGCGACCTGTTTCCTGTTAAATAATTGTCCTGATTAATCCATTTACCAGGATAAGCGGAGTTTGTATCTTCACATTTGAAATTCATAATTTGAAACAAAATGAAAAAACTAATTCTCCTGATTATAACTACAATTCTGCCCTTAGCATTGTATTCGCAGCAGAAAGGGTTTAAACTCAACGAACAGGAGTATTTTGAAAATGGCGGTGTCAACGTGATGTCCTTTCATGACATATACCCTGAGGGTCACCAGGGAGGCGTGGCAGTAATAATGCACGGGATGAGAATAGCCACCAATGGCGACCTGCGGCTCGATGAAACACCAGGTCAGTGGCAGCCTATACCGAAACAGAAGAAAAGAATTATCGATACGGTGGACAATACAATCATTGCATATCTGACATATCCCGATTCTGCAATCAATGGCAAAGGATTCAATCCGGTCATTTATCCCGATCTTTATTTTAATTATACGGTTACAACCCGTGCCCGTGGCGCCTCTGTTGTTGTAACCGTTGATCTTGACCGCCCTGTTCCGGAGGAATTTGCAGATAAGGTGGGATTTAACATGGAACTCTTCCCGGGTGTACTGTTTGGAAAGACCTGGATACTCGGGAATAAATCGGGAATCTTTCCCCGCCAGGCCAACGGCCCGGGCATGTACGATAAAAATGGTAAATTGGTCTCGGCCCGGCCAATGGCTGTAGGGAAACAACTCACTGTTGCGCCTGAAGATCAGATGCTGAGGTTAACAATCAGTTCATCAGGATCAGATCTTCAGCTTCTCGATGGCCGTTATATTCATAATAACGGCTGGTTCGTAGTAAGGTCACTCGTTACACCCGGGGTCACAAAAAAAGCAATAGAATGGATTATTACGCCTAACTCGATCAGCAACTGGACAAGCGATCCGATAATTCATGTATCGCAGATAGGATACCAGTCCTTACAGCAGAAATATGCACTGATTGAACTTGATAAAAACGACAGTAAAAGGTCAGATACTGAACTCGAAAGAATCAGTCGCGACGGAAAGTCCGAAATAGTCAAGTCCGCAAAACCGGATCAATGGGGCAGGTTTTTAAGATCCGATTACCTTAAATTCGACTTTACATCTGTTGAAGAGGAGGGTCTATACAGGATTCGTTATGGTAATTTTAAATCACAACCCTTCAGAATCGCTGAAGATGTTTATAAGCGCGATGTCTGGCAGCCAACTCTGGAGTATTTTCTGCCAGTACAGATGTGTCACATGCGCATTAATGAAAAATACCGCGTATGGCACGATCTGTGTCACATGGACGATGCGCTGATGGCCCCGACAGATACAAACCATTTTGACGGATATTTACAGGGCCCGTCGACTTTGACAAAATTTAGATCCGGCGAACATGTCCCGGGGCTCAACATCGGAGGCTGGCACGATGCCGGCGATTATGATCTCAGGGTTGAATCACAGAGCGGGGAGCTTTATATACTCACTCAGTCATACGAGGCTTTTGAGATCAGGTATGATGAAACAACTGTTGACCAGCACACCCGAATAGTTGAAATTCACCAGCCTGATGGAAAGCCTGACATATTACAACAAATAGAACATGGAGCCTTATCCGTTGCAGGAGGTTACAGAAACCTGGGCAGGCTATACAGAGGGATCATCTGCCCCACTCTGAGGCAATATGTACTGCTTGGCGATGGTGCTGCCATGACCGACGGACAGGTCGGACTGCCAGAGGAGCCCGATGACAGGTGGGTCTTCACTGAGGAAAATCCCTATAGAGAATTAACAACTGCAGCTCACCTGGCTGCAGCCTCCAGGGTACTAAAAGGATTCAACGACACACTCAGTATCCAATGCCTTGAGGTTGCTGAAAGTATCTACAACCTCCACCACACCATCAGCGGACGATCAGTATCATCAAAAATACATGCAGCAAATGAATTGTACCTTACTACAGGGAAAACTGACTACAGGGATTATATCGTTAATAATGAGTTGTATATAATAAAAGAGGTAAGAAGACTTGCCTGGCTCATTGGTCCTTCTCTTCTACAGTTAGGAAATGAAGGATTAACCCGTTCGGTAAGGGAGGCTGTAAAATCGCTCTCATCAGAAATAATTGAACAGGCAGCCGAGACGCCCTTCGGAGTACCTTACCGTCCACATATTTGGGGAGCGGGATGGGATATCCAGAGCTTTGGGGTAAGACAGTATTTTCTGCACAAGGCTTTTCCCGACATCTTCCCAACAGATTATATCTTTAATGCACTCAATTTCATTCTTGGAGTTCATCCAGGAGTGAATACATCTTCCTTCGCCTCGGGTGTAGGTGCAAGGTCGACGACTGTCGCCTACGGCGTCAACAGGGCCGACTGGTCATATATTCCCGGCGGTGTTTCATCGGGGACGGCTCTCATCCGTCCCGATTTTCCCGAGCTGCTCGACTGGCCGTACTTGTGGCAGCAGCAGGAATATGTGATGGGAGGGGGCGCGACGAATTTCATGTTTCTCGTACTTGCAGCGGATCAGCTGCTTGAAAAATAAGAAAGAGTTGC
>CAYVYM010000001.1:201109-238811 GCA_964455705.1 uncultured Rikenella sp.
GCGGACTTCCATGGGGACGGCTGAAAGAGGGGGAGAAGATTGCTCGTCCTCCCGCCGGTCGGACTCGCGGACTTCCATGGGGACGGCTGAAAGAGAAAAAGCCTTTCATTCGCTTCGCTCATTCCAGGTCTTTATTTTTTCTTTTGCTCCTGAAAGCAAGCTTTCGTCGCGCAGAAAAAACAAAGCCCTTCCCCGCCAGCTGGCGGGGAAAGGCTTTTTCTCTTGTCGGGGTGAGAAGACTCGAACTTCCGGCCCCTACGTCCCGAACGTAGTACGCTACCAACTGCGCTACACCCCGATTATGCCCACATACCCGCCAGC
This sequence comes from uncultured Rikenella sp., assembly GCA_964455705.1. Classification (GTDB taxonomy): domain Bacteria; phylum Bacteroidota; class Bacteroidia; order Bacteroidales; family VadinHA17; genus SR-FBR-E99. The sequence goes on from CAYVYM010000001.1 coordinate 201,431, forward strand.
AGGCGGAGAGGGAGGCTTATCCCTGATGAGAATTCAGGTTCGCAAAATTAATAATTTTTTATTCCTGACAGAACTTTTTACTCTTTAAACCGTCAGCTCCGCTATCTTACGGTGTAAGTCATTGCTACTCACCGGCTTGGGAAGATAATCAGTACACCCGGCCTCAATGGCCCTGCGCTTGTCGTCAGGGAAAGCATAAGCCGTGACAGCTACAATGGGCAGCTTCTCAAAAGCCTGTTCCGTACGCAGGCGACGGGTAAGGGAAAGACCGTCCTCATCACCCTTGAGAGATATATCCATCAACACCAGGTCAAACACCCTTTCATGGAGCAGATCCCATGCCTCCCTGGCCGAGGCTGCGACCGCTGTGTCATACAGACCCGAAAGTAGCTTGGTGAAATAGAGCTGGCTGTGCGGATCATCTTCCACTATCAGAATTGCCATCCGTTTTAACGATGAGGGTTCTTTCATATCTTTATTAGTTTGTACGATAAAGATCCCGCCTCGATTTTCTCGGCGTGAAGTAGAGCAGTGTTCCAGTCGGTTCTTTTGTGTGCCATCCGGAATTTGTCAGTCCCGCGTTGGTCATTGCCCTTTTCCTTGTCCCACAAATGCCATGCCGCAGGTGCGGCGACAACCATATCGGCACAGGCCTTATCCAATGCAACCGGGTCTTTTGATGCCGCAATCCCAATGTCCGCAACCAATGGCAGGTCATTATGCCCCCAGCAGTCGCAGTCAGGCGAGACATCCATAATAAAGTTTATATGAAGGCACGGCTTGTTCCTGGTAACAGCATAGGTATATTCGGCGATCTTTTTGCTGAGTGTATCACCCTCGGAGTTCCAGTTGACCCTGGCGGCGTCATACTGGCATACCGCTATGCATTGTCCGCATCCGGTGCAAATATTTACATCAATCGTGGCCTTCCTGTTTTCCATCAGATGAACAGCATCATGGGCACAGTTGATGACGCACATGTTACATCCGGTGCAGTTTTTCTCATATATGACCGGGGCATTGCCTGAGTGGAGGAACAGTTTCCCACCTACGGAGGCACACCCCATTCCGAGGTTCTTGAGGGCTCCGCCGAACCCCGTCTGTTCGTGACCCTTGAAATGGTTCAGGGAAATTATTATGTCGGCATCGGCTATCGCCGTGCCTATCATCGCCTTGCCCGTATACTCGAGGTTTACTTCTATCTCACGATAGTCAGTGCCCTTGATACCGTCGCCGATGACCACATGACAGTCGGCGCTGAAGGGGTTATATCCGTTGGTGAAGGCAGCCCCGAGATGATCGGGACCGTTGGAGCGGTCACCGTAGTAAAGAGTGTTGCAGTCGGTGAGGTATGGCTTGCCACCCTTCTCCCTGACCATACGTGCGATGCGTGCCGCAAAATTGGGTCTGAGGTATGCCAGGTTGCCGGGCTCGCCGAAATGGATCTTCATGGCTGTCATCTTCCGGTTGAAGTCTATCTCATCAAATCCCGCAGCCCTCACAAGCCTTTCCAGCTTTTTCAGCAGGTTAACCGAGGGGGTGCTGTGCATATCGGTGAAATACACCTCTGAAGGTTCCATAAACTAATAAACTCAATTGGTCAGACGTTCAGTATGTCAATAATATCAACCAGGTGCTGGTTCAGCCCCCTGTGCTCCTTCACGGCTTTCCGGAAAGGGACGAGTGTTATCTCGTCATTCTGAAGGCCTACCATCACGCTCTGCTGTCCGTCAAGCAGAGCCTCAACGGCTGCGTTGCCAAGCCTGCTGGCGTTGACGCGGTCAAGAGCCGACGGTGATCCCCCGCGTTGGAGGTGCCCCAGGACAGCAACCCTTACCTCATACCCTGTAAGTTCGGGCTTGAGTTTCTCTGCAATGGCTATTGCTCCCCCCTCTTCGTCACCTTCGGCCACAATGATAATATTGCTTGACTTCTTTCTCTTGTTGCCTGTCTCGATCATTTTCGTAATACTGCGGGAGTCTCCCTTTATCTCAGGCATGATGATTGCCTCAGCCCCGCTTGCAATGCCGCTGTACAGGGCTATGTGTCCTGCTTCTGCCCCCATCACCTCCACGAAGAACATACGGTTGAGGGCGCTGGCGGTGTCACGTATCTTGTCGACGGCCTCAACAACGGTGTTCAGAGCAGTGTCATAACCGATTGTGTAGTCGGTGCCGAAGATGTCATTGTCAATCGTACCGGGGACACCTACAAACGGGATATTATACTCTTCATTGAAGACGCTGGCGCCCTTGAACGAACCGTCACCGCCTATCACCACCACTCCGTCAATGCCTGCAGCCCTCAGGTTCTCATAAGCCGTCTGTCTTCCCTCAGGTGTCCTGAAGGCTTCGCATCGTGCTGTCTTCAGTATGGTTCCGCCACGTTGTATTGTATCGGACACACTATGAGCGTAAAGCGGCTTGAAATTGGCATTGATCATACCCATATAACCGTGTCGTATGCCAATCACCTCAATGCCATTGTAAATGGCTGTACGGGTTACAGCCCGGATGGCTGCATTCATTCCCGGAGCGTCACCACCCGATGTGAGAACGCCAATCTTCTTAATTTTCGCCATTGCAGAGTTTTTTAATAACAGCGCGAAATTACTATTATTTTGTGCATTATCAATTTGAAAAGCTAACAATATTAAATGGTGCCGACCGCTTCAGCCACCTTCTGTATAAGCCATTTGGGAGTGGAGGTGGCGCCGCATACGCCCACACTTTGCACATTCGTAAACCATCCGGGGTCAATCTCTTCGGGCGACGAGACAAAGTATGAGCGACTGTTCTCATTCAGGCACACCTCGTAAAGCATTCTTCCGTTCGAGCTTTTTTTCCCGCTGACGAAAATAATGACCCCATTCTTTCTGGCAAAGGATCTGAGCCGGTCTTCGCGGTCTGAGACCTGCCTGCAGATTGTCTTGTAGACCCTGAGGGTATTACCGGGGTGGTCCGGGGTAACCTTTTCCAGGTTCAGTTGTATGATCTCTGCCACCAGCTCATACTCTGCCTTGCTCCTGGTTGTCTGGGCGAACAGCCATACGGGCTTTGTGAAGTCGATCTGGCCGATATCCTGTTTGTCGGTCACAAGGATGCCTTTTTCCCCGGCCGCCCCCATCAGGCCTTTTACCTCAGCATGATCCTGTTTACCGTAAATTACTATCTGGCCATTTGCCTCCCTGGAGACCAGCTGCACCTTTTTTATCTTCTCCTGCATAGAGTGAACGATGGGGCATGTGGCATCGATGATTGTGATGTTGTTTTCCTTCGCCATTTCATAGGTTGATGGTGGCTCTCCGTGCGCCCTCACCAGCACCTTGCAGTTGCGCATCTTTGAAAATTGATCATAAGTGATTGTGACCAGCCCCAGTTCCTTAAGTCGTGCGACCTCAATGTCATTGTGCACTATCTCTCCCAGGCAATACACCTCTTCCCCGGCATGAAGTGCCTCCTCCGCTATTCTCACGGCATTCTCCACACCGAAGCAGAACCCTGACCCCGGTTCAATCTCAACTTTCATTCATCTTCTTTTTAAACAGTTTCCTGAACCATCTCATCTGCTCTTCGGGTGTCATGTCACTGTTATCGAGCACCACCGCATCAACAGCCTGGCGCAGTGGACTTATATTGCGCGATGAATCGATGCGGTCACGGTCGGTGATGTTTTTTATCACAGCACCGAGGTCGGCCTGAAGCCCCTTGCTCACAAGCTCGAGGTATCGCCGTTGCGCCCGAACCTCCGGTGCGGCAGTCATGAATATCTTCAGCTCAGCTTCGGGGAAGACCACGGTACCTATGTCACGTCCGTCCATTACTATCCCGCCGCCGGAGCCCATTTCGCGCTGCAGATCCACAAGTTTGGACCTGACTTCTGCAATTGTGCTTACGGCGCTTACATTGTCAGAGACAGCCCGGTCACGTATCTCACGCTCTACCGGCTCTCCGTTGAGGAGGGTCTCAAAATAGCCCGTCTCACTGCCGGGACTGAATGAGATATTCATCTCAGGAAGCAGGCTGATGATGCGGCTTTCGTCAGCTATCCCCCCGGCAACAAGCCCCTTGCGGAGACAGAAGAGGGTCACAGCCCTGTACATTGCTCCTGAGTCAATGTATAGATAACCAAGCTCCGAGGCTATAGCCTTTGCGAAGGTGCTCTTGCCGCATGAAGAGTAACCGTCGAGGGTAATTATGATCTTTTTTGTCTTTGCCATTCAGTCTTCTAAGTTAAAACGAAACGGGCGTCACAAGGTTCAGTGAACATTAATTTTTAAAAATCAGTTCAGGCCTGAGTGTCACTGTCAGGTGATTGGATCCTCCGGCCGGATGAAAAGCTTCGTGTCCGTACGAGAGCTCGAAGGCTTTAGTCCTGAACCCGAAGCCTGCCGAGAAGCCAGCCATCCCCGTCCTCTGATCCCTGCGCATCTCCGCCCGGCGCTGGTAGTTCAGTCCCGTCCCGATCCAGAATGCATCAGCAGGGAGTATCTCAACACCGAAAATGATATGTCTCAGGATATTCTCCCCGAAACCTCCTGCCCGGATATCATCACCTGTGTCATAATCATAGGTGAGATCAGGCTTCTCAAGGTGTCTGACAGTCAGGGAGAAACCGAATGGGGCATGAGCCAGCCGCTTATTAGCCCCGGCTATGATCTCGAAGGGAAGAGGCTCACCTCCCTGTCCCGTATAGCTCTTTAGCTGAAAACCGGTATTCCTGATAACGAGCCCTGCATCAAGCAGAAGTCTCTGATTGTGATATGCTACCCCGATATCCGCGCAGATGCCGGCAGAAAAATATCGCTCGAGGTGTGACAGTACCGGCTTGACATTGATGCCCACCGTGAATGATGTATCAATACGGTATGACCAGATAATGTTGAAGGCGTATTCCGCTGCAGTAAATGTTCCGGTTATGTTTCCGGCCTGGTCGGCCTCGGTGAACCTGCCGTAACTGATGAAGCTCAACCCTCCGGCAAAAGTCCCCCTGGTATCACTGTCGAGTGCATATGCGGCATAACCGTAGTTGATTCCTGCAAAGTATGACGAAAAACTGAGAGAGATCTGTTTGTCCATCAAGGAGCTGAGGAGGGCAGGATTGAAATAGGGCAGGCTGAGATCGCCTCGTCCCTGCGAGACCGTGATTCCTCCTGTGGCCGTTGCGTATGCGGAGTGGCTGAGGTTCAGGAACTCATAGGTATTGTCACCGCCGGTCTGGCCCCTGACCGGCAGAAGAGTGAGGAGTAGAATGAATGACAGTGCCTGATGCCTCATTTTCTTGTAGAGTGAAGGCAAAGATAATACTATCGGTAAAATGACGGGAGACAGCATGTCATTCAGGCAGTATCAGCCAGCATATCATTCAGGCAGCGTCAGACAGCAGGAATTCATTCAACCACCGTCAGGCAGTTCTTCCGGCAAAGTCCGTGTCAGCGATGGCCGCCCGCTTCTTACGGGCCTGGGAGAGGAAGAGCCCGGCGATGACGATAATCATCCCTGCGCCGTTGCGCAGGGTGATGGTGTCGCCAACGATAAAAAAGGCAAAGACAGCTGTGAAGACCGGGATGAGGTTGCTGAAGATATTTGCGCGCGCAATCCCGAGATGTCTTACGGAATAGGCGAAGAGTACAAAAGACCCGCATGAGGCGAAGACGGCCAGGAGCACAATCGCTCCGAAGCTTTCGGTCTCTATCCCTGTGGTCAGCAGGTCACTCAGATCGAAGATCAGGAAGAGCGGCAGAAACAGAATGGCCCCTATGATATTCTGGATATTGACTATGGTGACAGGATCATAGTCAGAGGCCAGCCTGTGCAGAACCATGTTGTATCCCGTGGCTGATACCACAGCAAGGAACATCAGGGCCAGTCCCTTCGGGTTCATCATGATGCTTCCAGTGCTGTTGGTGATGAAGATCAGTACACCCGCAAATGACACTATTACTCCGAGGTAGTTGATCAACTTCAGTTTCTCACGGTAGATGACAAAGGCAAAGATGACCGCAAAGACCGGTATGGTCGATATTATGACAGATCCAACCGTGGAAGAGACATATGTCAGCCCGAAACTCTCACCAAGAAAGTATAGAAAAGGCTCAAAAAGGGCTAATAGAAAAAAGTATTTGTGGTCACCTTTCCGGATCCGCGTAAAGCGTTTGGTAATCCACAGAAAGGCCGAGAGAACCACAATCGCAATGATGAGCCTGATAAAAACGATAGTGATGGGCTCGTAACTCCTGTTAGCGATCTTGAACCAGACAAATGAGAATGACCAGAAAATCATGGCCAGGACAAGGGCTGTGTAGGGTTTACCTTTCATTCGGAAAACAAAAAGAGGCTTATTTGGCGGGCGAAGTTAAGTTATTTTTCGTTACTCTGTCACCGGGAAGCAAAAGGGAGTTTGTAAATTCGAACGGTTTGGTTCAGCGGTCGGGAAAGAACAATTATATATCAGATAAACAGTATAATATAATGCCAATGGCTTTCGACCGGTGTCTGCAGGAAGGACGGGGCCGCATTGGGGATATTGTTTTATTGTTATATTTGCCACTTCAAAAGTAGACGGAGATGAACGGACTTAAGATCGTTGTACTTGCAAAGCAGGTGCCTGACACGCGCAATGTAGGTCCTGACGCCATGAAGGCTGACGGCACCGTGAACAGAAGTGTGCTGCCTGCTATATTCAACCCGGAGGATCTGAATGCACTCGAGCAGGCTTTGCGACTCAGGGAGCAGTATCCGGGCACGACGGTAACGGTGCTGACCATGGGCCCCGGCAGGGCTGCCGAGATAATACGGGAGGGCCTCTACCGGGGTGTTGATGACGGGGTGCTGCTCACCGACCGGGCCTTTGCCGGCTCAGATACGCTGGCAACCTCATACGCCCTTGCCCTGGCAGTACGCAGGCTGGCGCCGGACCTGGTCATTGGCGGCCGTCAGGCTATTGACGGCGACACGGCGCAGGTAGGTCCTCAGATAGCAGAGAAGCTCGGGTGGCCACAGGTGACCTATGCCGAGGAGATGCACTTTGAAAATGAGAGGCTGGTAATACGAAGGAGGCTGGAACGTGGTGTAGAGACCGTCTCAGCACCACTCCCGCTGGTTGTCACTGTCAACAGCACAGCCCCTGAATGCCGGTACCGTCATGCCCGCCTGGTGATGAGATACAAGTATGCCCGCACCGACACCGAACTGCAGACTGAAAGCGCCGATTACATAGCCGCCAGCCGCCCGGTAATAAAAATTACCGAATGGGGTGTGGAGGCCATAGGAGCAGACCCCGAACAACTGGGACTGTCAGGCTCTCCGACAAAGGTTAAGGAGATTGACAATGTCATCCTGCAATCGAGGGAGACCAAACACCTTACATCGTCCGACAAGGATATTGAATCACTTGTCAGAGAGCTGCTTGAGAGTCATACAATTGGTTAATAAACAGATTAAACGTACTGACAGTGAATAATCTATTCGTCTTTTGCGAACTTGATGAAGGCAAACCGGCCGATGTGAGCCTCGAGCTGCTTACCAAAGGCAGATCGCTGGCCAACACCCTGGGCTGCAAGCTGGAAGCTGTGGTTCTGGGTAACGGACTGGAGGGCATTGAGAATGAACTCTATCCCTATGGCACTGATGTGGTGCATGTGGCTGATGACCCTGTGCTGGAGCATTACCGGACTCTTCCCTTCACATCGGTCATCGTGGGCCTCTTCCGCCAGGAGCAGCCGCAGATAGCCCTCATGGGTGCCACCACCACAGGCCGCGACCTGGGACCAAGGGTCTCCTCGGCCCTGCAGAGCGGCCTGACGGCAGACTGCACCGCCCTGGAGATAGGTGATCACTATGTGAAAAAGAGTGATACCACCTACAAGAACCTGCTTTACCAGATAAGGCCTGCCTTCGGGGGGAACATAATAGCCACAATCATCAATCCTGATCACCGCCCGCAGATGGCAACAGTCCGCGAAGGGGTGATGAAACGCGAGATTGTCAACAGGAATTTCAAGGGTAAACTGAAGAAGATCAGGGTGTCTGACTTCATCAGCCCTGAAGATCTCGCAGTTGAGATAATTGAGAGGCATATGGAGGCCCGGAAGGTGGATATCAAATCGGCACAGATAGTTGTCTCCGGGGGCTATGGGATGGGCTCGAAGGAAAACTTCAACCTGCTTTATGACCTTGCCTCCGTCCTTGGGGGAGAGGTGGCAGCCTCAAGGGCAGCGGTAGATGCCGGTTTCGCCGGACACGAGCGCCAGGTGGGGCAGACTGGCGTCACCGTCAGACCCAAACTTTATATAGCATGCGGCATCTCAGGACAGATACAGCACACTGCCGGCATGGACCAGAGCGGCAAGGTCATAGCCATCAACAATGATCCGATGGCTCCGATAAACACAATCGCCGATTATGTTATCAACGGCGATGTTGCGGAGATAGTCCCCAAACTGATAAAGTACTATAAGGCCAACGCCAGATAGAAAAACAGCAGTCTGACAGAAAATATCAATACGATGGCAAACTTTTATACAGACAACAAGGATCTCAGGTTCCACCTCACACATCCGATGATGGAGAAGATAGTCCGTCTGAAGGAGATGGATTACAGGGAGAAGGATCAGTATGATTACGCACCTCACGATTTCGAAGATGCCATGGACAACTACCATAAGGTCCTCGAGATTATCGGCGCCATCTGTGCCGACGTCATTGCTCCCAATGCCGAGGAGGTTGACCATGAGGGTCCGCAGATAGTGGATGGCCGCGTTCGTTATGCACGGGGCACACAGGAGAATCATGAGGCTCTCACCAGGGCCGGCGTGATAGGGATGAACTTTCCCCGCAAATATGACGGACTTAACTTCCCGATGGTGCCTTATGTCATGGCTGCCGAACTGGTATCGAGAGCTGATGCGGGGTTTGCCAATATATGGGGGTTGCAGGACTGTGGCGAAACTATTCTTGAGTTTGCGGCAGAGGAGATAAAGGATGAGTTTCTGCCCCGCTTCAATAAGGGTGCCACGGCAGCAATGGATCTCACTGAACCCGATGCCGGATCAGACCTGCAGGCGGTGCAACTCAAGGCTCACTATGATGATGATAAGGGAGTATGGCTGCTCAGTGGAGTGAAACGGTTTATCACCAACGGCGATGCAGAGATATCACTTGTCCTGGCACGCTCGGAAGAGGGTACTACAGATGGAAGGGGTCTCTCCCTCTTTGTATATGACAAGTCAGCGGGAGCCGTTAAAGTAAGACGCATTGAGAACAAAATGGGTATTAAGGGCTCACCCACATGCGAGCTGGTGTTCCGTAACGCTCCTGCAAAACTGATCGGCGAACGGCGTATGGGGCTTATCAAGTACGTCATGTCACTGATGAACGGAGCGCGACTGGGAGTAGGCGCACAATCGGTAGGCATAGCCCAGGCGGCCTATGAGGAGGCAGCCAGATACGCCTCGCAGAGAAAACAGTTTGGAAAGACAATTGACCAGTTCCCTGCAATATACGAGATGCTGACTATCATGCGGGTGAGGCTTGAGGCCATGAGATCACTGCTTTATGAAACGGCAAGATTCGTGGATATTTACAAGTCGTGGTCATTCATTGCCGATGAGCGTACTCTGACCAAAGAAGAGCGGGAGGATATGAAGAGCAACACCCGGCTGGCAGATATTTTTACCCCTATGGTGAAGCTCATAAGCAGCGAGTGGTGCAACAGCATTGCATATGACGCAATCCAGATCCATGGAGGCGCCGGATTCATAAAGGATTTTCCGGTAGAACGCCTCTACCGTGACGCCCGTATCACGACAATATATGAAGGCACCTCACAGCTCCAGGTGGTGGCTGCCATCAGGGGAGTGACAACAGGAGGGTACCTTGCACAGATACGTGAGTATGAAAAAAGGGATGTCAGACCAGAGATGGAACACCTGCGCAAGAGGCTGATAAGCCTGACTGCTGATTTTGAAAAGAGAATGACCGAGGTTGTCTCTGCGGGCAATAATGAACTGACTGATTTCCATGCGCGGCGGCTGGTGGAAATGGCTGCAAATATAATCATGGGATACCTGTTGCTCCATGACGCTCAGCGTGATACGGAATACGCTTCTTCAGCAGATTTGTTCATATCATTTGCAGGCTCTGAAAACAGCATGAGATCAGGCTATATCGCCGGGTTTGAGGAGAAGAAACTGGGCCTTTTCAAGGTGAACTGACAATCTGCCTGACCTTTCGGGCCGGCATTTCTCCGGGGCACAACATTTAGCAGTCCAAAGAATGATAAATGTCAACATCTCTGTTGACAAGAAACATCTATATATCAGTTAAATATGTCGTTGCTGAAAGGAATGGCTGGCCTTATTGCAATATATTTGTGATTAAAATAACAACATGAGAAAGATGGATCGTAGAAAAAGGATTATAAGGGCATTGCTACCATCTCTGATAATTGCGGGCCTGTTAGTTTTGTCCTCGTGTGAGAAGTATTCCTGGGCAAAGGAGGTACCGCCGGAGGATCTTATTATCAGCTTCTCAGGAAATATTTTACCATTTTGCAGGGGTTGCCACGGATCATGGAGTGAGGACAGGACGTACGATGAGCTGTCCGAAAATGTCGATACCATAACCCCGGCCTCAAGCAGGGTCTTGTCGATTCATTCGTCAATAACTGCTTTCGGGTCACAGATGTTGCAGGTTGACACCCTGTTGCTGTCAGCGCCTGATGTTATTAAATTATGGGCATCTCAGGGAGCCGAAAAGAATTAAAACGCTAGAACCTAAACCAAGATAATCATGAGAAAAATAGTATCATCAGTTATTCTCGCCCTGTTATTCGTGCCGTTATTCAGCCAGGAGAGCGAAGATTACCCGGTAAGAGTATTTGAAACAAGCATATTGATAGACAACCAGACTGTCGCTACTCCCTTCAAAGGAATGCTCGAGTTTGAGATTCATCACAGGTTCGGGACGGTAACCAACGGCCTTGACGACCTTCTCGGCCTGTGGGCACCGGCAAATATCAGGCTGGGACTTAATTATGCCATCACTGACAGGTTGATGATTGCTGCTGGTACGGCCAAAAACTACAAAGCCCAGGACCTTGCAGTCAAGTATGCAATCCTGCAGCAGACAAGCTCAGGGTCGGTTCCGATATCACTGTCTTTTTACGGAAACATGGGGCTGAACTTGCTTAATGAGAATACTTTTGGGCCGGCACACGACTGGAGGGAGATACACCGGCTCTCGTATTTCAGCCAGATCCTTCTGGCCCGTCAGTTTGGCGGCAAATTCTCGCTGCAGCTGGCGCCGACATTCATATGGTTCAATGCTGTTGAGATAGGTTACAAAAATGCCAATTACGGAATCTCCGCCGGTGCAAGGTATAATTTCGCCGGCTCCCACAGTATCATAGCTGAGTACGATCAACTGTTCAACAAGCAGGAAAACGAGGAGTTTAATGCAGAGCCCCAACTGGCTTTAGGCTGGGAGATCGGAACGGCAACCCATGCATTTCAGCTATTTATTGCCAATTATAAGGATATCCTCGGGCAGTATAATTTTGTGTACAATCAAAACAGTATCAGTGACGGGAAATTCCTTATTGGTCTGAATGTTACTGTTAGGTTCTAAACATATATGGGAAACAGGTTATTCAGACATCTGATTCTTTGCCTCCTGTTTCTGCCTGTTGTGTTGGCCTCCTGTAACAAGGCAAACCAACAGGAGGAAGAAACAGTTTTGGAAGGGAAGCAGAAGGGATTGGAATTCAGTCTTTACGCTGAAGAAAATGAGCAGAGTTGCCTGAGGTGTCACGGCAAACTGGTATACAGCATGACCGACACAGTCAGCGGTTTGTCAAGGAAGGAGCTGATGGCAGAACACAATTTTATCAGCCCGGATGCTTTTTATAACTCAGTCCACTGGAGTTTCAGCTGCCTCGACTGCCACAGTGAAGGATTCAGGAGTTTCCCCCATGCAATCGAGACACGTTTTGAGACAGGCTGGGGCTGCCTCGACTGCCACGGTTATGATCCGACTTATGCTCAGTATAAGTTTGAAGAGATAGACGCCGAGTACCAGAGAAGCATTCATTATACCGCTACCGACGGTGCTTTTACCTGCTGGCAGTGCCATGATGCACACTATTACAATCCTCTTGCCCGCGAGTCAGGCGGCGGCCGGGAGAATATCTTCAAATCCAATGAAATGTGTCTTCACTGTCATGGTAATCCTGCTATCATGGGCCTGGTGACTGAAAAGGAGCTTACAATGGTGCTGCCCAGGCACGAGTGGCTTCCTGATGCCGACAGACATCTCGCAGCAGTGAGGTGCATAGACTGTCATACCCGTATGACTGACAGCGTACTTGTGGCTCACGAGGTAATGTCTGCCGACAGTGCAGTGAATGAATGCGCTGACTGCCACAGCCAGAACTCCATACTGATGGGTACTCTTTACAAGTATGCATCAAAGGAGAGCAGAGACCAGGAGGGATTTATAAACGGAGTAATTTTCAGTAATGACTCTTACGTAATCGGCGCAAACAGAAGTAAATTCATCTCACTTACAGGAATTGTCCTCATCGGGCTGGTTCTTGCAATTGCCGGGGTGCATACTGTATTCAGAATAATAATCAAGCCAGTAAAAAGATATTATGAGTCATAATTTTTATCACTATCCGGTTTGGGTAAGATTATGGCACGCCATAAATGCCATATTATGTCTGTTCCTGATTGTGACAGGATTCAGCATGCTTTATTCGGACCCGGATAACGCACTTGTGGTTAAGTTCCAGAGAGCCGTCGCGATACACAACGTGTGCGGTGTGCTTCTAACCATAAGTTATTCCCTTTTCCTTTTTGGAAACCTTTTCACCACAAACGGACGGCACTATTTAATGGACCTAAAGGGATTGGGCTCAAGGCTCTGGAAGCAGGGATACTTTTATGCTTACGGATATTTCAAGGGCGAGAAGGCGCCGTTTTCTGTCAGCAGCGACCGCAAATTCAATCCACTGCAGCAGGTGTCATACGTGGGTGTGATGTATTTTGTGTTGCCAATGCTTTTTATTACCGGATGGGCACTGATGTTCCCGGAGTTCATACTGAAGAAGTTCCTTGGACTCAGCGGTATCTTTCTCACGGACCAGTTTCATGTAGTACTTGGTTTTCTGGTAGTTATATTTCTGTTTATCCATCTCTATGTCAGCACTATGGGCAAGTCTCCGATCAGCAACTTCCGGAGCATTATTACCGGCTGGCATGAAAGTCACTGATCAGGCCCGGGGCACTGGCCAGGTGATGTATTGCACGGGAAGTCCGTGTCAGACACTGATTTAAAAGATGCATATGGAAAGGAAAGCGAAAGATTCTTCATCACGCAGAAAGTTTATAAGGAAGTTTGGACTGAGCCTTGGATCAGTGGTGGTGGCCGGACCTGTAGCGGTTGCACGCGAATCAACTGAATCCGAATCAGGCGAAATGGTCAGGCTTCTCTCTCCTGACGGCACTCTGGTGGAGGTAGACAAGTCTTCAATAAAAAAGGCAAAAGCAAAGACCAGAGAGCAAATCAGGAAGTCATACAAGGGGATTCCTGACAGGAAGTTCGTCATGGTTATAGACCTTGCAAAATGCAAAAATGCCCGTAAATGCGTTGACGCCTGCCAGGAGGGCCACATGCTCCCTTCAGACCATGAATGGATAAAGATACAGTTGCTTCAGGATTCTGAACTGGCGAGCAAATACTGGTTCCCGAAGCCATGTTATCACTGCGACAGTCCTCTGTGTGTCAGCGTCTGCCCGGTTGGAGCTACCTATAAGCGCGAAGACGGAATCGTCCTGGTTGACAACAAGAGATGTATCGGTTGTAAGTTTTGCATGACAGCATGTCCGTATTCTGCACGCGTTTTTAACTGGAAGGATCCGGAAGTTGATTTACCGGCAGACCATGTGTATGACCCTGAGCTGAATATTCCACCCGTGGAAGGCACAGTCGGGAAATGTGTTTTCTGTGCTGACAAGCTGAGAAATAATGAGCTTCCCAGATGCGTCACAGCCTGTCCCATGGGAGTAATTTATTTCGGCGATGTGAATGAAGACGCTGTGACTAACGGTGTGGAGACTTTGAGATTCTCTTCACTGATGCTTGACAAGCACGGTTACAGGCATATGGAGGAGCTCGGGACAATGCCGACCGTCTATTACCTCCCTCCGGTTGACCGCATGTACCCTGTCGAAATTGGCTTTGATGGTCTTGACGAATCAATTACTGATCGTTACACTACCAGGGATTTTAAAAAATCAGGAAAGACTAAGAAATGAACCTGACAAAAAGAGAGGCGCTTCTCAACGACCTGACCCCTGAGATAGGGAAGACGAGCAAAAGCTGGTATATCGTTTTCGGAATCCTGCTGCTGATTTTTGTGCTCGGCATCTACGCACTGGTGCAGCAGATAGACAAGGGACACATTGTGACCGGCATGAGAGATAATGTTGTCTGGGGAGTATACATAGTGAATTTTATCTTTTTCATGGGTCTCAGTTACGCAGGTGCTCTGGTTTCAGGTACCCTCCATCTGTTCAAGACACCCTGGCGGGCACCCGTGATAAGGCTCGCTGAGCTGATAACGGTAATATCCCTCGCAATAGGACCATTCTTTATCTTCTTCTGTGTGGGACGGCTGGAAAGGATACCCTATATCCTCGCATTCCCGCGTATCCAGTCGCCCATAGTCTGGGACGTGATAGCAATACTCACTGATGTGTTTGGTGCAGCTATCTTCCTCTATGTCTCATTTATAGAAGACTTCGCCATACTGCGTGACGCAGAAAATCTTCAGATTGCCCCCTGGAAAAAGAAGATGTACAGAGTTTTGTCGCTGGGTTACCAGGGTACACCTAAGCAGAAAAAGATACTCTCATTCTCAAGGAATGTAATGGCTGCAATGATTATTGCAATCGCCATAATCGTATACTCTGTATTGGCGTGGATATTTGGCGTCACCCTGCAACCCGGTTGGCATAGTACTATCTTCGGGCCCTACTTCGTGATAGCGGCTGTCTTTTCAGGTGTCGGGCTCTTAATAATTCTCATGGCGATCTTCAGGAAGATTTACAACCTTGAGAAGTATATCACCCTGAAGCACTTCGTTAATTTGGGAATAATTCTTTTTGTGATTGCCGCATTTTTCGGATATTTTACTTTCAGTGACTACCTGACAAAATGGTATGGTTCGGTAAAGATGGATAAGATATTGATTGATAAGTTGTTTACTGAGTTCAGAACTTACTTCATTTTTGCAAACTACATTGGTATTCTCACCCCAATAGTTATAATTGCAATTCCCAGGTTACGTACTATCAACAATATTACGTTTGCATCCGTAATAGCCCTTCTGGCACTCTGGGTAAACAGGTATATCATTATTGTTCCCACACTCGAGACACCATTCATTCCAATTCAGGATACAAGGCACGACTGGCTGTTCTACTCCCCTACATGGGTGGAGTGGTCAATTACGGCTGCCGGTGTCGCGGTATTTGGAATGCTCTTCATGATCTTCTCCAAGCTGGCGCCTATAGTTTCAATTTCCGAATTGGAAGAGGCTGAAGGGAAGAATAATACATAAATCTGAAATCTACAGGTATCATGAGCAAGGCTTCAATAAAATATGTGTCCCTTTTCATCGTGGTCCTTTTATGTTCGGGAAGTAACCTTTCAGCCACTGCTGCCCAGGACTCAAAGATAAATCCTTACATGTTGTTAACCTACCTGAAAGACACTGATTCAAGGCAGATCCTGCAGGTAAAGATGACCAATATCACACCGGTCGGCGAGGTGCCTCTGCCGGGACTGATCATACGTTTTTACAATAATGAGACCCTTCTGGGAGAGGCAACAACTGATACAAAGGGAAACGCGAGTTGCACCTTCGGCGAATCCCTGACGTTGTTCGCAAGCGAAGACGGCTCCTGGCCTTTCAGTGCCATTTTTGACGGAGACAGTCTTACTGAGGAGACTTACAGTGAGCTGAGCATAAATGATGTTGATATTGAAATGCAGGTCATTGAGGAAGAAGGGGAGAGGATTGTTACACTTAATGCTACGACCCTTACTGGTGATGGTCGTGTACCGGTGACGGGAGAAGAGATCGGTGTGTATGTACCAAGGATGTTCAGTCTCCTGCCCGTCAGCATTGGCATGCTGGATGAAAACGGGATCTTCACGATCAAATTTCCGGATGACATCCCGGGAGACAGTCTTGGCAACCTGACCGTCATCGGGAGGTTCAACGACCATTATTCGTTTGGCAACGTAGAAAGGAGAGAGGAGGTCAGGTGGGGCACTGAAGCGGAAATGGCTGCTCCCGTCTACAGAAGCCTGTGGTCAACCCTCGCACCAAAGTGGATGGTTATCAGCCTGGCTGTTATGCTACTGGGTGTCTGGGGCCATTATACCTATGTAATTATCAGCCTTTTCAGAATAAGGAAAGAGGGTCTAAAAAACAGGAAATAATCATATTCTGTTTTATTTGGCATGAAAAATGATATATTTAAGTGAAATTAAAAAAGTATGGCTATGAAGTTTAAAGTTTTATTTGTTGGTACTGCTCTTCTTGCATTTTCTTTCACCCAGGTGATGGATGCGCAACAGGCAAAGGGAGAGCCATGGACTATTCCTGCTGAGTATAAGAAGATGGCTAATCCCGTTACAGCGGATGAGGCCTCCGTAAAGGCCGGCCAGCTGGCATATGCAAAGAACTGTGCTTCCTGTCACGGGAAGACCGGACTGGGTGACGGACCTAAAGGAAGGATGACAAAAGTATTTCCGGGCGACTTTTCGGGCGCTGCATTTCAGGCATATACTGATGGTGAATTGTTTTACCAGACCAAGTTCGGAAGAGGTGAGATGCCTGCTTACGACAAGAAAATCCCTGACACAGAGATCTGGAAGATGGTCCATTACATGAGAACGCTTAAAAAATAAGCACTAATCAGAAAAAAAAGAGGGTGTCTCACGGGACACCCTCTTTTTTTTATAGAGTTTCTTTCGCTGGTTTTAGGGAGCCGTGTAGCCGAGAGCC
This sequence comes from uncultured Rikenella sp., assembly GCA_964455705.1. Lineage (GTDB taxonomy): Bacteria > Bacteroidota > Bacteroidia > Bacteroidales > VadinHA17 > SR-FBR-E99. The sequence goes on from CAYVYM010000001.1 coordinate 218,510, forward strand.
GTCAGGGCTGCTATAGAGTTGTCAAGCAGAACCCTGATGTATTCCGGGTTGTGCAGGCCATTACTGCGGTCTTCCTTGATGGTGTTGAAGTTCAGATATGCCAGCACTGCATTGGCATTGAAGGTGCCTGTATTGGCAAGCTCAGTAGTAGTATTGTATATTCCCGCGGCGACGAGCTGAGCTTCCAGAACCTCCATCTTGTCACTAATGTCATCAGTGAGTGAGGCAATCATTGCTGTAAGGGTGGTAGCATTTGAGTGGCAGGTTGTGCAACCGGTCCTCAGCATGGTCTCTGTACCGTGACTGTCATACCAGACGCCCATGTTGTGACCGCCGGCAAGGTAGCCGTAGGGTGCTGACATGTGGCAGGTGACACAACCGCTGCTCGTAGAGTGTGGGTTCGTTGTCGGAACAGCAGCACCCGGGAGCTCAAACGGAGACTTGCCAAGGATAAGATTGGTATTGGGTCCGTGATGCGGTCCGATACGGCTGCTGGCGATTGCGAAGTCAGGACCGTCGATAGCAGGAGCCGGAGACACGTTGCGCATCTGATGACAGAAGGCGCACTGGTTGCTTGTGCCTTTATCCCATATGACATCAGCACCGGCATACTTGACATCAAGTGTCTGTGCCCCGGGCTTGGTCAGCGCCCAGTCATCATCGGAGAAGGTCTTATGTATCTCATGGCAGGTGTAGCATGTGATCTGGCTTGGATGTTCGGGCAATGATATTGCCGCTACGGACCCTTCAGCCACATACTCGAGGAATCCCTGGCTGGTATGACATTGTACACATCCGGCGCGATTGGCATACCCGGCATTTCCTCCCATGGCATGCGTTGATGTACTCCACTGTGCAGAGAAGATGGGTACCTGCTCGTTGCTGTTATGGCAGTCCGCACAGGCCAGTGTGGTCCCCGGATCACCCTTGTCACCCTTGTCACCCTTGCTGCCATCAGCACCTGTAGGGCCCATCGGACCTTCACATGACGCCATCGCAAAAACGGCTGAAACAAGAAGTGCAACAATCTTAAGACTATTTTTCATATGGTTAATCATTAGTTGGTTTTCTGTTGTGTAAGGTAGCAAGACGGTCAGTCTCAACACCCTGTTTATCATTGATATTTCGATCACATAAGGTTGATAAGTAAGAGCCTTAAAGTTGACAAAAATCAAAAAAAAGTATGATATATGTTATCTTTACAAAAAGTCATTTCGATGGATTGATACATTTGACACCAAATAAGCAACATTATGTATAGCGAAAATCACATATCAGGTTGCGAGGCCTGCAACAAATGCTGGTCAAATTTTCTTAATCTTTCCAAAGAGGAGCTTGAACTGGTTAACCAGCACAGGTATGAAGCCAGTTTTAAACCGTCGGAGATAATAATAAAACAGGGGTCGCCTTCATCAAATGCCATTTTTCTTATTACCGGAATTGCGAAAGTATACATGGAGGGCTATTCAGGCAGAAACCTGATTATAAACCTGGCTGAGCATTCGACTCTGCTGGCGGGTCCGGGGGTTCACGTAAACTCGCGCTACTGCTACTCCGTCGCCGCAATAACCCATGTCCAGGCATGCTTTATAAGTTTTGACGTGATCCGCAGGATTATTTCCGGAAACCCCGGATTCGCCGTGGGTTTTATAGAAGATCTGAGCGCCAAGGCATTCCAAATGCATAACAAGGTTCTGAATCTTACCCAGAAAAAGATGCACGGAAGGCTTGCAGAAGCGCTACTTTATTTTGCCGATAATATATTTCATTCTGATGATTATGAGATGATTCTTTCACGGCAGGAACTTGGCGAGATGACAAATATGGCAAAGGAAAGCGTTGTCAGGATAATGGGTGAGCTGGAGCATGAAAATATTATCCAGGCAACCCCACGCTCCGTAAAGATTCTTAACCGTGAAAAATTGCTTGTGATATCCGAAAAGGGATAGTTTTGCATACAAATCTGTTTCCATGAAAATTGTAAAGTTCCTGCTTACACCTGCCATGATGGGTGTTCTGTTCATTATGCTGGCCATTGCCATGGCTGCAGCAACATTCATTGAAAACGACTTCGGTCCTGAGAGAGCCAGGTCAGTTGTATACAACACCCGCTGGTTTGAGCTGCTCTTCCTCCTGCTTACGATAAACCTCGTGGGCCAGATAGTAATCCGCAAACTATACCGCAGGGACAAACTTACAGTGATGCTCTTTCATTCGGCTTTCATTGTCATGATAGCCGGCGCTGCCATAACAAGATATTCCGGCTATGATGGCATGATGCATATCAGGGAGGGAGAGACCACCTCATTGACGTGGGCCCCGGGTAACAGTCTCACATTTGAACTGACTGACAAGGATGGGAAGGTACTTGCGAGTCACTCAGGGGCTGTCAGCATTAACGGTGGCCGTAAAAGCCAATATAAAAGGAAGCTGGAGACAGGGGGTGAAGAGGTGATACTCTCATTTGACCGTTATATCCCGGGCGCTGTCAGACAGGTGGAGGAATCGCCCGAAGGTGTCCCCATGGCTGCTTTTCTTGCAACACCTGACATGGTGAGCAGCGAAGTCATCGTACTATCGCAGGGAGAGACTGATATGATAGGGGAGATGACAATCGGCTTCGGCACCGGGGCAGATATAAGTGTCCACACCAGCGATGCCGGCTGGTTTATGATATCACTGCTTGAGGTCAGGGCTACCAGCATGCACGACATGCAGGCTGTCGCTTATCCCCCGGATACGCTCATTGTTCTTGCCAGGGGTACCGTTTACACCGTTGGCGGTTACAGAATAATGCCGCAGACGCTCACCCTGAGCGGTGTGATGGTGCCGGCAACCGACAGCGGAAAGCAGGATACAGGCGGGGCGGTTGAATGCACTCTGACCGGACCGGACGGTGAGAGAAAGATATATCTCTGGGATAACCAGAATGAGATGAGATCGGAATGGCGGGGCAACATGGGAGACCTTACCGCAAGGGTAAGCTTCGGAAAAAGAGTCCTGAACCTGCCCTTCAGCCTGAAGCTCGATGAGTTCATTGTTGAACGTTACCCGGGCTCTAACAGTCCGTCAGGATTTAAAAGCCGGGTTACCCTGAATGACCCTGCTCATGAGAGAGAGTTTCAGTATGACATTTACATGAACCATATACTTAAGTACAGGGGATTCAGATTCTACCAGTCATCATATGACAATGACGAACGAGGAAGTATACTTTCAGTGAATCATGATCCGGCAGGAATGTATACTACATATACCGGATACGGGCTTCTTTTCCTCTTTATTATACTTTCAATTGTCAACCGGAGATCTTCTTTCAGGTCGATCAGACCAGGGCACTGGAATTCACGGTACCGCAAAACCTTAACAGCGGCGTTGTTGTTTGGCCTTTTAGCCATGGTGCCTTTGAATGCCCAGAACCTTGTCATTGATAAGGATGCGGCTGACCGATTCGGGGAGCTGCTTGCACAGGATCAGAAGGGCCGCACAAAGCCTCTCTATACAATCAGCAGTGACATCCTTCGCAAGGTAGCGCGTGAGAACAGTTTTGACGGACTTTCGCCAATGCAGGTTTTCCTCGGTTGTTCACTCGATTTTTACCACTGGCAGAATGTGCCATTGATAAAGGTATCGAATGACGAAGTGCGCCAGCTTCTGAATCTGAAGGGTGAGAGAGCTGCATTCTCCGACATTGTCTCATTCGGTGACGCAGGAGGGTACAAGCTCTCAGACCATGTTGCGAAGGCCTATGCAAAGGCAGTGAGTGAGCGAACAAGGTTCGATAAGGAGGTGATCAAGGTTGATGAACGCGTAAATATCTGCTATATGATGTCGAGAGGCGACTTCATGCGCATCTTCCCTCTGAGGGACGGGACAGACCACTGGGGCATGGCCACGGATGCCGTCAGGCATGATGTCAGCAAGGAAGACTCTCTTTTTGTCCTAAGTGTGGTGCCGATGTGGGTGCAGGCGGTCACAACCGTAGGAAGGACAGAGGTGAACCCGGAGGATTTTCTTTCGGCACTGGAGCAGTACCAGCGCATTCATGCAGGCTATAACCTGCCTTCACAGGGTAAGATTAGGGCAGAACTCTTCTATTATAAGGCGAAGATATTTGAGAGGCTTTTTCCCTGGTACGCCACTGTGGGGCTGGTGATGATTTTTACCATTATTACCGGTATTATCCGGGGAAGGGGAAAAGCGGGCCTGTTACTGAAGGTGCTTACCGCACTCGTAGCTGCAGGGTTTCTGTTCCACACCCTCGGTCTTGGAATCAGGTGGTATATCTCGGGACACTCGCCAATGAGCAACGGGTACGAGTCGATGCTTTTCATCTCATGGGTCACGGTGCTTGCAGGCTTCATCTTCAGCCGCAAATCACTTCTTACACTTGCAGCTACTTCGGTCCTGGCAGGGCTGACGCTGATGGTGGCTCATCTCAGTTTCATGGATCCGGAGATAACCAACCTGGTGCCTGTGCTGAGGTCATACTGGCTCACACTGCATGTGTCAGTGATCACCGGCAGTTACGGTTTCCTCGGCCTGGGAGCGATTCTGGGGCTGATAGTACTGGTAATGATGCTTTTTGTCGATAACCGGAACAGAGAGAGGATCGGTTCCGTGATAGATGAGCTTACGATCATCAACTACAGGGCGTTAACCCTGGGGCTCTATTTTCTGACAATCGGAACATTTTTAGGTGCCATCTGGGCAAACGAATCATGGGGCCGTTACTGGGGATGGGACCCGAAGGAGACATGGTCACTGATCACCATCATCGTTTACACACTTGTGACACACTCACGTCTGATTCCAGGGATGAAGGATGTGTATCTGTTCAATCTGTTGTCACTCTTTGCCTTCTCTTCGGTGCTGATGACCTATTTCGGGGTGAACTATTACCTGTCGGGGTTGCATTCCTACGCCGGAGGAGACCCGGTGCCGGTACCGGTCTTCGTCTATGTGGCGGTTGTTCTGCTGTTGTTGCTGGCAGCCGGGGCGTGGTATAAATACAGGAATATAAAGAAAAGTGAATAGGCGGGTGCAATTATACCTGCCGGTGCCGTCCGCCAGCTGGCGGACAAGGCCACTCTCAATTGTGATGGGGGAGTGTCATTGGTATTGAAAAAAAACGTAGAGACGCCCAATCTGGGCGTCTCTACGTAACAATTCGATATCCGCGGATATTTATTTTTTAATGTTTTCGCGGGTTTTCTTCTCTGGCACCGGGTACATAACACCCTTTTTGGAAGCCGCGAACTCATGATGTGTGTCATACTCGTCACCATCATAGAACACGGTGTAATCAACTATCATTGTATGGGCGCAGCCGTCATATGTGCCGCTCCCCTCTACCCAGCCTGCAAAGCCGTCACCGAACATGAAATCCTGCTTGGGCACAGTGACCGTTTCCAGAAAGTCGCCCGAGAATGTGTAATATATTACTTCTCCCGGAGCGGGCCAGTCCCAGAAGTTATCATTCACAATTGTATTGGCCATGGTGGGGTGTAAGGAGAAATTCACCGGGTAGACTCCATACCCTGCCTCATCGCAGTCATAGGCGCCAATGAAGTTATTTATGTCAAGAGAGCAAAACGATTTCACTGCAATCTCAACAACCTTGTCAGGTGATTTGACACCGGCTGATGTGGTTTCGCTCACCGTGAGAACGGCGTTGCCTGATGCAGGCATCGTAGCAAACTCGATGGTGGCTTTTCTTGTGTCAGCACTGACCGATATCAGTGTTGCATCAGTTACGCTCCAGCTCCATGTCGATCCCGCACGGCTGTAGTTAGGGGTGAAGTCCCTTGTCTCGGTCTGGTAGACAGAGGTGGGTCCGGTTACCCCCAGAACCAGGGGTACAACGTCCTCTGCCGAGTATGCGTTCTGGTTCTCTTCGATGTATGTCTCACCGCAAGCGGGGAAGAGCATCACTGCAACCAGAAGGAAAGCAAGGCGTGCTATAATATTCTTTTTCATAATCTTTCGTTTTTTGTTACCGTTAATATTCAACTGCTAAAACCATCCGCCGTTTGAATAATCTTCACCTGCGACGCCTTTACCCGGGCCAAAGGTGTAGTTCTCCATCTGGTTTACTTCAAGCTGCTGACCGGGTATCGGGAAATGAAGTGGAGTTCCGGCCTGCAGTTTGTTGGCTTTCCTCATGGCGAAGAATTCAAGGCCTGGTGTTGAGGTGTGCAGCTCAATATGCCTTTCATAGAAGATAGCGGCTTCTATTTCTGCAGCTGTTGCAGCAACAGGAGCAAGGCCGCCACGGGTGACCCTGGTACCGGCGTTGATGATTGCGGCAGCACCGGTCAGATCAGGCTGGTGAAGAAGTGCCTCTGCCTTGAGCATGTCATTCTCTACCTTCAGGAAGGTAGGCTGTGGTGTTGTCCATGTTGACAGATAATCGTCAAATTTTGCGAACCTGTAGGATGAGAAATGATAATAACCACGCTCCACCCGGAAGGGGCAGGTCTCAAGGAATTCGAAATCAGTGAATATCCTGTCATCAATGCCATCGACATGAGAGGTTGCCGGCTCGGGAAGGATGTCCCAGGTATTTGCATCGGTCCAGCGTGACGGGAAACGTGAGTCCATCATGTTGATCAGTCTCATGTCAGTCTGTCCCCAGCCACCATAAACCGTATATGTTTGATACAGATTATACCAGGAGATATCATCCATTACGGGAGCAAAGTCATAGGTCAGTCCCTTATTGGCATAAGCTCCCACTTTTGCCCAGTCAACAGCATTATTCTGCGTCATATTCCTTGGTGAATAGGATAGCAGTGCAGCTGCAACTGTGTTAGCCAGCTCACCCAGCTTGACATTGGTCATTGATACACCCGGAACCCATGTGTCAGGCAGGGTAAAAGTATTGGATGCGCATAAAGCAATGCACTTATCAAGGCACATTACAGCAGTATCAATAACCTGATTCCACGGGTATATCTCCTGTGTCTGTGTCAGGTCAGTGTTCTCGGTAGAGATGAACGCCTTGTCAAACATGAGGCCGATATATCCGAGATTTAAGCCCTGGGCCAGGTGCGCAACAGCCGCCACCATGGGGGTATCATCTGTGCCTTCTGACATTATAACCATATCGCCTACAACAACCTTTACAAGCACTTCATTGGCTGAGGCCAGGCCCGCATAAAACCCCTTATAGTTATTCTCAGTCATAGCGGCATTACTATATGCAGGTGTATTGTCCCAGGCAATACGAGGTTCATAGCTGAAATCACGCATGCCAAAGTTACCCCATGAGCAGGTGCCTGCGTCAGCACCGACCCAGGTCATTATAGCCAGGCCGTCAGCGGTATTGACGTTCATGTACCACGTATTGATAAGCGATCCGGCCACACCTTTAACATCAGAGGGGTTGGAGAAAGCTGTCTCAAAGTCAGGGTCGTTGAGATTTTCAACCTCCAGGCTTTCACATGAGGTGAAAAGGAACGCCGTAACGATTGAAAATAAGAGAAAGTATCTTAGTGTTTTCATAATCACTTTTGTTTAGTCGTTAGAATTTCAGTTCAAGTGAAGCAGAGAAGGCCCTGAAGTTGGGATAACCCATGAAGTCGTATGCGAAGTATTGCGTTCCGTCTGTGGTTCCGACTTCGGGATCATAACCTGTATAGGTTGACAGGGTATAGAGGTTCTTACCAATGAGGGAGAGCTTAGCTCCTTTAACATAGCCCTTCATGAAGCTTCTGAGCGCTGAGGCGGGAACACTGTAGGATACAGAAAGTTCTCTCAGCTTCAGGTAGCTCCCGTCTTCTACCCAGAATGCATTCTGGTCATTGACCATATAAAAGGCCTTATAGTATTCTATTGTCTTCTTCAGGTGATCAGGTTTGCCATACTGGTCCATCATACCATGCCTGTCGTCACGTGTCAGCCACTGCGCCGACTTGTTATAGACATCACCGCCGTTCTTCCAGTCAACGAGGGCATAGATGCCGATGCCCTTAAAAGTCAGGGTATTTGTCATTGACATCTTGAATTTCGCGTTGGAATCACCAATCTTGCCAAACCAGAAATCACCGTTCTCATCACGTTTTCTTACGGGGACTTCAAAAATCGTACCTTCAGTTCCATTCGGGATAACGTATCCGTCGCTGTTAACCACATAATTGGTTATAAGGTCACTTTCCCCAAGCTGCTGCTGCATCTCATCAAGAGTCTTTACGAAGGCAGCGCCATACATTGCACCGAATACCTCGCCTTCACGGATATAGAATGCTTTGTAGGCTTCCTGTCCCTGCGGGCCTGTCTGATAAGGAGGCACGTCAAGCTGGGTTATCATGGTGCGTACCCTGTCGAAGATAAAGCCCATGTTCCAGTTTACTGATTTTGATCTTACAACCTGTGCATTGAGAGATGACTCCCATACTTTTGAGTTCAGTGAACCGGCGTTCTGCATCTGGCTTGGCCAGCCGCCATACTGCACTGCGAGGGGCACTGCAAGCAGCTGATCGCTTGTGTTCGTCTCGGAACGTACCAGCTCAAAACTGAACCTGTTGAGGAAATCAATATTAAGACCAACCTCAAGCTCTTTTGAGAGAGAAGGTCTCAGGAGCTTGTTACCCAGCTGGGTCTTGTTGACCTGACCCTGGGAGATTGACATCACCTCATACTGGTCAGCGAAGCCCGGTCTCTGTCCTGCAGTTCCGTAGGCAGCCCTTAACTTAAACTCCTGGATGCCCGGTATCTTGATATCTTCAGTGATCCTGTAGGCAGCTGATACCCTGAAGTAGGGACTCCACCTGGCATCGGCACCGAAGAGCGACGATCCGTCATATCGGAACATGCCGTCAAAGATGTACTTGTCCTTATAGTCTAAATACAGTATGGCAAAGTAGTTCTTAGCCAGTATTTTGGATTGGTAGCTGGTTGAAGAGATATTCCCCGAAATTGCGTCAAACGAAGGAATGCCACCAAGCCCGAAGTCTGAACCTGTGGCTGAGTTGCTCGTGAACTCGTTCTTTTCAAACAGGTAGCTCAGCTTGGCCCTTGTGTTGAACTCTCCGAACTTCTTGTTGAAATTGAGAGTAAACTGGGAATTCTGAGAGTTGCGGTCCGAGTCATAAATATAGATTGAACCAAGAGAGTATACTGGTACACTTCCTGCCCTGACAAATGAGTCATATGGATTATAAGTCGTGCTGTTTTGTTCTGCCTTTTCAAAGGCATATCTTGCCTCGAAGTTCAGGAAGTCGGTCAGGTTATACTTAGCCTGGTAAACGCCCATGAACCTTCCGCGTTTGTCAAGGTCTTCCGGTTTCCAAAGCTGATACAGGGGGTTCTCCTGCTCCATGTTCCAGGTACTGGGCAGGTAATTATATGGTTGCCCGTCTGTATTCGGATAATAATAGTCAACATCGGGTTCCGTGAGCAGTACATCGAAGAACATACCGCCATTGAATGCGTTGACGCCTCCCGGGTCCTGTGATGTCACCTTAATATATGTGTTGCTGGCTGAGATAGACAGCTTTGGTGTCAGTTTATGGTCAACATTCAGCCTGAAGGAGTTTCTCTTGTAACCTTCGGTCTCAACAAGCACGCCTGACTGCACGTTGTTCTCAAAAGAGGCAAGGAAATTGGTCTTGCCAAGGTTGGATGCCACACCTACATAATTGGTGAAGTTGGAGTTATTGGCGAAGATGTCGTCTTCATGGTCATAAAGCACGGCATATTCATTATCCATATAATGATCATCCTCGAGGCGGCGTGATCCTGTTACTCCTTGTTCCGTACCCTGATAATTAGCCGGATAGGTAACACCGGCATATCTGGTGTAAGGATAGCTTGCCTGGTCATCGGCAAGGACATAGGCATGATGTTCTGACAGCCAGTATCTTTTTGCCAGCTGGTTCATGCCGTATTCATTCCTCACGGTTACCTCTGTTTTGCCTTCTGAAAGCAGGTTACCGCGCCTGGTGGTCACGGCTATGACGCCGTTACCTGCGCGTGAGCCGTAGAGAGCTGCAGCAGAGGCACCCTTGACTACCTCGATAGCTTCGATGTCATCAACATTGATATCGGCAAACGACCCCTCCATTATGGCTCCGTCAACGACTATCAGCGGATCCTGTGAGCCTGAAATCTGGGTGGCACCGCGGACGAGAATGGTTGACTGTGACCCGGGCTGTCCGTTGGCGTTTATGACCGTCAGGCCTGACACCTTGCCCTGCAGGGCCGATGAGGCTGAGGTAGCGACAACTTCCTTGAGTTTCTCTGAGTCAATCCTGTCAACTGATACAGACAGCTTTTTCTTGGGAGTTCCTGCTGCAACACCGGTGACGATTATCTCGTCAAGGTTCAGCAGGTCCTGTTCCATCACAATGTCAACCCTGTTCAGTCCGGTGATATTCACCTCCTGGGTCTTCATCCCGATGAAAGAGAAAATAAGGCTTCTGGCGTTCTGGGGTACATTGAGGAGGAAATTACCATCGGCATCGGTAAAAGCCCCTAGCGTGGTACCCGGAACTGCAACTGACACGCCTGGTATCGGTCCCTCCCCCTCCACTGCGGAGGTAACTGTGCCTGTAACAGTTCTTGTCTGTGCCAATAGTGCTGTGACACCTGTACACAGAAACAGTACTAACAACAGAATTAGTTTCTTCATACGATCAAGTTTTAGGTTAGAAAAAGTGCGAGTGAAGGTAAGGAAAAAAATCTTTAAATGAAAGATACGACCTGATTTTTACCATTTGAATCCCAGATGTGGCCTTTTTGTGCTGAGATGCGCAGGGTTATTCGTCTAAAATCAGGTGCATCGCCGGGCTGTCTGTTTTGCATGTATAATTTGCTCGTTAGTTTAGAATTATACGTATTGTCGAAGACCGGGTTACTACCATCACGGTGCCCGGGAGGAGAGCCTGAAGGGCGAACCGGAAGGTGGAAGACCGGGTTGCCGTTTTCGCCATGCTCAAACAACGAACCGGAGAAGGGGTACTATTGTCACAAAAAGCTGCCCCCGGGCAACAGCCCGGGGGCCAGCTTTATTTTTTTCCTTCGGTCTGCACTAAGCTTCATCACCTGTAAAAAAAATAAAGCTGTACCCGCATTCGCGGGTCAGCTTTTTATAACAGGGTGGAAGACCGGGTTCGAACCGGCGACCTCCAGATCCACAATCTGGCGCTCTAACCTGCTGAGCTACAACCACCGTTTTACGGAGTGCAAAGAAACAGCAAAAATCGCATTCCGCAAATATTTATTTCTATTTTGTTTTCATACACCTCAAATCGTATCTTAGACGGGTTGAAACAGATGGTACAATTATTGACACCCCAGAACGTTCAGATCAATATACCGGGAAAGTTTGACAAGACTGAAATTCATAGACAATATATCGGGATTGCAGGCCGTACAGCTGCTCAGGTTTGTCACCTTCCTCATCATAAGCATAGTCTTTACCAAAAGCCACCTGTCGCGGGCACAGATAGGAAACTGGGAACTGTTCCTCTTCATCGCCAGCCTGCTCAGCTTCTTCTGGGTGTCAGGTATCATCCAGTCACTGCTCACACTGTACAGCCGCAACCGGACCTTCAGGGAGGACGGTGAGACCGAAGGCCGCAAGTCACCAGAGATTTTCAACGCTTTCCTCCTGATATCCTTCTTCAGCATTCTGGTCTTCGCAATGGGAATACCGGTGAAATTCATCCTCTCAGCCTCCTCCTCTGACCCGGAGATACCCTATGCCAACCTGCTGCTCCTTTATATCCTGGTGAGCAACCCTGTTACACTTGTAGAATATATTTACCTGCTCAACAAAAGACCCCACCGCGTCCTTCAGTACGGCATGTACACCTACGGTGCCCAATTGGTGTTCGTGCTGGCGCCGGTGCTGGCAGGATTTGATGAGAAGAGCGCCATATGGGGTCTCTTCGCAATAACAGGGATAAGATGGGTATGGCTGATCATATTGCTGCGGCGTTATACATTACTAAGGGTATCATATGATTTCATAGGGGAACACCTCAAGGTGGGAATGCCACTGATACTTACCTTCCTGATCAGCGGTTCGGCCCAGTACATAGACGGCATTATCGTCTCAGCCCACTATTCTGACCCCGGTGTTTTTGCCATGTACCGCTACGGGGCAAAGGAGTTTCCGCTGGTGCTGCTGCTGGCCAACGGCCTGAGCAACGCCCTCCTGCCACGCTTCAGCACAAGGGAGGGGATGCGCGAGGCCCTCGTCACACTGCGTAAGAGATCCGACAGGCTGATCAAATTCCTCTTCCCGATATCAATTGCCACAATGTTTGTGGCACGTTGGGTCTACCCCCGGCTCTTCACGCCGGAATTCGCCCGCAGCGCCGACGTATTCATGATCTACCTGCTGCTAATAATACCGCGGTTGGTCTTCCCGCAGACAATAGTGATAGGGCGACGTAAGACAAACGTAATCCTCATAACGGCAGCGGTTGAGATAGCAGTGAATATCCCGCTCAGCCTGGCGCTGATAAGACCGTACGGGGTGGTCGGAGTCGCCCTGGCAACCTTCATTGTATATTTCTTTGAAAAGGTCTTCCTTATCTGGTACGTGTGGAAAAAAATGAAGATAAGACCGGCAGAATATATCCCTGTCGCCAGCTGGCTCCTCTGGTCAGCACTGCTGATCGTTTTGTTCATTCTTATCGATCATCGCATAATAGACATTCATTAGAAAGCTGTTCACCGGAAGCGGTGCTGACTGACCGGGACTGTACCGATCACCTTATAACAGATTTCCACTGGTAAGATGCACCGAACCGTTGATGACTGATCGTTACTTTCACTGATCTCAAAAAGAGTTATATTTGGGGAATCGAAACATGCCACCAGTTATGCCTGACAATAAAAACTGCCACGAGGATTATTTCAGGGAATTCCGCAGGAATATTGTGGGTATTGACCAGGAATATTCCACTCCTTATGGTGTAAAAAAGATAATTTACTGCGACTGGATTGCCAGCGGAAGGATGTACGGACCCATTGAAAGCAAAATGGCCGGTACCTTTGGTCCTTTTGTCGGAAACACCCATACCGAGACATCAGAGACCGGATCGATGATGACATGGGCCTATCACCATGCTCAGGAGGTAATAAAAAAACACGTTAATGCCGGTCCTGATGATGTTCTGATTGCCGCCGGAGCCGGCATGACAGCCGTGATAAACAAGTTCCAGAGGATACTCGGACTGAAGGGATGCAGCTATCCTAAAACAGCGCGCTGCCTCAGTGACACTGAGCGTCCGGTTGTCTTTATAACCCATATTGAGCACCATTCAAACCAGACCTCATGGTACGAGACCCTTGCCGATGTGGTGATGATAGAACCGGGCAGGGATCTTACAGTTGATCCTGATAACCTGCAGAAAGCCCTGGACAAATACAGCGACCGCAGGTTCAAGATAGGATCCTTTTCTGCCTGCTCCAATGTCACGGGGGTCTTCACTCCTTACCACCGACTGGCACGCATCATGCATGAGAACGGAGGGCTCTGCTTCATTGACTTTGCAGCCTCGGCCCCATATGTTGATATCGACATGCACCCCCCTGAGAGCATCGAAAAGCTTGATGCCATTTTCTTCTCGCCGCATAAGTTCCTTGGAGGACCAGGCTCTTCAGGCATTTTGGTTTTTGACAAATCTCTCTACAAGACAACAGTACCGGACCAGCCCGGTGGCGGGACCGTAGACTGGACCAACCCGTGGGGTGAATATAAGTATGTTGACAGTATAGAATCAAGAGAGGATGGCGGCACGCCGGGGTTCCTCCAGGTGATAAGGGCAGCGCTGGTTATCGAGCTGAAGGAGATGATGGGTACAGAGAATATCAGGGCCAGGGATGAGGAGCTCGTGGAGAGGACTCTTGAAGGACTGACGGCAATAGCGGGACTTCATATTCTTGCACCTGATGTAAAGAAGAGGCTTGGGGCAGTATCGTTCTATATTGACGGTCTCCATTATAACCTGGTGGTTAAGCTGCTCAGTGACAGGTATGGCATACAGGTCAGGGGTGGATGTGCCTGCGCGGGTACATACGGCCATTTCCTGCTCGATGTGACCTATGACCACAGCCACCGCATCACTGAGATGATAAACAACGGTGACCTTTCTGAGAAACCCGGATGGGTGAGACTCTCACTGCACCCCACAATGACAGACCAGGAGCTGGAAACGGTGATAAAGGCTATTGGTGAGATAAAGGAAAACGGCGCAGCATGGAGCGTTGATTATAATTATAACAGGAGAACAAACGAGTTCACGCACAAGGATGACACCGGCAAAGGCCTGGAGAGAGTCCGGTCATGGTTTAATCTTCAGAGTTGACAGTGATGAGAGTAACGGAAGTAAAAACGGAGGCACAAAAGAAGGAGTTCATCAATTTCCCCAAGAGGCTGTACAGGGAAGACCCATTCTGGGTCTCTCCTCTCGACAGCGAGGCCGAATCTGTCTTTGACCCTGCCAGAAACGCCGCTTTCAGTCATGGTGTGGCTACACGATGGATCCTTTCCGGTGACGACGGCAAGACCATAGGGAGAGTAGCTGCCTTCATTGATGAGACACGTTCAAAGGCAAACAGGCAACCCACCGGGGGCTTCGGTTTCTTCGAAGTCATAGAATCGCGCGAAGCAGCCTTTATGCTTTTTGACACAGCCAGGGAGTGGCTCACCGCACGAGGCATGAAGGCAATGGACGGACCGATCAACTTCGGTGATAATGACAACTACTGGGGTCTGCTGGTGGAGGGGTTCGTGCAACCGGGCTTCGGGATGCCTTACAACAAGGAATACTACCGGCACTATTTTGAGGATTACGGGTTCAGGACATACTTTGAACAGTACAGCTATCACCGGGATGTGGCATCAGTGGAGGTCTTCCCGGAGCGCTTCATGAAGATAGCAGAATGGATTTCAAAGAGGCCGGGCTATACCTACCGCCACTTTGAATACAGGCAGAGCGATAAGTTTGTCGCCGATATGGTTGAGATATACAACGCCACCTGGGCTGTCTTCAAGGAGGACTTCACCCCGCTTGACCCGGCAAGAGTAAAGAGCACGATGAAGCAGGCAAAGGCATTCATGGACCCTGACCTGGTATGGTTCGCCTATCATAATGAAAAACCCGTAGCCTTCTATGTGCTCTTACCTGACCTGAACCAGATAATAAAACACTTCAATGGCCGCCTGACAAAGTGGAACATGATCAGGTTCCTATGGTACAAAATGACCCATAAGATGACGCGCACAAGGGCTGTGGTAGCCGGCGTGCACCCGTCATACCAGAACAGCGGCATAGAATCGGCGATCTTCCTCGAGATCTTTCGCGTATTCAGGAAGAAAAGGTTTTATAAGGAGCTCGAACTGTCATGGGTGGGCGACTTCAACCCCAAGATGATCTCAATTTATGAGGCCCTGGGAGCACACAAGGCAAAGACCCACCTGACCATGAGGTACATGATTGACAACAACATCCCTTTCAAAATGTACAAGGACGAAATGGAGGAGAACAGGGCCGAACGCCAGGCAAAACTGAAGAGCTGAAATATTTTTATCGCAGCTTTTGTATTTTTCCTAATGTTCACTATCTTTGCACTCCCCTGAAAAAGGGATTTTGCGAACAGTAACAAACTATATCAGAAGATGAAAGAAGGTATACACCCGAAGAATTACAGGATGGTTGTATTTCAGGATATGTCAAACGGTACGGCATTTATTACCCGTTCAACAGCCGCCTCACGTGATACAATCAAGTGGGAGGACGGAAATGAATATCCGCTCATCAAGCTTGAGATATCCAACACGTCTCATCCTTTCTATACAGGCAAGATGAAGCTTGTTGACACTGCGGGAAGGGTGGACAAGTATATGAACCGATACAAGAGTCACCTCGACAAGAAGCCGAAGTAGATGACCTTCATAAACAGGGGAGCTGCCTTGAACAGGGCGGCTTTTTCTTTGTTATGGGGTCATGGGTCCCCTTTGCAACAGGGAGGAAGGGTGTAAGATATAATTAATTAAATTTGCAAAGTTTAAACCAGGTATGGAGAAAAAGGTTTTCAGGAAGCGGGAAAGTGTCGGTTTTCAGGAGCTGATTGATGAGGGGAGAGAGATAATACCCATTCTTTCTGACGGTGACGATCAGGAGCTTGAGGATGTGGAGATACCTGGCAGCGTACCCCTGCTGCCACTGCGCAATACCGTGCTTTTCCCCGGGGTGGTGATACCAATTGCTGTCGGACGCTCGAAGTCTGTTCAGCTGGTGCGTGAAGCCTACCGCGGTGACAAGCTCGTTGCTGCTGTGGCGCAGCTTGATGCCGAGATTGAGGATCCCCAATTACGCGACCTGAATGTTGTGGGTACACTGGGACAGGTGGTCAAGCTTCTGGAGATGCCTGACGGCACCACTACAGCCATCATTCAGGGACGCAGGCGGGTTTCAATCATGAACGTCCTGCAAACCGTGCCATACATGACGGCACATGTAAAGGCCATTCCTGAAGCAAGAGGCGGCGAGGAAGATAAGGATTTCGAGGTGATAATCGGTTCACTAAAAGACCTGTCTGTAAAGATCGTCAAACTCAACCCGAACATCAATCCCGAGGCCTCATTTGCGGTAAAAAACATTGAAAACAGTACCTACCTCATCAACTACATCTGTGCCAACTCCGAGATCAATGTAAATGATAAGCAGAAGCTGCTCGAGGCAACTACTCTCCGGGAACGCGGGATGAGACTGCTGGAACACCTGGTACGCGAGATACAGCTCCTTGAGCTGAAGAATGAGCTGCAGTCGAAGGTAAAGTATGAGATAGACCAGCAGCAGAGGGAGTTTCTTCTCCACCAGCAGATGAAGACCATCCAGAATGAGCTGGGAGGCAATCCCGTTGAGAAGGAGGTTGAGGAGTTCCGCCAGAGGGGTACACAGAAGTTGTGGAGCGAAGAAGTTGCAAAGGTGTTCAACCGTGAGCTCGACAAGCTCGCGAGGCTTAACCCGGCAGCTGCCGAATATTCGGTCCAGGTGAACTATATACAGACGCTCCTGGAGCTGCCATGGAATGAGTATACAAGCGATAATCTTGATCTTTCGAATGCCCAGCGTGTGCTCGATGAAGATCACTATGGCCTCGAGGAGGTGAAGGAGAGGATACTGGAGCATCTGGCCGTACTGAAGCTGAAGGGCGACCTTAAGTCACCCATACTTTGCCTGTACGGACCTCCCGGGGTGGGTAAGACCTCTCTTGGTAAATCAGTGGCCCGCGCCCTCGACCGCAAGTATGCACGTATGTCGCTCGGAGGGCTCCATGACGAGGCTGAGATAAGAGGCCACCGCAAGACATACATAGGTGCCATGCCGGGAAGGGTGGTACAGAGCATACGCCGGGCAGGGTCATCAAATCCGGTATTTATCCTTGACGAGATCGACAAGGTGGGCCAGGATTTCAGGGGTGACCCCTCCTCAGCGCTGCTCGAGGTGCTTGACCCGGAGCAGAACACTCATTTTTACGATAACTTCCTTGAGCTGGAATTCGACCTCTCGAAGGTACTCTTCATTGCAACCGCCAACACCCTGGCAACGGTCAGTCCTGCCCTGCGTGACAGGATGGAGCTTATTGAGGTATCAGGATACCTGGTTGAGGAGAAGCGGGAGATTGCCGTCAGACACCTCATTCCCAAGCAGCTTGAGGCTCACGGTGTCACTGATGAACAGTTCCGGCTCCCCGGGGAGGTAATAGAGGATGTCATCCAGAAATACACGCGCGAATCGGGAGTCAGAGAGCTCGACAAGAGGATTGCCAAGCTGGTCAGGTTCAGGGCCAGGGAGATAGGCTTCTACAACAAACCTGAGGCTGTTCTTACAAAAGAAAAAGTGGCAGAAATTCTCGGCTCTCCGAAGTATCTCAAAGACATTTATGACGGTAATGATCAGGCCGGCGTCGTCACCGGTCTTGCCTGGACAGCCACCGGGGGTGAGATCCTCTTCGTGGAAACCAGCCTCAGCAGAGGAAAGGGCAACCTGACACTGACAGGTAACCTCGGTGATGTAATGAAGGAGTCTGCAGTGATCGCCCTGGAATACCTGAAGGCTCACGCATCACTGCTCGGGCTTCCCGAGACGTTCTCCGAAAAATGGAATATTCATATTCATGTACCCGAAGGGGCAATCCCCAAGGATGGTCCTTCGGCAGGAATCACCATGGCCGTCTCCGTCGCCTCCGCCTTCACCCAGAGGAAGGTCAGAAAGTATGTGGCCATGACGGGTGAGATAACCCTGCGTGGCAAAGTTCTTCCCGTGGGCGGCATAAAGGAGAAGATACTGGCAGCAAAAAGAGCCGGCATAAAGGAGATAGTTCTCTCGGAGCAGAACCGTAAGGATGTTGAGGAGATAAATGAGAAGTATGTCCGCGGGCTGAAATTCAAGTATATTGACACCATCATGAATGTGATTGATCACGTGCTGCTGCAGCAGAAGGTGACCAACGCAAGGATAATTGAATTTGAATAACTGATATACCTTCTGTCATGAACAAAATCGCCGTTTTCCCCGGTTCATTCGATCCTTTTACCGTAGGTCATGAGGCACTTGTGAAAAGAGCACTTCCGCTGTTTGACAAGGTCATTATTGCCGTCGGTGAGAACGCAGAGAAGAAGAACCTGTTCAGCATTGAGATGAGGCTCAGGATGATCTCAAAGGTCTTTGAGGGGGAGAACCGGGTGGAGATCACCAGGTTCAACGGGCTGACAGTAGAGTTTTGTCGCAGCCATAATGCCAGCTATATAATAAGAGGACTGCGCACTTCGGCTGATTTCGAATACGAGAGGGCCATGGGGCACATGAACTGGAAGATGGCTCCCGAGATCGATACTATCTTCCTGCTTACAAGCACCGAGCATACACCGGTCAACTCAACCATCGTTCGGGAGATAATCAAATACGGAGGTGACGCCTCGATGTTCGTCCCGGCATCAATTGACATTAACGATTACCTGGGCAAGTGATCATTTGACTCTCAGTGTAGAATTCAACAGGTCAAGCAATGACTGGAATGTGTTTGACTTGATGCGCGCTATCTCTGCAGGGGCTAGCCACTCTGCGTGAGTGATGCCCTCCTCTGCCTGCGGCTCTGTTATCATTTCGCCTCTGTAGCTCATGCGGAACCACCAGGTCTTTTTCATGTGCGGTTTGTTGTTATAAAGGTAGGTATGGTAGCTTGGCGGAAGCGAACCCTCAATCTTATGGCCCCTGATATTGCACTCTTCCGTCACCTCCCTGAGTGCGCACTCCTCAGGTGTCTCGCCCTCTTCAAGGTGTCCCTTCGGAAGATCCCACCTGCCGTAACGCATGATGAAGAGGTATTTGCCTGATGGGTGTTTTATCAGTCCGCCTGCTGCCTCTACCACCGTAAACCATGACGAGAATACCTGCCATAGATTGTTGATATCAGATGAATAAATATTCAGCGAGGGTATGTCATTATTGGCGACAAACTGTGATATTTGAGCGAACAGCTCCTCCTCCACATTGTATTTATGGAAAAGAGCGTAATTTTGAACCCTGTCGGGCTCGGAGGAGAGCGCAATAACCCTGTTATCAAAATATATCTTATACCTCAACATATGGACGATACAGCTAAGAAAACTGCAGAATACCTGCTGCAAATTAAAGCAATTAAACTACAACCTGCAAACCCTTTTACATGGGCTTCAGGCTGGAAATCGCCCATTTACTGTGACAATCGAATGACCCTCTCTTTTCCCGAGGTCCGGGGTTATATCAGGGATGCCTTTGCTGACAGGGTCAGGAAGCTATATCCTGATGCCGGGCTTATTGCAGGTGTCGCCACCGGCGCCATAGCCCACGGAGCCCTGGTGGCTGACCGACTGGGGCTGCCTTTTATTTACGTCAGGACAGGGGCAAAGGACCACGGGCTCGGAAACCAGATAGAGGGTCACTTTGAAAAGGGGCAAAGGGTTGTGGTGATTGAGGACCTTATCTCTACCGGCGGAAGCAGCCTGGGAGCGGTGAGGGTGCTCCGCGAAGCGGGATGCGAGGTGCTGGGGATGATCGCGATATTCACATACGGCTTCAGCAAAGCCACCGGTGCATTTGCTGCGGAGCGATGCCGGCTTGACACCCTCAGTAATTACAGTGTGCTGGTAGATATGGCAGCAACAACGGGGTATATAACTGAAGGAGATGTGGAAACACTTCAGGAGTGGCGCACGGCTCCCGCGGAATGGGGAAGCAGGGATAAAGGATAAAGGTTAAAGGATAAAGGTTAAAGGATAAAGGTTAAAGGATAAAGG
>CAYVYM010000002.1:0-139747 GCA_964455705.1 uncultured Rikenella sp.
CTCCGGACAAGAAACTATCCGCCTCCGGCGGTTATTTTTTATTTTTCATAATTCCTCAGAAGCGAGCTACTTCGGATTATTTAAAATAAAAAATCCTGCTTGCGCAGGATAGTTTCTTGTGATCCCGACAGGATTCAAACCTGTAACCTTCTGATCCGTAGTCAGATGCTCTATTCAGTTAAGCTACGGGACCTTTTGCGGGTGCAAAGATAAAATAATTTTTATTTTAATTGTGTAATTTTGTGATATGCAATCACACCGTGCCTGCATGATGCAAAACGGGTGACGTTACCTGGTAAATCGGAATATCATGAAAAAGGGATTGAAAATAACCGGTATCATAATCGGATCATTGCTGCTAATAATTATTGCAGCCGGCATCCTGGTGCCAATAGTGTTCAAAGAAAAGATCAGGGAGAAGATCGAGACGGAGATTAACACAATGGTGAATGCACGTGTCGCTTTTACCGGTTATAAGCTCAGCCTCTTCAGAGCCTTTCCCAATGCATCCTTCACGCTGAAAGAACTGAGTGTTACCGGAATAGATGAGTTCGAGGGTGATACCCTCGCAGCCATAAAATCATTCTCCCTGGTATTCAATCTCAAGAGCCTCTTTGGTGATGAAGGGTATGAGATCAAATCAATAACAGTTGACCGGCCGCTCGTCAATGCCCTCGTTACGGAGGATGGGAAGGCAAACTGGGACATAGTGAAAGAAACACCGGAGGAGACTTCGGACGAAACACCGGATACCTTGCAGTCAGCACCTCTGAAGGTTGTCCTCCACAAATTCAAAGTCAATAACGGGCGGATATATTATTCCGACCGGCAGTCGGACATGACCGCCGCGGCAGAGGACCTGGATTTTAGCCTTTCAGGCAACATGAGCGCCTCCAGGAGTGATCTGGTGGTGGACCTGGCTGCGGGAAGTGTTGATTTCATCATGGATAAGATACCATACCTGACTGACGCTACGATCGGTTTTGAGGCCGAAATTGATGCCCTTCCTGACTCGATGAAGTTCACTCTCAAGGATAACCTTCTGCTGATAAACGATTTGACCCTGAATTTCGCCGGTACGGCCAGCATGCCCGATGACGACATAGACCTTGACCTTGTTTTCAGCTCTCCTGAGACCTCCTTTAAGAGCCTGCTGTCACTTGTTCCCGCCATTTATATGAAGGGCTATGAAGAGCTAAAGGCATCCGGTACCTTTTCGTTCGAAGGTACTGCGAAGGGCATTTACAGCTCAGCCGACAGCTCACTCCCGGACATAACTGCAGGATTAAAGGTAAATGACGGCGTGATAAGTTATCCTGACCTTCCGGAGAAGATCACCGCCATCAGTATTGACGCCAGGGTTCAGACTGACGGGAAGAAGATGGATAACACAAGCGTTGATGTCAGCCGTTTTCACTTTGAGCTGGCAGGCAATCCATTTGATATGACAATGCACCTGGCAACATTGCTGAGTGACCCTTCAGTTGCAGCGGTTGCGAAGGGACGCATTGACCTGGCAAAGCTGCAACAGGCCATCCCGCTGGACAGTGTCATCCTCAACGGAGTGGTTGACGTCTCCATTGAAATGGCAGGCCGGATGTCAATGCTGGAGAACAAAATGTATGATCAGTTTAAAGCCGAAGGAGACCTGACAATAACTGACATGGCCTTGACAATGACTGATATGCCTGCGCTTAAGATCAGCAATGCCGGATTTGTATTCAATCCTGCCTTTGCAGAGCTGACCGGTTTGACAGCCACAATGGGAGAGAAGAGCGACTTCACACTCACAGGCAGGCTTGAAAACTATATCCCTTACCTCTTCTCCGACGCCACCATCAGGGGCAATCTGTCGCTGAAGTCAAAGATGGTTGATCTGAATGAGATACTCGATATCATACCATCAGACACCCTGGATACCGACACGGCCGCCATGGAAGTCATTCAGATTCCGGAGAACATCGACTTTACCTTTGATGCCGCTGTTGAAAGTATGGCTTATGGCAAGCTCACCGCTGATGACCTAAAGGGCAAAGTTGTTGTCCGTGATGGTGTTGTCACTCTGAGCGAGACAGGAATGAATGCACTCGGGGGATCAATGCTGGTGAATGCCTCCTACGACACGCGTGATGCCCTTAAGCCCCTGGTTGATGCAAAAATGCTTATCAGCGCAGTTAATATCAAAGAGACGTTCAATACATTCAATACGGTACGGCAGCTTGTTCCGGCAGCGGCAGGACTGGGAGGCAACGTGACAGTGAAGATGGAATTCAGGAGTCTGCTGAGTAACAGCATGATGCCTCTGATAAACACTATGTCAGGTAGCGGAGAGCTCACTTCCGAATCGGTTCAGATCATTGAATCAAAATCATTTGACATGATGAAGGGTGTACTGAAGATGAATCAGGCCTATACAAACGTGATAAAAGACCTTAAGGCTACATTTATAATCAATGCTGGGAGGCTTTTCGTCAAGCCATTCGACACGAAACTCGGCAATATAAAACTAAATGTCTCTGGAGACCAGGGACTTGACCGGACAATCAATTACCTGATTAAGACAGAGATACCCAGTGCCGAGCTGGGAGCCTCGGCTGCAGCTCTCATGGGAGCTCTCTCTTCACAACTGGCGGCATTCGGTCTTGATGCCACGCCACCTGAAATTATTAAGGTCAACCTGAGAGTAGGGGGTACATTCACAGACCCGGTCATTACTCCCATATTTGCCGGAGGTACCGGCAGCGGGGGTGCGGCTGGAGCTGTAGCTGCTGTTACCACTGCTGTGACAGAGGAGGTTACGCAAAAGGTAAACGAGGCTGCCAGGGAGCAGGCCGACAGGATCATGAAGGAGGCAGGTGAAAAGGCAGATATGCTTCGGAAGGAGGCGGAATCATCTGCTAAGGTTATACGTGAAGAGGCTGACCTGCAGGGAAAGAAACTTATAAAGGATTCGGAGGCCAGGGGCCCCATCGCAGTAGTGGCTGCAAAAAGGGGAGCGGATGCTCTGAATAAAGAGGCTGACAAAAGAGCCACACAACTTGTGACTGAGGCGAATGCAAAAGCAGACAGCCTCCTCGCCGAAGCACAGGCAAAGGCTGACGAACTGCTGAAATAATAATCCTCACCATCATTTCTCAGGGAGTAAGTCGCATGATGTAGTACCGGAAATTCTCCTGAGAAACAGATTTGAGAAAGAGGCAGAAAGGCCTCTTTTTTTTCTCCGACAAACTGTCTGGCCGCAACTTCTTTCTGTCTGAGCTGTGGCGTAACAATCCTGTAATAATTATGTCATCGTTTCGTAACCGGTTTGTTACCGTGTTGTAACATGTCAGGGGGATTTTTGTGCCATAATAAAGTCAAACCATCAAAATGAAAAATTTAACCATTAAAACTATTATCATCTTGTTGACCTCTATTTCCCTTGGCACTCTGGCACAGACGTCTACCGGCACTATTACCGGGGTGGTGAGGGATGGAGTAACAGGTGAAACGATGCCCGGAGTGAATGTTGTCATTGAGGGCACGCTCAGAGGAGCATCAACTGACTCAGAAGGTCTGTTCTCAATTCCTTCCGTAGCCCCGGGTATTTACAATCTCACATTATCATTTATCTCCTACAAGCCCCTGACAATTCAGGGAGTGCAGGTTGTTGCCGGCAAAACAACCGAAGTCACTGCCTCAATGGCCGATCAGTCAGTTGAGCTTGATGACATCGTGGTTGTTGCAACAAAGCGTACTGACAGTGAGGTCACAGTCATGACCAACATCAGGAGCAGCCCGGTGGTGGTTTCAGGTATCTCGGCGCAGCTTATCAGCCGCACACAGGATAAAGACGCTTCCGAAGTGGTAAGGCGTCTGCCAGGAGTATCAATCGTTGATGATAAGTTCATCGTGGTCAGAGGGCTCTCCTCGAGGTACAACAACGTGTGGCTGAACAACTCCTCAGCCCCCAGTCTTGAGGCTGATGCACGTTCGTTCTCCTTTGACCTTATACCTTCTTCAATGATTGAGAACATCTTCATCCTGAAATCTCCGACAGCTGAGCTACCGGCGGATTATTCCGGAGGCTTTATTAAGATAGCCACCACGGGCATACCTTCCAAAAACAGTTTTTTTGTCTCCTACGGGACAGCCTTCAGGCAGTATTCAACCTTCGGCAGTTTCTCAAGGGAGAAGGGCAGCAATCTCGACTGGCTGACCCTGGGTTCGTCACACAGGAGCCTTCCCGGCGACATGCCGGCCCACCTCGACTTGTACGAGAGTGCCACCAATCCTGAAATCAGGAACAGGGTAACAGAAACCGGACGCAGCCTGAACAATGAATGGGTTGGTGTTTCTGCAACTGCCATCCCTGACCAGAAGGCCTCAATCGGCCTGAACACCAGGTTTCAGAAGGGGAATTTTATCGCAGGCAATGTTACCTCTCTGACATACAGCTATTCCAACGCCTTCACCCGTGTCCGGAACAACAGCTACTCCATATATAATTATGCGTATGACACTCCCGGCATCCTTGATGAGTTCACCGACAGGCAGTACCAGACCAATGCAAGGATAGGTCTCATGCATAACTGGACCATTTATCCGCTGGAAGGACTTAAGATTGAATTCAGGAACTTCTTCACAAGCACTTCAGCTTCGAGGGTCACCCTCAGGGAAGGGCAGGACTGGTACAACAACGGGAGGTTCGTCAGGTCTGGAGAGACTATGTACAGCAACAGGCTGATCTATTCAGGACAGCTTGGCGGTGAACAGTTATTCAATAACGGGAAGACCATTATCGACTTTACCGCAGGGTACTCTATGTCAGCCAGGAATGAGCCTGATATCCGGAGATACAGGTATATAAGCAATGACGGCGAAACCTCACCTTATGTTATTCTCTTTGGAAGCAATCCTGACCTCTCATCGGTCTCCCGGATGTGGCTTGATCTTAACGAAGACAACCTTTCAGGATTACTGAACCTCACTCAGAAATTCAGGATGGGTAGCATTGATACCGAAGTCAAGGCCGGGGTGTTTGCGGAAAACAGAGAAAGGAGCTTCACTGCCCGGAATTTCGGGTATACAATATCCGAAGATGCTTCCGGTTTGGCAACAACAACACTTCCCGTAAACGAGATATTCAGTCCGGAGAACATCAACCTCACTGACGGAATCAAGCTAAAGGAGATAACCGCACTTTCAGACTCATATGATGCCGCAGCCAATGTTCTTGCAGGTTACCTGAACTTCAGGTTCAAATTCAGTGTACGCTTTGACCTCTCATTGGGCCTGAGGGTGGAGAAGGAGAGGCAGGAGCTCTCCAGTTACAGACAGGGAACTGCCATACCGGTCATGGTGGTACGTGACACCATCAGCCTCTTTCCTTCTGGAAACATGGCATGGAACCTGACTGAAAAGAGCCTTGTGCGCTTCACCTATGGCATGAGTATCAACAGGCCTGAATTCAGGGAGATGGCTCCTTTCTACTTCGTTGACTTCGATAAGAATGCCGGGATATACGGAAACGAAAACATCAGACAGGCATACATTCACAATTTCGACCTTCGTTACGAACTCTATCCCGGTAATAATGAGACATTCAACGTTGGCATTTTCTACAAGAATTTCATAAACCCGATAGAGGTTACAATAAGAGGGAACAATCCTACCCAGTTCTCCTTTGACAACATCAGTTCTGCCTACAGCTTCGGTCTTGAGACGGAGGCACGGAAGACTTTGGGTTTCTTAAGCGACAGACTTGAAGACTTCACCGCAGTGGTAAACCTCTCGCTGATTAAAAGCTCTGTTGCCTTTGACAGGCCTCTGCAGGGCCAGTCGCCCTATATCGTAAACTTCGGTCTCTTTTACCAGAAGCCTGAGCAGGGCTTTATGGCCAGCCTGGTTTATAACCGGATAGGCAAGAGGATCATTGCTGTGGGAAGGCCCTCACCCAATGCCTGGGAGAGTATTCCTGACATCTACGAAATGTCACGCAATGAGGCTGACCTCGCAGTCAGTAAAAGGATAGGAAAAAGGATGGAGGTGAAAGCCGGCATTAAGGATCTCTTTGGAGAAAAGGTAGTCTTCCGGCAGAATGTAAAGAGCATTGTTGACATGTCATATTACGGAGGTGACGGAACAAAAACATTTGACAGGACACAGGACACCAAATCATATTACCCCGGAAGGCAGTATTCGATCGGTCTTTCTGTTAAATTCTGATATATCGTAAATAATCAATTAAAACCAAAATGTAAATTATGAAAACAAACTTTTTTTCAGGAACTGTAAAGGTGTTGATGCTGGTGGCGGCAATATTCGTCGCGACATCATGTGAGAAGGAGATACCGGTAACGGCTCTGTCGCTCGACAAACAGGAGGCAACCGTTGAGGTTGGTGCTACAGTCGCAATTCTACCGGTCATTGATCCGGTTGATGCCACAAACAAGAGTATTACATGGACTACAAGCAATGCAGCCGTTGCCACGGTCGCTGACGGGGTGGTCACCGGTGTGGCCCTTGGCGAAGCAACTATAACAGCCACTTCAGCTGAAAATCCTCTCTTAACTGCTTCATGCGAGATAAAAGTGGAACCTTCCACAGGGCAGGTGATCACAGTGTCAGGTGACATCACATCTGACACCAGGTGGTATGCACAAGCCAAGTACATGCTTTCAGGCTTTGTTTATGTAAAAAACAATGCCACTCTCACCATTGAGCCCGGCACGTTAATAAAGGGAGTCTCGAACACCAAAGCCACTCTTATTATTGAGAGGGGTTCCAAAATCATGGCAGCCGGTACCCTTGCCGAACCGATTGTATTTACCTCGGACAAGCCGGCAGGACAGAGGGCTACAGGAGACTGGGGCGGTGTTGTCATTTGCGGAAAGGCAAGGACCAACAAGCATGACGATGGTGAAGGTGTCGGAGTCGCCGAGGGCGGAATCGGATCAAAATATGGCGGAACCGATGACAATGACAATTCAGGTGTCATACAGTACGTCAGGATTGAGTTTCCCGGTATTCCACTTACATCAACTGCCAACAGTGAGATTAACGGCCTTACACTCTACTCGGTAGGCAAGGCAACTGTCATGGACCATATCCAGGTTTCTTACTCGGGTGACGACTCATTTGAGTGGTTCGGCGGGAATGTCAATGCAAAGTACCTGGTTGCTCTGGCCGGCCTTGATGACGGTTTTGACACAGACAACGGCTTCAGCGGAAAAATCCAGTTCGGACTGATTATACAGGATCCTCTCAAATCAGACCAGTCGGGCTCAAACGCCTTTGAAAGCGACAATGACGCTGACGGATCGCTTCTGACACCCGTTACAGCTCCCGTATTCTCCAATGTCACCGTTTACGGTCCGCTTGCTGTGACAGCAACCCTGCCTGCGGAGACGAAGCATGAGAAGGCTCTGCACCTGAGAAGGGGTACCATGACCTCGATCTACAACTCGGTATTCGTCGGTTTCCCGCAGGGATTGTCTATTGACGGTCAGAAGGGCAACTCACCCACACGTGCCGATGCCAATGAGTTACAGATTGAGAATACGATACTTGCAGGCATGACAGCAAACTTTGTTGAAAAAACCGGAACCGTGGCAACGCCTTACACCGTTGCCCAGCATGTGGCATACTTTGAAGCTGTCGCCAGGAACAACGTTTATAATCTGACGGTGGCTGACATTATCGGGACTACACTTATCAGCCTTACCTCACCTGCGCTTCTGCCCCCGGCCGGCTCACTTCTGTTGTCAGGAGCTTCATTCACAAACACAAGACTTACCGATCCGTTCTTTACCCCGACAACCTACAGGGGTGCATTCGGATCAGAGAACTGGACATCCGGGTGGTGCAACTGGAACCCACAGAACACCGCGTACTAGTCTATCTGATGGTTTGACAACCCTATGCAACAGAGGGGTGCACCGGAGCGCCCCTCTTTTTTTATGCCTGACCGTGCCAGGTAATAAGAGCCGGTTTGAGTCTAATCATGGAGGACATATAAGGCCCATATGTCCGTACCGCGATAGAATAAAAAAAGCCACTTTGCAGTGGCTCTCCTTTATATATTGAATTGTCTAGAATATCTTCTCCCTGATGCGGGCCTTCTTGCCTGTGAGGTTTCTGAGGTAGAAGATGCGCGCCCTGCGTACCTTGCCGTATTTGTTGACCTCTATCTTGTCAATAAAGGGAGATACTACCGGGAAGATCCTCTCCACACCAATGTTACCGGACATTTTGCGGACCGTAAAGGTGGCAGTCATGCCGTTTCCCCCGGATCTCTGAATGACAACACCACGGTACTGCTGTATCCTCTCCTTGTTACCTTCCTTGATCTTATAGTGTACCGTAACAGTGTCCCCGGCCCTGAATTTCGGGAATTCATTGGTTGTGGCGTACTCCTTTTCAACAACTTTCATTAAGTCCATCGCGCAAATAAATTTTATAATCTATACTCTTTTAAAACAGGTCGCAAAGGTACAAATAATTTTTTATTATCTGCAAAATAATTACTGCAATATTCGGACAGATCAGTGGCCCGGGCTGGCCGGCATCTTCAGTTTATCACCGGCATCGAGGACGATCCTCATGAGCCATTCCCGGGAATAACCCGGCTGTTTTACATCGGGGGTGACGTATTTATAGCCTTCAGTGATGTCTCTACGTGTCTTTATATTACCATCCATATATTTGGTAAAGAGGTGTTTGTACAGTTCTCTCCACTCTTTCACCGTGTTATTTCCGGCAGTGACGGAATAGTTGGTGATAAACTCGGTTCCCTTTTTGGCTGATCCTTTTGCGGTACTGTTGAACAGTTCGGCTGCTTTGGTGTCTATCTCCGCCCTCTCACTGATGTATTTCTGTTCCAGTTCTTTCTGTTTAGCCTGCAGGTCCGGGGTCATTACGCTTGCCCGGCTATAGACGAAGTTTGTAACCTCATTGAAGACCCAAAAGGCAGCATCGGCGCTGTAGGTCATGATGTCACCATTGCCCACCGCAAATGATTGTGGGACAGAAGTGATACCGCAATACATCGGGGTATATACAGTGTAATAGGTGTCATCAACGCCAAACCAGATTATTCCGCCTACCGGGTCGGGAAGCCAGCTGCGTGACTGAGTGACGAAAGAAAAACCGGTCTGCTGGGTTGCTATGGCTCTCTCGTGGAGGTATGTCTGACCGTCGATGTTCCAGCTCATGGGCCTCCATCTGACAGTGTTGAGGTATGGTCCTGCACCAATGTCCTTAGTCATATCCATGGGAGTGTTCTGGTAATAGTCTCTCATCAGTCCCATTACATCCTCCACACTGAGTTTCCTGTCAGGCTTGATCCAGAGTGGCATCCTGTTGTGCAGGTCATATCCCATGGCATAGTCAAGGTACTCTCCCATAGTGCTGTTGACCTTGTTGAATCCTGACCATACGCGAGCCTCACAGAAGCGTGCGGCGCTGAAATCAACCGGTGCATAGACATCACTGAAGCTGAAGTCAGCATCAGTGCCGTCATACCAACCGAAGCTGCGAGCGACATCCGCCACGTCGGTTGAATAGACAGTCTCCACATCGGGATTATAAACCTTGTCAATTTCGGCTGAGGTTATGGAGGTAGTTCCATTGGCGAGAGGGAAGGTCGTTATCCTTGCCTGGTTGGCATGGCCTGAGATGTAACCGTCAGGAATCCTGCGGGCGACGAATGCCAGGCCCTTCTTGCCTGGACCCTTGCCAATGAGATCCATTATCCACACCTCATTGGGGTCCGAGATCGAGAATGATTCCCCTGAGCTGCAGTACCCATATTTTTCGGTTAGCATCACCATGTTGTACAATGCCTCCCGGGCGTTCTTCGAACGCTGTAGGGCGATGTAGATCAGGCTGCCATAATCTATTATCCCGTCGGGGTTATGGAGCTCACCGCGCCCGCCGTAGGTGGTCTCACCAATAGCAAGCTGGAACTGGTTGATATTGCCCACAACGGAATAGGTGACGGGAGCCTGTTCTATCGAACCCAGGAATTTGCCCGTATCCCATTCGTATACATCAACCATGGTTCCGGGTTTGTACTTCATCGCCGGCCAGTAGTATAGTTCTCCGTACAGTACGTGTGAGTCAGCCGAATAGGTGATCATTGTAGAGCCGTCCTTACTGGCTCCCTTCGTAATGAGGAAGTTTGTGCAGGCCATGCTAGTCTCTGAAACCAGAAAGAGTGAGAGTAGCAGGGTCAGCATCAGTGCTGTGATCCTTTTCATATTTATCTTTTTGTTTTAAGTTTCTGAATAATAAATAATTACAATGCTCCGGAATATCTCTTTCGCCAACAGAACAGGTTCCAAAAATAACATCTTTAATTAAAATACACTATCCCTGAGAATCATAATTATTGACCTGATGCGTTCGTGATCGGCGCTTTTGATAGTATACTCTGACTGCAGGCGTGGGTCGCCCATGTAAATTCCTTTTCTGCGAAACGTCATCAGGCTCTCCCTCTGCCGACGGCCCGAGAGGTGGTATTCCGCGGCCCCCGTGGTTCCGGCCAGAAGGGCGATGTTATACTCATCTATACCTCCTCCGGGCATGATGCTTATCCTGTTGCCTGCCTCTTTCACCAGGGTCCTGATGAGTCCGGCTCCCTCTATAGCAGTACGCGCCTGTCCGGATGTGAGAATCACTTCCGCTTCGGCGGAGATAATATCCTCAAGAGCTTTCTTCGGATCGCGGCACAGGTCAAAGGCTCTGTGAAAGGTGACGCTCATGGGAGAGGCATATTGGGTCAGCAGAGTTGTGCGCTCGATGTCTACCGTGCCATCCCTGTTTAGAATCCCTGTCACTATCCCGTCTGCACCGTATTCACCGGCAATGTCAATGTCACGGCGCATCACACTGAAATCATTGTCGCTGTACAGAAAATCACCCCCTCTGGGCCTGATCAGCACATGCATCCTGATGCCGGTATTTTGTCTAACTGATGCTATCAGTCCGGCGCTTGGTGTTACTCCTCCTTCGGACAGGGCAGAGCAAAGTTCTATCCTTCCGGCACCGGCAGCCTCGGCAATTGTGGCAGACTCAACGGAGTCAACGCATATTTCTACCAGAAACGACAAATCTTTATTATGAGGCTTTGAAAGTACATAATATTTAGGTATTATTGTGTGATCTAAAACAATATATTGATGAAACCTACACTATTGGTGCTGGCTGCCGGGATGGGCAGCAGATACGGTGGAAACAAGCAGCTTGACCAGGTCGGACCCTCGGGAGAAACCATCATTGACTATTCAATTTATGACGCAAAGAGAGCCGGTTTTGGCAAGGTGGTTTTTGTTATAAGACGTGATATTGAGGAGCAGTTTAAGGAGACATTTGTCAGAAGACTCAGGGATGTCATTGAGATTGATTATGTCTTCCAGGAACTCGGCAACCTTCCTGAAGGCTTTAAGGTGCCCGAGGGGCGCCAGAAACCGTGGGGTACAAGCCATGCCATCCTGGTGACTGAGCAGAAGATAAACGAGCCGTTCGGCGTTATCAATGCCGATGACTATTACGGCGTTGACTCTTTTAATGTGCTGCATGACTTCCTGACAAAGGACAAGGATGACACCAATTTCTGTATCGTGGGCTACCGTCTGGGTAACACCCTTTCAGATCACGGTCACGTCAACCGGGGTATCTGTAATGTGAGCAACGACGGATTCCTGCAGCATATGGTTGAGACCCGTGGCATAGAGAAGCGACCTGACGGAGTCTTTGCGCCTGATGCAGGAGGAAAAATGAATCAGTATACGGGTGATGAGATCGTCTCGATGAACCTATTCGGCTTTAAGCCTTCTGTATACAAATACCTGAACATTGAGTTCAGCAACTTCCTTGACGAAAAGATTACCGATCCGAAGGCTGAGCTCGACATTCCCACATCGCTTGACAAGTTCGTCAAGAAGGGAGAGATCACCATACAGATACTCAGGAGCAACAGCCACTGGTTTGGAGTCACCTACCGGGAGGACAAGCCCTTTGTGGTTGAAAGCATCAGGAAGATGGTTGAGGCGGGAGTATATCCCGAAAAACTTTTCTGAGCCCCTCCGGTTACCATCTGAATTCACTCTTCAGCACAGATTTGTTTCCACGGTTATCCGTAACCGTGAGCTCTATCCGGTGAAGGGTATTTTCTTTCATGTAGGGTTTCGCGGGCCTGTAAATAAGCAGGTTATTTTTGGCGTCAAATTCTGCCAGCGCCCATTCGCCGTCAATCAGGGTCTCATAACTCCTGATGCCTGAGAAATCATCTGTTATGGTTATCGAAAACGACTGCCGGCCGGTGAGGTTTGCACCCGGGTTGAAAGAGGGCCTGATTACCGGGGGAACAGAATCAATTGTAACGGCATAGTCACCCAGCCTGTTGACATCGTTGCTCACAAACCCATATTTGTATTCACCTCCGGAGTATGAAAGAACACCTTTGCTGCCCACCTGGGCGAGACACAGCTTGTCTTCCATGCCGGCAATAACCGTATCAGGCCTTATCGAGAGCCTGAATCTTCCGTGTACCGGAACAGTCTCATTATGCACTGAATGAACGGGTGAAAGGAATGTACTGGTATGGTTTCTGGTTTTATAATCGAAGAACAGCGTATCATAGAACGTTCCGGGAGGAAAGTGTATCCTGATGCCGTCAGCGGTAAAATCGGAGGCCTTTCCGTAGGGCAGGGTCTTGCTGCAGTTTATCTCAGCAGGCGGCAAGGGAGGCTTTGAAACCGACCTGACCCTGAAAGTGACCCATGACCTGTTGCCGTGGGTGTCGGTCACGGTGATTTTGATTTCATGCTCACCGTCATCTTCAAACCTGAGGACGCCGCGCCTGACGTGTCCGTCATACATCGAGAGTCTGTTTCCCGGCTGAATAAAGAGCCTGTGTATGTATTCATTACCGGTTACCTTTGCTGCATAGTCGATGTGACTGTTTATGTACCTCGACTCACTGAATGCGAACCGGCCGGCTGTGAATCCGTATACCTTCAGGCCGTCAACCTGCATCTCAATAGTATAGACACCGCATTTGTTGGGACTGTTGTCAAGCCTGTCAAAGCATTTGATGCCGATGCCGGTCTCACCGCTGATGACAGGTATCTCCCCAGGAGCAATCCCGTAAGATCCGTCTAAAGGCACGGCCCTGAGAGTCTTGTTGCTCCGGCCACCGTTCACCGACGAACTCCGTGAGAGAGGGTAGAGGATCACCTTTTCAATCACAGGCCTGATCCTGTCTGTGACATCAAGGCCAAAAAGAAGGGGATTGACCGGATCTTCGGTTGCTGAATGGCGTATTTCAAAGTGCAGATGAGGGCCGGATGAAGCACCGGTGTTGCCTGACCACGCTATAACCTCGCCGCGGGTAACCCTGAACTGATCACGCTGTGGAAAGAGAGAGACACTGAAGCTTTTCTGCTCATACTGTTTCCTGATCACAAACTCCTCAATGTCAGGACGGAAGCTTTTCAGATGGCCGTATACCGAAGAGTATCCCGAAGGATGTCTGACATAAAGCGCCCTGCCGAACCCGGTGGGGCTGATGGCAATCCTGTATACAAATCCTTCATCAATTGAAAGCACATCTTTGCCTGTTACCCCCCCGGTCCTGTAATCAAGTCCTGAGTGAAAATGGTCGCTTCTGAGTTCTGCAAAACTGGCAGTTAGTGAGGGCTGGTCACGGAGAGGGGAGACAAACAGTTCACTCGCCGGCGATTGTGAATTAATACCGGAGGAAACTGTTATGACAGCAGCAAGAATTATAATTTTTCGGTTCATGGTATCGTCAGTTCTGCAAAACTAAAGTTATGCCCTTAAAGAGCAAACTTAATGCCATCTTTTTTTGAAAAGCGCAAAAGAAATGTTATTTTTGTCCTATAGTTGGCAGTCATGAAAGCAAAGGGATATGAAGAATATCTTTTGCTCAAAAGATCAGTGGAGTCCCTGGTTTCAGAGCATGAAAAACTGGTTGAAATGGCCGCCGGTTTAAAAACTGAACTGTCAGAGGTCAAAAGACAACTGGCGGAAAAAAATGAAGAAGTAAAGGAGCTTCAGGCAAGATACGAAAGAGCTAAATTCTCGGGTGCAATCCTGGGTAGCGGGGAGGATCCCGTTACTGCAAGGAAGAGAGTTAGTGAACTTGTGCGGGAGATTGATAGATGTATTGCTCTTTTAGACAGATAATTATATAACGATGGATGATAAGCTTTCGATCAGGGTTAATGTGGCCGACAGATATTATCCGTTGAAGGTGGAAAGTGAAAATGAAGAACGTATCCGGAAAGCAGCTCGTCTTATCAACGAAAAGGTGCTGCAGTACAAGCAGCGCTATGTTGACAAGGACATACAGGACTTCCTGGCAATGGCTGCCCTCCAGTACGTTATCAGGCTCATAGAGATAGAAGATAACGAGGAAGACTCATCACTCGAGGAAGGGCTGAAGGAGCTTACCGGGATGATCAACCTCTGTCTGTCAAAAAAGTAGGTACGCGTTCTTTAAAATAGCAGGATATTGCCCGCATTGTTTCTCTATTCGTTTTGGAAACTCAACAATTTGTACTTTGGAGTTGGTCTTGGATTACCAAGGACAGGCCTCAGCCCGGTTCGCCGGGATCACGCTCACGTGTGACAGTGGAAGTTCAAAGTAAGACGGCCGCTCTAACCATGTAGATATGGGGTTTTTTAAAAGTTGGAGGAACTTTGCGGGTTTTTTTATACCATATACTTAAACACTTATGATAACAGGAATTATACCAACCGGGGTGTGTCTGGCCATTGGCGCGACAGCCCTGATCGCAGGAACGGTGTTGTCATTTTTCATT
The DNA here is from genome assembly GCA_964455705.1 of uncultured Rikenella sp. Lineage (GTDB taxonomy): Bacteria > Bacteroidota > Bacteroidia > Bacteroidales > VadinHA17 > SR-FBR-E99. The sequence continues at coordinate 14,832 of CAYVYM010000002.1, forward strand.
TGGCAACTGGTGCTGCGCAACAGAAGAAAGAAGATCATTTCCGAGGCTGAGGCTGAGGCTGAAGTGATCAAGAAAGAGAAGATACTTCAGGCCAAGGAACGTTTTCTGCAGCTTAAGGCTGAGCATGAGAAGGTCATCAATGAGCGTAACAACCGCATCAGCCAGGCTGAGAACAGGATCAAGCAGAAGGAGCTTGCCCTATCGCAGAGGCTGGAAGAGACACAACGGAAGAAAAACGAGGCTGACGCCATTAAGGAGAGCCTGACACAACAGATAGAGATTCTCGACAAGAAATCAGAAGAGCTCTCGCGGATGCACCGACAGCAGGTTGAACAGCTGGAAGCCATCTCAGGCCTGTCAGCCGATGATGCCAGAAACCAGCTGATGGATTCACTCAAGGAGGAGGCTCGTACTGACGCCATGTCTTACATAAATGAGATCATGGATGACGCCAAGATGACCGCCACGAAGGAGGCAAAGCGTGTCGTGGTTATGGCCATTCAGCGCGTGGCGGCAGAGACAGCCATAGAGAACTCCGTGACAGTCTTTCATATCGATTCTGATGAGATCAAAGGGCGAATAATAGGACGCGAAGGTCGAAACATCAGGGCCCTGGAGGCAGCCACCGGTGTTGAGATAATCGTAGATGATACCCCCGAGGCCATCGTGCTTTCAGGGTTTGACCCCGTCCGTCGTGAGATTGCACGTCTGGCACTTCACCAGCTTGTCACCGACGGACGCATACATCCTGCCCGTATTGAGGAGATAGTGGAAAAGACCCGGAAGCAGGTGGAAGAAGAGATCATCGAAATAGGTAAGCGCACCACCATAGACCTGGGCATCCACGGATTGCATCCTGAGCTTATCAGGCTGGTGGGCAAGATGAAATACCGCTCATCTTACGGGCAGAACCTCCTGCAGCACTCACGTGAGGTGGCCAACCTCTGCTCTATCATGGCATCTGAGCTGGGACTGAACCCGAAGCTGGCAAAGAGGGCAGGCTTGCTACATGACATCGGGAAGGTGCCAGATGACGAGCCCGAACTTCCTCATGCAGTGCTTGGCATGAAACTGGCCGAGAAGTATAAGGAGAAACCAGAGGTTATCAATGCCATAGGCTCACACCATGACGAGACTGAGATGACGACTCTCATAGCACCCATAGTGCAGGTATGCGACGCCATCTCAGGTGCGCGCCCCGGAGCACGGCGAGAGGTCATTGAATCATATATCAAGAGACTCAACGAACTGGAGTCTGTCGCACTCTCATACCCGGGGGTGACAAAGACGTATGCCATCCAGGCCGGAAGAGAGCTGAGGGTGATAGTTGGAGCAGACAAGGTGACTGATAAGGATACCGAAAACCTCTCCTTTGAGATAGCACGTAAGATACAGAACGAAATGACATATCCCGGACAGATAAAGATCACTGTCATAAGGGAGACAAGAGCTGTAAATTACGCTAAATGAAAAAACTGAAGATCCTTAACATCGTCGGAGCCAGACCCCAGATCATTAAAGCCTCAGCTATCAGTCGCGCAATAGCCGGAGTGTTCGCCGACGAGATTGAGGAGGTTGTAGTTCATACCGGTCAGCACTATGACCGTGAGCTCTCTGAAGTTTTCTTCGATGAGCTTGAGATACGCACGCCTGACCATAACCTCCAGGTGGGCTCGGGCAGACACGGACGCCAGACAGGGATGATCATGGAACGTCTTGAGGATGTCATCATGAGTGAGAAGCCTGACTGCGTTATCATTTACGGCGACACAAACTCAACGCTCGCCGCTGCACTGGCTGCCTCCAAACAGCACTTCCCGGTGATTCATATAGAGGCCGGCATGAGGTCATTCAACAAGGTTATGCCGGAAGAGCTCAACCGGATCATGGCAGACCATGCTTCAACAATGCTGGTTGCCCCCACCAACGCCGCCTTCAAGAACCTGATGGCCGAAGGCTTCCGTCCGGAGAATATTGCGCCGTATGATATCAATAACCCAAGGGTTTTTCTCACCGGTGATATTATGTATGACAACAGCCTCTTCTATGCTGACCTGGCAGCCAGGAAGAAGAAGGATTTTCTTTCCGGACTGGGGTTGGAGGAAAACAATTATGTGCTGGTGACAATACATCGCGACTCAAACACTGATGATCCTGCCCGGCTCACAGCAATATTCAGCACACTGAAGGAACTGTCAGCGAAGAACGGTATGGCCATGGTCATGCCGCTTCATCCAAGGACCATGATCGCCCTACGCAACCGTGCTCCGGAGCTCTATGCCAGTCTCTCCGGTGATGCCCTGATAAGTATTATTCCTCCCGTCTCCTTCCTCGAAATGATCCTCCTCGAGAAAAAATCATGCATGATAATCACAGATTCAGGAGGTGTTCAGAAGGAGAGCCATTTCTTCTCACGCCCATGCATAGTTCTCAGAAAAGAGACTGAGTGGGTAGAGCTGGTGAAGAACGGGACCGTGAGGCTGGCCGATGCTGATCGTCACAAGATTTCAGAGGCCTGGGAATACTTCATGGCCAGCAGGGAGACACTCCAGTATCCCGGGTTCTATGGCGATGGCAAAGCCGCCGAAGCAATCTTAAAGGAGGTTCTTGAGGTTATCAGGAGCTGAGGGCATCAAGGACATGTTGCGCCAGTGACCTGACAGCAGGCTTGTAATCTGCCAGGAACTCACCGGAGACCCTGTTCCCTATCACGACACAGATAGTAAGTGCTCTATGGCTTAAAAGCTTTGCAAGACCATAGATCGCAGAGCTCTCCATTTCATAGTTGGTGATCCGTTCTCCCATGAAACGGAACGAGGCAAGGTTCTTATTGAGGTCGGAGTCAAAGGGCTCAAGCCTCAGCCGACGGCCCTGCGGGCCATAGAAACCAGGGGAGGAGATGGTTATGCCCCTGTTCATCCCGGAGGCGACCTTTTCAAGAAGGAATGGATCGGCATCAACGACGTATGGGTAGGCAAGTGTGTCAGGCCACTCCAGGTGACTGGTAAGGGCATCAGCCAGCATATGATCGAGACACCATTCATACCCTTCGTAGAAGTGCAGCACGCCGTCAAAGCCAACAGCCTTTGAAGTGGCGATGAATGAACCGACGGAAATATCACCCTGCAGTCCGCCCGCAGTCCCCAGCCTCACGAATGAGAGTGACCTGGGCTCTTCTGCTGCGATACCTGTTGACAGATCAATATTTACCAACGCATCGAGCTCATTAATGACGATGTCAATATTGTCAGTCCCAATACCTGACGAAATAATTGTTACCTCCATGTCATGATAACTCCCGGTAACGGTGCTGAACTCCCTGTTGCTCTTTCTTACGCGCACCGAGTCTAGCATCTCACCTATCATCTCAACCCTTCCCGGATCACCTACAATTATTATCTGGTCTGCAATATCGGCCGGAAGGAGATGAAGATGGAATACTGACCCGTCAGCATTGGTTATAAGTTCGGTCTGTTTCATTATTATAGTGTTAAATGCAAAGGTGCAGAATGGTACCCATGTTTTTGATTTGTCGGCAATTGCGTTTCTGTATCTGGTTACAGGGGTATTTCTTCGCTTCGCGGATAAGCTGCAAAAATACAAAAAATGTCATCCGCACGGCATCCCCCGGAAAAGGTGCCGGGCAGTTAATATTTGTTAATATGATATTTACAGGTATTCAGTAAAAAAGAGAGGAATATCTTTGGCAACTGATCTGAACGATTTCGGGAATGTGCAGCACCAACAACAAAATTAAAACAGGAAGGACCCTGATAATCCTTCTCCCATTGATATTTTTCGTCATGAGTGCTGCTGTCTCGTATGGAGCTAATGGTACTCAACCGGAGAAACGCAGGGCGACGGCAGTCAGGACAGTCGATAAGATCCGCATTGACGGCCTGCTTGATGAACCCTCGTGGCAGGATGCAGTTCCGGCCACTGATTTTATCATTTACAATCCCCAGAATGGTCTCCCTTCATCTTACATTACAGAGGTAAGGGTCCTTTATGACGACGATGCCCTGTATATTGGCGCCATGATGTTTGATGACAACCCTGACAGCATCTTTACAGAGCTGGGGCAGAGGGACAAGGGCAACATCAATGCCGATCACTTTTATATTGAGATTTCTCCCTTCAATGACGGACTCAACGGTGAGCTTTTCAAGGTCTCTGCATCGAATGTCCAGATTGACAATAAACTGAGTACCAATGAGAGCTGGGGTCACAATGATGACACATGGGACGCGGTATGGGAAAGCCGGACCGCAATAACTGATAAAGGCTGGATAGCCGAGATCAGGATACCTTTTTCGGCCCTGCGTTTTGCCAGGTCTGCCATACAGTTATGGGGAATCAACTTCTGGAGGGAGGTGAGACGTACCAGGGAGACATCATCATGGAACTTTGTCACAAAGGAATTCGGATCAACCATAGCCCATCTCGGAGAACTGACAGGGATCCGCGATGTGGAGCCGCCTTTGCGGCTATCACTTGTGCCTTATGTGTCAGGGTATCTTGAACATGTATCAGACCAGCCCGGGGTGGGCACATCATATAACGGAGGGCTCGATCTGAAAGTAGGGCTGTCGGAAAGCTTCACCCTCGATGCGACACTGATACCTGACTTCGGGCAGGTGCAGTCTGATGACCAGGTCCTGAACCTGACACCCTATGAGGTCAAATACAATGAGAAACGACCCTTCTTCATGGAGGGGACCGAGCTGTTCAACAAAGGTGACATTTTCTATTCGAGAAGAATAGGAGGGACTCCTCACCTTGTCAGAGACGTTCATGAAATGACTGATGAGGGTGAGGCAGTGATAAAAAACCCGACTGAGGTGAGCCTGCTGAATGCCACGAAGATATCGGGAAGGACAAGGGGCGGCCTTGGAATAGGATTGTTCAATGCCGTGACAAACAGTATGTGGGCTACTGTGGAAGACAATATTACCGGAGCCACAAGGCATATCAAGACCGAGCCTCTGACAAACTACAACATGCTTGTAATTGACCAGACACTGAAGAACGACTCCTATGTCAGCCTGATGAATACCAATGTCATCAGGGCCGCAGAGAAGGACGAGAACTTCTATACGGCCAATGTCACAGGATTTGAAGCGCTTTTGAAGACCGGCAACAGGCTCTGGTCAGCCTCTGCCGGCGCCTCTTTGAGCCAGAAGTACTATAAAACTGCCGAAACAGCCCTCGGTCATTCATTGAACTTCAACGCCGGGAAGACAGGAGGGAAGTTCAGGACCGATTACAACTTCTCGCTTCTGAGTGACACCTATGATCCGAATGATATGGGTTACCTCCGCCACAACAACATGACAGGACATTCGCTTGACTTTTCCTATAACACATATGAGCCTTTTGGCAACATTATGTCAACCCGCAACTCCGTAGACCTGAGTTATAATCAGCTTTTCAGTCCCCGGGCCTATACCTCGGCAGGCATTGACCTCGGCAGCATGATCATCCTGATGAACTACTGGTCAGTGTCACTTAACGCGGAGTTCACGCCCTGGGGTGTGAATGATTATTTTGAACCGCGTACCGCAGATATGTCGATGTATTATCACAGGCCTCCTGCAATTGAAGCAAGTATCAGAGGTGACACCGACAAGAGTAAAAGGCTCTATGGCGAATTCCAGGCAGAATATTACAGGGCCTGGTCAGATTATGACCAGCATGGTTATGCCTGGTCTTTTCAACCTGAATTCAAGGTAAGCAGGAGGTTCTCATTCGATTATGCACTGGGTGTGGAGAAAATGTTCAACGATATCGGTTATTCAGGGGCCAATCAGGCAAACGGTATAGTAGTGTTTGGTAAACGTAACATATCAACAATGACAAACACTCTTTCGGGAGCATTTATTTTCAGCGCCAGCTCATATCTTACCCTCAGGGCAAGACACTACTGGTCAAGGGCTGACTATGACGGGAGCTATTATGTACTGCAGGATGACGGCAGGCTGCATCAGTTTATAATCGGGGGAACGCCTGAAAACGATGATGTTAATTCCAATTACCTGAATATTGACATGGGTTACACCTGGCGGTTTGCACCGGGAAGCGAACTGTCAATTGTATGGAAGAATTCAATTTTCTCAGAGGGAGACATTATCATAAGGCACGGAATGGATAACTTTACAGATCTCCTCTCGATGCCACAGACCAACAGCATCTCTTTGAAAATATTATACTACCTTGACTATCAGAATTTCAGAAAGGTATTTTCATCTAAGTAACTGTTATATAAAATGATACAGAGGATTCAAACTTTATACCTGCTGGCAATTTTAATTCTGTCAGGACTCATGATGGCGGGCTACCTGATAATCATGGACAGCGGGACAGGTACGCTGTTCTGTATCAGTTTCGCGGGTCTGGGAGAAGTGGGCGGAGAACTCCTTCAGCGGCTCTGGCCGCTGAGTTTTATCATTGGACTCGTACCAGTGCTGGCCCTGGTGGCGGTATTCCTTTACAAAAAGAGGTTGTTACAGATGAGGATCACAATGTTCATCCTGCTTCTGTCACTGGGAACAATCATCCTGGGAGCATTTTATGTCATCATGTTCGACCGCAAGATTGAAGTGACGGTTATATGGAAGGTAAAAGCTCTCTTCCCGTTAATTTCGGCAATCCTGGCCTGGCTTGCTTACCGTGCCATCAGGAATGATGACCTCAGGGTCAAATCATACGACCGTCTCAGATGATCTCCAGGCGTTCCTGGTAAGTAATCTTTTCACAGTAATGGCATTTCAGGGCTACAGGTTTCTTTGAGACGACCCTGAAGCGCGTTGTCACCTTCTCAAAGTTGGTGATACATTTGGGGTTCATGCATTTGGCGATTGCAGTTATAGTATCAGGAACAGCCACCACGCGCTTCTCAATGACCTTGTAATCCTTGATGATGTTCAGCTTGGCGTTGGGTGCCACCAGGGCAATCCTGTTGATGTCATCATCCTCGAAAAACTTACCGGCGATCTTGATAATGGCTTTCTTGCCGTCTGTCTTGCTTTCGAGGTTGGTGCCGAATGTGATCTGGTTCCTGATTTTGTCAAGCCCGAGGATTTTTATTACCTTGAAGAGCGTGATTGCCGGGATATGGTCAATAACTGTCCCGGTTTCGATGGCACTGACAAGCAGCTGCTTCGGATCATTTATGTTTTGCATTGCCTTCTATTTTAATCCAAGTAATTTACAGATGATTGCCTGTCTTGTGAATACTCCGTTAAGAGCCTGCTCGAAATAGTAGGCTTTGGCACTGGCATCAACGTCTGTGTTTATCTCATTAACCCGCGGAAGAGGGTGGAGGATCTTCATGCCCGGTTTGGTCTCCGAAAGCATGTGGTCATGCAGCACATAGGCATTCTTGACCTTCTCGTACTCCATCGGGTCTGAGAACCGTTCGCGTTGCACACGCGTCATATAAATGATATCGGCCATATTAATGACCTCGTTCAGGTCTGCCGTTTCATAGTATTCAAGCCCCAGGTTACTGAGGTACATTTTATATTCGTCGGGCATCATCAGCTCCTCAGGTGCCACGAAATTAAATGAAGTCTTCCATAGTGACATGGCCATCAGGAGCGAATGAACCGTACGGCCGTACTTCAGGTCGCCCACCATGCAGATATTCAGATTGTCAAGGGTGCCCTGGGTCTTGATGATGGAATAAAGGTCGAGAAGCGTCTGGGTGGGATGCTGATTGGCTCCGTCGCCGGCATTGATTACCGGGACCGTCGAGATCTCGCTGGCAAACCTGGCACTGCCCTCTATCGGATGGCGCATCACTATCAGGTCTGCGTAGCTGTTTACCGTTCTGATGGTGTCATTCAGCGTCTCTCCCTTTGTTACGCTGGTACTTGATGAGTCAGTAAACCCAATCACCTTCCCTCCAAGCTTGTTGACTGCGCTTTCAAAGCTGAGTCTGGTGCGGGTTGAAGGCTCAAAAAAGAGAGTTGCCACTACCTTGCCATGCAGGATATCCTGGATCGGATTCTTTTCAAATTCTGCGGCAAGCTTAAGAATATTCATGATCTCCCCGGTGGTGAGATCATCAATTGAAACTAAGCTTCTGGTCTTCATTAAGTTATTTTTTACTGCCTGGTCCGGAACAAAGTTATTACAACTGTTGCCGCTTTATTTATAATGTTCAAAAGTATTTGAAAAATAAGTTTATCAGGCTGTGGCAAGCCATTTCATAGTAAGTCCGTCAATCTTGCCCAGCCGTCCTGTGACATGTTCTGATCGTGATGACCTGAAGGAAATCTCAATTTCTACCTGGTCACCGCTGTAGTTATGAGCCGACTGGCCACATTCCTCCTCCTTCAGCACCTTCATCACATCATTCATGGCTGAGTATGGGAACGAAACAAGCCATCTCTCAACCAGGTACCGTTCAATCACTTTTGCATTATCAAGTGCATCGGAGGCTGCGTTGCGGTAGGCGTTGATGAGTCCGCTTACGCCCAGAAGGGTTCCTCCGAAATACCTTATGACAACAACAAGAATATTGGTCAGTCCGCGTGAATTAATCTGCCCCAGGATGGGTTTGCCGGCTGTACCTGAAGGCTCTCCGTCATCATTGACTCTCCACGTCTGTCTGTCAGGCGACAGCACCCATGCATAGCAGTGGTGCCTGGCATCATGATACTCTTTTCTGAGCTCCCCTAGCCTTAATTTGATCTCCTCGGGCGTGGAGACGGGGATAGCCAGGCCAATGAACCTGCTGCCCCTGTCTTTGAAGAGTCCCTGAGCCTCGTTAACAATGGTTTTATATGTATCTGAAAACATCATGCACTAACCGAAGAGAGTTCGATTTAAAAGTTAAAAAGGGTCTTCGCACCTTTGAAAAGAGTTACTAATCCCATTATAACCAGCACAACATAAACTACAGCAGTAAATGCGTTCTGGCTTATCCGTGACACCAGCCTGTCTCCCGTGTAGAGTCCTGCCAGCAGCGCCGGAATGCAACAGAGGGCAAGTATCATGGTTTCTGTCGTGATAAGTCCCGAGATCAGGTAGAAGAGCAGTGCATACGATACGGCAAAAAGAATGAATATTGAAATAATGGCATTGAATTTCTCCTTTGGTGTCCTGATTGATGAGAGTATGATGGCCACGGGCGGTCCTGTGATTCCCGTTGCACCAGACAGCACGCCGCCGAAGAGACCGCTCAGCCTCATTGCCGTCCTGTCGGATCTGATGTTGAGATGCAGGCCCCGGGTAAGGGCGATTACGAAGAATAATATCAGCATGCCCCAGACCAGCTGGATATATCCCGGGTTTACAAACTTAAGAATGACTGCCCCGGTGGCTACCCCGACTCCGGTCCACAGAGCCATAACACCAAAGGGTTGCCCTTTGACGATCTCCATTGACCGGCGGTAGTATAGAATGGAAAATATCAGGTTGATCATTGAAATGAAGACCGCAGTGTCAGTTACAGGCATCAGGAATTGTATCAGGGGTACCGCAACGAGTGCGAGGCCGAAACCGGTAAATCCTCTTACAACTGAGGCAACAAATATGATCAGTGACAGAGCGAGGATGTTGCCGGCAGTCATCATGCTATTCGTCGTACAGGGCCATATGCCGGAGCTCGGTATTGAATTCCTCTATTGATGCATCCCATCTTAAGATCTCATCGCCGAGTGACAAACCGCTTTCGAGCACTTCGCGCATCCGGCTGTCACCTGACAGTATATCGAAAGGCATGAGCCTGTATTCGTACTCATATGGTGGAGGATTGAATGTCAGTGACCCGGCAGGGGAGGTTTTTATTATTGCATCAAAGAGATGGAGTACCGTTGCCACAGGCCTGAACAGGGAGGCGTCAGTGACATGTATCTGCAGGCCCCTGCAATATTGTCCGGCATATTTATGGAATGTAGGGATGTAATCATGCATGCGGAAACTGCAGCCCTGAATCTTCCGGCTCCTTATTTCCTGAAGCAGCCTGTGGCCGTTGATGAAGGGTGCTCCTGTCACTTCAAAGGGGATCACAGTGCCCCTTCCCTCAGAGAGGTTAAGTGCTTCTGCCAGCACTGTGCCGGGATAGACGAGCGCTGTCTGTGGTGAAGGCATGTTGGGGGAGGGCAGGACCCATGGCAGCTCAGTCTCATGGTAGAGTGAGTTGCGCCTCCAACCCTCTGCCCTTATCACGTGTAGTTCGCATCCAGGTATATATTTTCCCCTGACCCATAATGCCATCTCGCCGATTGTCATGCGATGGCAGAGAGGTATTGATGCGCCTCCCACGAAAGTGAAGTATTCTTCCCGGAGAACTGGTCCGTCGGCCTGAACCCTGCCAATGGGATTGGGCCTGTCAAGAATATATACCGGTACTCCTGCCTCTGCACAGGCCTCCATGCAGAGCTTAACTGTCCAGATATAAGTATACAGCCTTGCCCCGACATCCTGCAGGTCAATCACCAGTGCCTCCAGTCCGTGCAGCATCTCCGGTGTTGGTTTTCGGTGTTCGCCATAAAGGCTGTGGACCGGCACCCCCAACAGCGGATCGCTGGTGCTTTCCCATTCTATCATGTTGTCCTGGGTCTGGCCTGAGATACCGTGCTGCGGACCAAAAAGGGCACCCAGCCTGCATCCGCTGTGACTACTGAAGACCTCGGTGATAAACCTGAAATCTGTTGTTATGCTTGACGAATGGCAGAGAATGCCAATAGTTTTCCCGCGCAGCTGAGATGGCATACGCCCTGAAACCACGTCCAATCCGGAAAGTACTTTCATACATCAGCAAAAATAATGAAAAGAGGCCGCGGTGCAAGCAGAAAGGCATCAGTACTACATAGAAATATTTCAATATATTTGCAACCGCAGGCAGCTTGCCGTTGTTGTATAAAAAAACATACCAGAAAATGAGGAGCTTAATATCAACATTTATTATATTTTTTATGCTGGCCTCCAGTGGCGTTGCCCAGGAGAAAATATCCGGTTATACACCTTCATCTGAGCCTGACAGGATTATCCTTACCATAAAGGGAGACCCATCCACCACCATGGCGGTGACCTGGAGAACAGACACTACCGTCAGTGAATCCGTTGCACAGATTTCACGGAATCTGCCCACCGTTTTTCTGCCGGATTCATCATCTGTCGTGACTGGAACATTTGAAGATGTTAAGGGTGATGGTGTTGTTGGCAGATTCCACTCAGTCAATTTCACATCACTCGATCCTGGAAAAACTTATGCGTACCGGGTGGGTTCGGACGCTGACGCCAGTGAATGGTTCACTTTCACCACTGCCTCAGCCACTGCGGATCCTTACACATTTCTATACTTCGGCGATTCCCAGATGGGTAGTAATTCGTTGTTCTCCAGAGTCATAAGACAGGCCTACAGATCGGTACCGGATGCCAGGCTGATGATCTTTCCCGGAGACCTGGTTGACGGAGGCACCGGCTCTTTATTGCAGGATAATGAATGGGGAATATGGCATGAGGCAGGTGGATTTATTTACGCCGAAGTACCTGTCATGCCTACACCCGGAAACCACGAATATTATAATCCGGGTGACAGGACCAACAGGAAACTTAACAGATACTGGAGACCGGGTTTCACTTTGCCTGAGAATGGACCGGCAGGACTCGAAGAGACATCATATACAACAGACTATCAGGGGGTCAGGTTCATAGTCCTCGACTCCGATGTCATGATGAGAAGTGAGGAACTGGCCGGAAAACAAGCACTCTGGGTCGAAGAACTGCTGAGTAACAACCCCTGCAAATGGACAGTGATGGCTTTTCATCACCCCATCTTTTCAACTTCGGCAAGGAGAGATAACAAAGCTGTCAGCGGACCACTCAAGCCACTGATTGATAAATACGGTGTCGACCTGGTTCTGACCGGACATGATCATACCTATGCCAGAGGCAATATCTTGCCTGACGATGAAGAGAAGAAGGGTAAAAGGGCGGGAACAGTATATGTCGTATCTGTCAGCGGTTCGAAGCAGTACCTGCAGGATGCGGAACCATGGTGGGATCTCGGTCTTACATATACACAGATGTGGCAGGCAATAACTGTTGACGGTAACGAACTTGAATACAAGGCCTATGACGCTTCAGGCACCCTTGTTGACCGGTTCACTCTCAAAAAGAAAAACAACGGCAAAAAGACCATAACAGATGCAAGGTAGCCCTGTGCAAACAACTCCTTTCTCATGAAATCCTTTTACCGGTTAACCATCACCCTCCTGCTTGCCCTTCTGATTCTGTCATGCAGCGAGCGTAAAGGCAGTATTGAGATCTATGCCACGACTGACCTTCATGGCATGCTCCTTCCCTTTGACAACACTGAGGGTGAGGCCACAGAACATTCTCTTGCCAACCTGGCATCGGTTGTCAGCAGCGGTGACAATAAAAATATCATTCTGCTTGACAACGGTGACATACTTCAGGGTGATCCGCTCGCCTATTATTACAATTTTGTTGATACGGTACGCACCCACATAGTTGCGGATATCCTCAATCATCTGGGGTATGACGCTGCCACTGCCGGCAACCATGACATTGAGACCGGGCACGCCGTCTATGACCGCATCAGGCGCGAGTACAACTTTCCTCTTCTGGCAGCAAACGCTGTACACATACAGTCCGGTGAACCCTATTTTGAGCCTTACGCAGTTCTCAAAAAAGGCGGGATGAAGGTGGTTGTGTTCGGGCTGATTACACCATCGGTTCCCCGGTGGCTACCGGAGTCTCTCTATCGCGGGATCAGGTTTGAAAATATGGTCGCGACAGCAAGGAAGTGGATGCCCGTCATGCTCGGTGAGGATCCTGATCTGATCATCGGTTTGTTCCATTCCGGTATGGGAAGCGAGGATGAAAGAGGGGATGATGAGAACAGCACCCTTGCGGTAGCAGTCAATGTACCCGGCTTTGATGTCATCTTCTGCGGGCATGACCACAGGGAGGATGTAAAGGAAATTGAAAACATGGAGGGAAAAAAGGTTCTCATTCTCGACGGAGGAAGCAGGGCCTTGACGGTGATGAATGTAACTGTCACCCCGGTGAAGCAACCGGACGGCACAGTGAAGATCGAACTGGCGGGCAGGCTGATACCCATGAACAGCATCCCGGAATCGTCCGATTTCAGGGAGAGATATAAGGGCGCCTCTGACACACTCCTGGCATATACAACTGAGGTCATAGGGAGGTCGGATGCCACTGCAACCACCCGTGAGGCCTTTTTCGGGCCGTCAGCCTTTGTTGACCTGATACACCGGATGCAGCTCGATATCAGCGGAGCGCAGATATCGATTGCCGCGCCTCTCTCTTTCGATCAGAGCATTGAACTTGGAGATCTGCGGATAAGGGATATGTACAGGCTATACCGGTTTGAGAATTTTCTCTATACGGTGAAAATGACCGGAGGCGAGATTGACAGACACCTGGAGCATTCGGCAGGATTGTGGTTTGAGACCATGGATGACAGCAGGGATTACCTGCTCCGGTACCGCTTTGATGACAACGGGAAGCCGGTGATGGTGAACGGTACAGCAAGGCTCCGCAACCCCTCCTATAATTTCGATTCAGCCATGGGCATACGCTACACCGTTGATGTCACCAGGCCACAGGGAGCTCGGGTGTCCATAAACTCGCTCAGTGACGGTACTCCGTTCAACTACAGTGATACATATACCGTTGCAGTGAATTCATACAGGGCTAACGGTGGCGGCGGGCACTTCCCGGCGGCAGGAATAAGCGGGAAGGAGCTTGAGAAGAGGATGATTTCAGCCACTGAACGCGACCTGAGATATTACATGACCGAATGGATCAGGGAAAATGGCGCCATCATGCCTGTGCCTCTTTCCGAATGGAACATCATACCTGCTGAATGGTTGCCGGCCGCACAGGAGCGCGAAATGAAACTACTATTTGGTGGCAACTGAAGAAAACATATCAATGAACCACGGTCGCGCAGACAGTGGAGGCGGGATGCTCCCTCTTGTGGAGGAATTTTATTCCATCCAGGGTGAAGGGTGCAACACCGGGAAGGCGGCATACTTCATCAGGCTGGGAGGGTGCGACATCTGCTGCAGCTGGTGTGACACCAGGTATTCATGGAATGCCGAACTGCACCCCATGACTGATATCGGTACCATCACGGCGAATGTAATCGCTTCGGGCGCTGACTCCGTTGTTGTCACCGGCGGTGAGCCCCTGATGTGGAACCTTGGTCCTCTGTGCGATTTGCTTAAGGCTGGGAGGATGAAAACCTTTCTGGAGACCTCCGGAGCTTATCTCCTCACAGGCACATGGGACTGGATCACGCTGTCACCCAAGAAGGGCTTGCCGCCAACGCCTGAAATATATGCCCTTGCCGACGAGCTGAAGGTGGTGGTGCATGATGGCACTGATTTTGATGCAGCTGAGGTGTACAGCTTGTTGGTAAGTCCGCACTGCAGACTTCTTCTTCAGCCAGAATGGAGCCGTTACGGAGAGATGATATCAGCAATTACGGAATATGTCAAGAAAAACACGAAGTGGATGGTTTCATTGCAGGCACATAAATTCATGCACATACCCTGAATGAGCATCCGCATCTTCATATCGGTTATTCTGATGATCATACTGAGCCAGTGTACAGTCACCGGACAGAACTATCATACGCGGTCAAACAGGGCCCTCAAGTATTACGACCAGGGGAAAAGGGATTATGACCTTCTATATTACGATCGCGCTGAGACAAGCCTTAAAATGGCTGTCAGAGAAGATGAAGGGTTTTATGAGGCCCATTTGCTTTTGGGTCAACTCTACTCGGACACGGGAGAGTGGGAGAAGGCGGTGACTCATTACCGCAGGGCTGTGTCAATTGATTCTCTGTTTTTTGTGCCGGCGCTATACGCCCTGGGCAGGGCGGAGATGCGCACGGGCAGGTATGCAGAGGCAAGAACCAATCTTGAAGCTTATCTAAGCCATCCCAGAGCCACGGCCAGGCTCCGGACCGAGGCGGAGAAGATGCTGGCGAGCTGCAGGTTTGCACTCTCTTTCCCGGGTAATTTTTTCCTGACGGAACCTGTAAATGTCGGCGACTCGGTGAATACCGCGCTCGATGAATACTGGCCTTCAGTGACAGGTGACGGCCAACAGCTCATCTTCACCCGGGAGGTGAAGCGAGCCTCAGGTTACAGCAGGGACAGGCAGGAGGACTTTTACATCAGCCGGTGGGTGACTGACGGGGGATACTGGGGTTTGGCCCGGAATGCGGGAGCTCCGCTGAATACAGCCGGCAACGAGGGGGCACAGTCAATCTCATCCGACGGTCGTTCGATGTATTTCGCGGCATGTGACCGCAATGACGGGTACGGGAGATGTGATATCTATTATTCGTTTCATGACGGGACAAGATGGTCTCCCGGGTCAAATGTCGGATCACCGGTGAACACAGTATACTGGGAATCACAGCCCTCCATCAGCCCCAACGGCAGGATGCTTTTCTTCGTAAGCAACAGGCCAGGCGGAATAGGAGGGATGGACATATGGTACTCGATTAAAGGAAGTGACGGCAGGTGGGGCAGACCGGTCAACCCGGGCAAAATAATAAATACCGACGGTGACGAGTTCTCTCCCTTCATATATTTCAACAGCAGAACACTCTATTTTTCCTCCAACGGAAGAGAGACATTTGGCGGACATGACATATACGTGACAAATCTCAACCGTGATTCAACCTGGACGACCCCTGAGAACCTGGGCCCGTCGGTCAACACACCCGCTGATGAAACGGGCCTCGTAATAGAGTCATCGGGAAGGAGAGCCTACTTTTCATCCATACGTGACAAGAACAGGGGGAAAGATATCTTTTACATCGACCTTCCCGAATCAGTTCGACCGGAACCGGTTTCATATTTCAGGGGAACAGTGATTGACAAAGCCAGCGGTCAGCATATAGCTGCCCGGTACGAGCTGACAGACCTGAGCAGTCGTACTACAGTCATCTCATCATTGACTGACAGCAAGGGAGGCTTCTTCGTCTGCCTCCCCCCGGGATACAGCTACGGACTGAATGTGACGGCTGACGGCTACATGATCTTTTCTGAGAACTTCGACTTCGAGGAGGGATACACCTCCGCTGAGCCTTACACAAAGACAATTGCCCTGAACAAGGTAAGGCAGGGAGAATTCATGAGGATGTACAATGTATTCTATGACACCGACTCATGGGAGCTTCTGGAGGCGTCAATGCCGGAGCTCGAAATGCTTCTGGAATTCCTTAAGATTAACAACACGGTGGTGGTTGAGATTGGTGGTCATACCGACTCTGACGGCAGCGACGAACATAACCAGGTCCTTTCGGAAAGGCGGGCAGGCTCGGTGAGGAATTACCTTATCAAAAGAGGCATCGCCCCTGATCGTCTTTTTGCTCACGGTTACGGAGAGACCACCCCGGTTGCTGACAACATTACTCCTGCAGGCAAGAGACTCAACCGCCGCACGGAGATTACAATCCTGTCGGAAGGAACTATCGCCAGTCCACAGTCTTCAGTCTCCCAGTGAATCAGCTATTTATTGACTGCCGACTGCCGACTGGGGATTGCTGACTAAAAAAAAGAGGGGCAACCTTTTGAGTCACCCCCCAGCCTTCTTTTTACAGACAGTTAAGACGCTTCAGGAGATCAAATGGCTATCTTGTTCTCTGAAGAGGTACCGGTAATTATTTTCAAACCTGGACTTTCTCTTGCAGGCAATGAGACAAATACCGATGTTCCTCCGGCATCATTGGTTTCTACCCTGATAGTACCTTCCAATGCCGAAATAAGATTTCTGGCCAGGATTAAATTCATAGCGGAATAGGTATCCTGACTGTCGGAATGTTGGATCTCAGGATTTTCGGAAAGCAGCAGGTCACTGCTTCGTTGATAACCCTGGCCAGAATCTTTTACATGGAATGTTATTTTCTCATCACCGAACGTACACCCGACCTTAATAAACCCTGAAAAAGTGTTGTCGAGGGCGTTCCTGAACAAATTGCTGACAATTCTTGTCATCCTTGCTGTATCCATCCTTACCATTAGTTTGGAAGGAAGGTTATCCTCCTGGATTAGGACCACATTGTCCTTGCCCTTTTTCCTCAATAAAACCCTGAAATTTGAGGTCATTGACTCGAACAATCTTGTGGCGTCTGTCTCCTTGAGGTTTTCCTTTGCTGATCCTGATTCAAGAGCAGCGGTATCAAAAAAGTTTTCAAATAATCCAATGAGTTGCTCGCACGAGGTGATTATCTGCTCTGAGAATTCACGCCTTTCAAGGTCACTGAACCGTGTATTGTTCAAGAGGTATGAGAAGGCTACAATCGAGTTCATCTGAGTCCTCACCTCATGTGATACACCTGCTAGTATGTCAGGTTTAGTGATCATCTGGTTCATTTTTTTTTGCCTTGTCGCCCCTGTAAGATCATTCTCCCTGTAGGCATTACGAAGTATTTCGAACATATGAACAGCATGAAAATTGGTTTATCTTTTACTTTAGTTTGCGTGCAAGCCTGGCAGCCTGTCTGCTGTACCGGCTTTTTGACGCAGCTATGGCATCGAACTGTTTCACAGCTTTAGCAGTGTTATCAGTCATCATATAGCAGAGACCCAGGAACCAGGCAGCATCTTCAAGATACAGGTTATCATTATGCTCAATAACTTTTGAGAATGACCCGCTGGCACCGGGATAATTGCTTACCTCCATATTGGCCATACCATGTATGAATACTGATTCCATATTGTCTTTCTCACTTATGATGACCTGCTCCAGAAAACCGATAGCCCTTTCATACTCCCTTGCAGAATATGAAGCTAGTGCATTCTCCATCAGTGTATTGCCTGAACTGACAACTGATCTGACTGCCCCGGGTGCTTCATACCTCGCATAGTTGGAAGAATAGAGCTCGTTGGGTGATTCCTGTGGCCTGAGTATAAAATACAGGGCTGATGACATGACCGCCAGCAGGGCAACCGCCGCAGCATACCTTGCAGTCTTCAATACAGCCTTGCGCATTGTTCCTGATGACCTTTTCTTCATCTCAATAACGCCAAGTTTCGCTCTCAGGTTAATAATATCCCTGTTAGCCATGATCTCATCCGTTTTTTGCCTGAGTTTCACCTCCCTTGCCAGGGATGGATTCCCTCTCATCTCCTCGTTGAGCCATGCTGCCTCAACCTTGCCGGCCGAACCGTCAAGGACATTTTCAATCGTGTTGTTGACATTAATCGTCTTCATCTCGTAATATATTATTTCACACTTATAAAGAACTATCAATCAAATAGTTAATTACAGTTTGCACTATGCCTTCCCCAGCACTGCCGTCAACATGCAAGCATGTTGCCTGTAAGGTTCAGGTTTACCTGCCTGAAGCAGGTGACCCTGTGCTGTATTTATCGTATGGCCGGACTTCCGGCTCTCAATTCCAGTTTAAAATTCAATGATCACCGGAGGCCTTGTGGGATTTGTCCCTGTGTCAGTTGTTGTTCCGGTTCCACCACGAACGTTAAGCATTTCTTCGTTTGAAAGAACACATTCAGTAAAGTTTTCAATTTTCAGGGTTTTCATTTCGTTGAGTTTTTAAAATTAAAAATCAGGGTTTTGATTTCGCTTATACCGTACATGTCAGAAAAGTGCATTTTGTGACACGAAAAATTCAATTATTTTTAAAAAAAAATGCAACAAATTGATATTCAATACTGTATAATTACATGAAACTTCCGGACAGAGTATTTGATTGTTTTATAAATTTACCGACTGAAAAGAAAGAAGAACCACGCTGATGCTGAGGTCATCAATACTTGTACTTTTATTTGTATTTACTTTATATGGATTTGACACGTCAACCTCGGATGCGGAACGGTCTTACCGGAATACCAGGGTTGTTGAAACTACAGATTCACTTACTTTACGTCTTACCGGACTCAATGAAGAGCTCACAAGGATATTAGAGAGTGAAAACGTAACGTCTGCCTCCGGTGAAGTTGCCGGGACCATAGCCTCTCTCATTGCCGGCGGAATGATAACCGACACACTGACACTTTCTGATTCCTATTATGTTCTCGGGCACTATTACCTCAGCAAAAGCAGTTATATAATGGCCTCAGAGTACTTCTCCCTCTCGTCCTCCTTCAGGGTAAAGATCGGGCTTGTTGACCGAAGATATGCCCTGGGGCTGACAAACGAAGCCATTGCCCTGCTCAGGGCGGGCGATTATTCCCGGGCATATCTGCAGGGGAAAAGGGGTCTTGAAGTTAGAAGGGCTGTCTCGGGAAGTGATTCGTCAGCACTGGCTGCCAATTACCTGAATCTCTCAAGCATTTGTCTTGAGATGAATGACACGGAAAGGGCAATAGAGCTTGCCGAGGCGGGGCTTATTATTGCCAGGGCATACCCTGCAGTGGTCAAGCCCAGATCAAAAGCCGATCTCTACCAGGTCATAGGGCTAAGCCTATATCGTACCTCAGAATATACCAAGTCTCTGGTCTACTGTCGTGAGGCACTCAGGCTTTATGAGCTTGACAGCGAGGGCAGTACTGATTCAAAGTTGTTGATTATGAATACCATATCACAACTTTACCGACGACTTAACCAGCCTCGCAAGGCAGAGGAGTCCTTCAGAAAAGGGCTTGCCATTAAAGGAGGGAGAAACATCCAGGACAAATTTCTCCTTTATATTAATTATGCGGATTTCCTGGCTGAAAGCGGGCGCACAGAGGAGGGAGAAAAAGCCTTGAATGACGGAATTTCGGAAGTAAGAAGGGAGTTTGGCGGTAATAGCCGGGAATATTGCATGATGCTTGCATCAGCCGGAGAGTTTATAAACCGGACCACCGGAAACCCGAAACGGGCGCTTGAGATTTATGATGAATGCTTCCAATATGTTGACAGCCATCCATGGGACCTCTCAATGAAGAAATACCTCCAGGCGAAATATGCAGTTTCACTGTTTGATGCCGGCATGTACAAAAAGGTGCTGGAGGTTAGTAATGAGCTGGCTTTACAGGGTCTCACAGGTAATGCCGGAGTCCCGTCCTCTGGTTCCGCCATACTCTTCTCCGAAGATGACATGTTTTTGCTGCAGGTCCGTTACAGAGCTTTGAATGCCCTGACCCGCGACAATGAAAATCCTGATCATCTGAGAGATGCAGTGGAAACCGGGAGGATGCTCGTTTCACTCTATGACCGTCAGAGGCTTGAGATGAGCGAGGAGGAGAGCCGTACGAACCTCAGCGCCTTCTCGAGGGAGATCTATGCCGGCATGATTGAAAACTATCTTCAGCTATATGAACGATATCGTGACCGCGAATCGCTGGAAGGCTTCTTCGAGTTTTCGGAAAGGAGCAAGGTTGCAGGTTTCCTCGCCTCGATGAGAGAGATTAACGCCGCCAAATTCTCCCTCCCTGGAGAGCTGGTTGAACATGATAATGAGATCAGGAGGGAGATCGGCCTGTATCGCGAACTAATCAACAGTGAACAGGCAAAAGCAATGCCTGACACCCTGCGCATAGCTACCTGGGAAAGCGTTACATTCCGGCTTCTCAGGTCCCGTGACTCTTTGGTGCAGATTTTCGAGGAAAGCTATCCCTCTTATTATGATCTCAAGTACAGGAATGAAGTGACTCTTCTCAGTGATGTCCCGGAGGTGATAGGCAAAAGGTCCAATTTGCTCAGTTATGTTCTTACCGAGGAGAAGCTCTTTATTTTTGTCACCAACAACAGGAAAACGGAGGTTATAACGCACGAAACAGATTCAGTGTTCTATGCTTCGCTCATCAGGTTCAGGGCCCTTCTGTCAACAATGCCCGTTACAACCGGCGTCCGTCAACCCTTCAATGAGTTCATGGACCTGGCATTTTATCTCTACAGGGTTTTGCTGGAACCCGCCCTGCCTTACCTGAATGGTGACAAGATCATAATCTCTCCTGACAATATCCTCTCATACCTGCCCTTCGAGACACTAATTACAGAGGAGTTCAGGAGTTCAGGTCTGCTATACAGGGATGCGCCGTTTGCTCTCAAGAAATACAGGTTTTCATATATTTACAGCGTAACGCTCTCATCCGAGACACAGGAGCGAAGCCGCAGCCTGAGCAACAACCTTGTAGCATTTGCGCCTGATTATGACGGAATGGAAATTGACGATTCCCTGCTCTCAGCCTGGTCTGGTCTCAGGGGTGAGTTGCGGAGCCTTCCCTATGCTGTGCTGGAGTCTGAGGACGCTGTTGACCAGTGCGGGGGCAAAGCCTTCCTGGGTGATGAGGCAACCGAGGTCGCTTACAAGAAGGAGGCTCAATTCTACAAGATTATTCACCTGGCAATGCATACCCTGATCAATGATGAGTATCCGGCGTATTCAAAAATGATCTTTTCTTCCGCATCTGGAGGGAATGATGACGGCATGCTTAATACATACGAGGTGTACAACGTGCCCGTCAATGCAATGATGGTTGTGCTCAGCTCCTGCAACACGGGTATTGGAAAACTTGTCAGCGGTGAGGGGATGCTAAGCCTTGCCAGGGGATTCCTTTATGCAGGCAGTCGTTCGGTGGTAATGTCAATGTGGTCTGTTGAAGACAGGTCGTCCTCGGTAGTGATTCGATCCTTCTATAAGAACATGAGAAGCGGGCAGAACAAGAGCTCAGCGCTGAGCAATGCCCGTCTTAAATTCCTCCGGTCAGCCGACCAGGGCAGGTCGCACCCCTATTACTGGTCGGCACTGGTAATCTACGGTGACGATACTCCTCTATGGTTCAACCGTTTCAAGCTCTACAGCTCACTCCTGGTGTTCCTGGCTGTTGTGGCAGCCCTGGTGGCAACGGTCTACAGAGGCCCACGATCCTGATACTCAGGGTCTGTCTTGATTATTTCCATCAGAGCCTCCTTGCAGAGGTATTTCTTCCTTCTCGCATAAGATTCGTTCTTCAGCCCCATTTTTCGTGCTATCTCCTCGTAGGTAAATTTTTCACTGAACAGGTTAAGCATCATCTGGCAGTCTTCACCCAGAAGGGCGAATGAGCGCATGACAATTCTTTCGAGTTCAGCGTCGGAGGCTTCTTCAGCCTCACTGAAATCGGCCGGATCTGTCTCCAGGGATGTTAGTCGCGAACGGTAACGGAGCTGGGTATTCCATACATTCCTTGCCACGCCGAAGAAGTAGCCCTTCAGGTCGGATGTAAGGGTAAATGTCTCACCGGTAACCTGCTTGTATAGGATGACCACCGTCTCCTGCAGGACGTCATATACATCATCATCCGACCCGCTGTTTCTTTTAAGGTGATCGCGAATTACTTCATAGTAAGCATCATATAGGTAGGTAAGAATTCGATTGTCCTGCCTTCTGATACCATCAATGATGTCACTGTCCGAGTACTTCTTGAATAAGCCCAAGCAAACGGTTTAAGTGGCAAATATAGTATTTTGGCAACCGTTTTCAGAATTTTGTCCCGCCCGTACTTTTATCGGTAGCATTCCTTTAGTCGGCAAAATATGGATATATTTACACCGCTTTAATCGATTTCTTCCATTGTGAAATGACTTATCCGTTTGTAAGGCAATATGATGCAATGGACTGTGGCCCGGCGTGCATCAGTATGATTGCTCAGTGGCACGGTAAGCGTATCTCCCTTGAAACGATCAGGAAGCGTGCATGGATAACACGTGAGGGCGTTTCATTCCTGGGATTGAAGTCTGCCGCGGGCACCATGGGGTTCACGGCTGCTGGGGTGAGGCTTCCATTCAGCAGGCTGGCGGCAGAGGCACCCCTTCCATGCATTGTACACTGGCAACAAAACCACTTCATTGTAGTTAACAGGATTACAGACAGTAAGGTATGGGTGAGTGATCCTGCAATTGGCAGGATAAGGATGACCCGCGATGAATTCATGAAAGGGTGGGCCTCGGGAGAGAGCGAAGGCGAACCGTCCGGCATGGCGATGCTGCTGGAACCCGGACCCGGCTTTGAAAAGCTCGAAAACGATCCTCCCCCAGAGGGAGGATTCGAGTTCCTGCTCCCTTACCTCAAACCCTATCGCAAGCAGATATTAATACTGATTGCGGGCCTTATTGCCGGTAGTGTCATACAACTCCTGTTCCCATTCCTGACACAGGCAATAATTGACAGGGGTATTGCTGACAGCGACATCAGATTTATCTATCTGATCCTTGCCGGTCAGATGGCGCTAATCATGGGTCGCATGGCAGTTGAGTTCTCCCGTGGCTGGCTTCTGCTGCATCTTGGCACAAAACTCAACATCCGGATCGTCTCCGAATTCCTGGCACGCCTGATGGATTTGCCGATAGCCTACTTTGACACAAAGCTGAACGGTGATATTCTGCAAAGGATAGATGATAACACCAGGATAGAGAACTACCTCACATCGTCAAGTCTGGCCATTCTCTTTTCACTCTTCAATTTTGTGGTTTTCGGGGTGGTCCTGGCAATTTACAGTCTCCCGGTGCTTCTTGTCTACATGGCGGGCACAGCGTTGTACATATTTTACGTCACCCTCTTCATGCCTTCACGTGAGCGTCTTGACAACATAAGGTTCATGCAGATGGCTGAAGCAGGGAACAAGATGATCAATATCGTCAACGGTATGCAGGAGATCAAGCTGGCCGGAAATGAGGCTGCCAACAGGCATGAATGGGAGACTCATCAGAAGGATATCTACCGCACCCGGATAAAAGGACTCAGGATACTGCAGTTCCAGACTGCAGGCGGGACACTCATTCACGAATCCGCAAATATTTTAATCACCGTTATATCTGCAACGCTGGTCATCAACGGCTCAATGACACTGGGTATGATGCTTGCAGTTCAGTTCATTGCCGGTCAGCTTAACGGCCCGGTATCACAGATCGTAAACTTCATGAGAGCGACACAGGATGCCAGGATCAGCCTTGAACGGCTTGCGGAGGTGCATGCCATGGAGACCGAGAGGCAGCAGAATGAGGGTACGGTGGTGATGCCCGGCGAGGTGAATATCTCAATCAAAAACCTCTCTTTCAGGTATGAGGGACCCGGTTCGCCATGGGTGATAAAAGACCTTAACCTGGTGATCCCTGCAGGAAAGATTACCGCCGTCGTTGGAGAAAGCGGGTCAGGCAAGACTACCCTCCTTAAGCTGTTGATGGGATTCTACAAGCCCACAGATGGAACAATTATGATCAGTGACCATAAACTTGAGGAGATAAGCATTGACTCACTCAGGAGTTCTACGGGAGTGGTGATGCAGGAGGGATACATCTTCCCTGATACCATTCTGGGGAACATAGCCCCTGGCACTGATCAACCGGATATGGAGAGGGTTGCGATGGCTGTCAGGGTCGCCAGGCTGGAGCCACTGATACAGACCCTGCCGGCCGGTCTCAAGACACGGGTGGGACAGGGAGGTCACGGATTGAGCCAGGGCCAGAAACAACGGATCCTCATCGCGAGGGGGGTGTACAAACAACCTTCACTTCTGCTGCTTGATGAAGCAACCAGCTCACTTGACGCCTCAAACGAAAGGATGATAGTGGAGAACCTCGCCGGTTTTTATGCCGGAAGAACCGTGGTTATAGTCGCTCACAGGCTCAGTACTGTCAGGCATGCTGACATGATCGTGGTGCTCGACAGAGGTACAGTATCTGAATCCGGAACCCATGAGGAACTTACAGCGAGGAGGGGAATTTACTATAAACTGATCAGAGACCAGCTTGAGATGGGACAGTGATCACTCAGACTGCTTTTTTCCTGCATATGGTTCGTAGTCATCGGGCTGGACCGAAAGGCTGTTCTTCTGAAGGGGCTTATCAGGGGGAATGCCTCCTGCGCCAGACTTCTTCTTCATATACCTGCGGTAGAGGCCCAGGCCCACAAGCAACAGCATGGCCACATAGATAATAATATCCTTCTTTTCCATCTTATTTGACTGAAACAGTACGTCAAAGTTAAGCATTTTGGTTTTGGGCAGTACAGGAGGGTCATTTAAATGATGTATTGGTTTGAGTTTTACCAATAATCCATTATTTTCGTGGTTTGAAAAATGAGGGGGAGCTGCATTGCCGCCACCGTTGCAAGACCACTGAAGAAAAAGGATTAATGATGACTACAAAGAATCCGGAAGACTCTGTTCATAAAGAACCATTCGATGCTGATGAAAAAGCAATCGAATCTACGGAAAAGAATGTTGATGAACTGGCTGCGTCAGACCAGCCGGCTGACGAAGCCGGGACTGATTATGAGGATGTCATGCCAGAAGAAGCCGTAAAGGCAGAAGTGAATGCATCCGCTAAAGGGAAACCTGCAGTGGAGGAGCCCGATGAAGATGAATCTACAGTGGAGGAGCCCGATGAAGATGAATCTACAGGGGAGGAGCCCGATGAAGATGAATCTGCAGTTGAGGAACCTGCTGAAGGGGAACCTGTCACAGGGAAACCAGATGAAGCCGAACCAGCAGAGGAAGAGCCAGTACGGGAAGCACCCGGTGAGAAACGAATAAGCGTGGAAACACCTGAGGATGAGACCGTAATGGAAGAATCTTCTGAGGACGACCCGGCCGCTGAGGCGCCAGCAGAGATTGAGTCAGCCCCTGAGAAAGGGCCGGTAGCTGAGATGTCCCCGGAGGAAGATCCGGCCGCTAAGGCGACCGCGGAAGAGAAACCTGCTGACAAAGAATCACTTCCGGAAAACGAGGATGATGATGCCCCCGTGGATGAGCATGTCAATTATGATGAAATTGAGCTTCCGCCGGTTGATTACAGCGGATTCTCGAGAAAGGAACTTGTTGAAACCCTTGTCCTGATTGTGGAAAACAGGCCTCCGGCCGAGATTTTTGATGATGTAACCAGGATCAAGGAACTATTCTATAAGAAGACCAAGGCCGAGTTCAATGAAAAGAGGCTGGAATTTGCCAAGGAGGGAGGGAATATTGATGAGTACAGACCCGAGCCTGATGAACTTGAAAACAGGATTAAGATAATCCTGGAGACATACCGCACCAGGAAAAGTGATTATAACAGGGTACAGGAGAGTGAGAAACAGGATAACCTCCGCAGGAAGCTCTCCATTATAGAGCAGATAAAGGATCTAGTCAACAGGGAAGAAGCTATCAACAAAACCTTCCAGGAGTTCCGGAACCTCCAGAACGAATGGCATTCCACGGGCATAGTGCCACAGTCGGCACTCAAGGACCTGTGGGAGAACTACCACCACAGCGTTGAGATCTTCTATGATTACATCAAGATCAACCGTGAATTGCGGGACCTTGACCTGAAGAAGAACCTCGAGGTTAAGATAGTGCTTTGCGAGAAGGCAGAGGAGCTTCTCATGGAACCCAACGCGGTAACAGCCTTCAAGCTGCTGCAGGACTATCACAATGAATGGCGGGAGATAGGCCCCGTTCCCCACGAAGCCAAGAATGATGTATGGGAGAGGTTCCGCGAAGCCACCTCGAAGGTAAACAAGAGGCATCATGAGTTCTTTGAAAAGCAGAAGGATGAGCAGAAGAGCAATCTTGAAGCCAAGGTGGCCCTCTGCGAAAGAGTCGAGGAAATTGCTGCCGGCGAGATACTGACCTTTGGAGATTTCAGGGAGAAATCAGATATAATTATGGAGTGCCAGAGGTTATGGAGAACTGTCGGGTTCGCTCCTAAAAAGCACAACAACAAGATCTATCAGCGTTTCAGGACCGCATGCGACAAATTCTTCGAAAAGAAACGCGCATTCTTTGCAGAGAGCAAGGAGATTCAGGTCAGAAACCTGCAGCTAAAGACCGAACTGTGCATGAAGGCTGAAGCCTTGCAGGAGAGTACAGACTGGAAGGATACATCGGATATGCTTATCAGGCTCCAGAAAGAGTGGAAGGAGATTGGTCCTGTACCTAAAAAATATTCAGAAAAGATCTGGAAGCGTTTCCGGATGGCCTGTGACGCCTTTTTCACCCGTAAGACAGAATTTTTCCAGGGAAGGGACACCTCCTATGAAGACAACCTCAATGCCAAGCTTGCCATTCTTCAGGAGCTTGAGGCATTTGACCAGGGTGATGATGTAAAGGCAGGCTTTGAGAAGCTGAAGGATATACAGAAACGGTGGATGGACATTGGGTACGTCCCGTTCAACCGTAAGGAGGAGATAGCCAGGCGTTATAAAGAGGCTCTCAACAGGCAGTTTGACAGACTGAAACTGGATGACGAGGACAAGAACATCCTCAGGTACAGGAGCAAGGTTGACAGCGCCAGGTCGGATCCGCGTGCTGCAAGGAAAGTACGCAATGAGCGTGAGAAGTTCTTCAGCAAGATCAAACAGCTTGAAAGTGATATAGTCCTATGGGAGAACAACATAGGTTTCTTTGCCAAATCAGCCAGCGCTGATGCCATGATAAGGGAGGTTGAAGAAAAGATTGCTGAAGCGCGCAGGAACATCAAGACCCTTGAGGAAAAGGTGAAGCTGATTGACAGTTCAATGTATGAAGAATAGACTTCTCTTCCCTGACAAAGAATAATAAAAAAAAATCGTGACAGAAGTTAAATACATTTTCGTTACCGGCGGGGTTACCTCTTCGCTGGGCAAAGGTATCATATCAGCATCACTCGCCAAGCTGCTTCAGGCCCGCGGTTATTCTGTCACCATTCAGAAACTGGATCCTTATATTAACGTTGATCCCGGAACCCTTAACCCTTATGAGCATGGTGAATGCTATGTGACGAGTGACGGGGCGGAGACAGACCTTGACCTGGGCCACTATGAGCGGTTCCTTAACACTCCCACGTCGCAGGCAAACAATGTCACCACCGGCAGGATCTACCAGTCAGTGATAAACAAGGAGCGGAAAGGAGATTACCTCGGAAAGACCGTCCAGGTTATACCCCATATAACTGATGAGATCAAACGCAGGATAAAACTGGTTGGTTCGGGAGGAAAGTACGAGATTGTAATCACGGAGATAGGAGGTACTGTTGGCGACATCGAATCGCTTCCCTACATTGAAGCCGTAAGACAGCTCAGGTGGGAACTCGGTCCGCAGAACTGCATCGTGATCCACCTGACCCTGGTGCCATTCCTTCATGCCTCCGGAGAACTCAAGACAAAACCCACACAGCATTCGGTAAAAATGCTCCTTGAGGAGGGAATACAGCCCGATGTATTGGTTCTCAGAACAGAACACAGTCTTACAGTTGATGTCAGAAGGAAAGTAGCGCTCTTCTGTAACGTTGAGGCAGGTGCCGTCGTCGAATCGATTGACGTAACCACCATTTACGAAGTGCCGGTAAGGATGCAGCAGGAGATGCTTGACCTGACCGTCCTTCGCAAGCTTGGGCTCTCTCCCGGGCATGACCCTGACCTTGCTGATTGGAAGGAATTTCTCCATAAGCTGAAGAACCCTGTTCACAATGTGAAAATAGCTCTTGTTGGCAAGTATGTGGAACTGGCTGACGCGTACAAATCCATCTCGGAGGCTTTCATTCACGCGGGAGCAGCCAACGAGACCGCAGTCGATCTGACCTTCATTCATTCCGAGGAGATAGACGAAACCAATTACAGGGATAAACTCTCAGGGTATGACGGCATTTTAGTGGCACCGGGATTCGGCTCCAGGGGGATAGAAGGCAAGATCTTTACCGTCAGTTATGCGCGCACAAATGACATCCCCTTCTTTGGTATATGCCTTGGCATGCAATGCGCAGTGATTGAGTACGCACGCAACGTGCTGGGGTTGGAAGGGGCTCACTCCACAGAGATCAATCCCAAGGCAAAACACCCCGTCATTGACCTGATGGAGGAACAGAAGAGCGTCACCGAAAAGGGAGGGACAATGAGGCTGGGAAGTTATAGCTGCCAGATACTTCACGGTTCTGAGTCATGGAAGTGTTACAGGAAGGAAGAGGTGACTGAACGTCACCGTCACAGGTATGAGTTCAACAACAGCTACCTGGCGGATTTCAGGAATGCCGGCATGATCCCCTGCGGTACAAACCCGCAGTCAGGGCTTGTCGAGATCGTGGAGATACCATCGCACAGATGGTTCGTCGGTGTTCAGTTCCATCCGGAATACAGCAGCACCGTAATAAGGCCTCACCCTCTGTTCGTAGGCTTCGTCAAAGCCTGCATCAACAAATAACTATCAATTCTAAACGGGAACAATAAGAATAATGGATAAGAATACAATTACCGGCATCGTCCTCATCTTCCTGATCTTTCTGGGGTTTAGTTTCTACAACAACCAAAGGACAGGGAAAGCCTTTCAGGCAGAGACCGAATATGCTGACTCTCTGTACAATGCTGGCAATTATGATGATGCCCGTGAGTCTTACATCAGAGCACTGGGCTATAAACCCAAGGATCAGCCTACCATTGACAGGGTTGTAGAGCTGAACAACAGGCTGGGATTGAGTCAGCCGGCTCCGGAGAGTGTGCCCGCATCAGTTGGACAAGACACTTCTGCCACAACCTCATCCACATCCGTAGCCGCCACGAGCCCAATAGTGCCCGACAGCACGGCTTTGGGGATCTTCGCTTCCAGGGCATCAGGAGAGAATGAATTCTTTACTATGGAGAATGACCTCATGGTAATGACAATCTCATCCAGGGGCGGCAAACCCTTTTCAGTCATGCTGAAGGAATATGTTACCCATGACGGCCGGCCCCTGGTGCTCTTCGACGGTGATTCAACAGTGTTCGGGTATAAGTTTTTTACGGCAGACAACAAGCCTATTAAGACCGATGAACTTTATTTCAGTCCCTTGAACTACAGTGGGCCTGTTATTGCCACCGGAGGACAGGTCAGCATGACCATGAGGCTTGAGGCCCTCAACGGCGCCTCGATAGATTTTGTATATACCATGCAGCCTGATGATTACATGATCGATTGCGAGACAAGGTTCAATTCAATGGGCTCTGTCATTCCTGCAAACACCTCATCACTTGCACTCGACTGGAAAATGTATATCCCGCAACAGGAGAAAGGGAGACAGAATGAAGACATGTACACAGGACTTAAATACAAGGTCTACCAGGAGGATGTTGAAGATCTTGGAGGTGCCAGGCAAAGACAGAAGAAGGATATTGTCACTGAAAACCTTATGAGGACAGACTGGATTGCGTTCAAGGACCAGTTTTTCTCGTCAGTTATCATTGCTGATGATTTCTTCCTGAATGCTATGATCGCTTCGTCAACAGCAGATCCAACCTCAAAATACCTGAGATACTTCGAGACGGAGATAGGAGTTCCTTATGTCCATGGTGATAGCTCTGCCATTACGATGAAGATGTATTACGGACCGAACAGCTTTACTCTTCTGAAAAAGTATGACATGCAGCTTGAGGAACTGGTCTTCCTGGGGCGTAATATCATAAGGTGGATTAACCAGTATGTGATTATACCGATATTCAACTTTCTCGGGAAGTTTACAACCAACTACGGCCTGATCATACTGATCCTTACACTGATCATAAAGGTGGTTCTGTTCCCTCTTACCCACAAGTCGTTCCTCAGCCAGGCCAAGATGAGGGTCATGAAGCCCATGGTTGACGAGCTGGCCAAAAAGTACCCGAAGCAGGAAGACGCGATGAAAAAGCAGCAGGCTACTATGGAGCTCTACAAGAAGGCGGGTGTCAGTCCGCTGGGAGGCTGCCTGCCCATGCTCCTGCAGATGCCTATCCTCTTTGCAATGTTCCGGTTCTTCCCGGCCTCGATAGAATTAAGGCAGCAGTCGTTCCTCTGGGCTAAAGACCTTTCGACGTATGACAGCATTCTGGACCTGCCTTTCACAATCCCCATGTATGGCGATCATATAAGTCTCTTTACAATTCTGATGACCGTATCGACCATAATCTCAACCAAGATCAGCAATCCGGCCGGCGGACAGGAGCAGATGCCGGGAATGAAGACGATGATGTATATGATGCCGGTGATGTTCATGCTTATACTGAACAACTTCTCTGCCGGACTGACCTATTACTATTTTCTGGCCAACTTGATTACAATTATTCAGACACAGATATCACGGCGTTTTGTAGATGAAGGTGAAATTCTTAAAAAGATTGAGGAGAACAAAAAGAAGCCTGTAAAGAAATCGAAATGGCAGCAGAGACTGGAGGCTGCATCCAAAAAAAGCGGATACAGGGTTCCTAAAAAATAAAAAACAAAAAGTGCTGTAGGGCACTTTTTTTTGTTTATATGCTTTATAAGCATTTATTTTCTAAATATTACAACTAAATTGTGCCTTTAATTTTAAATGAAATGGGGAAAAAGGTAAAGAACAAAGACATTGCCGCAAGACTGGGTCTTTCCGGCACATTGGTATCATTGGTGCTGAATGGCAAGGCTGATCAGCACGGAATCAAGAAAGAGACACAGGAGAGGGTGCTTGCCGTAGCGAGACAGATGGGCTTTTTCAATGCTGTTACCGATAAGGGGGAGACAGCACCTGCAGAGGAGAAGCCCGGGATCATCGGCATGATAGTTCCATCGATGAATGATCCGTTCATCTATGAGATCACGCCATACCTGCAGAAGGCTTTTTCAAGTATCGGGCTGGGCTTTTCGGTCTTCACGAGAGACCCTGATGATATGCGTTTCAACAGGCTCACCACTTCACTGAAGAAATTTTTCAGCGGGATGATACTGGTCGGCAATGCAGCGGATGACAGTGTCGTGAGAACGCTGAACCGGGATTCATACCCACTTGTACTGCTTGAAAAAAGCATAAAGAGAATGCGGCTCAATACCGTTTGTACTGACAGGATTGCCGGGGCAGCCGTAATGACCCAGCATCTGACCTCGCTGGGACTCAGGAACCTGCTGGTCATATCAGGAGAGGATACAGCCTCCTATGACAAAGAGATGCTGGAAGAGCTGAAGAGTGCCACCAAGAAATCTAAAAACTTTGATTCGGTGCACTTCACCGTTGCAGGGCTGCCCAGGGCAGGTGACAAATTCGATTTCGGACAGATAGAGAATTTCCTCAGGCCGCCCCACAGGAGCGATGCCATTATTGTCCTCAACTCACAACTGGTATTCCCGTTGTATCAGGCATTGCAGGAAAAAAATATCCGCATCCCTCAGGATGTGGCACTGGTATCAATGGAAGACGGCATTGGTTTCGATCTGCTGACCACACCGGTCACACGGCTGCGCCGGCCACTTCCGGCCATGTCCCTCAAGGTGGCCAATATTGTCTGGTCTGAGGTGAAGAACCAGGGTAAGAGCAAATATAAGCGCCAGGTGAACATGTCTCCCGAGCTTATTGTCAGGAGCAGCTGTGGCTCTTATTTAAAATAATTTCTCATGACACGGATCATCAGGCTGCCGGCGTTAATCACAATGGTAGTGTTGCTCTCATGCGGCAATAGCCATCTTATTGCAGATAAATCATTCAGGAATAAAGTTCTTGATGATTACAAGGCTAGGGCTGAGAGGTACGGAGCTGTGCGCAGCGATCTCTTCGGACTAAAGGAAACAATAAGTGATGATGCCTTCCGTGATGCCGTCTGTTTTCTGCTGGCATACATGCCCCTGAACGACCTTGCCGTTTACGAAGCGGGCTATCTTACTGAGCATGTTGCCGCTGCACTGCGTACGAGGACAGAGATGACCTGGGGTGCTTTTGTGCCGGTCGACCTGTTCCTTAATTTCGTTCTGCCACCCAGGGTCAATAATGAAAATCCTGATGACTTCCGTATCATATATTATGATGAGCTGAAAGACCGGGTAAAGGGGCTTGGTGCAGTTGAGGCCGCTCTTGAGATCAACCGCTGGTGCCAGGAGAAGGTTGAATACCAGTCTTCCGACTCACGCACGTCTGCGCCTGTGGCAACAGTCCTCTCGGCCCGCGGACGCTGCGGGGAGGAGTCGACCTTCACCGTCGCAGCCCTGAGGACAGCTGGCATACCTGCACGTCAGGTGTACACCCCCCGATGGGCTCACACAGATGACAATCATGCCTGGGTTGAGTTCTGGGCCGACGGCCGCTGGCACTACCTGGGAGCCTGCGAGCCCGAGCCGGTGCCTGACAGAGGGTGGTTTACGGAACCGGCACGAAGGGCTATGCTCGTGCACACAAGAGCATTCGGTCTCTATAAGGGAAGCGAAAGACTGGTAAGGAAAGCCCCCCTCTTTTCAGAGATAAACACCCTTGACAGGTATGCGGCGACGAAAGAGCTGAAGATAAGAGTGACAGACAGCTCCGGATTGCCGGTGCCGGAGGCGGAAACAGGTTTTATGCTTTACAACTATGCAGAGTTCTATCCGCTGGCAAGGGTGAAGTGTGACAGTGATGGCGAATGCTCATTGCTGACCGGGCTGGGCTCCCTGCTTATATGGGCAGACGACGGCAGCCGTTACGGCTTCACACTTGCGTCACCTGCCGATACCTCTGCCGTGGTGATCATCTCCTCAGAAATAAATGAGACTGCGGTCGATCTTGACCTGTCAGTGCCTCCGGCTCTTACACCTTATCGCGGCATTGAGGAGAAACTGATTAGGGAGAATAACATTGCAATAAATAGAGGTGACAGCATCAGGAAAGCATATATCAGCTCATGGATGAATGATATTGATGCGGCAGAGCTCGCCGGTCAGACAGGAATCCCCGTGGAAAAGATCCGGAAGATGCTTAAGGCATCAATGGGCAATTACCGGAGCATTGCTGCCTTCATAGGACAGGCAGGCAGTGATGCCAGCCTTGCGATGCGAATTCTTGAGAACATTTCCGGGAAGGATATCAGGGATACCCCTGCAGAGGTACTCTCTGACCACCTTGTCAATGCACCAGATCAGGCACCGCGATCAGACAGTTCACTTTATGACATGTATGTCCTCTCCCCGCGTATTGCCAATGAGCTTCTCTCTCCGTTCAGAAGCGCCATCTCAGCCCTCCCTGATGATCTTTTAAATTTGTTCCGGACTAAACCGGAATCAATTTCAGGGTGGATTGATACTGCCATCACCATAACCAGTGCCGACAATTATTATGGCACACCGGTAGTTCCGGCCGGTGTACTCAGACTCCGGACAGCAGACAGTCATTCCCGTGACATATTCTTTGTTGCAGTCTGCAGGAGTGCCGCGATTCCCTCGCGCCTTGCCCCGGGTACAGGAAGACCACAGTATCATGAAGACGGGCAATGGCATGACGTTTGGTTTACAGGAGAGGCCAGACCTTCAGGAAACCCGGGATTTATCAGATTCATCACTGACGGGAAAAACCCCGAGCCTGAATATCAGGTTCATTTTACCCTTGCCCGGATAGAGGAGGGGAAGTACAACACCCTTGACTTCGGTTACGGAGTTAAGCTAAACGATTTGCCCCGGGATTTTGGACTTACCCCCGGGTTGTACATGCTTACTACCGGTAATCGCGATGACAATGGCAACGTGCTTGCTTCCATAAGGTTATTCAGATTGAATCCGGGAGAGGAGAAAAAAATCACCGTCAGTCTGAGAGAGATGCCGGAGATTGATCTCCCCGGAGGGAATGTAAATCTTAATGCTGACCTGCTCACTTACACCGGAGAAAAGATAAACCCGGGATCCATGGCTGAAAAAGGAGTTGTATTTATCTGGATCGAGCCGGGAAGAGAACCTACACGTCATTTACTTAATGATCTGCCGAGGCTGACAGGGGAGTATGACGCATGGGGAGGCAGTTTTGTCTTCCTTACTGATCCGGCCCGTACCCCCGGTGACTTCAGCGCGGATGCAATAAAAGGCAGCCCTGCCAATTCAGTCTTTGTTAGGGATACCGGCCTGGAATTTATGACAACAGCCCTGGGTGAGGGCGCTTCAGAACGTCCATTACCGGTAGTATTGTTCTGTAACAGCAAAGGTGAAATACTATTCACATCAGAGGGTTACCGGATTGGCACCGGAGAACAGATATTGAAGAAAATCAGATAAGATGTTTAATATGAACAGATTGCTCCTGGTTGCCTCTGCTGGGCTATTTACCGCCTTGTCATGCAGTTCTCCTCCGGAAGGCGATGTAACCGCCTTTGTTGACCCATTCATCGGTACCGCAGCACACGGGCATGTCTTCCCCGGTGCCACAACACCGTTCGGCATGGTGCAACTAAGTCCTGATAACGGAACCTCAGGCTGGGACTGGTGCTCGGGCTACCACTGGTCAGACAGTCTCATTGCGGGCTTCAGCCATACGCACCTCAGCGGGACGGGCATAGGAGACCTGTGCGATATTCTCTTCCTGCCCTCATTGAATGAATTCAGCCTGTTCCTCCCCGACAGTACGGCCTCCCTGGCAAAGCTTAACCGCAGCTGGTTCACCCATGAAGCCGAACAGGCCAGGCCGGGTTACTATGCCGTTGCGCTCGCCAACGGCATAAATGCAGAACTGACGGCGACACCCCGAAGCGGCATCCAGAGATACACAGCTGTCGGAGACGGCGTCCTGCACCTTCTTGTTGACCTGGGCTATGCAATTAACTGGGACAGGCCGGAAGAGTGCAGACTTTCATGGGACGGCACCTCCCTCTCAGGAAAGCGCATCTCGTCCGGTTGGGCTGAAAGGCAGCACCAGTACTTCTATTCATTATTCTCCAAAATTCCCTCCACTGTCACCATGCTGAAAACAGGTAAAAAAACGGATGGAGTATCTGTTGAAGGGAAGAATATCTCATGTATCATGACTTTTGACATAAAGCAAGGGGAGGAGCTGATAGTGAAGACGGGCATCTCGGCAGTGGATGAAGCCGGTGCCGCAAATAACCTGGCTGCTGAGATGCCGGGATGGGATTTCAATTCCGCCGCAGTAGCGGCAAGCCATGCCTGGCAGAAGAGGCTGAGTGTCATCAGGGCGGCTTCAACCGATACCTCTCTGCTCAGAATATTCTATACAGCGCTGTATCATTCCATGATAGCTCCCAACCTGTGGTCGGATGACGATAACAGGTATCGCGGTACCGACGGGGAAGTGCATACGGCATCAGATTTCACCAATTATACTGTCTTTTCACTCTGGGATACCTATCGTGCCGCTCATCCGCTCTTTACCCTTACAGTGCCTGAGATGGTACCTGACTTTATCAATACAATGCTGGCTATCCGGAAACAGCAGGGTAAACTTCCGGTATGGTCGCTGATGGGCAATGAGACGAACTGCATGATTGGATATCATGCAGTACCGGTTCTCGCTGATGCCATTCATAAAAAGATCAGAGGATTCGATTACGAAGCCGCCCTGGAAGCAGCCGTACACTCTGCCAGTCTTGATTTTCGTGGACTTGATCATTACCGTAAACAGGGGTACATACCATCAGAGCTTGAAAATGAATCCGTTGCCAAGACCCTTGAATATGCAATCGACGACTGGTGCATTGCACAAATGGCTTCTGACATGAACCGGCCTGAACTTGAGGCAGAGTTTCTTTCAAGGTCGAAGAATTACCGCAACCTGTTTGACACATCTATCCATTTTGTAAGGGGGCGCATGGGTGACGGCAGCTGGAGGCCGGACTATGACCCTCTCTATTCACATCATACAAGATCTGACTTCACCGAGGGCAACGGGTGGCAGTACACCTGGCTGGTGCCACATGATGTGGAGGGACTGATCTCCCTGTTTGGTGGCAGGGAACTTTTCCTCCAGCGCCTTGACTCTCTCTTTAACGTACCCGAGGAGGTCAGGGGAGAGAACGCCTCTCCTGACATCAGCGGGCTTATAGGCCAGTACGCGCACGGTAACGAACCATCGCACCATATAGCTTACCTCTTCTCAATGGCCGGTGAACCGGCCAGGACCGAGACCATGGTGCGAAGAATCATGTCAGAGTTGTACACTGCTGAAAAGGATGGCATCTGCGGGAATGAGGATTGCGGGCAAATGTCTGCCTGGTATATCTTCTCAGCAATGGGTTTCTATCCGGTCAACCCTGCCGACGGCAGGTTCATACTCGGAAGTCCTGCCCTGGACGAAATATCATTGTCACTGCCAGGCGGCAAGAAATTCATGATCATTGCCGAAAACAATTCGTCACAGAATGTGAATGTCAGCGAAGTATTTCTGAACGGACAGAAACTTGACCGCAATTACATAACCTACAGCGAGATCATGTCCGGAGGTGAACTCAGGTTTAAAATGAAATGAACATTCTCCCGTCTCCCTGTTGATAATTATCCTTGACGGCAATCAGGCAAATCATTACATTTGTTCCATTCTGGTGCTGCCGGTTTTCCCCGGCAGTGAAAAGGGAACCCTGTTAAAACCAGGGACAGTACCCGCTGCTGTGAAGCCCGTTCCGCCGAAAGGTGGATCATTACAGCCGGAATTCCCGCCACTGTCCGCCGGCTGGCGGACGGGAAGGCCCGGTGAGTAGGGATGAGTCAGAAGACCTGCCAGAACGTGTCCTGTTAAAGGAGCTTTCGGGTTTAAAAGTTATGTTTAAAAGGTCATCTGACTATATCAGCCTGTCTCGTACGAGTCGCAGTATAATTACTGCTTCTGCGGTGACAATTGCGTTACTTATTTGCCCTGATGCTACCGCACAGGACATGTTTATTGATGACACAGTTAAAATCCAGGCAGTTACTGTCACTGCCGCTGCATCGGGGCGGCACTCACCGGGCACCATGGTAACCATTGATACAGCAATAATGGCTCGCCATGAAGGCAGTGATCTGGCTGAACTGCTTCACTCCTCCAGTCTCGTGTCGGTTAAACGTTATGGTAACTATGGTCTTGCAGCAGTTTCTATCCGCGGGATGTCGGGAAGCCACACTATGGTTACATGGAACGGCCTGCCAGTCAACTCTTCCGGCAACGGGTATGCTGATTTAGTAATTATCCCTCTGTTTGTGGCAACATCTGTCAGGGTCACCTCAGGTGGTTCTGATCTTGACGATCTTACCGGTACTATTGGCGGCAAGGTGGAGCTCTTATCTGAGCCTGTTTTCAACGGGCTGACGGAAGCTTCGCTGACCCTGGGTGCCGGAAGCTATGACAATTACACATCTTCAGCTACAATAAGATCCGGAACGTCAAACAGCTCGTTTAAGCTCAGCCTGTGGGGAGGAATGGCCCGTAACGACTTCCGGTATGAAAACAGGAATGCTCCGGGCGGACCGGCAGATGAACGCAGGGTCAACGCTGCCGCAGCCACCGGAGGAGTGACTACTGATCTCTCCTTTCGCTTAAAAGGTTCTCTGTTAAGCGCTCACATCTGGTATAATGACGCTGACCGTGAATTGCCGGGGCCGGTGACTACGGTACAGCAGGACTTTGGTGAGAGGCAGAGGGACCGGTCACTGAGGAGTGTCATAAGGTATTCATCGAAACCCGGTAAGCTGTCTGCCGAAATCATGACGGGAGGGTCATATGATATCAATCTCTATTTTCATGAGAACCCAGGGTATAACGGTGAAAACCACGCAGAGACATATACGGCCGGAACACGTATCACATACCGGGTGAACCAGAGAATGGAACTGGTGGTCAACGCCGGAGATGAGTACCGGAAGGCATCCACGCTGAATTACACTGGCCCCGTGGTGCAGAATATCCTCTCCGCCTCGCTAGCAGCAAAATACAATCCGGTGCCGCGTCTGCGGCTTATGCTGCAGGCAAGGCAGATGTCAGTGACAGGTATCACGGTGGCACCAGAGCTGACGGCCGGTGCTTCGTGGCTACTGTCAGCTAACGGAGAGCACATCATTAAAGCCAGCTTCAGCCACAACACGAAGCTTCCCTGCCTGAATGACCTGTACTGGGTGCCGGGGGGTAACCCGGAGCTTAACCCTGAGACAGCCACCGGAGGGGAAGCCTCGTGGTCATTTTCCAGGGTCCCCTCGCCCGGAGTGAAAAACACAATCGGCCTCACCCTTTACGCGTCAGGTGTGGATAACCTTATACAGTGGCTTCCGGGTGAGACAGGCATCTGGGCTGCTGAAAATGTCCGTAGTGTAAATGTATCGGGGGTTGAAGCAAGGGCGGCGAAACAAGTTTCTGCAGGAGAATGGGCCATAAAGGGGCAGCTTGACTACGCGGTGACCCGCTCACATATCTCCCGTTCAGACATAGCCAATGACAGGTCGGTGGGAAGTCAGCTGATATATACCCCGCTTCACCACCTGAACCTGAATATCGATGCCGGATGGAAAGTCTTGAGGACAGGTATTGCCGCCGTGGCCGAGGGCAGGAGATACACAACTTCCGATAACAGCGAGTGGCTTCCTGCATCTTTCATGGCCGACATGTTCATAGGAGCCCGTTTCGGTACAGGCGCAACAGGAATAAGGGCTGACCTGAGGATAAACAATGTACTGAGCACTCCCTCCGAGAGCGTCCGCAATTACCCGATGCCCCTGAGAACACTTAACCTTAGAATAACCCTGACCTGGTCAGAAAAACAAAAAAAAATATGAGAACAATAATTGGAATACTCCCCCTGGTTGCCCTCCTGCTCGTCTCCTGCGAACGAGGGAATGACCCCACTCTCTATCCCGCAGGCCCAGGTTACTTTATTCTTAATGAGGGCAACTATCTCGCCGGGAACGGATCGGTAAGTTTTTACAGTTCTGAAACAAAAGAGATCTATAATGACCTCTTCACCGCCCAAAACGGGCGGGCATTGGGCGACATCCCCACATTTCTTGCCGTTGACGGCGATAAAGGATTCATAATCGTCAACAATTCCGGGACGATTGAGGTTGTCAGTCTGCTCACCATGGAGAGTATAGCTACTGTTACAGGTTTGATCTCACCACGGCAGATGGTTATCCATGGCAGAAAAGGATACGTCAGCAGCCTCTCTTCCAATGAAGTGACAGTAATAGACCTTGACAGGTTGGAGATCTCGGGCGATTTAAATATCGGTTGCACTTCAGAAGCAATGGCAATATCAGGCGATAAACTGTTCTCAGCGTTCTGGTCAGGCGGGAACAGGATAGTTGTCACTGACCTGGCAACTGAGGAGGTGATAACAACCATCACCGTCGGACTTGAGCCCGAGAGTATGGTGCTTGACAGAAACAACAGGCTTTGGGTTCTTTGTACCGGCGGATGGAACGGAGAGGAGATACCAAGACTGATTAGGATAAATACGGTTACCTTCGATAAGGAGGCTGAAATGCTTTTCAGGACTGTTACGGACAACCCCTCATCGCTTACCTTGAATACTACGGGTGACACACTCTATTATCTTGATGAAGGGGTCAGGAGGATGCCGGTAACGGCTTCCGGGCTCCCTTCAGAGACATACATTCCGGCCGGAACCAGGCTGTTCTACAGGCTGGCGGCAGGGCCCGGCGGACAGATCTCCGTAACAGATGCAATAGACTACCAACAATCGGGTGATTTTTTCGTTTATAATAGTAAAGGTGAGCTTTTAGATACGGAGCGTGCCGGAATAATACCCGGTTTCATGTGCTTCATGCGCAATTAATCACTTTTTGACTACTTTTAGCAAAGTAACATGAACAGGTTGAAGGGACGAGCACTTATATCCATATTGGTTCTGCTGTCATCCCCTTCTTTGTACAGTCAGGCGGAATTCCCGGTAGGTAGCGTGCTCATGCCGGAGATCCTTTCATGGCATGAGATACATGTCGACCCGCTACAGGTTGAGATCATGCGTACGCTTGACCAGGCGAAGGACCAGCCATATCAGTTTGCTATTCCGGTACCGGTCTCACTGACCCCTGAGAACGCAGGTTTTATTGTGAACAGGAGTAATGAGGCTGTTTGGGTCATGCCTCTGTCGTCAAAGGGCGCCCTGTCTCTCAACCTGATCCTTTCGCCCTACAATCTGCCTCCGGGTGCCTATATATATGTCTATGACCTGGAACGTCAGACAGTACGGGGAGCCTACACCCGTGAGAGCGGGATGAACACCCTGACCCTGCCCCTGATGCCAGTACCAGGTGACAGGCTGGTGCTTGAGTGTCATTTCCCCGGGAAAAACATTCCTCGCGGAGCCATAGGCATTAAGCAGGTGGCCCATGACTTTGCGGGTTTCTTCGGGCTTGATGGAATTAAGGACCTTTACTATGGGAGATCGGGCGACTGCGAAGTGGATGTAAACTGTTCGACAAATGAAAACTACCTGAGAGCCTCCAGGTCTGTGGTTCGTCTCCTGGTGGCAGGCGCCGAGCTCTGTACCGGGGTACTTGTAAACAACCTGGGCAGTGAGTACAGGGCATATGTCCTTACCGCAAATCACTGTATTGACACCTCCATTCTGGCAGCCAATACTATTTTTGTCTTCAATTACCTGAGTCCATGGTGCGATGGCCCCGACCTCACAAACATGCACTCCATTTCAGGCTCCATTTACCGGGCCGGTAATTCCGGCGTTGACTTCGGCCTTGTTGAGCTGACCCAGTTTCCTTCCCTGGTTTACAGACCCTATTTTGCGGGTTGGGACATTACGCCCTCCGTGCCTACAAACACATATACGCTTCATCATCCGGAGGGCGATGTTATGAAGTTAACTATTGATGACAACTCTCCGATATCAACCTCATACCCGCTTCCGGGATATGTCTCGAACAGTTTCTGGCGTATACTCAGGTGGGAGTTAGGCACCACCGAACCCGGTTCATCCGGTGGACCATTGTTCGACCAGAACGGCAGGCTCAGAGGCACTCTGACAGGCGGCAGTGCGACATGTGCTGATCCTTCCAATGACTTCTATGCCAAACTCAGCAGGATGTTCAATATCACAACCATCACATCAACAAACCTGAAGTCATGGCTTGACCCGCAGGGAACGGGGGCAACGGTAGCCAACGGCCGTGATCCATATGGGTATAACCTCTCGAAGTCTGACACCCTCAGCAATATGCCACCTGCTGATCCCGGCACTACTGACAGCTACACAGCATCAGCATGGGGCTATTCCACCGGGCATAACTCCGACAGCCTGACAAGATATGCTGAACAAATCAGTTTTTACGGTACCGGTGAGATAGCATGGGTCAGGCTCAGTGTGGCCTATGCATCCTTCCTCAACCAGGCCGATTCAATCAGGGTATTCATT
Source organism: uncultured Rikenella sp. (assembly GCA_964455705.1). Classification (GTDB taxonomy): domain Bacteria; phylum Bacteroidota; class Bacteroidia; order Bacteroidales; family VadinHA17; genus SR-FBR-E99. Next base: position 56,809 of record CAYVYM010000002.1, read on the forward strand.
TGGAGTGGAGGCGCTCAGCCAGGATCAGTCATCGCCTCAAGAATGTACCGCATCAGGGAGGTGAGAGACAATTTTGAAATGGAGGTTGACTTTGGAAGGACAATTGAGGTAACAGGTCCATATTACGCAGGGTACACAGTATACTATAAGGGCAGGCTGAACCAGCCTCAGCCCCAGTTTACTGTCAGGCACTCTGCTCCCTGGCCGCTCGCATCACAGAATACAGCATGGTTCAACAACGGCACTTCCTGGAGGCCCTTCACCCAGCACCCTTCTTTTCCGATGGCGACATCATTGGCAATAAAGGTGATAATGGTAGAAGATTCTGATCTGAATGGTTATGAAGAGCCGGACGGGAAGGACTCCTTACTGAAGGTTTTTCCCAACCCCTTTACATCCAGCCTGTCATTCAGCATTGGAGGCACCGGAGTGACAGAGACTACCCTGAGGCTGTATGACAACTCGGGCAGAGTGGTAAGCGCAGGTGAATACAGAAATATATTCCCTGGTGTGCTCACCCTGGAGCTTCCCCGGCTTGCTCCCGGGATCTATCATTATGGCATGAAGAATGATTCGGTGACCTACTCCGGAACAATTATTAAAATAGATCCCAGGTGAGAAGCATCCGGTTCGTTGTCATTGCAGTGACAATTATTCTCTGTTCATGCCGTCATGGAGGCGACCGGGCCCCGGGGCCCGGCATAGCCGGATCGAACGGTGCATCAAGGTTTTCCCTTGATGAGAAGCGGGGTTACACGATACTGACCGTCAGGAATCCCTGGCAGAATTCAAGGGATACAGAGATGACCTGGTGCCTCCTGCCTCATGACGAGGCCATCCCGGAGGGATTTATTGAGGAGCAGGTGATACGCATACCCGTCAGGAGGATGATCTGCATGTCTGTCACTCATATTGCCATGCTGAGGGCGCTTGATGCGGCGGATATCCTTGTTGGCATCTCCGGGCCCGATCTTGTTTATGATTCGCTTATACTTGATGCCATCGGCCGGGGCCGGATTGTGGATGTGGGATACGAAGGAAGCCTGAACAAGGAACTGGTGGTTTCGCTGAAACCTGACCTGCTTATGGTATACGGGGTGGCTGCCCCTTCCTCTGGTCAGACAGGGCGGCTGCCTGCGATGGGGGTGAAGGTTCTCTACAACGCCGATTATCTCGAGGACCATCCCCTTGCTAGATGCGAATGGATAAGGCTCTTCGGCATTCTCACGAGCCGGGAGGAGATGGCAGACAGCATCTTCAGGGAGGTGTCAATAGCATACCGTGAACTCTCGGACCTGGTCAGGAGCTCCGTGCATGACCGGCCCGAAATCCTGCTGGGTTCACCGTGGGAAGATGTATGGTATGTCTCTCCCGCTAACTCCTATACCGGCAGCCTTATAGAGGATGCCGGCGGACACTATCTCTTCAGTGACCTCGTCAGAGCCAATTCAGTGCCATTCTCCGTAGAGGCCGTCTTCGAACGCGCCACCAGGGCTGATATATGGATCAATCCCGGGACAGCAGAGAGTCTCTCCGAGATAGCTGCCGCTGACCACCGCATGACACGGCTGCCAGTTTATGCAACCGGGGCAGTGTGGAACAACAGGAAAAGGATGACCCCCGGGGGTGGAAATGACTACTGGGAGAGTGCTGTCGTCCGACCCGACCTTCTTCTCAACGACTTTGTTTCCATAATTCATCCGGACCTTCTGCCTCAACACCGGCAGTATTATTACATGAGGCTGCAATGAGGAAGGCGGTACATGGTAAGACGCTGGTAATGATCGGGCTAATCATCCTGGTTATCTTGCTGTTTGTTGCAGATCTGCTAATTGGAGGCACCCGGATTGAGGCGCCGGAAATAATCAGGTCGCTCTTTGGCCATGGAACACCCGGCAGTGAGATCATTGTGATGCAGTTCCGTCTGCCGAAGGCGCTGACGGCTGTAATTGCCGGTGCGGCCATGTCTGTCAGCGGCCTGCTGATGCAGACACTGTTCCGTAACCCTCTGGCCGGTCCTGATGTGCTGGGGGTCAGCTCCGGCGCCGGCCTGGGTGTAGCCCTTACTATCCTCACAGTGTCACCTCTCTTCACCCTTCCTGCCGGCAGCGCCCTGGAGGGCTGGGGACTCATACTGGCCGCATGGGCCGGCGCCGGAGTGGTGATGATGATTATTATGGCTGTATCGGCTCGCATGCGTGATATCATGACTGTACTGATAGTGGGGCTGCTGCTCGCCAGCGCCATTTCGGCGGTTGTAAGTCTGATGCAGTACTTCAGCAACGAAGCCATGCTCAGGACATTCGTCATATGGACCATGGGCAACCTGGGAAACATATCGTACCCGCAGATACGTGCATTGGCTATCGCTACGGCATTAGGATTCGCTATCGCATTACTGATGGTCAAACCGCTGAATGCCATGCTGATGGGAGAGACATTCTCCCGAACAGTCGGGGTGAAGTTGAGCCGGACCAGGATACTCCTTCTTGCAGCTGCAAGCATACTGGCGGGCAGCGTCACGGCTTTCTGCGGACCGCTGGCTTTCATCGGTGTGGCAGTGCCCCATATAGGAAGGCTGGTGTTCGGCACCAACGACCACCGTACCCTGATGCCGGGTGTTGCTCTGTGCGGCTCGGCGGTGCTGTTATTGAGCGATATGATCTCAACCATCCCGGGAGGAGGGCAGATGATACCGGTAAATACAGTTACATCACTCATCGGCATACCGGTGGTGTTGTGGATTATCCTGGGCAAAACAGGGATGGGAAGGAGGTTCGGATGAGGACGAGGAGTATCATAGCCGAGACGACCGACCTGGCAATCGGTTACCGTAGGCGCAGAAAGATAACCAACGTGATGCAGCATGTCTCGCTACGGGCACATAATGGGGAACTTGTTGCTCTCATCGGACGGAACGGCACCGGCAAAAGTACACTGCTGAGGACACTTGTGGGGCTTCAGCCTGCCCTCGGCGGGAAAATACTAATCCAGGGAAAGGAGCTGAACACAATCGGATCATCGCTGCTGCCACGGATGGTGAGTTTTACATCCACCGAACCGATGGCCATGCACAATATAAGGGTCAGTGACGTGGTGGCCCTGGGACGGTTCCCGTTTACCAACTGGATAGGAACAATTACCCCGGGAGATGAGGAGGCTGTCAATGAGGCACTTGAATCCACAGGGCTGACGCAACTCGCCGGACGAAGCATTGACAATATTTCAGACGGTGAAAGGCAACGCACACTTATTGCGCGGTCTCTGGCACAGGACACAGGACTTCTTGTCATGGATGAGCCGACCGCTTTCCTCGACCTGCCATCGAGATACAGTATAGTAAGCCTCCTTAGACAACTGACGCGCGAGCGTGACAAGTGTGTCATCTACTCGACTCATGACCTGGACACAGCCATCAATGAAGCTGACAGGATATGGCTCATGACAGGAGAGGAGATTGTCGAGGGAGCACCGGAGGATCTGATACTCAACGGTGCCGTAGCTAAAGCCTTTGAAAGCCCTCTGCTGTCATTCAGCAGCAGGGAGGGTACCTTCAGCTTTATCAGGGGCCGGCAGACAGGAGTTGCGCTTGAGGGAAAAGGGATAGCGGCAAAAATGACTGAAAAGGCCCTCGGCAGATGCGGGTACATGACCGATCGCGAAGCCTCGCTGAAGGTCAGAGTGATAGAGACATCCGGCGGCACTGAATGGATTGTGACAGACGGTCAGAAAATTGAACATTGCTTCTCACTGTATGACCTCCTGAGTCGACTTCCCTATGATACTGGTCAGTGACCCCGGAATTTCCTGTAAGCCTCAATAAATGAAGGTATGTCTGCCGCTGCGAGCTTTTTGGCAATAATCTTATTATCTCTGTCAAGGATATATATCAATGGGGTCGATTCAACATTGTAGAGGTAATCAAACCTGCTGAGGCGCTGCGGATCCCACCCGTTTACCCAGTTCAGCCCATGATCAACAATATACTTTTCCCATTTTTCCCTGTCATGCTGGGTGCACACTGCAAAAACCGCGATCCCGTTCTCCCTGTTCTTTTCATAATACTCCTTCAGCATGGGCGTAGCCTCCTTGCAATGACCGCAATCCGGTTCCCAGAAATAGAGAATTGTGAACTCGGCTCTGACGTCATAAAGAGAGACGTAATGACCCGCAAAGGAGTTCATCAGCAGTTCCGGAGCCTTTGTGCCAATGAGGTTGGGCCTGAGGCGATCGACTCTTTTCTTCAGGTCACCAAGGTACTCGTCCGATGCCCATGTCGCCCTGCCTGACAGGTAGATCCTGTCGGCCAGGTGCACAACCACGGCATCATGACCCATGATCTCACTGGTTGCGTATCTGTTCATGAGCCACACGGCTACATACTGGAATAGATCATCATTTACGCTACTCTTATCAAGCACTATATCTGCTTCCTTTATGATTGAGTCAGGCATCTGTATCACCACCTGCCTGAAAAACTGTTCAAGCCTCCCTCCGAGCACGGGGCTTCGGATTAGTCCGGGCTCCGTGAATTCGATGTTATCAAAAAAATGGTTCTTATATTGGAGATATGACATCAGGCGTGCAACTGAATCACGTTTCACTGTGCCTTCCGGCACTACCGGTTCAGGTGTCTCAACAGGAATTATTGACCTCGCAATTGCTCCCAGCAGAGTGCCTTTATTGGTTTCGGCAGTCTCCAGGAGGTACTGTTTCATCTTCTTTTCGTGGTCACCCAGTTGCTTCCGCAGTGCTGCCGCCTCAGAGCCTGACGATGATGCGGAATTGAGCCTGCCGCTCAGTGCAATCGCCTCGTCCTGCAGCTCCTTCCATCTCCTCTGATAACCAAGGAAACGGGTGTTTTCTTCCGATCCGTTGAAAACAAGTGTTGCGGCAGGGTCACTTATTTCGCAGACAATGTCGAAGTGTTGATCGTTTCCCAGGAGAAACTCAAAGAAGGTGTTACCCGGCAACACTATCATGTATACACCCGGCGCAAGCTTGTCAGCTCCGGTGAAACTGCATGTTCCGGCTCTGTCAGTGCTCAGGCTGTCTTTTACATACTGCTGATTGCCAACATGATACGCAAGTCTTATCTTTATCTCATTCTCACCCTTGACGGTGACTGATATTGAGTGTCCCGGCTGGCCTCTGAGCGGGCTGAGGGAACTCAGAAAAACAAAAAGGAGAATTGCCGTTATATATCTGGTTTTCATTCGCTGGATATTTGCCATGTTACCTCAATACAATTTCCCTGCCACATCAGTAGTTCATATCCACCCTTATTATCTCAGCATAGCCCGAAGCTGTAATCACAGCTCTTAGTGCAAAATTAAACCGGTTTAGGTCAGTGCACAGGAAAAAATCGGTAGGAGGACTGAATAAGATGTTCCCGGGAATGAAGAAGCGGTTTCCTGAACCCGTTCTGAGAGCTTCTATTTCAGTTGAGATATCTCTTTCAATGCCGTTAAGAAGGTCTCTGATATATTCAGCGCAGAGAAGGTCTTCTTCTGCAGACTCAGCGGCCCTGTAACCCATTGCCACCAGGGTGACCTTGTCAGGTTTCAGGATGGAGATATATGATGCCACTGCTCCGGCGTTAACCAGCCCGGCGCCAAGAATTTCGGAAGCACCGGTAGCGTTAAGGATGCCTTTGGTTCCTGCGGTTGTGCAGTGTATCATGGTTTTGCCGGCAATGTTGCCTGTCATCATCTCGGTAGGACTGTTGCCAAAGTCAAATCCTTCGGGTTTTCTTTCGTTCTGTTCGCCCGCAATAATTACATCAGCCTTAAGTTTATCCCTTAGAGCAAATGCCCCGGCAGGGGAGGAAACGTCTATTAGTCGCTTTATCCCATTGTCAAAGGCATAGCATGCGGTGCTGAAGGCCCGGAAGACATCAACTATAACTGTCACGCCCTGAGCCTCCTGCGCCCCACTGACAAACTCTTTTATAGTGATGTCCATAATGCTTAGTTCAATTTGTGAAGATAATAATAGTGTTTGAAGATCATTTCTTAAATTTGCCTTCCGGCATTAATCACACAATAACTGATGAAACCCTTTTATAGGATCAGCCAGAAATTCCTGCAACGAACAGCCAAACGCCGCATGGCTGTTATAGAAAGGCTCAGGAAATCCGTTCCGTTCTGGATTCGTCAGAGAAGGATCATCTATATGGTTTTCAAAGGCATTACGAGGGATAATATTTATATTAAAGCCTCGGCTCTTACCTTCTTTTCAATCCTCTCAGTCATACCACTGGTAGCCCTGGCCTTCGGCATAGCAAAGGGTTTCGGACTGTCTGATGAGTTGAGGGCACAGATCATCATGCAGTTTCATAACCAGGAACAGGTGATGAACTGGATCCTTGATTTTGCCAACAACACACTTGAGCAGACAAGCGGAGGCTGGCTGGCAGGGATCGGGGTGGCCTTCCTGTTCTATTCGGTAGGGCAGCTGCTGAGTTATGTAGAGAGAACCTTCAACTCTATATGGAAGGTTGAAGAGACCCGGGTATGGTATCGGCAGGTTACTAATTACCTTGCAGTTATCATTCTTGTTCCGGCACTCTTCATTGCCTCCAGCAGCGTCACAGTGCTCGCCACCACCAAACTGACAGATATTCTCAGTCGGTCTGACATGCTTGAGGTATTGAAACCGGTAGTCTCCTTCCTGGTAAAGCTGATTCCCTTCATCCTGCTCTGTACTCTTTCAACGGCGGCATTTCTGGCAATGCCGAACACCAGGGTGAAACTGCGGTCTGCTCTCTTTGCCGGACTAATCGCAGGAATCGCCCTGCAGGTAATGCAGATTGTATATGTTGAATCGCAGATGGGCATTACCAGACTCGGTACCCTTTATGGAAGCTTTGCCGCAGTTCCCCTCCTGATGGTCTGGATTCAGATGAGCTGGGTAGTTGTATTAATGGGAGCGCAGCTCTCATATTTCATGCAGAACATAACACGCTATGAGTTTGAGTTTGACGTTCAGACGGTGTCACCGAGGCAGAAGAAAAGGCTGTCACTGCTGGTGATGCATTCACTTATAGATGATTTTATCAAAGGGGTGAAGCCCAGGGCACCCGAGGAGATATCATTGGAGCTGAGTTTGCCCGTAAGAACAGTTCATGATTGCCTTGACATGCTTCATGAGGCATCGATGGTTACCGAGGTATGGAATGAGGAGACTGAGCGGAATGTATACCAGCCGGCCACTGACATTAACAAGATGACGTTATCATTCGTGCTTGAAAAGATCGAGACCTCCGGCTCACTTCACAAGGTGGTGATCAACAATGCTGATTACAGGAAGATCGATTCAGCGCTGACCAAGTTTGAGAACCTCATTGCCTCTTCAGAGGTTAATGTTCTGCTGCGCGATATTTAATTGATCACTTGTTGCGGAAAGGCGAGAGGCGGAAGCGTCTGACGTATCTTATCATCTCTACCAGGGAGTTCCAGTTATCAAAAAGGTAATGTGGCGCCTCAACTATTATCTGACGCGTCTCAGGGTGCATAGACCAGTAACTGGTGAGGTTTGATGCCCTGAAGATACGGTCCTCCGAACCAATTAACGAATAATCCCACACAAACCCTGTCTGAACCGGTTCCATCATCCTGTTGTATAGCCACCTGAGCTCGTCGTGAAGTGATTTCTCGGTGCGGGTGGGTATATTGTCCCTGTTCCTCTCAAAACGGCTTCTGGTGCCAAATAGCCTGAGGTAAAACTTCCCCATGCTGTAGTTGGAGATATTGTCAAGGGTAGCTTCGAATATCTTGAGAGGGATACCGTATTTGTCGTCCGCAGCCACCGGAGTGCCGTTTATAGCGATTGTAAGGTCGGGTTTGATGCCCAGCTTCCTGCTGTAATATTCGGCAGCCCAGACCCCCAGTGACCATCCGATAACTGTCACACGCCTGTAGGTCTTCATCTCTGGAAGGATGAGTGGTTCGTCAGCCGAATAGTTATAAAAGAATATGTAGTCGTTATTTTCTGTGGTGAGACTTGAAAATGCTTTCTCATCCATACCCCATGTGCCAAAGAGAATGACAAGGTCCCTGTTGTTCTCAAATCTGCGGAGGAAGGTTTTCATGGGCGGTGACAATAGAAAAAAGAGGAGAGGGTTACCGTGGTACTTTAAGGAACGGGCTTATGAGATAATCCCGGAATCTACTGTCTGATAAAAGGAAGTAACCTATGGTAGTCAGCCGATAGGTCCATGTGAAAGTCAATGTCTGCAATACAATCCTATTGATTCCCACAGGTAACCCTTACTCTCCTCTTTTATTTTTAAGCAATAGCTTTGCACAAATATAGCACAACATATTACATAATGCAAATTTTTCAGTAATTATTGAACTCCCGGGTTTTCAACAGGGTTGTTAATATCATTTACTTTGATTAATTTTATTCGGAATATTGGATCATTTTTAATCCTTGCATCAAACGTTTATTTCTATGATACCTGAAATAATAAGCATCAGGCATGATGACGGCTCGGGCTTCAGGGCCGAGTGGGTCGATAATGAGAGCAGTTTCCTGCATCTGCACCCCGAATACGAGATAGTGCTCAACATAACCGGAAACGGTACGCGGGTGGCAGGTGATTCGGTTGAGATATTTGATCATTATGATCTTGTTGTCTATGGTCCGGACCTGCGGCACTTCTGGAACTTCTACAAGAAGGACGATACCGATACAGGCCGTCATGCGATGATGTGCCATTTCAGGCGTGAATCGCTGGGAGAGCCGCTGCTCTCACAGTTTGAGACAACCGAATTAAGACGACTCCTTGATGATGCGGCACGGGGTATCTCCTTCACTGCAGAGACGGGCAGGGCTGCAGAGGAGCCGATGAGGAGGCTGATGACGGAGACAGGCATGAAAAAGATGGTAAGTCTCTTCAGCCTTCTCGAGGTATTATGTTCTGCGGAAAAATTCAAGCTCCTCTCAGGAGTCAATTCGGCCGGCAGCCGTGAGTTGATCGACAGCCGTCTCACAACCGTCTGTACCTTTGTCCATGATAATTTCTTCCGGCCCATACCGGTGAAGGAGGTTGCCTCACTTGCAAAGATGAGTCCGCACTCTTTCAGCCGTTTCTTCTCACGAAGCACCGGAAGCGGCTTCGTCGACTATGTAAACCAGGTACGCACCAACAAGGCATGCTACCTGCTGCGCGAGACTGACCATCAGATTAATGAGATTGTCTTCGAATGCGGATTCGCCACAGTATCGAACTTCAATAAGCAGTTCCGCAAGCACGCAGGCATGTCGGCCCGTGATTACCGCTCTCAATACCGAAACTGACAATTACATCACACATTTTTTGAAACTCACAGGCGGGGATGACATTATTCATGCCGGGGATCGGTCCGGTTTGCTAAATTTGCCATTGTGCCAAAAAATTAAACATCTTCGATATGGGAATGACAATAACCGAAAAAATAATTGCGTCACACTCAAAATACGATACGGTTAAACCGGGTGACATTATAGACATTACAATTGATGCCCGGGCTGCCAGGGATTTTGGTGGAGCCAACGTGGTAAAGAACCTTAACGACTTTGGTCTTATGGTTGAAGATCCGGGCAGGACACTCTTTACCTTTGACTGCAACCCTACTGGTTCTGATCAGAAGTATGCAGTCAACCAGCATATCTGCAGGCAGTATGCCCGCAATAATGATATCAGGGTCTATGACATCAATGCCGGCATTGGAACTCATCTGCTTATGGAAGAGGGTTATGTCTGGCCCGGCGCCACTGCAGTATCTACGGACTCACACGCCAATATTCTGGGTGCTGTCGGCGCCTTTGGACAGGGCATGGGAGACATGGACATTGCAGCTGCATGGAACAGCGGCAGGGTCTGGTTCAAGGTGCCCGGCTCGGTGAGACTGAACCTTACAGGTACAATGCCGGATGATGTCAGTGCCAAGGATGTCATTCTTAACCTGCTGCGCATATACGGAGCCAACACGCTTCTTGGCTACAGCATCGAGCTCTGTGGCGCGGCTGTCGACGATATGACGCTTGATGAGCGCATTACAATCGCTTCCATGGCTACTGAGATGGGCGCAATAATAATCCTCTTTCCGCCAACAGAAGAGATAATCAGCTATTGCCGTGCCCGTGCCCGTTCTCCGTTTGATCCGGTCTATGCTGATCCGGATGCATTTTATGAGATCACCGCAGACATTGATGTCAGTACCTTTGTGCCGATGGTGTCACGTCCGGGTGAGCCACATGATACCGTAGGAGTGAAAGAGCTTCCTATAACAAGAATAGACTCCGCGTTCATCGGTAGTTGCACCAACGGCCGAATTGAGGACATGAGGGCTACCGCTGACATACTACGCGGGAGGAAAGTGGCACCGGGAGTGGTGCTCAAGATAGTTCCCGCAACGGATGCAATCTGGAAACAGTGTCTCGACGAAGGCCTTATCGAAGTCTTCAAACAGGCTGGCGCCCTCGTCTCCAACGCAGGATGCGCCGGTTGCGCAGCCGGACAGGTGGGACAGAACGGCAAAGGAGAGGTGACGGTGAGCACCGGCAACAGGAACTTCCCGGGAAAGCAGGGGCAGGGCAGCGTATTCCTGGCTTCTCCGGCTATCGTAGCCTCCTCCTCTCTTGCCGGTTATATAACAACCCCTGATGCAATACCAACAGCACCCATGGAATACACCAGGAGCGAAGGCCAGCAGGCCTACCGGGCAGTCAAACAGCAGATGACAGCGACGGAAAAGCCAACGGTCATCAAAGGCAGGGTATGGCTTATTGACCGTGACAACATCGATACTGACATGATCTTTCACAACAGGTATCTTGCCATAACTGATATAAACGAAATGGGGCAGTATGCCTTTGATAACCTTGAAGGATATAAGGACTTTGCAAAGAGAGCACAGTCAGGAGACATAATTGTTGCCGGCAAGAACTTCGGTAGCGGAAGCTCACGCCAGCAGGCAGTCGATTGCTTTGTCTCCCTGGGGATACAGGCAGTGATAGCCCGTTCCTTCGGGGCCATCTATGAACGTAACGCCATCAACGCCGCCTTTCCGGTCCTGACATACGGTTCATTCGAGAAGATTGACCTGAAGGATGGTGATATCATTTCTCTCAATCTCCTCACCGGTGATGCCCTCAATGAGCGGAATGGATTAAAAACATCAATAAGCCCGTTCTATGATGCACAGTATGAGATTTATGTAAGGGGCGGCCTGCTGGGTAAAATTTAAATTTTCACTTCACAAAATATGAAACCCACATGATTGGCCACAATCCAGGCACGAATAAATATAATCTACAAGCATGTGAGGTTCTCCCGCCTGGACGGGACAAGCTATCATACCGTTAAAATCAAAATTATATTATGATGAAACCAAAGACATTTGTTGAGAAGGTGTTCGGGGCTCCTGAGGGAGCTGTTGTATTCAGGAAGCCTGATCTGATCCTTACACATGACAACACTGCGAGCATCTATCAGACCTTCCGGAAGATGGGAGGCGAGAAGGTCTCCGATCCCGGTCAGATGCTTGTTGTGCTTGATCATAATGCACCGCCGGCTGATGCCAAACTGGCGACACAATACCAGGATATCCGGAATATTGTTGCTGATCAGGGTATCAGGAAGTTCTATGACTCGGGCCAGGGCATCTGCCACCAGATGATGTCAAACCATGCTCGTCCCGGGATGATAATAGTCGGCTCTGACAGTCACACATGCACCGCCGGTGCCTTCAATGCCCTTGCCGCAGGCATAGACCGCACGGAAGCTGCAGGTATATGGAAGCGGGGTGAGACATGGTTTCTTGTGCCGCCATCGATGCGCATTGATCTGACCGGAAAACTTCGGCCGGGTGTCAGCGCCAAGGATCTCTCCCTGTGGATTATCGGTATGCTTGGTTCTGACGGGGCCAACTACATGTCAATCGAGTTCCACGGTGAAGGAGTTGGCACTCTGAATGTGAGCGACAGGATGACTGTCGCCAACCTGGCATCCGAGATGGGAGCGAAGAATGCAGTCTTCCCCTCTGATGAGGTGCTGCAGAAGTATATTGGCTCCGCCACCGGAGGTGTCTGGGCGGATGAAGGAGCTGAATACCGGTGCCGCATATCTGTCGACCTGGCCACGATATTCCCTCTTGTTGCCGCCCCTCATAATGTAGACAACATCATGTCAGTAACCTCTGTGGCGGGCACTGTCGTTCACGAAGGACTCATAGGCACATGCACCAACGGCAGGATTGAGGATCTCAGGACTGCTGCGTCAGTGCTGAGAGGGTCAAAGATAAAGCCGGGGTTCCAGCTTCACATCATACCCGCATCAAAGGATATCTATTTGCAGGCCATCAGGGAAGGTCTGATCACTGACATGATTGAGGCCGGCGCCAACATACTCAGTCCTTCTTGCGGACCCTGCCTCGGCACCGGACAGGGCATCCCGGCCAGCGGGCACATTGTAATATCAACCGCCAACCGCAATTTCCTCGGTCGGATGGGAAACAAGGAGGCCTCAATCTATCTTGCTTCCCCGGCCACAGTTGCCGCATCAGCCATAGCCGGAGTCATCACTGACCCGAGGATAACCCCCGGAGATGAGCTCTTCCCCTACAAGCCTCCGCAGAGCAAAACAAACATCATCAGCGAGGGAGAAAACAGGAAAGAAGGCAATGTATGGAACTATGCGGATGTTGATAATCTGAACACTGACCAGATGTTTGCAGGCAAGCATACCTACAGTGTCATGAGTTCCGATGCTGCTGCAATTCTGCCTCTGCTCTTCAGCGACTTTGACTCTTCATTCAGCAAGAATGCTCAGGCAGGTGACATCATCATTGCTGGCGATAACTTCGGCTGCGGAAGCTCCCGCGAGCATCCCTCTGTCGGTCTGGCGCACCTTGGCATCAGGGCGGTCATAATCAAGTCAGTAAACCGCATCTTCTACCGGTCATCCATCAACCAGGGTCTGCCCCTCATAGTGCACAGGGAGGCTGTTGAGGCGTACAATCCCGGCGACACCCTTGAGATAGACTTCGATAAGGGGTCTCTGCTGGTCGGCAACAGGCAGTTCTCCTTCGAGCCACTGCCGCCGGAACTGAAGCAGATAATCGAAAAGAAGGGGCTGGTCAACTGGATGAAGACGGTCTGACTCTGCCGTCCATCGCGACGGGCTGTTGACAAAAGAAAAAATGTGATTATATTTGCGGCGGTTTTTTCAACCGTGTAATGGTTCCGTAGCTCAGTTGGATAGAGCAACAGCCTTCTAAGCTGTGGGTCGAGCGTTCGAGTCGCTCCGGAATCACGATGACCGGAGGTATTAGCCTCCGGTCTCATACCTGAAGGTGACATGAGCGCCATCAATTTTAAATCCGTACTTAAGATTATCGGCCTGATACTGATAATCTCAGCTTCTTCTTTTCTTCTCTGCATACCTGTTGCGCTGGTCTACTCTGAACCGGTGACTCCTTTCCTGCTCGCATTCATTACTGTCATGGTTCCAGGGATCATCCTTTATTTTCCGACCAGGAGAACACTCTACCATAAAATAACTACCAGGGAAGGCTACCTGAGCGTCACCCTTGGCTGGATTGCACTGGTTCTTTCAGGTACTCTGCCCTACATATTCAGTGAAGAGATGACCGGGTTTGTAAATATCCTGTTTGAGAGTGTATCAGGGTATACGACTACCGGGGCATCCATACTTACGAATATAGAGGTCATGCCCAGATCGTTACTTTTCTGGCGCAGTCTGACCCACTGGATAGGAGGGATCGGTATCATCCTTCTTGTCATCATTATCCTGCCCTCTTTAAAGGTGGGTGGCTATAGCCTTTTCTCAATGGAGTCATCTCTAAAAGAGAAGATACTCCCCCGGACAAAATCCATTGCAGGGGCAATCCTGCTCATATACCTCAGCCTTACGATCGCTGAAATATTCCTGCTGACAGTTGGAGGGATGGAGCTGTTTGACAGCATCTGCCACTCTTTCGGGACCATAGCAACGGGAGGGTTTTCTACTAAAAACAATAGCATAGCGGGTTATTCTGATTACATTCAGTATGTTATCTCATTGTTCATGTTCCTTGCAGCAACCAGTTACGTGGTCTTCTACTTCATTATAAGGAGGGCATATACAAAGGTCAGGGCTAACGAAGAATTCTGGTTTTATATCTTCTTTACGACTGCAGCAGTGGCATCAGTGACACTAATCCTCTATATTGGCTCGGAGAGAACCTATGAGGAGGCATTTCGTCATTCACTCTTCCAGGTTCTTTCTACGATAAGCACCACAGGCTATGCCACCTCTGACTATACACTCTGGCCTGCTGCCGCGTATGTGTTTATCTTCCTTCTGATATTTGTAGGGGGATCAACCGGGTCTACCACGGGGGGAATCAAGATGGCCAGACACCTGATATCACTGAAAAACCTGCGCAATGTGACCGTCAGGCTGCAGCATCCCAATGCGATAATGCCTGTCAAGCTGAATGGTCAGCTAATCCCCGACAACATCAACAGCCTGATGACAGTGTTCATTCAACTCTACATCGTCATCTTCATTATCGGAATGATGATTCTTCTGATTACAGGCATACCGGCAGACGAAGCGGCAGGGGCATCCGCAGCATCTATCTCCTGTGTCGGGCCAGGCCTCGGAGCCTCGGGTAACCTGGGCAATTTCGCCCATTTCAACGGGACGGCAAAGGTCACCATGGTGCTTCTGATGATCATCGGCCGCCTTGAAATATTCACTATTATAACGCTTTTCACCAGGTCTTTCTGGCGGAAGTGAATATTTTTTTTGTATTTCACCGCATAATTTTCCAAAATCTCCTAAAAAAACGATGATAATTCAAAAACTCCTTTACCTTTGCACCCAAATTAATATCAAATTTTATGAATAAAGGAATTGTTAAATTTTTCAATGTATCCAAAGGTTTTGGGTTCATTAAAGACGCCGACTCATCGAAAGAGTATTTTGTCCATTCAACCGGACTGATCGACAAGATCAAGGAGAATGACGAAGTTACATTTGACCTCCAGGAAGGTAAAAAAGGATTAAATGCCGTTAATGTAAGACTTGCATAGTTGACAATATAATGTACATTTAATGACCTTGGTCCCGCCCAACCGGCGGGACTTTTTTTGTTACTGCACGACAAACGTCCGCCGGTAAATAATATATTTGAATATGGAGCTGAAGATAAAGTACGGAGACACGGCGTTGATAGCCGGTGCATCCGAAGGTATAGGAGCTGCATTTGCTGCGGAGCTGGCCTCTTACGGATTCAATCTGATATTGATAGCCCGCAGGATGGAGCTACTGCAGAGACTGGCCGGGGAAATCGAAGCCAGATATAAGGTTACGGCACGGTGTCTGCAATGCGATCTGTCAGAAGAAAGTGCCGCAGATCAGGTAATGGCTTCTCTTGGGGGGACTGAGCCCGGCATCCTGATTTACAATGCAGCAATTTCTCATATCGGATCCTTCAATAAACATCCTTTAGAGAATCATTGCCAGGCTGCCCGGCTCAATATGATCACCCCATTGAAGCTGGTACACCAACTGGGAGGAAAGATGCTTGACAGAGGCAAAGGGGCTGTGATACTCATGTCATCATTGGCAGGACTTCAGGGTAGTGGTTACATTGCAACGTATGCTGCCACCAAAGCCTTCAACAGGGTGCTGGCTGAAAGCCTCTGGTATGAGTGGAAGGAGAGAGGGGTAGATATTATGGCCTGCTGCGCCGGGGCAACGGCCACTCCCGGCTACCTCAGCTCCGGACCGGCAAAAGCCAGTCTTTTTGCTCCCGCAGTGATGAAACCTGTAGAGGTTGTCAGGGAGTGCTTCAGGAGGCTGGGCAGAAAACCCTCATTTATCAGTGGCAGGGCTAACCGGACTGCTTCTTTTTTCATGCAAAGGCTGCTCCCGCGAAAGAGAGCCATAGAGATCATGGGAGACAATATCCGCAAGCTGTATCGGATATAATTCAACAGTTCTGGTCTGCTTAAAACATCACCAGATATGAGGAATTATCCGCCACGGAACCCGTTTTCTGTATTCAGCCCATAGCTCTCCGTATTTTGCAGAACAGCGCCTGTCATCATCATACTGCCTTGTAAAGAGGAGAAGGACATAATAAAGAGGGTAGAGCCATGGCCAGATGAGTCCGGGATAGCCGGTACAGAGAATGATCCCGGAGGCCATTAAGATCTCACCCAGGTAGTTTATATGCCTGCTTATACCCCAGAAGCCGTTCACCAACAGGCTTTTCTTATCGTCAGTAATGATCGCGGGAACGATCCCGATAAAAGATCTTTGCGGATCACGCTTGAAGAAAAACTTTTGCATGTTGGCACCCCTGGCCAGCATCCAACCGGAAAAGAAGATGACTGCATAAACCGCCAAAAGCCATGAAGGCGTATGCGGATCAGGCAGTGCCACAGTAGCCCATAAGCTTATAGTATAAAAGTAGGGGTAGAATACGATGCATCCCCACCCCAGCTTGAAGCCTATCCTCTCGGCAAAAATGTCGTATGTATAGAGGTGAACCTCCTCAAATATAAGATATTCAATAACAAACCAGCTCAGCAGCGTCGCCGATAGCAATATTCCGGGTGAGGCAGCCTCACCGTAAGCCATAAGGTGATAAGCAGTGAAGCTTAGTATATTGAGCTCAAGCATTATGGCTCCGGCAAGATAAAGCCACATTTTGATGTCTACCCTGCCATTCAGGACCTGAAGGTTCTCAACCCTTCCCAGGAAAAGATCCGCAGCTGACGACTTCCTGACAGGTTTGCGGGGCAGTACCAGAACTAATGTGAAGACCAGCCCCAGGGAGCATGCACCTGCCAGTCCGTGCCAGCGGTAATTGTACAGATAATCAAATGGTACTATTCCGGTTATGCCCAGGATGAACCACAATGCTACCACTACAATGAATACAAAGATGCCGTTGATACGGTACTTCATCTTATCCAATGATCCCGGTTTGGTGATGTAACCTGATACCCTCCTGGCAGGAAGGTATGCATTCAGAATGAAGACCACGGCCATGATAACAACCGGTGCGATGAATCCTGAAAAATTTTCCATGACGATCAGTTATGGCATAAAAATAAAGGAAAATCATATTGGAGACCCCCGTTCAGGAAGAACAATTATGCTGCCAGGCTTGTTTAAATTTAAAATCAGGGATTTTTTTTAAAACTTAATACACAAAGCCATGTCATCTGTCAGCATTTACTTAAACTTCGCAAGGGAGACCGAAGAGGCATTTAACTTTTATAAGAGTGTCTTTGGCGGTGAGTTCCAGGGAGGAATAATGCGGTTCAGCGATGTACCTCCCTCAGAGAAAATGCCTCCGTTGCCGGAAGAAGAATTGAACCTGGTAATGCATGTGTCACTGCCAATCCTTGGAGGTTTCTCGCTAATGGGCAGTGATGCCCCTCAATCGATGGGCTTCAGGGTCAACTCCGGCAACAGCATATACATTAACCTGATGCCTGATACCAGGGAGGAGACGCGAAGGCTCTTTGCAGCCCTTTCTGAAGGCGGGATAATTGAGCAGGAACTTCAGGATATGTTCTGGGGCGATTATTATGGCAGCTGTCGTGACAGGTTCGGGACACAGTGGATGGTCAACTGTTCGGAAAAAGCAGAGTAACTCATGTAGAGTTGCCGCTGGTTCAAGGATGATTTTATGACAGCCCGAATCGTTCTTCGGCCACACGACAGATAAGATCCACCGTTGAATCTATGCCAAGGAGCGACGAGTTAATGCAGAGATGATATGATTCGGCCGCACCCCAGGTCTTGGCGCTGAAATAGTTATAATAGGCTGACCGGCCCTTATCGGTTTTCCCGATGATCTCCATTGCTTTTTCTTCGGTGATTTTATGACTCCCCGCAATGCGCCTGATCCGGTCATCAGTGTTGGCGCTGATGAACAGATTAAGGCATTCGCGCCGCTCCTTCAAGACATAATCGGCACATCTACCCACAAAGATGGATGAGTGCTCTTCAGCAAGTCTCCGCATAACGTCGCTTTGTATCTTAAAAAGAGTTTCATTGCTCAGGTAATAGTTAGAAAAAAAATCGTCTGTCACAGAGCTCCTTATCCCTAACAGACCGGGAAACAGGCTGAAGTGTTTCTGCTCATCCACTCTCTCGAAGAACTCCTCTTTCAGTCCGCTTTCTTTCGAAGCTATCCGTATCAGTTCTTTGTCGTAGAAGGCTATGCCAAGACGCTCTGAGAGCTTTTGACCGATCTCACGCCCGCCACTTCCAAGTTGCCTGCCAATTGTAATTACAAATTTATTTGTCATAAGCGGGACGATTAAACTTCAATCAAATTTACTGCTTTCTTCTGAATAGTTGTCATTACAGTTTTACAGCCTATGTACGCATTTCAATGCCGGTAAAAAAATAATTATCTTGGCTAAGACTTCCAAATGACGGAAGAAACCATTTTTAATCATAACAATATGATTAACTACATACTTGCACTTGACCAGGGAACAACCAGTTCGAGGGCTATTGTTTTCAATCATATGGGGTTGCCAGTAGCATCAGCCCGGAAGGAGTTAACCCAGATCTTCCCCGAACCCGGATGGGTAGAGCATGATCCTGAAGATATCTGGTCAACGCAGGTGGGTGTTGCCGTTGAGGCGCTTACCAGGGTGGGCATTGACAGCTCACACATCACGGCAATTGGCATCACCAATCAGCGTGAGACAACAGTTGTCTGGAACAGGAAGACCGGAAAGCCTGTGCATAATGCCATCGTATGGCAGGACAGGCGTACATCAGGGTATTGTGATCAGCTAAAGAGGGATGGACTCGAAGATGTCATCCGGAAGAAGACCGGGCTCATTATTGATGCCTACTTCTCCGCCACGAAAGTCAGGTGGATCCTTGACAATGTCTCCGGTGCCCGTTCAATGGCAGAGAGGGGCCAGCTGGCCTTCGGTACCGTTGACTCCTGGCTCATCTGGAACCTTACCGGCGGCAGACTGCATGTAACAGACGTATCGAATGCCTCCAGAACCATGCTGTTCAATATAAACTCGCTGGAATGGGACGACGAGCTGCTCCGGATCTTCAATATACCTGCAAACATGCTACCTGAGGTACGCTCCTCAAGTGAGGTCTGCGGACTAACTGCCGGTGTCTTCCCCTCGCAGGTGCCTGTTGCCGGAATTGCGGGCGACCAACAGGCAGCTCTGTTCGGACAGATGTGCATTGACCGGGGAATGGTCAAAAACACCTACGGCACAGGGTGCTTCATGATGATGAATACCGGTATAACTCCTGTGATGTCAGGAAGCAGGTTGCTGACTACTGTAGCCTGGAGGATAGGAGAAAGGACGGAGTATGCCCTGGAAGGAAGTATTTTCATTGCCGGTGCGGTGGTTCAGTGGCTCCGTGACAGCCTTGGCATCATAAAGGAATCATCGGATATTGAAAATCTGGCACGGGAGGTACTTTCGGCTGAGGGAGTATATTTTGTGCCGGCTTTTGCAGGACTTGGAGCACCATACTGGAACCAGCATGCAAGAGGTACCATTACAGGTCTCACGCGTGGCTCTACCGCCGCTCATATCGCCCGTGCAGCACTCGAGAGCATTGCCTTCCAGACACATGATGTGTTACTTGCGATGCAAAATGATTCAGGACTGAAGATTAATGAATTAAGAGTTGATGGAGGAGCAACTGTAAATGACCTCCTGATGCAGTTCCAGTCCGACATCCTTCAAGGTGATGTGGTGCGACCGGCGATAACAGAAACCACAGCACTTGGGGCTGCTTACCTGGCCGGCCTCTCAACAGGCTACTGGAGCAGTATTGAGGATTTAAGGAGTCAATGGCAGGTTGACAGGAGATTCTCACCGGGTATGGGTTCAGGAGAGAGAGAAAAACTACTTCATGGCTGGAACCGTGCAGTCAATGCCACCCTTAATTGGAGTGACGACAGGTAAGCAATAGAAATGATACCTTCCGGCCGGACTTTGCTATCGGTAAATCATTGAACTGGCAGTTGTTGATGCAGCAAAATCAAGAACTATCAGTCTTTAATGCAAAGTACTAAGGCTATGAAAACAGGTTCCATTTTATCGTGCGTAATTCTCCTTCAGTTACATGTGGCCGGAGCTCTTTCCCAACCGAATGTAACCCGTGATCAATCGTCATTCTGCCTTGGAACAGAGGTGGTTTTTGACACTTCAGCAATCGATGCTCTTTATTCACATCCTGATGAAATATTATGCAATGTTGACTCATTCTGGACGGCCAATGGCGCATACCGGCTTGCCGGACAGTACAGCCGCAATAACCGTGTTGACCCGGGCCGCGAAGAGTGGACCAAAAGAGTCAGGGCCATTGCAGCTCTCAATGATGAAGAGAGGGCATCCCAGCCAGCAGTTGTCACATCCCGGGAAATCATAGGTCTGAGCACAACACTCCGTGAAAAAGGATTTCCGCATATCAGCTCCTTCCTGCAGCCATCAGCCCCTCCCCTGAAGGTTACCGTTTTCCTCATCTCCGATATTAAGCCTGCAGCATTTGCATATCCGGGCGGGATACTGATCAACGTGAACTCACCGCGCTTCAACAGCGATCCGTCGGTTATAATGAATATCCTCGTTCACGAAATCTATCACGGCGGATATGCCAATACCATTGCCTTCCGAAGCGATTACGACCTTCAGAACGAGGCACTTGATTTTGTCATGGATTTCCTGTTAAACGAAGGTATGGCTACCTATGTCTCATACGCCGCCCGCCACATTTTCCCCAATGATTTTGTTCCTGATTACAAGATGATGGACAAAAAGGTGGAGGTGAAGGCGAACGTTGAGAAGGTTGATCTGCTTTTCAAACAGGCAGAGACGCTGACGATTGACAGTCTCAGGCGGTTGGCATGGCAGACTGGAGTCATTGAAAGGGCCTTCTATATTGCCGGAGGCTACATGGCAGGGCTAATTGATGAAACCCTGGGAAGAGAGGAACTGGTAAAAGCCATGAGTGCCGGTCCATTTAGTTTTTTAACCCTGTATAACTCGGTTGCTGACGAAACGATGAGAATAAAGGTACCGGAATTGCCTGATGAAATCTCACCCTGCCAGAATCTAAGACTGGCGCTTGCAAGAGAAGATACCACTGAATACAGGAGGCTGGCCAATGAGCTGATTCAGAAAGAAGAACCTGGCGGCGAGGCGGTTGAAAAAGCCATAAACAGATACGGGTATATGTTCATGCGCTGCCATGGAGGCATTGACGAAGCGCTGGAGCTTTTCAAACTTAATGCCAGGCTCTTCCCCGAATCATCCAGGGTCTGGGACAGCCTGGGGGAAGGCTTCATGAGTGCAGGAAACAACGATCTGGCTATAACACATTATGAGAAATCCCTGACTCTCAATCCATCGAACGAGAATGCCAGGAGAATCCTTGAAAAGCTGAAGCAGCAGAATTAAGAATTAAGGATTAAGAATCAGACTGTTAGATCAGGGTTGAGAGTTAAATCCAGACATTTTATGCCGGGATAGGAAGGAGCCAGATTGAAAAGAGGCAAGGGAAATTCAATACGTTGATACCTCCAGGCTTTCCGTCAGGTTTATGATTCTGACGACAAACCGGTCTCTGAAGACATCTTTTATTATTTCAAAATTTTGGTTAGGTTTATGCCTCAATTCTGATGCATGAAGAAGATCCTTTTCATTCTGGCAGTTCTCTTTCTCCTCCGTCCGGCTCCTGCCAGGGCAGAAATGGCTGACAGTGCCGATGTTTATATCATCACCTGCGCGCCGGGCACCGCAAGCTATTCCATCTACGGCCACACGGCGCTGCGCGTGGCTGTTCGCGGAACCACCTTTGACATGGTTTATAACTGGGGCATTTTTGATTTCTCGACCCCAAACTTCGCCTATCGGTTTGCCAAGGGAAGACTCGATTATTTGCTTGGGGCATACAGCTATCAGGATTTCCTCCGGGAGTACATTGCGGAGGGCCGCTCCGTGTGGTCTCAGAAGCTTAACCTGACCACAGCGGAGAGGGAGAAACTCTTTGAATTGATAAATGAAAACCTTAAGCCCGAGAATGTAAAGTACAGATATGATTTTTTCTTTGATAACTGCGCTACACGCGTTCGTGATATAGTGGCCGCTGCCGCAACCGATACAGTCATATTCCCAGAGAGAGAGAGGAAGAAACAGAAGACGTTCCGAAAGCTTGTTGATCCCAACCAGAAGGTGCTGCCATGGCTCGATCTGGGGGCTGACATGCTGCTGGGACTGCAGGCAGATAAGAAAGCCTCACCATATGACGAGATGTTCCTGCCGGTCCATCTCATGACCAATATGTTGAACACTCTCATTATCCATGACGGCACCGAGCAGCCGCTGACAGGGCCGGCGGAGGTTGTTGCCGGCTTTCCCCCGCCCGGCAAGCCGGGAGCAGGATCATGGGTGACGCAGGCGGTGTTTTATCTGATCCTGATACTTGTTCTCCTTGTTACGTTTGTCTTCGGAAAACCTAAACTGGAAAAGGCTGTCGATTTTGTTCTCTATTTCATCTATTCGGTGATAGCCCTTCTGCTGGTTTTCACAAACCTCTTCTCGGAACATGACGCCCTGCACCTCAACCTGCTTTTCCTGGGAATAAATATCCTTATACCCGTCCTCTTCGGATATCTGTTTACGCGCAGGAATCCTGCCAGACTGAGCAGGATAGCCTTCTTCATCTCACTGTCATGGCTGCCGGTATCACTCATTGCGGGTCAGGGCATTAATCCCGCCCTGATACCCATGGTGCTGATAATAATGGTCAGACTCTTCAGACACTGTGAGTTTGGCAAATAGCTTTAACACTTCTTTAACAACCTTTAACAAGGTTTTTTAATATCAAAAATGATCTTTGCGGATATTTTTCGCAGAGAAGAAACAATACTAACAGCTATGGAACATTCTACCGATATCAGGCTCCTTAATGAGAAGATCGAAAAGGAGAGTGCATTTGTTGACCTTGTCAGGCAGGAGATAAACAAAGTGATCGTTGGTCAGCGTCATCTGACTGACTCGCTGCTGATAGGCCTGCTCTCCAACGGGCACATACTGCTTGAAGGGGTGCCTGGTCTTGCCAAGACGCTTGCAATCAAGACCCTGGCTTCGATCATCGATACGAAGTTCAGCAGGATACAGTTCACTCCCGACCTGCTTCCGGCGGACCTCATTGGCACCATGATCTACAGCCAGAGGAAAGAGGAATTTGTTGTCCGCAAGGGACCCATCTTCGCCAACTTCATTCTGGCCGATGAGATCAACCGCTCCCCGGCCAAGGTACAGAGCGCTCTGCTCGAAGCCATGCAGGAGCGACAGGTGACAATAGGGGAGACCACGTATCAGCTCGGGGAACCGTTCATGGTGTTAGCTACACAGAACCCCATTGAGCAGGAGGGGACCTATCCCCTGCCCGAAGCACAGGTAGACAGGTTCATGCTTAAAGTGGTGATAACCTATCCCGAGAAAGAGGAAGAACGGATGATCATCCGTGAGAACCTGGCAAGCGTCTTCCCGACGGCAAAGACCATCCTTAAGCCAGAGGATATTCTCAGAGCCAGGGAGGTTGTAAGAGAGGTTTATCTTGATGAGAAGATCGAGAACTACATCCTCGATATAGTGTTTGCAACCCGCCAGCCGGATAAATACGGACTGTCGAAGTTCACTCCGCTGATTTCATATGGTGCCTCACCCAGGGCAGGCATCAACCTGGCCCTGGCGGCGAAAGCCTATGCCTTCATCAGGCGGAGAGGCTTTGTGGTTCCCGAGGACGTACGCTTCCTGTGCGCCGACGTGCTTCGGCACCGGATAGGGCTTACCTATGAGGCTGAAGCTGAGAATATCACCCAGGATCATATAATTACAGAGATACTTAACACGGTTGAAGTACCGTAGCCGGCATGAAGAGCATACCGTTCATCATCGTCCTGCTGACCCTGTTGGGCCCGCCATCTGAAGCCCAGGATTTTATCGGCCTTCCTGAAGAGAGAATAAGGGAGATCATGTCTGCTGACATGCCCGGGCTCTCGCTCGACAACAGGGTCAGAAACAACACCTACAGGTACCTGAAGTACAGTTCAGGTGATGATAACGAAACATGGGTGGTCTTCATTGATGAGAAGGGGAGATGCAACGGTGTCAGGATCACCTTTGATAACAGTATTTATGACAGTAAGATAAAGGAACTTAACGAGTTATATATCCCGGGAGAGGTAAACCTGTGGAGTTACAGGGCCGGAGGAGAGGATATCTCGGTGCGACTGAAGAAAGAGTCATGGTTTTTTACCGTGACATATGAGAGGACAAAGCAGAGAGGTAGAAGTGGAAACAACAGAACTGCTTAAAAAAGTTAGGAAGATTGAGATAAGGTCAAGGGGCCTTACCCGGCAGATTTTTGCCGGTGAGTATCACAGTGCATTCCGCGGAAGGGGAATGGCATTCAGCGAGGTGCGTGAATACCAGTTCGGAGATGACATACGCAGTATAGACTGGAACGTCACGGCACGGTTCGGGCACCCCTACGTCAAGATATTCGAGGAGGAGCGCGAACTGACTGTGATGCTTCTTGTAGATGTCAGCCGGTCGGGCGACTTCGGCACCATTGGTTCGACCAAGAGAGAATTGATGACCGAGATAGCAGCCGTTCTGGCCTATTCCGTTATAGCCAACAATGATAAGGTAGGCCTCATGCTCTTCTCAGGAAGGGTTGAGAAGTACATCCCGCCGAAAAAGGGACGGGGGCATATGCTCCGGATCATCCGTGAATTATTAAGCTATGAGTCTCAGGAGTCAGACACCTCTCTCTCTGAGCCTCTTCGATATCTGACAAACGTGATAAGGAAACGGTGCACAGCCTTCATTCTGTCTGATTTCATGGCCCCGCCTTTTATCGAATCACTCCGCATTGCCTCTGGCAAGCATGATGTTGTTGCCCTCCGCATAACCGACAGACGCGAGAAAGAGATACCTGACGTTGGCTTCATGAAGGTTACAGATCCCGAATCGGGAAAGGAAAACTGGATTGACACCTCTTCATCCAGAATCAGGCAGGAGTACGCCGCCCTCTGGAAGAGGCATAATGAAACAGTCAGCAACACATTCGTAAGCTGCGGGGTGGACGTGGCATCAATCAGCACCGGTGAGGATTACATCAAGCCTCTAATCTCGCTTTTCAAACACAGGTAGAACGATGAGAAGAGCTGCCATATCCGTTGCTGTACTGTTATTCCTCTCTTGCGTTGCCATGCCGCAGGAGATAAAGGTCAACTCATCACCTGACACAACAAGCATACTCATTGGAGATCAGACTCGCTTTACCGTTACTGCAAAGATTCCCGCAGGTTTCACGGCTGAGCTTAACACCCTCACCGACACACTGGCAGGGAAAATCATAATACTCTCCCGGAGTCCGCAAGATACTGCTCTCTCACCTGACGGCAGCTTCACCATAACTGACAGGTACCTGATAACGGCATTTGATTCAGGAACATATACAATTTCTCCATTCTATGCGGAGATGATTTCAGGCGACAGTCTGCTGAGATACTTTTCCGATTATTCTTTCCTTAAAGTGCTGCGCCCTGATGTGACGCCTCCGGACACCACTGACGTAATATTTGACATTATCGGGCCACGGAATGCGCCGGTGACCTTTGCAGAGGTGCTGCCTTGGCTGGTGATTGCCCTTATTGCAGCGCTGGTACTTTATATTCTTGCCCGTTTCCTTCCAAGAAATCCGCTCAGGAGGTTCGTCAGGCCTCTTGTGCCTCCTGAACCAGCCCATGTCATAGCCCTGAGGGAGCTGAAGGCTCTCAGGGAGGAGGAGCTGTGGCAGAAGGGTGAGGTCAAGGAGTACTACTCAAGACTGTCAGACATAACAAGAAGGTATATTGACAACCGTTACGGCATAAGCTCCCCTGAGCTGACAACAGACGAGACTGTACGCATGCTTCAGAAGGCTGCGGTCACCACTGCCGGACAGATGTCTCTGGTGAAAGAGTTGCTTTCACTCTCTGACATGGTCAAATTCGCCAAATATGTACCGGAGAGCGAACTGCATGAGAAGTATTATGCTGACGCCGTCCGTTTTGTTGAGGAGACAAAAGTGGTCGTGATCATCACTGCCGGAGAGAAGAAAGAGAAAGGAGGGGCAGATGCATAACATTGTGTATGAGAACGGGTGGTTTCTCTGGTTTCTGCTGATCATACCACTGCTTGTGGTTTATTATGTATACCGGCAGTCCAGGGCGCATGCCTCTGTGAAGCTCTCCACAGCAGGATTCCTAATGAACGGCCACAAGACCTTCCGCCATTACCTGAGACATATCCTCTTCGCCCTGAGGATTACGGTCATTGCCCTGGTGATCATTGTAATCGCCAGACCCCAGAGCGTTGACAAGTGGCAGAGCTCCACCACAGAGGGAATAGATATAGTCCTGGCTCTTGATGTATCAGGCTCAATGCTGGCGCGCGACTTCAGTCCTGACAGACTGGAAGCTTCCAAGAACGTCGCCACGGAGTTTATCAGTGGCAGACCCTATGACCGGATGGGACTGACGGTCTTCAGCGGTGAGAGCTTTACCCAGTGTCCTCTGACAACTGACCATGCGGTACTGATAAACCTTATGAGGGAGGTAAAAAGCGGTGTAATCGAGGACGGCACGGCCATAGGTGTTGGCCTGGCCACAGCCATAAACAGGATCAAGGACTCGGACGCGATAAGCAAGGTGATCATTCTGCTTACTGACGGGGTTAACAACATGGGATCGATAGACCCGGTGACCGCCGCTGAGATAGCTAAAACATTCGGGGTCAGGGTATATACGATAGGCGTTGGGAGCATGGGTTTTGCCGACTACCCGGTACAGACCCCGTTCGGTATGCGCTATCAGAAGATGCAGGTCGAGATTGATGAAGCGCTGCTGAAGCAGATTGCGGATCTCACCGGAGGCAGGTACTTCAGGGCTGTTGATAACACAAGCCTTCAGCAGGTTTACGGTGAAATTGACAAGCTTGAGAAATCAAAGATAGAGACCCGGGAACACAGCAGGCGTGAGGAGGTCTTCATGCTTTGGGCCCTTGCCGCTGCGGTGATCCTTGCACTTGAGCTGTTGCTCAGGTATCTCTTTATGAAAAACATGTCGTAGCAAAACCATGGATACGTTCAGATTTGCACAGCCTGACATGCTTTACCTGCTCCTCCTGGTGCCGGTGCTGATAATCATTTGGATCATAGGCAACAGGAGAAGGAGGCTCGCCAGGGAGCGCTTCGGTGACGCTTCACTGCTCATGAGACTGTCGCCCGACTATTCACCGGCCCGGATGGCTGCAAAGTTCATTATCAGGCTTCTTGCCTTCGTTTTTGCGGTGCTGACGGTAGCGAGACCTCAGTTCGGGTCAAGGCTAGAGGAGGTCAAACGCGAAGGTGTGGAAGTGATCATAGCCCTCGATGTGAGCAACTCTATGCTGGCGACAGATATTGCCCCCTCGAGGCTTGAGAGGGCTAAACAGGCTATCTCACAGCTCGTTGATCAGCTCCGGGAGGACAGGATAGGGCTCATACTCTTTGCCGGTGATGCATATACGCAGATACCAATTACAAACGATTACCTGTCAGCGAAGATGTTCCTCTCAACCGCCGGGCCCGATGCAGTCTCAAAGCAGGGAACCTCAATCGGATCAGCGATAGACCTCGGTATGAGGTCATTCTCTCCCGCGAGCGATAAAAGCAGAGCGCTCATAATTATCACCGACGGCGAAAATCATGAGGATGATGCTCTTGCGAAGGCCAGGGAAGCAGCAGAAAAGGGAGTAGTTGTGCATACAATCGGCATAGGGTCACCTGCCGGCTCGCCAATTCCTGTCAATGCCGGAGGCAGAACTGACTACCTGAAAGACAGGGATGGTAACACTGTCATCTCCAAACTCGATGAGAAGAGTTTGAGGGAGATAGCATCAGTGACCGGAGGCAGGTATGTCAGGGCCAGTAACACCAGCATTGGTCTGACTGAAATTTACAATGACATCGGCCGGATGAAGAAAAGTGAGATAAACACCGTGATGTATACCGAGTACAAAGAACAGTTCCTGATTCCTGCAGTCATAATGTTCATCCTGCTGGTGGCCGACATTCTGACAGGAGACCGAAGGAGTCATCTGATCAGACGACTGGGAATCATTGGGATGGAACCAAAAAGGAAGAGGTCATGAGTGCAGCACAATATTCATACAAGGTAATACTGACGACACTCTGCGTTTTGCTTGTCAGCAGTTCCCTCTGTGGACAGGAGGAGAGGGAATATATCAGGAAGGGTAATAAACTCTACAAAAAGAGTGAGTTTGCAGGCAGTGAGGGGATGTACCGCCGTGCACAGGCGCATGAAAAGCAGAGAGGCGACGCAGGATTCAACCTGGGTGACGCCCTCTACAAACAGGGCAGGTTCGGTGAGGCAGCAGGGGAGTTCAGCAAGGTGGCCTCAACAACAGAAGGTGACTCCCTGAAGCAGGCAGAAGGATACTACAACCTGGGTAACTCTCTGGTGAAGGAGCAGAAGTTTGAAGAGAGCATCGGTGCGTACATCAACTCCCTGAAACTAAATCCGGATAATATCCAGGCCAAATATAACCTTGCCTGGGCGCAGGACCAGCTGAAGAAACAGGAGGAGCAGCAAAAGCAGCAGAATCAGAATAAGGATAAGGAACCGGAGCAGCAGCAGGATGAGAACAAAGAGGACCAAAAGAATCAGAACCAGGATGATCAGCAGTCACAGGACCAAGATCAGTCGCAGGATCAGCCGCCCTCAATAAGCAGGGAAGATGCGAAGCGCCTGCTTGATGCGATGGCTGCCAACGAGAAGGACACACAGGAAAAGGTTCAGCATGACAAGGCTGCAAAAGCTAAGGTAAGGGTCATCAAAAATTGGTAATTTTGGCGAAGATGAAAGGCTTTCTGGCGATAATGGTTTGTATTCTGGCATCACTAAATCTGGCTGCCCTGGAGGTCACCCTTACCGTTGACGCACCGGAGAGCGCAGTCGTGGGCCAGCGATTCAGGATTGTGTACACCGTGAACTCCACCGACGGCCAGTTCAGTCCGCCGAAATTCGAACCCTCATTCACCGTCTCCGGACCACAGCAATCTACCAGTCGTAATGTACAGTGGATCAACGGACAGATGAGCTCAGTCTCTACCACCACCCTGATATATTACGTTATTGCCCAGACACCTGGTACCTACACCATTCCCCCGGCACAATTCGAGACCAAAAAGATCATCGTCAGCTCTGCAGAAAAGCAGATCGTTATTACAGCCGAAGGGTCAGTTCAGGGACAGAGCGCTGGTCAGAGTCAGGCGTCGTCCGGGCAGGGACAGGCTGCACTGGCAGCTGCAACCGGGTCCGGGGTTTCACTCAGGCTGTTACTCAGCACTCGTGAGGTGTATGTCGGTCAACCGATTACAGGCACGCTTAAACTCTTCACACGCACCAGCCTCTCGGGCATCAATGATCTGCGATATCCTGACTTCAAGGGTTTCCTGCGCGAAGATGTAGAGACGCCTCCGCTGAGAAACCTTGAGAGTGAGGTCATCGACGGAGTTCAATACGGCACCGGTGTCCTCCAGAAGTTTATCCTCTACCCTCAGATATCCGGTGACATACGGATAGACCCGGTGGAGATAACAGCCATGGTGCAGCAACGATCAAACGTACGTGACCCCTTCTTCGACGATCCCTTTTTTGAAGGTTTCTTCTCGGGTGTTTCCACGGTTCCTCAGAAGGTGACGACGCAGCCGGTGACAATCAGGGTCAGGCCTCTTCCGGCTCCCAGGCCCGTCGACTTTCACGGTGCAGTGGGCTCATTTGGTCTATCCTCTTCACTCTCTGCCACGGAAGCCGAGGTCAATGACGCCATTACACTCACCGTTACCCTCAAAGGATCGGGTAATCTTAACCTTGCCGGCGAGCCGTTGATCAACTTCCCGCAGGGAATAGAAAAATATGATCCTAAAATCACAGTAAAGAGCTCAGGTTCAGCATCCGGAAGCAAGACATTTGAATACCTGCTCATTCCACGGAATAACGGCTCCTTCGATCTTCCTCCCGTATCATACACTGTGTTCGACCCTCACCAGGAGAAGTACGTCACACTCCGTACCGGAGGCTACAGCGTCACGGTCACGGGCACGCCGGGCCAGGCAGAAACTACATCACCGATGTACATACCGGGAGAGGATGTCAGATACATTGGGCAGGACATACGGTTCATCCGTAACGGCAGCGGTGGTCTGGCAGTTTCTTCAGCTTCGCTTGTTGCAACAACATATTACTGGTTATGGTTCGCGCTTGCACTCTTCATTGCCGTAGTGGTGCTGCTGTTCAGGAGGGAGCGGATGAAGCGTAATGCCGATATAGCGGGAGTGCGCAACCGCAGGGCTGCCAGGAACGCCCGCCAACGCCTGGCAAAGGCTAATTTCCTGCTTAAATCCGGCAAGACCGAACTGGTTAACAGTGAGATCGCCAGGGCGCTGTGGGGTTACCTGAGCGACAAGCTGTCAATACCGATGTCAGAACTCACCAGGGAGAAATGCTACGCTGCCCTGGGAACGAGAAATGCAGGAGAAGAGCTGATAACGGAGCTTGATCTCATCCTCTCCGCCACGGAGTATTCACAGTATGCCCCCAAATCTGAGGGAGAGAGTCCTGCAGGCCTTTACAGGAGAGCTGCTGTCCTGATTGGCAGGCTTGATAATGTGCTTGATTAAAACGAAACAGATGCGCAGAGCAATAGTCATCAATATAATCCTGATATTCTTCCTTACGAATATTGCCGGGCAGACTCCTGAAGAGAGATATGCGCAGGCAGGAGAGCTTTACAGTTCAGGCGACTATTCGGGGGCTGCAGGCATCTACAGGCAGCTTTATCATGACGGCTACAGAAGCGAGGACCTGCTGTACAACGCCGGAAACGCCTTCTTCAAGACGGGTGACAACGCCTACGCTATCCTCTTTTATGAGCGGGCGAAACTGATTGCCCCCGCTGACGAGGATATCGACTACAACCTTCAGATCGCCAGGAGTAAGGTGACTGACAGGTTTGAGACCATTCCGGAGCTCTTTTTCGTACGGTGGATTGACTTCCTGGCGCTGTTGACATCTACAAATGTATGGGCGGTGGCAGCATTGTCAATGTTTATTGTGGCACTGTTGTGTTCTATAATATTCCTGACTATGGCGAGGGCAAAGGGAAGGCTGCTCTCCTTCTGGCTTTCACTTGCGGCAATCATCGTCTCGGCACTGATGGTCTCCCTGGCCTTACGGAATAATTCACTTGTAAATCACAACAATACGGCCGTGATCACATGCAGCATCGTCACCGGAAGCAGCGCCCCGGGCGAGACCGGCAGCGAGCTCTTCGTCATACACTCCGGCACAAAAGTGACCGTGGAGCAGGAACTGGGTAACTTTCTTGAGGTGAAGCTCCCTGACGGCAATAAGGGATGGATGAGGGGCGACTGTCTGGAAAAGATTTAACCCTTTTATCACATTTTTCTTAACTTTCCGTCAGTAATCAAATTATACGGAGATGAAAGGAAAACCAGCGCTGGTCTTATTGGTGGCGATTGTCATGCTGACAGCATGCAAGAAGAGATGTATCACACCTGAAGGCCCAACAGATGTCCGTATCTTTAACAACACCGGACTGACAATGGAGGAGGTGACAGTCACAACTACTGATAATACTGATTATGCAATTAGGATCCATAACTTCGGCTCCGTGGCTGCCGATGCATATTCAGAATATTTCAGGTTTGATATTGCCTTCACGGAGGCTGACATCACGCTGAAAATCGGTGATCTTACATACTCCACGCCCCCGTCCCAATTTGACTATCTCACATATATCGGCCAGGATCGCATAACATACCGTCTGACGATAGCTGACGCCGTGAACCGGATCCTGGAGATAGAGACCATAATTGAAGAGCCTATCGATGACCTTTAGGGGTTTTTATGAAAGAGTTTATAACCGTCTGTCCGCGTAACTGTTACAGCACCTGTACATTCAGGGTATTTACCGAAGGGGGCAGGGTGGTACGCATACTCCCTTATGAGGGCAACCTTGCCGCACCCGAAGGGCCGTGTATAAAAGGCCTGTCATATCTTGAGCGTGAGTATTCCGCCTCGCGAATAATATATCCTCTACAGAGGCAGGCAGACGGATCATTCGCCCGGATTGGAACAGAGGAGGCTCTGGATATAATCTCAGGAAAACTACTGACTGTCCGGGAGAAGCATGGTCCTCATTCAGTTCTTTTCTACAAGGGGAGTGGTAATTCAGGGCTGAGCAATGATATTGCAGGGAACTTCTGGAACCTTTTCGGCGGCGCCACAACAACATACGGTAACCTATGCTGGCCGGCAGGCCTCGAGGCTGTCAGGCTGACCCTGGGAGAGGTGAAGCATAATGTGCCGTGGGACCTGGCCAACGCAAGTCTCATAATACTTTGGGGCAAGAACCCGGCAGAGACCAACGTGCAGGAGATGATCCACATCGACAGGGCACGCCGGAACGGTGCAAAGGTTGTGGTCATCGATCCGCGCCGCACCCCCACAGCCGACAAGGCCGATATTCTCTTACAGCCTCGTCCGGGTACGGATGCAGCCCTGGCTCTGGCAATGGCAAAGGTCATAATAGACAGGAACCTTACCAACAGGGAGTTCATTGAAAAGCATGTCTCAGGTTTTGATCAGTTTGCAGCGTCACTTAAGATAACGTCAGATAAAGCACAGGATATCACAGGCATACCTTCTAACGAAATTGTCAGGCTGGCGGTTATGGCAGCCGGAGCAGAGCGACTGACGGTGGTGGCCGGCTACGGTCTGCAGCGCTATACCAACGGCGGGCAAACGATCAGATCCATACTTTCAATGCCGGTTATCACGGGCATGATCGGAAAGTCCGGCTGCGGATTCAACTTCGCCAACCTGCAGAGCTACATATTTGATGACATTAAGGAACCACTAAGCTATTACCCGGACCCTGAGGCTGACAAACCCTTCAGGCGTGCAATTTCGTTAGCAACATTTGGCCCTGATTTCTTTGCACTGAAAGAGCCGGGCATAGAGGTGGCGTGGATAGAGAGGGGCAACCCCGTTATACAGCTCCCCGGCAGCGGTGAGGTGAGAAAGGCACTGGAGTCGGTGCCATTTACGGTGGTGGTGGAGCAGTTCATGACAGACACTGCCGCCATGGCAGACATAATTCTGCCGGCCAAAGGCATCTTTGAACAGGCTGACGTGGTAGGTTCTTACTGGAACCCTTATGTCCAATATAAGCCCGCCGTAGCCGATCCTCCGGGTGAGGTGATGCCTGAAAGCGAAATCTACAGGCGCCTGGCGGAAAAAATGGGGCTGGATATCAGCAACAACAACGGCATACCAGACCCGGGTGGTTATGCCGGGTGGCTCAAGGAACGCATAATCCATACGCCGGGGTTCTCTTATGACGAATTGATGCAGAAACCCGTCATCCCTGAACAGAATGAAGACCCGGCATATGCAGATGGAAAGTTCAATACCCTCTCTGGAAAAATTGAACTGTGGTCCGACACCGCAGTGAAGCTGTGGGGGGTGAATCCACTGCCCACCTATGAACCTCCTGACGACTTCGGAGAAGGGCATCTTCCCTTCAGGCTGATGACGCCGAACATTGCATCACGGATCCACTCCCAGTTCGGGAATCTGGAGGTGGTGAAGAGTGTCATTGAGGATCCGGCATGGGAGATCTCCGTCAGCGATGCCCGCAGGCTGGGTCTGAAGAGCGGTGATACAATCAGGGTCTTCAACTCACGAGGCGAGGTAAAGGGTCGGGTGATTGTTACAGCCCGGGTCCGGCAGGGAAGCATCGTCTTTCCAAACGGTATCTGGCTGGCTGAGGGCGGAGGAGTGAACAGTCTCATAGTGCCGGCTGAGACAGACATGGGACATGGAGCAGCCTTTCATAATACAAGGGTTGACATCGAAAAGTTGCCGGTATGAGAAGGGGATTTGTATTCGATGCCGCACTCTGTGTGAGCTGCAAGGCCTGCAACGCTGCATGCATTCTGGAAAACGGGCTTCAGCCGGGGACACGGAGCATATATACATGGAACGACTCAGGCCTGCCACTGTTGTCCGTCATCAGCCTATCCCTGGCCTGCAACCACTGTGAAAAGCCAGCCTGCGCGGAAGGCTGTCCTGCAAAAGCGTACTCTATTGAAGGTACCGGGGTGGTGATACATCATGCCGACCGGTGCATGGGATGCGGCTACTGCACCTGGAGATGCCCCTACGATGCACCGAAGATCAACCATACTCTTGGATATATCGAAAAATGCCATTTTTGCGCCGACAGAGCCATTGAAGGTATAGAACCGGCATGTGTGACCGCCTGTCCGACTGGCGCCCTTAAAATGAGCGAGAGAGAGCATTTTGACGGGGTTATGCCTGCCTGGTTTCCTGAAACTGGCATAGGACCATCGCTGATTATCAAAAACGCTGACCGTATTACCGGGCCGGAAATCATTCCCCGCGATAATGGTGATGAGGCAGCGGAGACGAACCCGGACCACGACGAGGACCCGGGTGAAGACCATATCCCGAATCCCGCCAGGATACGGAAGGAGTGGAGCCTGATGCTTTTCTCCCTGATGGTGATCACAGCCTCAGCATTAATGGTTTACTCGGAATTGACAGACACTGTTGTGTCAGGCCTGCTGCCAGTCCTTCTGCTTGCAGGGGCAATGGCAGTATCGGTTGCACACCTCGGTGTGCCCGGCAAAGCATGGAGGGCACTCCTCAATATAGTCTCCTCTCCGTTGAGCCGTGAGATAGCGATTGTCGTAATACTGACAGGGATTGCGTTACTGAACTGGGTGGTACCGGGACTGATCGCACCGGTTATTGTTATTATAGCATCCTTTCTGACGCTGATTTCAATTGACCTGGTCTTCTTTGCGGCCGACAGGTCATTTAGTCTCAAGCTGCACAGCGGGCAGGCATTCTTTTCGGGCATATATGCGGTATCATGGTTTATTCAGCCTGACTATATTTTTCTTGTCTTTTCAATGCTGGCGGCACTATCCGTCGTCATGCGATACGGATCAACCGGCAGATCTCCGCTCGTTCGCAACCTCTATTATTTCAGGGCAATGACGCTTCCGCTGGTCTTCCTGCTCATCTACCCGGGCACTCCCTTAATGAACACAGCTGCACTGGTACTCTTCATGGCCGGAGTGGTTGCAGACCGGGTGCTTTTCTACTTCGATTTCAATCCTGTTAATATCAAAGAGACTATATCTGACCAATTCAACACCGAATATGAAAAAGAGAGAGATAAACAGCGTAAGGACTCCGGTCTATCGTGATTCCGGGTTCGAGCTGCCGACAGCCGGAACTACCTCCGGCGCCTTTGCCGCGGAGACATCGCACGAGAGGGAACCTGACCAGTACATCTATTCACGCTACCGCAATCCTACTGTAGTTGCCGCGGAGGAGGCCATCATGGTACTTGAGGGCTCAGAGTGGGCCCTGCTGGCACAGTCGGGCATGGCCGCCATTGACATCGCTCTCTCAATCTTCCAGGAGGCCGGAAAAAAGAGTAACTGGCTCTTTTTCTCCGAGATATATGGTGGCACTCTCTCCTACATCAGCAGTGTGCTAGCAAAGCGCAGAGGCCTGGAAGTAAGTTTCTTCACTCCGTCAGCCGGAGGCTATGACTACAGCCGTCTGGAAAGCATGCTCGGGGAGGTTCGCCCTGACCTGGTCTATTTTGAAACAATCTCAAATCCTCTTCTCATGGTTGCCGAGGGTCGAAGGATAATCACCATGGCAAAGCAACAGGGTGCCAGGGTCATTGTTGACAACACCTTTGCCACGCCGTTACTATGGAAGCCCCTTGACGACGGCGCCGACATTGTCATCCACAGTGCCACGAAGTACCTGTCCGGTCATGGCAACCTGACTGCCGGGGTCATCTGCGGCAATGACACAAAACTGATGCAGAGCGCAATAGAGTACCGCAAGATTGTCGGCCACATGTTGTCGCCCGATGAGGCATACCGGCTGCAGACGCAGATGGCATCGTTTGAGCTTCGGTTCAGCCGGCAGTGTGACAATGCCTCAGTTGTGGCGGCGCTGCTTAGCGCATCAAAACATGTGGAGAGGGTCTTATACCCCGGCCTTGAAACACACGATACACATGCTGCAGCACGGGATCTTACCGGGGGCAGGGGCTACGGCGCCATGGTCACCTTCGATTTCAGAGGCAGCACCCCTGAGGCTAAGAGAATGAGGCGCGACAGCTTCATCGCTGCAGTTTACCCGGAGATAAGGCTTATACCTTCCCTGGGTGACAATCACACCATCCTGATGCCCGTTGAGTCTGTCTGGGGAGCAAAATACCCTGAACCGGGAATGATAAGAATGTCTCTCGGCTACGAGGACCGCAATGTGATAGAATCAGTCATCAGGCGCGGACTTGAGGCGTGATCACCACTCCACCGGCTCAAGGCCCCTTGCTGTGAGCCATTCGTTGCATTTGCTGAAATGCGAGCAGCCGAAAAAACCCCGCGAGGCAGAGAGGGGAGAGGGATGAACCGTCCTCAGAATGAGATTCCGGGTATTATCGATTGACGCACCCTTGTTCTGTGCATAATTACCCCACAGCATGAAGACCAGGTTTTCACGGTCACGGTTCAGGGTGCTGATGGCGGCATCAGTGAATTTTTCCCAACCCCTTTTCTCATGAGAGAGGGCCCGATGTGCCCTGACAGTCAGGATGGCGTTGAGGAGAAGCACACCCTGACTGGCCCAGCGCCCGAGGTTGCCCGACGACGGGACGGGGACGCCAAGATCCCTGTTAAGCTCCTTGAAGATATTGATAAGGCTGGGGGGGAGCTCTGTACCGTCGGTGACGGAGAAACAGAGCCCGTGGGCCTGGCCCGGGTTATGATAGGGATCCTGGCCGATTATGACAACCTTCACCCTGTCAAACGGGCAAAGGTTAAAGGCATTGAATATCAGGTTCCCCGGCGGAAAGACACGGGTGGACGTGTACTCCTTTCTCACAAAGTCGGTCAGGTTGACAAAATACTCCTTCTCAAATTCATCCCTGAGCTTCTCCTTCCAGCTTGTTTCGATCTTGACTTCCATTCGGTTGACTTTTGCTGATGAGATTTACGGGATAAATATATCCAACTTTCAGAGAACCTTGCGGTAAACCAGTTTGGGATCGCCGGGCCCGTAGTACTCGCGGAGGGTTGCCTCCAGCTCGTAGCCGTTTTTCAGATAGAAGTGCCGGGTAGGTTCGTAGAGCGGCCTGCCGGAGGTCTCGATCCATAGGATCCTGGCTCCAAGGGCCCTGACACGTTCTTCAACCTCATTCAGGATAACTGATCCGTAATGCTTCTGTCTGTGCTCCTCCTGTATGGCGATCCAATAGAGGTCCCATGAATGTATGGAGGATGGATTCGGACCGAAATTAGCGAATCCGACTACCTCTCCATCTTCAAGGAGTCTGACCCAGTAATAGCCGCTCTTCTCCTGCCCATTTGCGAAGGTCTCATCAGCAAGAGAGAGCGCCACTTCGATCTCAAAATCATAGAAATACCCTGATGAGGTCAGGATTTTCTCAAGTGCCGGCCTGTCTGCCGGGGCGATTTCAAACGAGACTTCAGGCATTCTACCGGCTATTTGTTAAGATCGTTGATTATATGGCTGATTATCTCCTCATTGGTATATCCGGCATGAACCGCCGCCGAAATGAATCCGCTGTCAGGGGAGATGCAGGGGTTGGCATTCACCTCCAGGACATAGACATTCTCATCGG
Source organism: uncultured Rikenella sp. (assembly GCA_964455705.1). Taxonomy (GTDB): domain Bacteria; phylum Bacteroidota; class Bacteroidia; order Bacteroidales; family VadinHA17; genus SR-FBR-E99. The sequence continues at coordinate 94,732 of CAYVYM010000002.1, forward strand.
CATCAGAACGCAGGTCTACCCGTGCATATCCCTTCAGTCCGAATGTATGCCAGCAGGCCAATACAGCCTCCGTGATATTATTCAACAGCCTGTCACTCAGGTCGCCGGGAAAATTCCGGAGGGTATGGTCAAACTGGAATGTATGTTCCACCCACTTTGCCTTATAGCTCACTATGCGGGGGATCTCATCAGGATAATCCTGGAAGATCATCTCGGCGGGTGGTAGCATCTCAGGCCCCGCAGGGCTTGCTATCACACTTACGTTGAACTCCCTTCCCTCAATAAATTCCTCAATAAACCAGTGATTGTCGTTTTTATCCTTAAGAATCTCCGGAAGAGCCCCGTCCCAGGTAAATACGGATTCTTCAGTGATGCCAAGTGATCCGTCTTCCCATACGGGTTTGAGGATATATCTCGCTCCACGGACCAGATCGCGGGCCTCAGACACCCTGTGCCCACCCGCCACCGGGATACCGTTGACTTTCATAAACCTTCGGGCCAGCACCTTGCTTGCGGTAACGAACGTCGCTTCCACGGGACAGCCCGTATAGGGGATATGGTGCATGTTCAGCAGGGCGGGAATGAAATAGAGAATCTCCGCCTTCTGTCCGACAGACTCCACAAGATTGAAAATGAAATCGTAGCCTTCATCGGCAAGGCAGGCTACCTGGTGCATGAAATCGTCCGTAATACCCAGGCGACCGACATCGTATCCAAGGGTCTGCAGTGTGGAGCCGATGAAATTCACCTGGGCCAGGACATCCAGTTCGTCGGGCAGTGCGTCAGGGGCGGGCTCGTTGTAGATTATGAGACATCTTTTCTTCATCACAGTCCGTAGCGCATTCGTGCTGAATCCATTATTAAGCGCATCAGTGTGTCGAAGCTCATTCCGTTCATCCTGGAAAGCATAGGAAGGTCGGAATGGACCGGGTTCAATCCTGCCAGCGGATTTGCCTCGATGAAGCAGATCCTTCCGTTCCTGTCAGCCTTCATGTCGACGCGGCCGGCATCAACGGCGCCCAGTGCACGCCAGGCTCCCAGAGCCACCGCGTCACACTCCTGTCTCATATCTTCATCATACACCGTATATCTGACATAGTTCTCGTAGTTCTCCTTTACCTCCACGGAGTAGGGCAGGTTGTCCTTGCAGATAACCTCCATACCTCCTGTAACCTTCGCCTCCGCGCCACTGCCTGTGATACCGACGGTGAACTCCCTTCCGGGCAGGTACTCCTCAATCAGTACCGGCTGATTATATGTGGCAAGCAGCTCTGTTACCAGGGTCACCAGGGAGTCATGATCTCTCACGACACTCCTCGTGGTTATGCCCTTGCCTGTCCCTTCAGCCACAGGCTTGACGAACAAAGGAAACGCCAGCGTCGAGGCCTGGTCAATATCATGTATAGAGGAGGCTGTGATGCCGGGACAGATCGGCACGCCGGCAGCCTCGACCACAAGCCGGGCCAGGTATTTGTTGAGAGAGACGCCCATCACCACAGGCCCGCTGAATACATACGGGATACGGTACTGGTCGAGCAGCGCCGGAACGACAGATTCACGTCCGTCGCCGTAAAGGCCTTCCGCGATATTGAACACCATGTCCCATCTTTTCCCGGCAGCAAGCTTCTCAACCAGCTCAAAAATATTGCCAACACGCTCTGTCTCATAGCCCAGACGGGCAATCATATCCTCAAGGGCAGCCACCGTCTCCTCCTTATCAAACTCAGCCGTCTCATCCATGGTATAACCCCGCTCGAGGTACCACGAGCGGAGGTCATAGGTCAGTCCTATCCTCATCCCTTCGGTTACTTTTTGTTGGGGTAAGTGTACTGATTCTTCTTATAGTTTCTGAGAACCCATTTTTCGGGTCCGCTTTCAACAACGTATGAGGGCAGGATTGGTATCTTGCCTCCTCCGCCGGGGGCATCGATAACGAACTGTGGCACGGCATAACCGCTTGTATGGCCGCGGAGGTTCTCTATTATCTCTATCCCCTTTTCAATATTGGTCCTGAAGTGGTTTGAGCCGGGTATCAGGTCACACTGGTAGATATAATAGGGTCTCACGCGCACGGTGAGAAGCTTCTGCATGAGGCTTTTCATCGTTGCCGGGTCATCATTGACGCCCTTCAGCAGGACAGTCTGGCTTCCCAGGGGCATACCTGCATCGGCTAGCATCTCGCATGCCCTGCGTGTCTCCGGTGTGAGCTCATCAGGGTGAGTAAAATGCAAGCTTACGAAGACCGGATGATATTTCTTCATCATGGCCACCAGCTGCGGGGTGATTCTCTGCGGCAGGACCGCCGGAACCTTCGTTCCAATCCTGAGAATCTCAATATGTTTAATAGCCCTCAGGTTAGAGAGCAGGTATTCAAGCTTGCTGTCGTTCATCGTCAGAGGATCGCCTCCGCTGATAATGACATCCCGTATCTCTGAGTGTTGGGCGAGATATTTGAACGCCCTGTCCCATTCACCCTTGGTCAGATGACCGAGCTTGCCCACTGAGTGAGATCTTGTGCAGTACCTGCAATAGGAGGAGCAGAACTGGGTCACGGTGAAAAGAGCCCTGTCAGGGTAACGGTGAACGATTCCAGGCACGGGACTGTTTCCCATCTCATTCAGAGGGTCAGCCTTCTCGGCCTCGGTTATGATAAGCTCATCACTAGTCGGGATCATCGTCCGGCGCAGGGGAGAGCCGGGTTCAGAGTCATATATTAGTGACAGATAGTAGGGAGTGATCCTTAGCGGCAGCCTGTTCTTCAGCCCGTTGAGAGTGTCTGTCTCGTCATCGGTAAGTGTCATGACACGAGACAACGACTCAGCAGTGGTAAAAGAATTGCGCAGCTGCCAGCGCCAGTCATTCCATGATTCAGTATTTGCAAGAGGGAAGTAGCGGCGTATGAATTCCGAACTCCGGTTGCTAACTAAACGATCGTGGGATCCGATCTGCGGGAAGATCGTGGTGCCCGCGCCAGGTTCTTCGTCAGAAGAACAACCCATGAGGCGGTCCTCAACATGAGTGACCGTTGCCTCTTTTCTGTTAGCGTTCATACTTCGGTAAAATGAATTACCTTTTTTTTCTGGTTGTTAATTATTCGTTTTAGTTATTAAAAAGTTTCATAAAATTGTCGCTAAGTTATTAAATGCACTGCCTGCGATAAAGCTGTAGGGCAAAAGATATTAACATGCAAAAGCCACCTGTTATTGTCTGTTTTTCAATTTTATACCCTTCTTCATTCTGAGTTATTCACAGCCCTGTTTCGGGTTAAAAAAATGATGCCCATAATTAAAGGCGCAAACTTAAATCAAAATTTGATATAAGGGTATTTTTCTGACATTATTTTCAGGTTATTTTTAATCATCTGATCGCGCTGGATTGCACACGTTTGAGAGCGTCCTGCATCCTCAGGTGTATTCATTACATAATCAATCAGTTTTTCCATAGTTGTTGTTGCCAAATGTATCCTTGTATCTGAGCTTGCGTAATAAACAAAGACCATGCCATCATTGTTCGCAATCCAGCCGTTACTGAACACCACGTTTGAAACATCTCCGACTCTCTCATCATCAAGTGGTTCCAGGAAATGTCCCGAGGGTCTTTTAATCACTTTCCAGGGCTCTTCCAGAGAGGTAAGAAAGAGGTACAGGGTGTACCGCAATCCTGCAGCCGTTCTCCTGACACCATGTGCCAGGTGAATCCAACCGGATTCGGTCTTCAGCGGAGCAGGTCCCTGCCCGTTTTTTACCTCCTTTACTGTATGGTATTGCCGTGGATCCACGAGTATCTCATCGCCCAGAACGGCATGTTCCATGCTATCGCAAAAACCTGCCGAGATTCCGCTGTCGCCTGTCTCTATAAAACCTGACTGCGGTCGGGTGTAGATCATGTATTTCCCGTTGACAAACTCAGGGTGCAGTACGCAGTTCCGCTGCTGTGCCGCCGATGACTTAAGATCGTCAAGCCTCTCCCAGGTATCGAGGTCCCTGGTCCTGGCAATCCCGCAGCTTGCCAGCGCCGCTGAGGAGTCATCGGGCTTGCTCTGATCCTTACGCTCTGCGCAGAACAGGCCGTAGATCCATCCATCCTCATGCCTGGTGAGCCGGATATCATAGACGTTCATCTCCGGGACAGTGGTGACAGGCATCACAACGGGATGATCGCGGAAGCGCCAGCGGTCAATGCCGTTGGGGCTCTCGGCAATTGCAAAGAACGACTTAACGTCGAAGCCTTCGGTACGGACTGCCAGGCAGTATTTCCCGTCATGCTTTATTGCTCCCGCATTGAAGGTGGTGTTGATGCCCAGCCTTGTCATCAGGTGAGGGTTGGTCTTGTAGTTGAGATCATATCTCCAAAACACCGGGGTATGATCACGCGTCAGTACCGGATAGAGATACCTGTCAAATATTCCGTTCCCGCCATCCTTCTTCCTGTTTGGCCTGTTGATGAGCGCGGAATGGTCATCAAACAGCCTCTTTACACCGGCATCAAATTCCTTTTCAGTCATAATCCCGAACATTTTATCGGAACAAATATAACGGATAACGCAAACCCCCTGTGATCATTGTATTATCACCTTGCCAATTGTTCAAACTTTTATAAATTGCCCCTGTAATCATATCATTATACCTATATGAATAAGCATCTGATTTATATGTTAAGCGTCCTTCTGCTTATCCCCGCATCATGCGGAAGCAACCGGTCAGATCATAATTTCATGGTTGTCGGATATGTTGCGGGGTTTCGAAGCTTTGACATTTCAAAGATCGACGCAACAAAGCTCACCCATATAAACTATGCCTTTGCGAATATCATCGACGGGGAGGTGATGTTTGGCAGCGAAAGAATTGACAACACGATCCGGAACAGCGACGACATAAAAAAACTCGTGGCTCTGAAGGAGATCAATCCCGAACTGAAGGTCCTGGTCTCCATCGGCGGCTGGGGATGGTCAGGTAACTTCTCTGATGCTGCCCTAACTGACTCTTCCCGAACCCGGTTTGCCGCCAGCGCTGCCGTGTTCATCAGGGAAAATGCCCTTGACGGCATTGACCTCGACTGGGAGTATCCAAACCAGGTGGGGGCAGGGAATACGTTCAGACCTGAAGATGTTCACAACTTCACCCTGTTGCTGGCATCTGTACGCAAACACATTGATTCTCTTGCATCTGATCTGGGCCGCAGTGAACCTTACCTCCTCACCATTGCCACCGGTGCCGATTCGGTCTATGTTGCCAACACTGAGCTGGGAGAGATTGAGAAGTATTTAGATTTCATCAATATCATGACTTACGATTTCCATCACGGCGCGAGCTCACAAACCGGACATCACAGTAACCTCTATCTCTCAGGTTTTGATAACCGCGACGGAGATGCCACTGTAAAAAGCGTCAGGCTGCATCTTGAGGCGGGTGTCAGGCCGGAAAAACTAAATGTGGGTGTTCCCTTTTACGGCAGGAGATGGAAGGGTGCGGAGCCCGTCAATAACGGCCTCTACCGCGAGGCGGCTACAACCGGGGCAGGCATCCCGTACAGTGAGGTTTTGGCTGCGTTGGCTGATAGCTCCTTTGTTAGGATGTACGATTCCACGGCAGCGGCACCCTTTCTATGGAATGTCAGCGATTCGGTCTTCATCTCGTACGATGATGAGGTTTCGCTGGCAGCGAAGATGGAGTATGTGAAGTCTCAGGGCCTTGGCGGAGTGATGTTCTGGGAATACACTGAAGATGTTGACGGAATGCTGCTGAACGCCATAGTAAATGGTTTGAAGGGCAAATAGGCCCTGATCTCTAAGCTCCGGGGGTGCACATCGCCTGATCACCAGATCAGATAAAGAAGAATGCCACACCTGCAACGCTCAGTACCGCTCCGGCGATCTCCATAGCGGTGATCTTCTCCTTATAAATCCATGCTGAGGGTGCGAGGATAAGTATTGGCACGATAGCCATGATTGTTGAGGCTATGCCCGCCTGGGTAAATTTTACAGCCAACAGCGAGAAGGAGATTCCGAGGAAAGGGCCGAAGAAGGCGCCAAGCACAAGGGCCTTCATGACAGGAGGGTTCCTGATTGCTGCCCCGACGTTGCCCCACCGCCGCATAAGGGTTATAACAACGGCAAATCCCACTAAACCTGCAATTATCCTTATCTGGGTCGAGGCAAATGCATCATACCCCTCCATACCGTACTTGCTGAGCACTATTCCCAGTCCTTGTCCAATTGCACCGATGAAGGCAAAGAGCAACCCTGCCGGTGCCAGTTTGATCGACAACCGCTCGCCCTTTACCGGCCTGTTGAAGATAGCCAGTGAGATTCCCAGGATGACTATAACCATACCGGCCATCTGCATGAGGTTAAGCGACTCACCAAGGATGAAATAGCCAAAAATGGCTGCCATGGGAGGGGCAAGTGTCATGATCAGCATGGCAAACCTCGAACCGATGAGCGGATAGGAGCGAAAAAGGAAATAATCGCCCAGAACCAGCCCGACAATACCTGAGAGGCCCAGCCACAACCAGTTGAATCCGGTTGCGTCCATGGGAAGGATTTGTCCGCGGGCTATCCATGTATAGATGCTCAGGAAGACCATGGCCATACTGAGTCTCAATATGTTTACCGTGAGAGAGCCTACCTTGCGGCTGGCCGACTCAAACGCCAGCGCCGTAATGGTCCAGAAAACAGCCACAGCCAGCGCGGCAAACTCACCTGTGTGAGCGTTAATGTACTCCATGCCCGGTTAAAAGATCAGGGCACAAAAATATACAATCGCCTGAACCATGCACCCTTTTAGCCAATTCTCTGAAAAATTTTCTGTAATGACCACACCTGCGGCCACTTTACGGCGATACTTCCTGTAAATGGTTTTCAAAGTGAAATATGTTCCGTTGAAGCCCCGTTATAGGTTGGCCTGAGTGCTTTCTTTCAACAGACTTTTCAACGTTGAAAAGTCTGTTATCTTTGTACGGGATTGATATAATGGAACTAACGGAAATAGCTGATATACTGCAAGGATTCGAACCGGTGGGACTTGAAAGCATGACTGAGGTCAGGTACATGGACCGTGTAGATACCAAATATCTGTTTTCAGTCAGCAAGTTGCCGCTGCTCCTGCAGAATGTAAGCCCCCTCTACCAGGCCCTTGAGATAGAGAGGCAGCGCGAATTTCGCTACAAGACGGTCTATTTTGATACTCCCGAACATCTCTTTTACAACCAGCATGTGACCGGCAAGATGAACAGGTCAAAGGTCAGGATCAGGACTTACGAGACGAACGGTCTCACCTTCCTCGAGGTAAAACAGAAGTCGAACAAAGGCCGTACTTCAAAATCGAGACTGGAGAAGGAGCCGGGCGACATGAACCATATTCAGGAATCGCGCGAATTTCTCACAGAGCTTGTGGCCGGGGATGCCAATTCACTCAAGGCTGTTATCAACACGGGTTTTTCACGGGTTACGCTTGTAAACCTGCACAAGGCAGAGAGGATCACCATCGATTACAACATCTCATGGAACAACCTTAAGGGCGATTGCGTGGAGATGCCTTACCTGGCAATAGCCGAGATAAAGAGTGAGAAGTCAACCTCACTCTCCCCCTTCTTTCAGCAGCTTAAGCATCTTGGCATACGGAGCACAGGCTTTAGCAAATATGCGACAGGCATGGCACTGGTAAACGGTGTGCCGAAACAGAATAGCTTAAAACCGAATTTTTTACTCTTAAACAAGATCAGGGATGAATATTACAGGAATGGTTCTGCCTGACGGCAGCACCGCATCAACGGCATCGGAAATGTTCAGTTTCGATGGATTGCCGGAACTATTACTTCGATTTGGCATTAACCTGGTGGTCATTCTCCTACTGGTGCGATGGCTATATTATTCCTCCACCAGGCGAAAAGACTACCTCTTTACCTACATACTGATCTCCAGCGTCGTCTTCCTGCTGTGTTACCTGCTTGAGAGCGTCAGCCTTCAGATAGGGTTTGCGCTGGGACTATTTGCCATATTCGGGATAATCAGGTACCGTACCAACCCCATGCCAATCAAGGAGATGACCTATCTCTTCCTTGTCATAGGGATCTCCGTGATAAATGCTCTCGCAGTCGGCACAAGCCTGTTTGAAATACTCTTCGCTAATATTGCTATTGTACTCATCACATTCGGCCTCGAGAAGGTATGGCTGCTCAGGCACACATCATCAAAGGTCATCGTTTATGAAAAGATAAATCTCATTGTGCCGGAGAAATATGATGAGATGATAGCCGATCTGCAACAGCGTACCGGAATACATGAGATAAGCAAGGTTGAGATAGGTGCGATCAATTTCCTGAAGGATACATGCCGGATGATAATATACTATGAGGAGAAGGACAGCACGGTCAATCTTGCCAACCAGAACGGATTCAATAAAACGGAAGACACTGATGATGATGACTAGAAGAGCCGTATATATAATTCTAGGTCTTCTCATGTCTGCTGCGCTTTACGGACAAAAGACTGATTTAGGTATCTGGTATGAGGTCAAGGCAGAAAAAAAGATCATAGACAACCTGCGTTTTGATCTGGAGGCCAGCATACGTACGGACCAGAATGCATCACATATTGACAAGTTCTACCTTGAGCCCGGCATGAGGTACAAATTCAACGATTACCTGGCTGCCGGTCTCTATTACCGCCTTACAGAGCAGAAGGAGAAGGACGGAAATTATCATCCACGTCATCGCTGGTTTATACAGGTCAAAGGCACTGCCCCCTCGGTATATCGCTTCACTTTTGCCACGAGGTACAGGATACAACAGCAGTTTAAAACCTATATTAAAGACCCTGATGATGAGGTGCCCGGATGGTATCAGAGGTTTAGGCTTGAACTGGATTACAATATAAAAGGGATCCCCCTCAAGCCCTATATAAATGTGGAAATGCACAGCCAGCTCTTCAATCACAATGAATACACAATTGACAAATGGCGGTCAAAGGTTGGCGCTGAATACACACTCAATAAGAGGCATACCATTGGTCTTGAGTACATCTATAATGAAAGCAGGGTCACAAAACCAGCCTACATGAACATTCTGGGAGTAACCTACTCTATTAAGCTTTAAGCATGGTAAGCCATTTCAAGGTGTTGATCATCTCGACTGATCCTTATCTTTTAAATATGCTGAACCTTAGTATTGCAGGTTGTTCTTTTCTAAATCTTATTGAAATTTATGACTAAGTGGACCATTGAACAGACAGGAGACCTGAGCGGAAAAAGAATAATCGTCACCGGAGGGGCCAGTGGCATCGGCTATGCTGCGTCGGAGGTGATGGCATCACAGGGAGCAGAGCTTGTTCTTGCCGTGAGGAACTTCACTAGGGGAGAGAAGGCTGCAGCGAAGATCAGGACTATGTACCCCGGTGCAGAGGTGACAGTGATGCATCTTGATCTTGGCGATCTTGCCTCTGTCAGGCAGTTTGCATCTGAGTTCGCCGGTCGGTTTGACAGGCTCCACCTGCTCATCAACAATGCGGGCGTGTGGGTGCCGCCATATGCGAAGACCAGGGACGGCTTCGAGCTTCAGTTCGGTACAAACCACCTCGGACACTTTGCTCTTACCTCTCATCTTCTGCCGGTGCTCATGGCTACACCCCTCTCCAGGGTTGTAACCGTTAGTAGTATTGCAGCCCGGAGGGCGAAGATCCATTTTACGAACCTCGATGGATCAAACGGGTACAATCCAATGACTTTCTATCGCCAGAGCAAGCTGGCCAACCTGCTATTCGCCGTTGAACTTCAGCACCGGCTCGGGAGGGCAGGGGCTTTCACGATCAGCGTAGCCTGCCACCCTGGCATTAGTGTCACCAACCTGCTGTCACGCGGTTCAGGTCGGGAGACAGGTGTGATCTTGAAGTGGATGATGGGCATAGTGGCCCAGCCGGCAGCCATGGGAGCGCTGCCCATACTCTATGCCGCCACACATCCCGATCTGCGGGGCGGTGAGTATATTGGTCCTGATGGTCCTGGCAACACCAAGGGCAATCCCGTCCTGACCGATGATGTTTCAAAGCTTTTCGATTCGGAGGTGTCGGCACGACTCTGGAATATCTCCGAGGAGCTTACCGGTGTGAAGTACACAATCTGATCTTCAGTCCAGAGTCAGCAGTGTACAGTCGGCAGTGACTGAGGACTGAAGACTGCTGATTGCCGACTGATTATTTTGTGTAACATCCATCGAACAATCCTCGCTATTTTGTTGTTCTTTCTTATGATGAACAAATGTTGAACAAAACAGAGATAATATCATGGAAACTACAAAATGGATAATTGACCCTGCGCACAGCGAGATTCAGTTCAAGGTCAAACACATGATGATCACAACCGTGACCGGCAGTTTTAAGGAGTTCAGCTCGGAGGTAGAGACTCAGGGCGATGATTTTACACAGGCAAAGATCAAATTTCAGGCAGCCACGGCGTCTGTTTTCACCAATGCCGATCAGAGAGATGCACATCTTAGGAGTGCTGATTTCTTTGATATTGAGAAATACCCCGATTTAAAGTTTGAATCGACCTCGCTTGAGAAGGTTGATGATGAGAATTTTTCCCTAAATGGCAATCTTACAATCAAGGATATCACCAAACCGATAAAGCTTGGTGTTGAGCCCGGTGGAACAGGCAAGGATCCCTGGGGCAATCTCAAAGCCGGGTTCAGCCTGACAGGCAAGATCAACCGGAAGGAATGGGGCCTGAACTGGAATACGGTGCTGGAGAGCGGCGGTGTTCTCGTCAGTGAAGACGTACGCATCTTTTGCGAGGTGCAGTATGTCAGGCAGACCTGATCCTGAGCGCAATCTTAAAACCAACCAGAGTTCATGTAATGCTAAACAACTATTAATACAAGATTAGTATTCTTTTAGTTATTCTTTTATTTCCGGATACGAAGCGCACAATGTAGACACCATCTTTTAATGCCGGGTTGAATTCGTAATGCCCTGATTTATGAATTTTATCCATAAAAACAGGCTGCCCAAGAATGTTGTAGAGAGTCATGATTCCGGTCTGTCCTTCCGGAAGATCAACATCAGTTATGAGTACGCCATGGGATGCATAAACGGTGAACCAACCATTATCTGCAGGTATCTCAGTTATTGCGGTTTCTTTATCAGTGAAATTCAGAAAGAATCTGGTTTTATATTCACTGGCACCCAGGTAGATTTTGTATTCATTGCCCGGCTTAAGGTCCTGGTTTATTCCTGTAACTACATCCGAAAGGTAGATTAGTTTTCCGGTGAAGCTTCCTTTGGATTCACTAACCCTGAAAATCACTTCGCCGTTTTTTTCAGTTTTAAGGCCCAGAGGTATTGAATTAAGACCATTCTCTGTGGCCGGCAGAGCATTTATTGACAGTAAGTAATCATTATCACTGATACTGTAAAAATTTGTTACACTGGCATCTGTATTATATAGTTTAAGTGCATCGAGCTGACCATCAAAATCTGAAGTAGCTTTATCATCAAAATATAAAACAGTAGGATCAAAAGAATCCGGATTATCAGAATAGCCTGCGACTATCCTCAGTAACGAAACCACAGCAGTCTCCCTTGACTTCGTGAAAGGATGTGTCAGATTGGTTACCCTAACGTCATTATCCATAGCCAATGTTCCGGTGACCGGATAAGAACCGTCAGACACATGTACAAAGAAACCCTGCATTGAAGGGATTATATTATCAACAACCCCATCGCTCGAGTTACCATTGATGAAAGTGCTGTAGGTACCTCCATACTGATCAGTTGTATTTGCTTTAAAGAAATAGAGAGAATTGTCAATATTGTCTTTAGTCCAGCCTGATGCAGCATTCCAGTCTATGGGAGACGGGTAGGGGTTCCCCACAAGATTGAAGCCCTGTGTATATATCTGATTATGATTATACAGTGTCACAGACATACTGCCATTGTTTACGATCCCGGCAATGTCAATTGTGATTGGTGCGGAGTTTGAACCAAGATTTACTGCGTAACCTGATAATGGGTTGAGGATGTTGGTTGATGTGTTATAGTTAACCCATCCTGAAAGAGGAGTACTATTGAAATACCTGTTTTCATCATAAGAGTACAAGGGGATAAATGATGCTGACAGGTTTATGTCATCGGCCAACTCATTTACTGTGGCAGACTGAAACGGTGAGCTGAAATATTTATATCCAAACCCGGACGAGAGGTATCTCTGCATTATTAAGTTTCCCAGAACCTGTCCTGTCCCTGTTCCGTCAATAAGGGCTGTACGGGATTCCGTTGAAAGAAGCGTTATGTTTCCGTCTGAGTGTAATGTCCCGTTACATAAGAGTATCCTGCTGACTGTCTGTCCTGAGGTAATGACAGTAGTGTTACTTCCTGTCGCAACGGAAAGGTTATCAAAAGCCACAGGGACCGTTCCTCTTATTGTCTGCACTGTTCCATTAAATGTGATGGTACTCCCTGTTGCGGTGAAGGAGCCGTTATTTTCCAGAAAACCACCTATGGAATGATTAAAGGAACCGGTTGTGAAGGCGGCTGATGGGCCAACTGTAATATTACCTTCGAGAATAAGGTTCTGGTTTGCAGCTGCTGTAGCAGTGCCTGAAAGTGTAAAATCATAGACTACATTGAGCTGTGAGGATGGCATAGTCTTTTCGCCACTGCCGCTAAGGATCAGGATATTATAACCAGGCACAACACCGTTTGGATTGATCACTGTCTGGGCCGTCCCGTTATACTCGACGGTGTTTTTTATTATCCCGGCTTCAAGGGTACCGTTGTTAATTATTGCACCTGAAATCTTTATATATGAATCCAACGATAAAGTTAAAGTTGCTCCGCTTCCAACTGTAAGATTGTTAAAAGATGAAGTACCCCACAGGAATGCAGCAGGGTTCGTAAAAATGACATTGCTATTGCTGTTGTTGAAAGAGGCACTATAATCATTTCTCCATGCATATGTGCTGCCGTTTAAGGTTAACTGTGAGCCTGTTCCTGCATTTAAGATCGCTTCGTTGTCCAACTGCAGGGACTTTATTTCCGTTGATGCCGGGAGGGAAGGGACAAAAGTTGTTGTTGAAGCATCCGGTATGACAACATCGCTTCCGGAAGAAGGAACGCCAGGGGGAGTCCAGTTCCCGGCTTCAGTCCATGATGTACTTATCGATCCGTTCCATAATGCAACAGACAATTCTGAATCTGCAAGTGTGAGTTCCAGTGTCCCATATCCTGTTCGCAGAAAAAAGACAGGTATATTAATATCTTCAATCCAGTTATCGGTTTCATCATTTGCTTCCTGTTCCAATTGAATTATTCCCGCTGGCGGACCGGGATTTCCATTTAAGAATATAACAAGTTTACTTTCAGTATTACCGTTTAGTTCAGAATCGAGATAATGGAGTCTGAAGGCCCCGGTACAACCGCTGGAATTGTCCTGGATATATTCATAAATCCTGTTGATTGCTGAGGGTTTCCATGAAGGAGAAGTGCCAATTACAATCTTAAGATTTAGTCCGTCCGGAAAATCGCCGTTTGCATCAAGCGTAACAGTTGTGAATTGATTTCCAAAGGTGTATGGAATACCTGCAACAAAACTGTCGCGTCTGACAATGCCAGTTACATCACCAATACCCAGAGTAGTGGAAGAAGGTCCCATAGTGATCATTTTAAGGGCGGGTCCGTCATACATATCCAGGGCTCCCTTTGTTGCTGACGGGTTGGAGCTTTGCAGATGAAGTACCCCGATCACTGTTATATCGCTGCTGAATGTGACCCCACCTGACCTGTTAATTGTAATATTATTGAATGAAGGAGGCGCAGTAAATATGTCCCCGGGTATTGTTATTGCGGAAGTTCCTCCAAAATACAACGAAGACAGGACACTCGCATCAATATATCCGGCACTGTTACTGACAGTTCCATTGATTCCCAGCGTGTTTCCTCCCAAACTCAGATCCCCGTTGGTAAGAGTCAGGTTATTATTTATATTGGTATTCACTGACAGGTAAACTCCAAGATAGTTATCAATAGTTAAATTATCGAAATCTGTGGTGGTCGTTCCGTTTATTGCCTGGGCTGATGTGCCATTCAAAGTAATAGTTGTTCCTGAGGAGGGAGAGAAAGTGCCATTATTAATAAAACTCCCACCAATTGAGTGATCGAAGCTTCCGGTACCAAAGGTTGTATTATTGCCTAGAATTAAATTGCCCAATACAGTCATTGTGTCGGATGCAATAGTTGAGGCGGTCCCTGCCAGTATAAAGTCACCGGCAATGTTCAATGGAGTGCCAGGCATGGTTTTAGCCCCGCTTCCACTGAGGATGAGATTGTAAAATCCGGATGTCAGGCCATTTGGATTTATTATTGTCTGGTCAGTTCCATTATATTCTATTGTAGTTGGCGTGTAGGCGGCCCTCAGTATCCCGTTATTGGTCAGGGTTCCTGCAATTCTGGTAACTGAACCGGTTGAAAGTGCGACTGCTGCACCACTGTTTAAGGTAAGGTCATAAAAGTCTGTTGTACCCGATATTGTCGCATTTGGATTAGTAAAAAATACTGTACTGTTCCCTGCATTGAATATTCCGCCCTCATTACTCCATACACCGCTTGAGCCATTGAGTGTAAGTTGAGAACCTGTTCCGGAATTCAGTATTGCTCCGCTTTTTAAAGTAATTGTTCCGCAAGCTGTAAAAGGAGGCAGAACAGGATCGTTGGGTGTTGTGGCAGCATCAGGAATAATCACAACAGTATTATCTGACGGAGACCCGTTCGGAGTCCAGTTTTCTGCCGTAATCCATGAAGTACTTACTGATCCATTCCAGGTGAGGGACGTCAACTCTGATTCATCGGGAGAAATTTCCACCATACCAAAAGTTGGTGGGAAAAAAGCAAAATTTACATTGGCCAGCGTGATCCAGTTTTCAGTTGGATTGAAATTTGAACGTCCATGTTCAGTAAGTATTGAGCCTGAAAACCTGTATGACCAGTTAACTATACTGCCCTCGTCATTTCCGTTCAGTTCAGAATCAAGGTAATGTGCATTTATAATAGCCAGGGTACCACTGGCCCCGGTCTGGATAATATCATGGATTCTTTGGACTGCTCCTGTTTTCCAGACAGGAGCAGTGCCAATTTGTACTTTAAGGCTTATTGAGGATGGTAATGTTCCCACGGCAGGGAAAAATACTGAAGTGTACTGATTCCCAAATGTATAGGTTACGTCAGGCAAAATTGTGTTTCTGGTAATAACACCAGTTACATCTCCGATTCCGATAGTAGTGGCGTCTGCACTCATGGTAAGGGTTTTGTCTGCAGAGCCATCCCACATGTCAAGACTACCTTTGGTTGCTGAAGGATTAGCACTTTGCAGATTAACCACTCCGTTCACTGTCAGATCGCAACTGAAGGTTACACCGCCTGATCTGTTGATAGTGAGATTATTGATTGAGGGATCTGTCGTAAATAAACTACCGGGTATAGTAATTGCTGAGGTTCCTCCAAAACTCAATGAAGAGAGTGAGGTTATATCGACATTCCCGGAAATCTGACTGACAGCTCCATTGATACCCAGTGTGATTTCTCCCACCCTCAGAGTCCCGCTGGGAAGATTCAGTAAGGAGTTTATATTTGTATTAATATACAAATTGACACCTGCACTGTTGTTAATAGTTAAATTGTAAAAGTTTGTCAGGGAGGTTCCGCTTATGGTCTGAACAGAGGTCCCATTCATAATAATGGTGCTTCCTGCACTGGAGGTGAAAGTGCCATTGTTGGTAAGGTTGCCCTTCCCGGAATGTATGTAATTGCCGGCATCAAAGGTAGCACCTGCACCAATTGTTACATTCCCTTCAATAGTATACCCAGCTGCAGCAGTTGCCGAAGTTGTACCTGCCATTGTGAAGTCCCCTTTTACATTTATTGGATTGCCAGGCAAGGTTTTAGTCCCGCTGCCGCTAAGGATGAGATTATAATATCCGGGAATTGATCCATCAGGACTAATGATAGTCTGGTTCGAACCATTATATTCAATTGTATTTGGATTCAAAGCGGCATGAAGGACTCCGTTTTGTATTATTGTGCCTGTAATCCGCATGATACTTCCGGATTCCAGGGTCAATCCGGCACCAATGTTCAGGGTAATATCATTGAAATTTGTTGTTCCGCTTATGGTTGCAAGAGCATTGGTGAAAACCACAGTACCTGTGCCGGGATTAAATATCCCGTTGTTGGCCCATGCGCCACTTCCTCCGGCAAGCCTAAAAACAGTACCCGTTCCTCCATTCACCACGCCACCTGCCTGTATTGTCAGAGTATTTATTGTGGTGCTGGCAGGCAAAGTTGGTTCATGAGGAAGGGAGGCAGTACTTGGAATTATTACATCATCAGCGGATAGTGGAACATATCCTTTTGTCCAGTTTAATGGAATATTCCAATCGGTGCTGACTGATCCATTCCATGTATTCAGGACAGTCTGTGAATTAGCCATGGTGAGAAAGTCGGTACCAAAAGCAGAGGATAAAAACTCTACAGAATAATTTGAATAAACAACCCAGTTTTGCGTGGTGTTGAAGCCAGATACGCCGTGTTCTATCGCTAACGGGTAACCGGGTTGCCAGCTCCAGATAACAAGATTACCCTCAGTGTTCCCGTTAAGTTCGCTGTCGAGATAGCTCGTAGCGGTAGTTGCATATGCTCCATTTGCACCTGTCTGTATAATTTCGTATATTCTTTGTATGGCATCGGGTTTCCATGAAGGAGCTGTACCAATGGTTACCCTTATACTCATTTCAGTTGGAAGTGTTCCCGTATTCTGGAATACTAATGTATTATACTGATTACCAAACGTATAACTGACGCCGGCAACAATACTTGTCCGTTTAACAGTTCCGGTAACATCTCCTGCCCCTAATGTAGTGGCATTAGCCCCCAGGGTGAGGGTGAAAGCCCCCATTGCGAGACTGCCTTTTGTTGCAGAAGGGTTAGCACTCAGCAAATTCAGTATTCTGTTTACAGTGAAATCGCTGCTGGCAGAAATGCCGCCGGATCCATTAATGGTTAAATTATTCACGCTGCCTGTAAAGATTAAGGCAGGGAGGGTTATGGCAGAAGAGTTTGTAAAAGAGAGGGTAGCAGAGGCATTGCCTGCATCAATGCTCCCGTTAGCACGGGTAGGTGAGTTCCCGGATAAAGTCAAGGTGTTTGCAGCAATGGTTATGGTACCGTTTGTTAACACAAGAGTGCCACCGACGCTGACAGAACCGCCCAGGCCAATGCCATTCGCCCGGTTCAGCGTCAGGTTGTTGAGCACAACTGCAGGCAGAGTGGTTGTGGCGCCACTGCCTCCAATAATGATATTTGAAGTACTTCCCCCTGTTAATGTGCCTGCCGCAGTAGTAATTGAACCATTAATCGTCAATGTATTTGCACCGATTGAAAAAGCTCCGTTTGTTAAAGTGAAGGATCTGGTTATTATTAAGTCTCCATTGATTATCAGGCCGTTTATATTATTCAAACCGATGGCATCAGTTGTATTACTGACCAACGCTCCCGAAGGAATATTTTGAGCGGATTCTCCTGCAAATACGATTTCTGATGATGTTGCGGTGGCGTCTATCTGTGCCCCGTTTGTAAAAATAAGGTTACCGGTGATTGTAAGTTGGTGGCCATTAATAATAAACTTATAAGTACTTTGATCGTTAGTGATATTTTTCAGACTCCTGTCCTGGTCCAGCAGGCAACTTCTGGCCGGGTTAACTGCAAACATAATGTCAGCCCCATTTGGAGGGACAGACCCATGAGTCCAGTTACCCGCAGTTCCAAAGTCTGTACTTATAGTTCCTGCCCATACAAAACTATTTACTTCTAATGCACCCATATTAGGAACAGCATTCCTTGTAAGACCGCTATGGTCTGTTGTAATTCCCGTACCTGATACCCCGTTCAATATTGCAGAAGAGTAATAATCCAAAGCTATTGTCCCCCCTGCATTGGCAAAGAGAGGGTCTGTATTCATACTATTGACATCCTGTCCGGTGGCGGCCTGAAACAATGCCAGCGTTGTCAGGTCTGCTCCCGCATATCCTAAGACTCCATTTGTATTTGGAGCATAATAATCGTTATAATCAATAGTCAGGTTTGTATTCCCGGCTAAACGTATAGCATAGTGTTTGCCGGTTGTCCCTCCCGAGCGGGCATTGAACAAAATATTATTCCGGTAATTTCTTGTTGAAGTATTGGCAGCATTCCATAAAGCGCCCGTTGACGATGTTGTTCCGGCAACAGTACCACCAATATAAACAGTGTTAAAATAAATGGAATTGTTATTTGTTGAACCACTGTTATCCCAAATACCATTGATAAGATAACCGGTAGCAATACCAGGGCCAAGGATGATGATATTGTTGGCACAGGTTGTAAGTCCATTCATCAGTACCATTCCATCCATGTCAGATCCGGTATTTGAGGATGAAATAGATAAACTATGAACTAAGTTTCGTGAAACGGTATTTACTCCTGTAGGTGGTCCTGCATAGTATATCCCATAAATGTCTACCCTGGCAGTCGGGTGTGTACTTGACACATTATAAACAGTATTGCCATTCACACTTTGTGCAGTACCTGCCGTAGTGGATTTTTGCACAATACCTATCACCGGAGCACTTGTGGTAGATCCGGTCTGCCCGCTGGCTGTTGAAATGTTATATACAGTATTGTTTTGAATAGTATTTGATCCGGCAGAAGTTTCAATACCTATAGTTTGTGATACTGATGTTCCTGTAACTTCATTGGTTAAATTAGCGACAATATTGCCTGATATGGTTATAGTCCCCGTACCATCACTACTTATACCATTTACAATCTGACCATTCCATAGACTTGTTGAACTGGCATAAATACTGTTGGAAGTGGTAGTGCTCCCGATTATATTATTGCTAATTATTGTAGTTCCTGTTGCTGCGGTCCTGTTTATTGCGTATATGTTGCTTGCTCTTCCGGTGTTTGTGTTAGCAGCCGTTATGGAACCAATCCTATTATGCTGGCAATCAACAATCCCGACACTTGCAATATTAATTCCATATATAGTCTGGCCGGAAGTCCCACTGGTTACTGTAATAGACCCGGTACCGGTTGATTCCCCGATTGAGTTTCCGGTAACGGTCCCAATATCCACATTCCCGGCTATTATATTTATACTTGTCCATGCCGCGGTTCCTGAATTACGCCAGTCGAAATTCTTAATTGTATTGTTTTGAACACTGCTTGCCGTAGCAGTTCCCACGTTTAAAAAAATACCATTAAAAACATTGTTGTTATTATTTGTTTTGGTCCAGGCTGAACCCCCACACAGAGCAGTACTACCACCTATATTGTTATCTGAGATAATAAACCCCGTGCCGGAGGTATTATTTATCTGGAGGGCTCTATATGTTACACCACCTGAAGGCACAAATGAAGTTGTTTCATAAAAACTGTTTCCCGTAATTATCCACGCCGAGGTGTTAGAAGAGAGAAATACACCATTGGAATTTGTGCCGTTTCTCAGGAAATCATAAATATTATTGTTGCTGATTATGTTTCCGCTGTTTTCCCTTCCTAACGTTCCGGAAGAAAAGATGGCATTTACCGGACGGCTGGCATCAGCAGCACTGGTTATATTATTGTTATCAATTGAATTATTATTATTTCCCGCAGTAGCGTTACTTGTTGAAAAAAAAATAACACCACTTGTGGCGACCGTTTCCGAACCCTTAATTGTGCAATATTTCACAGAATTGTTCGTAGCAGTGTTGATCAGCCTGATAGTTGATGTCCCGGCCGTGGATGCTGTACTGTTATTCGTAATGATCAGGTCAGGTGTTGTACCTGTTGCATCAACCCTGCCATCAATGGTTACGTTATCGGCTCCGTTTAGGTTTATCAGAGGTGCCGATAAATTACCACTGATAGAAAGGCCTGTGTTGGTAGGATAAATATTTACCGATACATAGTCAGCGCTTCCGCTTCCACTGGCATTTAGGGCCGCAGAAGTGGTTTCGGTGGTGCTTCCATGAATCTGAATAGTAACATTACCACGATGAGTGCCATCGTTGATTTTATCAAAAGCAGTTTTGAGGTTTGGATAGTATGAATGTAATATTCCGTTGGTAGAAGTTAATTCGACAGGGAGCATATATCTTATCCAGGTGTTGTTCGTCCCGCTTTTCACCTCCTGCCATTTGTTAAAAAAGCCGTTTACCCCGCTGTGAATACCCATATCCACTCCCGAAACAGAAATATTATCATTCCCGAGTTTAAGTACTATTTCGTTTGTGGTTTCATAGAAACTGACTTGTATGTCAGCATAAAGTCCGTCATTGTAGTCAATCTCAATATTATGACTCTCGATTGTAAATATGCGGTTAGGTGCGGTTCCGGTCACCAGATATCTGCACCAGGAATCAGCAATTCTACCGAGGTTACAGTCGTACATTGAGGTGGCAACTATTTGTCCAAATCCGGTAGCGGTTGCTGTCAGATCATAGGCACTTGCGGCGGAGTAATTATTTCCGGCTGCAATGCCGTCAAGACGGATAAAACCGTTTGAGGCTACACTTAAGCTGTTTGCAGCAGTATAGTTATTATCATAGAAGGTAAAATTAAATGGCCAATTGATGGAAACCTGAGTATCGTCACCTGTAACAATTGTGGTTCCCGATGAACAGTCAATCCAACTGTATGTAGTCCCTATTGTACCTGTTTTTGTGCCGTAGTTCCAGCTTGCCGATGCCTGGGACCTTACCTGTAAGGGTAGTCCACATAGAATCGAAAAAAATACGATAAGTATAGATATTCTAAGCTTCTTTTTGATTTCATTTTCTCCAGGAACCACCTTTATTCTGGTGTCAGATCCGACAACATCCTTTATTCTCATTAGACATAATATGAGAAATATGATTATAACCAATTATAACACAAAGGAGACTTTTCTGATGCTGATAGTCATTACATAATAGTGTAATTAAGTTATATGATTCACACGTTAATTATAATTAATGATTTTATGCTCAATTAACATGCACATCCATGTTTCTTCTTCCTGAGATTCCTTAAGTCACAAGTGCAATTACCGCGACATTGTGAAAAAAATGCAATTGGCCCTATACATTGATCCACACAACAGTCGGTTGTTGAATAGCAACAATAAATAGCGTATTAACAACTATTTGTTTAGGTATTTGTAACGATTCCGAAGATTGATCCGGGTATCTTTGCCATATCAACAAACTAAAATATGGAGCTATGTTAAGTACAATGATTATTGGGAATAAAATTGCCAAAGCACGAAAGAGGGTCAATATTTCACAGGCCCGGCTTGCTGAGAAACTATTCATCAGTCCGCAGGCAGTCGGGAAGTGGGAGCGGGGGGAATCAATGCCGGACATAATAACATTTAACCGTCTTGCGGAAATCCTGGGTGTTGACCTTAACTATTTTTCAGAAAGCTTCCAGCCGGTGGCTACTGAAACGGCAGCCGCTGAGCCTTTGGATAAGCAACCGGATGAATTGAATTCGTCTAATGAGATGCAGTTGACATCCGGAAAGCAGAAGAAAAAGCTTGGCTGGGATATGTCACGCGGTAATTGGGTGGATGCT
The DNA here is from genome assembly GCA_964455705.1 of uncultured Rikenella sp. Classification (GTDB taxonomy): domain Bacteria; phylum Bacteroidota; class Bacteroidia; order Bacteroidales; family VadinHA17; genus SR-FBR-E99. Next base: position 116,351 of record CAYVYM010000002.1, read on the forward strand.
GACTTTTCCGGATTGAAAAATCTGCATGCAAAATTCAGTTCCTCCAACATGCTGCGCTGCAAGTTTATAGGTTCCGATCTGACCGGACTTCTTCTGAAAGGTAATAATGTTGATAGCTGCGACTTCTCAGGTTCCGACTTCGGCAACAGCCACATTCAGGGGTCCAACCTGGTCAGCAACATGTTTAAGGACTGTTCACTGAAGGAAACCCAATTTTCAGATAGCTATATCTCTGGCTGCGATTTCACCGGCGCTGATTTTACAGACGTGAAGTTTAAATCCGGTGGCTTTACCGGAGTGGTCACTAAATCTGGCGACCTGGAGAAAAATACAATTGCAAATGCTGTGTGGAATCGCACCTCTTTTAATGCTATGTATATTGCCGATATAGTTATCATGGGAACAGTGGAGGATTGCTCGTTTGAAAACTGCGCATTTACCAGGGTGGCATTCAGGAACTCAACACTTATTAACACTTTCTTTAAAAACAAGAGTCTGAAACGTATCCGGTTCATTGACTGTCAGGCCGATCGGATGACTTATGAATTCCTGAAAAACGGTAAGGCAGATTTAACCGGTATCACATTGTTAACCTAAGAAGGAGGAAATGAATAACGGGCAGGTTTATTTCCTGGTTGCATCTTAATTGAATATGAACCATAACCCGGATAGGGTTGTTTATTATTGTCTAACCTATTAATTCATCCATATGGAAACAGTTACTGTCAATTACTGGGCCGTTGCTACAGGTGCCGTCCTCTCCATGGTAATCGGGGCAATCTGGTACGGTCCGATCTTCGGGAAGAAATGGGCTGAGATAATCGGCGCTGACATGTCAGACCCGGTAGCTAAGAAGCAAATGCAGAAATCGGCTGGGCCGTTGTATTTTGTTCAGTTTATTATGACACTCTTCCAGGTATTGGTACTGGCACACCTCGTAGCCGACACGGAGCGCGCAGGGGGGCTTGAGAGATCACTATGGATCTGGGCGGCCTTCGTAATTCCGACTCTCGCAGGTGCTGTGATGTGGACCAATGAGATCGGGAAGCTGAAATGGTCACGCTTCCTTATACAGGGAGGGTATCAGTTGATCCTCTTCATAACATTCGGATTGCTTTTACAGTTCTGGAAGTAGAGGACATATTATGAGCGAGATTAAGACCAAACCCGGTGATCTGGATATCGACAAATTTCTATCGACCGTAGAGCCGGAAAAGAAACGGGCCGACAGTATTGAACTTAAGAAACTGTTTGACAGAATGGTACAGGAAAAAGCATTGCTGTGGAACAACAATATGATCGGTTATGGATCGTATCATTACAAGTCCGAGCGCAGCAGCCAGGAGGGCGATTGGCCATTAACGGGATTCTCTCCACGAAAGCAATACATTGCTGTATATATCATGCCTGGAGTTAACAACTACAAAGACTTACTGGATAAGCTAGGTAAATTCAAAATAAGTTCAGGTTCATGTATTTATGTTAACAAACTTGAAGATATCAACCTTGATGTTCTGGGAGAAATAATTTCGGCATCAGTTTCCGATATGAAAAAATTATACAAGGTTGATTAATCAGATTCCTCCGGCCGGGGCTTGCCCGGTCCCGGGCAGGCTTCGAGTAAAAATCAACCTTTCATTCCCTTAGTAACAGCACTATGGCGCACTCAATAACAGTAAAGGAGCTTTCACCAGGACAACGTGAAGAAATACTCAGAACATTGAAAACCCGTTTTGAGAAGAATTCGAGTCGACATAAAGGTCTGGCATGGTTTGATGTACAGTCAAGGCTGGAGGCCAGTCCCGGGAAATTATGGTCACTCAATGAGATGGAAAGGACCGGCGGAGAACCTGATGTCATTGGGCATGATGAAATGAGCAGCGAGTACATTTTCGTTGATTGTTCCCATGAAAGTCCTGCCGGTCGCAGAAATGTCTGTTACGACGCCGAAGCACTTGAGGCCAGGAAAACATTCAAACCTCCGGACAGTGCATCCGGTATGTCATCGGCCATGGGCATTGAGCTGTTAACGGAGAAACAATACCGTGAGCTGCAGAAGCTTGGCGATTTTGATACGAAAACGTCAAGCTGGATAAAGACACCTTCCGGTATCAGGAAACTGGGCGGTGCCCTCTTTGCTGACCGCCGCTACGGCCAAGTCTTCGTCTATCACAACGGAGCCTCCTCGTACTATGCGGCCAGGGGTTTCCGCGGCTCGTTAAAGGTCTGAAACCGACATGCTGACCCCGGGCTATTAACCAGTAAAGTAAATTGCCAGCAGTATTGGCCACACTATCCTGGCTAAAAAATGAGTGTCAGTGCGAGGTACTTGACCATCAATCCCAGAACGGTACAGATTACCGTGTCACGAATACGGTGTCGCAGCATGCCAGCGGCAAGGGAGATGACGGGAGAGGAGAGGGGCAGGGCATTGAAAACAAGGATCGTCAGGTTGCCATACTTTTCTATTTTTGCTTCAGCCTTCTCATAACGCTTCCGGCCAATGAAATTATCTATGAACCTGTTGCTCATACTCAGGCCAAGGGAATAATCAATTGACTGTGAGAAGAGCGCCGTGCTTATCGCCACGGCATTCAGCGCCGAAACGCTGATATCGCCCTGGAGATAAAATATGAATGCCACCTCCACTGGCATGAAAAGGAAGAAGAGATAACCGCAGGCATTCACAATTGCAAACGATAACAACCCCTCGTCGCGTGATCCGTAATATATGTCCCGTCCCACGGTCATCGATGCAATGGTTATGGCTGACATCACCAGCAGGATTGCAATGACGATACGCGTTATCTCAGCCTTGCTTTTTCTCACCATCACCAGCGGCTGAAGGGTTTGACCGAGAGAGCTGAGTTATAGTATCGCGGATCACCTGAGACTTCCTCGCCCAGCCATGGAGGCTTCTCAAACGCCTCATCAGCGGACCCGAGCTCGATCTCTGCCATAACAAGGCCGTTGTTCGCCCCATGAAACACATCAACCTCGACGGTATGTCCTCTGTAAGGCACGAGGTAACGGGTCTTCTCCACGGCAAAGGGCTCGCAGAGCTTCAGCAGTTCCCTGGCATCATCAACAGAGATCTCCTTCTCCCACTCATACCTCTCAATACCTGACTTATCCGATCTCCCCTTGACCGTGATGTACCCCTTCTCACCACGAATACGCACCCTGACGGTGCTGCCCGGCGAAGATGAGAGGTACCCCTGCACTATCTCAGATGATTCTGTGGCTTCATTCCTGAACTCTCCACAGACAAGAAACTTTCTTTCAATCTCGGATGACATATTAGAAAAATAAAGATACACCTTAAGCTGAATAAAGTATGAATCATAAATTTTTTTTGCGTTTTTTCTTTTTTTCTGATTTTTGTGTACTTTAGCGTCCGAAATGAAGAGAACATACACAGCATACGGCTTTTCTTTTTACTTTTTCTATTACTATCCGGAAAAAGGGACTGAATAGTTGTATATCTGTGAAAGGATTAAGAAATATGATGAAGGCAGTCCCGCAAGTGCGGGACTTTTTTTATAGGAATACGGATGAAAACAGAAGAGGAAAAGATCAGTGTGGCGATCCAGGGCGTGCGTGGGTCATTTCATGATATAGCGGCAGTTGAATTTTTCGCGGGGGAAGAGATAACAACAGTACCATGCGATACCTTTGATGATCTGTTCCGCATTGTAAGAGGAGGGAAGGCCGGTTACGGCATCGTGGCATTTGAGAACTCTGTGGCGGGAAGCATCCTTCCCAACTACGAGTTACTTCGCAAGTCGCAGCTCATCGTGACCGGGGAGATCTACCTTCGCATTAAGCAGAACCTGATAGCTCTTCCCGGACAGCATCTGTCTGATATAACCGAAATACACTCTCACCCCATGGCCATACAACAGTGCAATGTCTTCCTTGATATGATGAGGAAGGAGGGGGTGAAGGTTGTTGAGACCATTGACACCGCCCTCAGTGCCATGCTTATCAGCGAGAAAAAGCAGCATGGCATAGGCGCTATAGCCAGCAGCAGCGCGGCAGCAATGTACAACCTGGCGATCATTAAAAAGGAGATCGAGGCTGACAGGCAGAACTTCACGCGGTTCCTGATCATCTCAGGCAGGAGTAACGGGGCTCCCGCCATAAGTATGGAAAACAACGCTGACAAGGCGATGGTATGCTTCTCACTGCCCCATAAGGTAGGCTCATTGTCGCAGGTGCTGTCTGTCCTTGCCTTCTACCAGGTCAGCCTGACAAAAATCCAGTCTCTGCCTATTGTTGGCAAGCCCTGGGAATACCTGTTTCATATCGATTTGTTATTTAGCGACTTTCAGCGCTACCACATGGCTCTCGATGCTATACGGCCGCTGACGGAGGGGCTGGAGATAGTTGGTGAATTCAGGCAGGGGGTAATGCCCCATGCTGCCGGACAAAACTGAAGAGAACCCAAACCGTTCAATTATGGAGAAACCAATTATAAAAGCAGCCTCACGCACCGGACTTGTGAATGAGTACTACTTCTCGACCAAGCTGGCCGAGATAGCCCACATGAGACAACAGGGCATTAACGTCATAAGCCTGGGTATAGGCAGTCCGGACATGCCACCTGCCCCCGATGTAATTGAGGCGCTCGCGAAGAACGCATCTGACAGCAGCAATCACGGCTACCAGAGTTACAGGGGCATATCTCAGCTCAGGATTGCATTTTCATCATGGTACATGAATTATTTCAGGGTAACGCTCGAGCCGGATACGGAGATACTGCCACTGATTGGTTCCAAGGAGGGGATAATGCACATCAGCATGGCATTTCTCGATCAGGGTGATGAGGTGCTGGTACCTGACCCCGGTTATCCGGCTTATGGCGCTGCTGCGAAGCTGGCCGGAGGCCTTCCCAGGAGCTATGACCTTAAGGAGGAAAACGGTTGGATGCCTGATATTGAGGCTATTGAGGCCTCGGGAGTGAGGAGGGTAAAGATGATGTGGATCAACTATCCACATATGCCCACCGGCGCCAGGGCCACCCCGGCGATCTTTGAGCGGCTTGTCTCCTTTGCCCGCAGGCACAACATACTGTTATGCCATGACAATCCCTACAGTTTTATACTGAACAATGATCACCTGAGCATCTTCTCCGTTCCCGGATCCCGTGATGTCGCCCTTGAGCTGAACTCGCTCAGCAAATCGCATAACATGGCTGGTTGGAGGATTGGCATGGTTGCCGGTAGCAGTTCCTTTATAAATGACATCCTGAAGATTAAGAGCAACATGGACTCAGGCATGTTCCAGCCGTTACAGGCCGCTGCCGTTAAGGCTCTTGCGGCACCGGACGACTGGTATGCACAGCTCAATGAGATCTACAGCCGGCGCCGAAACAGAGCCGCGGAGATAATGAATGCCCTTTCATGTACCTTTGATCCGGGGCAGGCCGGGCTCTTCCTCTGGGGGAAAATCCCGCCGCAGTTCACTGATGCCGTTGAGATGACAGAGAAACTGTTGCATGAGAATCATATCTTTATCACACCCGGGTCAGTCTTCGGAGACAACGGTATGAGACACATCAGGATATCGCTTTGCGCAACTGAGGAACTCCTCACTGCTGCACTGGAAAGAATTAATTCACACAAAAAGGCAACAACCGGTCAAACACCTTAAATCAAATGTCTGCAAATATATGTATAGTGGGCCTGGGTCTCATAGGAGGCTCCCTGGCCCGAAGCCTGAGGCTTAACGGCTTCTCCGGCAGGATCACGGGTGTGGAGAGCAATCCGCATCATTGTACCATAGCAATGTACCGGGGTCTGGCCGACGAGTTCCTTCCGCTGGAGGAGGCTGTTGAGCAATCGGAGATCATCATCCTCTGCGCTCCTGTTGATGTCAACTGCCAGCTTCTGCCCCGCGTTCTCGACCTGATTCAGGGCACAACAAAAGTGGTTACTGACATGGGGTCAACCAAGGCTGATATCTCTGCGGCAGCCGCAACCCATCCTGCCCGGGGCAGATATGTGTCAGCTCATCCTATGGCAGGCACGGAGCACTCCGGGCCGGCGGCAGCTGTTGACAGGCTCTTCCATGACAAGGTGGCCATCATATGCGATCCCAGGCGTAGCGACGAGGATGCCCTGGAGCTGATAACAGCCCTGTTCCAGTCGTTTAACATGCATATCCGGTATATGAAGTCATCAGACCACGATGTGCACGTGGCGTACGTGTCGCACATATCACATATAACTTCCTTCGCTCTGGCGCTGTGCGTCCTTGAAAAAGAGAAGAACACCGAGAACATCATGTCTCTTGCCGCGGGAGGGTTTGAGAGTACGGTTCGCCTTTCGAAGAGCAGCGGAGAGACCTGGGCCCCGATCTTCATTGGGAACTCCGGTCCCATACTCGAGGTTATTGACACTTATATCGAAAAGATGCGCCTCTTCAAGCGATATATAAAGAATGGCGACCACGACTCACTGAGAGACCTGATGAGATCAGCCAACGAGATAGGCCATATACTTAAATGAACCTCTGACTATATCATGAAAAGAGAGACCATTACACCAACGAATAAGAAACTTGATATCACTCCGATAGAGGAGTGGTCCATATATAAGCAACGGCCCCTGATGATAGCCGGGCCCTGCAGTGCCGAAAGTGAGGAGCAGGTGATGCTCACCGCCGCCGGGCTGGCAGCCACGGGCAAAATTGATCTCTTCCGTGCCGGCATCTGGAAGCCGAGAACCCGTCCTGACCAATTTGAAGGAGTGGGCACCGTAGGGCTGAAATGGCTGCGGACGGTGAGAGAGGTATACGGTCTTCCCGTCTCCGTTGAGGTGGCTACGGAGAAGCATGTCTATGAAGCATTAAAGCATGGTGTTGATGCCGTCTGGATAGGAGCACGCACAAGTGTCAACCCGTTTGCCATGCAGGAAATAGCAACAGCACTTAAAGGCGCAGACGTTATGGTGTTCGTCAAGAATCCCATTAATCCTGATCTTGAACTCTGGATCGGCGCCATTGAAAGAATAAGCAAGGCGGGTATCACTCATCTTGCTGCCATCCATCGCGGATTCTCATCGTGGGAGAAGAGTGCCTTCCGCAACCAGCCGCGATGGCAGATACCAGTTGAACTGCGCCAGCGTATACCTCTCCTGCCGATGATATGTGATCCGAGTCACATGGGTGGCGACAGGTCGTTCATCGGCGACCTTTCACAGAAAGCGATGGACCTGAACTACGACGGCCTGATGATAGAGTCACACATCGATCCGGAAAGCGCGCTGAGCGACAGGAAGCAGCAGGTCACACCGGCAGAGCTGACTGGGATAATTGACAGCCTGGTGCTCAGGTCACCGACGACGGATGACCCCGAGTTCCTTGAGACGATTGAGGACCTGCGCAGCCAGATAGATGTATATGACAACCTGCTCCTTGATATCCTCGAGAGCCGCATGCAGGTGGCTGAGACAATTGGGAGATACAAGAAGGAACACAACATCACCATACTACAAAGCACCAGGTGGAAGGAGGTGAAGAACAACGCTGTGGACAAAGGGGTAAGAAAGGGGCTGACACCGGAGTTCATCCAGACCTTCCTGGAGGCGATACACCAGGAATCTATCACTCACCAGATGAAAGTGATGAAAGAAGATTAATTTAGTATACTTGTATACAGTTCACATTTCTGAATTATAAACCGTTCAATGGAGATCACCGTTCATCCGTCATATCTTAAAGGAAAGATTGAGGCGCCGGCAAGCAAAAGTCTCACTCAAAGAGCTATAGCTGCAGGACTGCTGGCTAAAGGCACAACAGTGATCCGCAATCCTTCATTCTGCAATGACTCCCTGGCAGCCATAAACATGGCCGGTGCCCTTGGCGCCCGGATCACAAGGGAGCACGGTTCAATTACCGTACAGACAGGTCTGAGACCTGTCGCCCCCGTAACCCTCCACTGCGGAGAATCAGGCCTGGCGTTGAGAATGTTTGCCCCTATCTCTGCCCTGCTCTCGGATCATGTGACTCTCACCGGTGAGGGCTCTCTGCTCCGGAGGCCCGTGAACATGATAGTTGAGGCCTTGAGCCAGCTGGGAGTACAGGCAGAGACCAGTGGCGGTTTTTTGTCGGTGACGCTAACGGGCAGACTGAGAGGAGGCATGGTGGCCATTGACGGCTCAACAGGCTCGCAACTGCTTACGGGACTGCTTATGGCGCTGCCGCTGGCAGCGGAGGAGAGTCTGATTGAGGTGGCTTATCTGAGGAGCAGGCCATATATAAGCCTGACCCTTAAGTTACTGGAGGATTTTGGCATCAGAGTTGATAACACCGGCTTCAGCCGTTTCGTCATACCCGGGAACCAGGAGTACCATCCGCGTGAATACAGGGTTGAGGGCGACTGGAGCGGGGCAGCGTTCCTGCTTGTTGCCGGGGCACTGACAGGTGACGTCACCGTAGGTAACCTCAATGTTGCAAGCCTGCAGTCGGACAGGGCAATAATGCGGGCGCTGCATGATGCCGGTTGTCTATTAACAGAAACCGATGAAGGGGTGAAGGCTGAGAGGTCTGATCTCAGGGCATTTGACTTTGATGCCACTGATTCCCCTGATCTGTTTCCGCCCCTGGCAGCACTGGCAGCCGGGTGCAGGGGCACAAGCAGGATCAGAGGTGTAAGCCGCCTCGTGCATAAGGAGAGTGACAGGGCAGGCACTATCACAGGTGTGCTTGATGCTCTCGCGATAAGATCAGGCATTGAAGGTGATGAGATGCTCATTGAGGGCGGGACGGTCAGTGGTGGCGTTGTCTCGTCACATAATGATCATCGTATAGCCATGATGGCTGCCGTGATGGCTGCCGGCGCCTCGGGTGGGGTCACCATCAGGAACGCCGAAGCGGTGGCAAAATCATATCCCGGCTTCTTTGATGACATGAGCCTGATAGGGGCTGCGATATCCTGAAATCAGGAGACTGACTACCGTTTCTGCTGATAGTGACTGCACCTGCAAACTAGAAACAGGTGCGATATCTGACAAGCGCATCATGTACTGAACCGGCAGGAGAAGTTTTAAAGGCTCAACTCATCATTATATGCGCTTTGGCGAGTTTATCCGGGATACGCAGATGGAGAGGACAATTCTCAATGCATGTTCCGCAACTGGTGCAAGTATCTCCTTTTGTCGGAAGCCCGGCATAAAGTGAACTTGCCATTAACCAGTCGTGATCATCCATGGCATATCGCTCAAAGCGCAGAATATCGGTTATCGGAATATGCTGAGGGCAATACGACTGGCATTTACCGCACAGACGGCATGCCGTCATGTCTGCCCTGGCGATCATCATGTCCAGAACCTGCTTGTCCTGAGCTCTCAGCTCCTTGCCGGCACCTGAATATGTTTCAGTAAACTCATCAATGTTCCTCACACGGATGATTGCGGCATCAAGCTTCGTACGTGTTGTGAGCCAGCGCACAAGTGCATTATGAGGTGAGGTTCCTTCAGGCAGTTGTTCCATGAACGTCTGATCCTGCGTCATGCGACCTATTCCCCGTGCCGTTTTCATGGCAATAGTACCAAAGTTGTTCTTCCGGGCAAGCTCCAGGAAATCATTCATCTCATCTCCTTCTCCATATGAATACATGAACTGGGCATGCTCATACAGGCCATCTTCGATCACGGCAGTGAGTATCCCGACAGTACCCTGTCCTCCCTTAACCCTTGGGCTGCCCTCATAACTATGCTGAGACAGGCAGAGGTGTTTCACCAGTCCTTCCTTTTTCAGACGTTCAAAGGCACGGATAAAGCTTCTGTCATTTTTCAGCTCATCACTGTTATGATAGCCGTAATGCAGCTGCATGTCATCAAAGTAACCCAGTCCGGTTTTCGTTACAGCCTCCCTGACAAACCTGTAGTGCTCATCCTCATTGAAATGCCCCTGGAAGTGATCGCCACCGACCCTGTCAACAGTCACCTGACAGTAATGCTCATCCCTGTTCTTCAGGATAATGTCCGGAGCCCCGCTGCTCCAGCGGTTAGCTTTATGCCAGTAGTTCATGCCGCACCTGACGCCTGCCTCCACGAGCTCGGGTGACATGTCTCCTGCACCAATCATGATTGATACCTCCCTGTCACTGTATCCCAGTTTCCGGCGGGGGAATGTACCCACTTTCTGAAAGACTTCTTCAATGACCGGCAGTATCGCGTTACTCCGTCCGTCGGCAAGTTTGCCGGTAATGCCGGCAAGAATTGCGGTTGACGACAACTTCAGAAATCTTCTTCGCTTGATTGAGTTACTGTTTTTCATGTTTCAGTGTTTTACTTAGTTTCATAGGCCTCAATAATCCAAATCTAAGATTTTTTTCAAATATGACATGATGATCAAGACGAAGCGATATTATTATCCAATGGCCTTCACTGGTTGGAGATAATACTCCGGAGCCCCGGCGGAGGTCACGCCCTGACTGACACTGTATCAAGAATAGAGAAACAGGTATCAGGATCATGTATCCGCTATCCGGAATATGGAATCTCCGGGATGTGGGAATTATGTAATTAATTGCAATAACCATGTAACAATTTTAATTGCCGGTTGTTATAATTTTACATGGGTAATCTTTGCCATCATTTATAATCATAGAGTCCGCTTCGGAGAGGTCCCTTATATTGTATTATCGAAATACAGACAGTTTAGGTTAGGGCGTTTTGGGCGGGATTATCCGGGGCGGACTTATTAAAAACTAAAAATCATGAGCTCAGGAAAAGTAGTATTGGCATTAGTGGTCGGAGCAGCTGCCGGCGCAGTATTAGGGATTCTGTTTGCCCCGGCAAAAGGATCGGAAACACGCAAGGAACTTACCGGAAAAGGTGAGGAGCTTAAGGAATCGATTAAGGAGAAATTCAATGATTTTCTTGACGACATATCTCAAAAATATGACGATGTAAGTCAGAAGGTGAACGATAGGACTGATTCGGGAAGTACCAGGGAAGAACCTGGTAAAAAGGCAAAAACCTCTGCGGTTTGATGTCTTTATCCAATTCAGGATCATAACCTGGAATTTATGACCGCAACCATGGAAGATAACATCGGGATCATCGAGGAACTGCTGGAAAAAGCTGCAGAATACGGTAAGGAAGAATTGGAGCTGGCCAAGCTTAAAGCTATTGACAAAACCTCAGATATTGTTTCAGCAAGTGTACCCAGTCTCATTGTCATTGTAGCAGTTAGTGTTTTCATGCTGTTCCTTAATCTGGGTGTTGCCCTGTGGGTGGGCGGACTTCTTGACAACCTCTTTCTCGGGTTTTTTGCGGTAGCGGCTTTCTATGGTATCATCGCCCTGATATTGCATCTATTCATGCGTAAATGGCTTAAGAGAAAGGTCGGCGATTACATCATAGAGCGGGTTCTTAATTAAATTCAGATGCAAACAATAACTTCAACTGCCGACCTTAGAATAGCAATACAATTGCTTGAAACTGAGCATGCTGCCAATGGGAAGCAGTTGAAAGCGCAATTCAATGCCACCTATGAATCCTTCAAGCCTGTCAACCTGATCCGTGGTGCCCTGCATGATATTACATCATCGCCACATTTGGTCGATAACATTCTGGGTACAACACTGGGACTGGCCGCCGGTTTGGTTTCAAACGTTGTTTTCAAAGGCCTGGCAGGTCCGGGGCTCAGAAGGGTTATAAACCCCGTATTGCAGTCAGGAGTCACAAGCTTTGTTGCAAAACACACCGGCTCATTAAGGTCAATGGGAGAGATTGCCCTTCTGCGTATTTTCCGGCCCAAAAGCCTGAAATCCGGAAGTCGTGACAAATGAAGGGTTTAAACTGCCGGTTTATCAGAAAGCAAGCATTCTATTAACCGGCATTGCAATCCTTATTGCTATGCTCTATGTCGGGAAGAGCATTTTCATACCGGTAGTTTTCGCGGTCATATTGGCCATAGTACTCCATCCGGTAGTTAACTTTTTTGTAGACAGGAAAATAAACAGGGTTATAGCTATCATTATTACCCTTACAATCACTTTTCTGGTCATAGCAGCATTTGGTGCGCTATTTCTTTCACAGGCAAACCGTCTGAGCGATTCATTGCCATTTCTGGCAGACAAGTTCACAGAGACTATAAACCAGTCTATAATATGGATATCAGATCGTTTCGACGTGAACGCCCGGAAGCTGGCTGACTGGGTTGCAAAAACGCGCAGTGAACTGGTTGATACCGGCACCGCCGCCATCGGGAACACGCTTATCTCCATCGGCAACCTGGTGGTGGTGCTCTTCCTGATCCCGGTTTACGTTTTTATGCTCCTTTTTTACCACCCGATCCTGATAGAGTTTATCCACAGGCTTTTCAGTTCGGGCCAGCAAAGCAAAGTGAGCCAACTGGTGAGCGAGACCAAGAAACTCATTCAGCAATATCTCATTGGTCTGATCATTGAGACCGGGATTATGGCCGTTCTGAATACTACCGCCCTCTTAATACTCGGCATCGAATATGCTTTGCTGCTCGGCATCCTTGGCGCATTACTGAACCTTATACGTTACATAGGAGGAATAGTGGCCGTGGCATTGCCGATGATTGTGGCACTTATAACCAAAGATTCTGCATGGTACCCCGTTTATGTCCTGATTATCTACTCTCTGATCCAATTGGTAGACAACAATTACATCGTTCCCAAGGTAGTTGCTTCAAAAGTAAAGCTCAATGCACTGTTCTCACTCCTGGCAATAATTTTTGGGGCTGTCATATGGGGGATTGCCGGGATGTTCCTTGCAATACCTCTTCTTGCCGTTGTAAAACTCATCTGTGATCATGTAGAACCATTGAAACCCTGGGGGTTCCTGCTGGGTGATACCATGCCTCCGGTAATCAGTATTAAGGCAGTCTTCAAAAAGCCGGCGAAGGGAACAATATTATAAAGCGCGCCTGATAATCCTCAACAACTAAAATCCCAGATATATGGGAACTATGTAACATGCTAACACAAATCTGTAACACTTCTTCATCTGAATTCCTGCACCTTTGCAGCAATTGTATACTCCCTGAGACAGCAGGGACAAAATGAAAACCAATCAGAAAGAGATGAAACAGAAAATGAGACTTTTACCAGTATTCCTTGCAGCGTTCCTGATTACGGGCGTTGCCAGTGCACAACACAGTTCTTCGCCTGCCGGACATGTCGTTTTTGGGGTTAAGGGCGGAATAAATTTCTTTAATGTTCAGAACGACAACAGTACCAGTTATGATCAGAGAACCGGGTATCACTTTGGTATTCTTGGCCATATCCATCGCAACAACCAATGGGCAGTTCAGCCTGAACTGGTTTATTCCGCACAGGGTGCAAAAAACCTGAACCTGGATTATCTGAATGTCCCTGTCCTGATACAGTATATGTTTGACAACGGTTTCAGGCTTCAGGCCGGTCCACAGTTGGGATTGCTTGTCAGTTCAGACAATAATGATGATTGGAACCCTATTGATATTGCACTTAGTGTCGGAGCAAGCTATGTAGTTCCGGCAACCGGGTTTGGTATTGACCTGAGATACAATCACGGATTAAACGATATAAATAAAAGCAGTGTAAAAACGACCAACAGGGGCGTCCAGTTTGGACTGTTTTACCTCTTTGGCCATGACGCTGAAAGAGCTATCAGGAACCTTTAGCAGCCTATTTTCCGATACAGAATTTTGAGAAGATCTGCCCGAGGATATCCTCGGGTGTGATCTTTCCCGTTATTAGCCCAAGGTAATAAATAGCCTGGCGCACGTCAGTGGCAACCAACACGGTGGGGATGCCATCACGGAAGCCGTCAAGGACCCTCTGCAAGCTCTCTGTAACCTTCTTCAATGCCTCGTAATGCCTGGCATTGGTGACAATATACTGTGGTGCATCAAGCCGGCCGGTCTCAACAGAAGCTATCAGCATCCTTTTAAGTTCATCTATTCCGGATGAGTTTGCCGCAGAGACGAAGACCGCAGGCGAGTCACACAGTCGCGGCAGTTCTCCCTTCAGCCCTGTAATCTGTCCGGGACTGGCCAGGTCAGACTTATTTATAACAAGAATTATCTTCGCACCGCTGTCGCCTGTCAGCTCTGCCACCGAACGAGCAAAGGCCTCAACACTTTCAGCGACATCAGTTGCCTCGGCCACAGCCAGCACTATCCCGGCCGCCTCCAGCTTCAGCCTGGTCCGCTCCACACCCAGGACCTCAATCTCATCATCCGAATGCCTCAATCCCGCAGTGTCAATAAACCTGAATAGGAGCCCGTTCATATGCAGCACCTCCTCTATGGTGTCACGTGTTGTACCGGGTATGTCAGAGACGATGGCCCTCTCTTCCTGAAGCAGTACGTTGAGCAGGGAAGATTTGCCCACATTGGGCCTTCCGGTGATAACTACCGGTATACCTTTCTTAATGGCATTGCCCAGTCTGAATGAAGCTGCCAGCCTGTCGACCAGGCTTTTAATCTTAATGACCGTCTCCGTCATGGCAAAACGGTCGGCGAACTGCACATCTTCCTCACTGAAATCGAGCTCCAGCTCAATCAGCGAGGCGAAGGAGAGGAGTTCCATCCTCAGTTTCTCAATCTCATTCGAGAACCCGCCGCGAAGCTGGGTGGAAGCCAGACGGTGCGCCGCCTCTGAATCGGAAGCTATGATATCAGCCACCGCTTCAGCCTGAGAAAGATCCATCTTACCATTCATGAAAGCCCTCATGGTGAACTCCCCGGGAGTTGCTGTTTCAACTCCCTTCTCAATTAAAATTTCAATGATCCGCTGCTGAATAAAAGAAGAGGCATGGCAACTGATCTCTGCCATTTCCTCACCGGTGTAGGAATGAGGAGCCCGGAAGAGCGAGACAAGGACCTCATCAATAAATTCGCCTTGCGAAGACATGATCCCGTAAATCAGACTGTATCCCTTCGCGTTGACAATATCTATCTGATCATCAAATGGTTTGAATATCCCGGCCAATGTTTCAATGGTTCCCGGCCCGGAAAGCCTTATAATAGCTATCGCACCCCCTCCGGAGGTGGCCGGCGCGCATATGATTGTCCCCTTCTGTGCCATAATTTTACAGGGACAAAGGTAATTGAATTCTACCTCGAGAGGTTATCAGCAATGAAGGTATTCTCCGGTATTGATGCCGATGTATTCACCTTATCAAATTTGACCCTTGAGCTTCTGCCATTGAAGTAATTTCTGGCAAGCATGTCAGTCATGACATACCCCTCTTTTCCTTCCAGAGGCTGGGTGGCTAATATTTCGATGGTCTTGAAAAGTTCACCGTCAAAATTATAGAAGTCTACCTTCTTTGTTTTCAGGCTGCTCTTGTCGAGAAAGGTTATCTTCTTAGAAAAGCCGTACTCATCGGCCTTGTCGTCGCTGACAGGTACACTCTCGATAATCCATACGTCGTTTTTTCCTGACTCCGGCAGATGCCTGATTTTAAAATCGGCATTACTTCCGCTTGACATGTCAGCGTTTGAAAATTCAGAACTCATGAAGCTTTTGCCTTTTTCTGTGCTGACAATCCGTCTTGTCTTTTTCAGCGCCGGAAGGTAGATCCA
Source organism: uncultured Rikenella sp. (assembly GCA_964455705.1). Taxonomy (GTDB): domain Bacteria; phylum Bacteroidota; class Bacteroidia; order Bacteroidales; family VadinHA17; genus SR-FBR-E99. Next base: position 131,909 of record CAYVYM010000002.1, read on the forward strand.
CATATCGTCCTGCGCATCCTTATTGTCTACAATAAGCATGGCCGTGCCTCTCACATCAGCCGGATCAAGGAACTTTACCATTCTCTTGATCGTACCGTCGTCGTAGGATTTGGTGATCATGTTTAACTTCCGTGTCCTTAGTGAGCCGTTCTTTTCGGTTATTGTGAGGGTGACCGTTGACTGAATGTTACCTGACATCGTCAGGTCACGACTTTTGTCCATCAGCTGTACGGGATCTGACTGCTGCGCCAATGAGACCTGCAGTGACAGCGCCAATATCGCTGGCAATAGGAATAACATCTTTTTCATTTTTTTCCTTGTTTTTATTTATTCGTTTCAGATTTGTCTCTATGAATGTAGGTTTAAACCAGAGCATGAATGCCGGCATTACTATTATGGCGTAAATAAGGCATGAGCCAATTGCAAGCAGTGTCAGGTAGCCGAAGAATCTTATTGACAGGAACCCGGAGAAAAGGGTGGCTGAGAAACCTGCCATAACACTCAGCCCGTTAATGACGATGCTCCGTCCGGTAGTCCGGTAGGTGGTGGTTACAGCTTCGTGGTGCGTGACCCCTTTTCTGAGTTCACTCTTGTATCTCCACAGGAACTGGATGGTAAAGTCGACACCGACGCCGATCATGATAGAAGAGAGCAGGGCAGTAGCAGCATCAATGGCTACTCCTGTAATGCCCATGACACCAAATTGAATGATTATAGAAGCTGCAAGAGGGATTAATCCTGTCAGCCCTCCCTTCACCGACCGGAAGATGACAGACAGAAGGATCAGGACAATGATAAGGGCAAAAGCCAGTGATGAGACCTGGCCGTTTATTATTTTCTGCGCAAAATCAATCATGATGATTGCATAGCCACCCGTTGTCACAGTGGCCGGGAAATCTGCGGTAAAGCTATTTATGTCGTCCCTGAGACCTCTGACGATCTTATTGTCAGGCTTCGATAAACGGACCAGTAGGTGGGCCCTGGTATTATCGAAGTTCATCAGCTGTTTAAAATCGTCCGGGTCACCGCTCATGTTATACAACTCAAACATCTGTGCAATTGCCGCAGAAGATGAGGGGATCATATCATATCCCTCCTCGGCAGGCTCATACAACGCTTTGCTCATCTCCCTCACAACCTCTGAGATTGAAAAGACTCCGCCGACACCCTCTGAATCCTTCAGGTGCTGTGTGAGATCATCTATCTTTTGCATCAGGACGGGGTCCTTGATGTCGCCGCTGATCATCACCGAGATGGTCTGTGAGCCACCGAATTTGGAATTGATAATTTCAGAGGCCCTCCTGACAGGATGTTTATGTGGAAAGAAGTTCTCCTGGTTTGTGTCAATTTTGAGGAAAACCATACCGGTGCCTAAAAGGAGAGTCAGGACGAGTGACACCAGGAGCACTCTTCCGGGGCGTCTGATGACGACTGATGAGATCCCCGCCAGTGCCCGGCTGATAAGGTCGTTCTTCTCTGACCGTGGAGGGCGGGGCTTCCTGCCGGGGGTATGTTGCATATATATAAGTGCAGGAATCAACAAAAGGCTCATGGCCAGGGCAAGGGAAACGCCGACAGCAGCCAGTATACCTACCTGCCTGGCCGGAATAATTGAATGGGTCAGGAGGCCCAGCAGCCCTGCAATTGTAGTCAGTCCGCTAAACAGGATGGGCATGTTCAGCGAGCCGGTAATAGACCTGATCATCTCTTTACCAGTCACCGGCAGATCAGTTCTGCTGAGTTCCTGGTATCTGGAAACAAGGTATATGCCATAATTATTTGCTACCGATATCAATATGATGGGAGCAAGACACATTATAATGGAAAATTTCCATCCAAGCAACGGTATCATTCCCAGGGTAATAACTGTTGAAAGTATCACCACCGTGAAAGGAATCAGGACGCTTCTCCAATTACCGAGCGACAGTTTAAGGACAGTCAGCATTATAAGGAGTGCAATGGGGATAAGGATCATTGCATCATGGTTCACGTCCCTGGTAATGAATTGCCTTATATATGGCAATCCGCCCGTGAGTATCCGCGCGTCACCCTGCTGTACCGCAATGACTGAATCAATATTACTCAGGGTCTCATACTCCGATACATTTGAGTTTATGGTTCCGGTGATGGCCGCGGCGGTCATGTCTGATGAAACCACAATATCACGGGCAAACCGGTTGGCCAGGATGTCCTGCCTCAGCGTCTCCATCTCCCCGGCAGTTTCCGGTATTCTGTCAATAAGAGGATCAACAACCATCATCCCGTCACTGCCCTCGATCTTCCTTGCAGTATACAGGGAGTTTACCATACCTATGCCTTCCATCCTTGACATTGCCCTGTCAACCTCTTTTACCTGCCTCAGGTCGCCTGACTTAAGAATGGTGCTGTCGGTAAAAAGCACAATGATCATGTCCTGAACGCCGAACTCTGTCTCGATGGAGTCATTGGTGACCCTTGAGGGCAGGTTACGCGGAATATAATTCCTGATATCAGGATCGGTCTCCGATGAGGGTATCAGGAGTCCCAGTCCGGTTGCCAGGGCAACCGACACTGCGATTATCGTCCATCTGTATTTGATAATAAAGTTTGTCATAGTCTTAAAAATCTATCCTGATAGCAAAGTATGCTGCCTTCATGAAGTCGTCAATAATGTCGTACATTCCTCCTTTGGTACCGGCATAATGTTCATATCCCGCACTCAGCGTCACACCGTCCGAGGGTTTGTATTTCACTGCCGGGCGTACAAGCAGGTCTTTCGAGGTAAAGTTGTAAACTGTTGTTAATGAAGGAATAAGCCTCCCATAAAAGAGATCGGCCTCAAACCTTAAGCCGGCAGAGTGGTAGTACTCATGTATCTGGTTGTTATAAAGTCTGTTAAACGCTTCAATCTGAAGGCGGGTAAACTCAATTGGATCAAAACCCGGTGTACTGAAGAGTTCCATCAACTGCTGCATGTCAGGTTCAGTGCCCAGGATAGGGTCATACGGAGCCTCGTAAAAATCAAGGACCTTTTTGCCTGAATACTCGGCCGTCAACCTTATTGCCCCGGGGGTCCAGTCAAATCCTGTCACCCATTCAATCTGCCTGAAGGGGATCTCCTCATTGCCTTCCTTCTCTTCCACCGGGCTGGTGATGGCAGCAGTGCCCCTCAGTACAAAAGGTGATATCACAGTTTCAAAGTCAAAGCCGGTACTGTTGATAATATACGGCATGCCGTTAACTGCAATGGCAGGCTGTGCAGGATTGGTAAAATCGGCATTTGCCATAATCAGTCCTGGCATCAGGTCAGGGCCATGATAATACTGGACTCCTGCATCTAATCCCCGTAAAATAAAATCGCCTCTGACACCGTAGGAATAATACCCGTTGCCAATTCTCAGTCCCTCCGGCAGAGACACCTGCATATTCGGGGGAAGATCAATAGGTTTGATAACAAGGATGGACGGATTCCAGAACGGGGCTGCCACAACGGAGAGTCTGAAGAACGGGGCTGGGGTGAAAGTTATCTCCCCAAGGAGGTTCCCCAGTTCGGCATCCTCGAAATCCGGTGATCGCAGGGTATAATCAACGGGGCTGAATCTCGACAGGGGGGTGAAGATGTCGGTTTTTCCCCACTTGATGATCTTTTGTCCCGCAGAGACACTCATAAAGCTGTTATAGTACATTCCCCATGCCTCCCGGAGTGTCAGGGAGTTTACATTCTCTCCGAACTGCTGGCCGGAGCGAACTCTAAGGTCTGCGTAACCCTTGAAGCTAAGGTTGTCTGTTGCTGTCAGTGTGAGGGCTGCATCTCCAAAGGCTGCATTCACGTCATGCGGATAATCTCCGGTACTGAAATATGCGGCACCCCTGACAAACCCTCCGGGGGTAAATGTTTTTTCCTGCGATACTAGGGGGAGAGGAAGAAGCAGAGAAATTAAAATTAGCAACGGCCGTCTCATGATGGTGATCTTTTTCTGCAAAGGTCGTCATGAAAATCCCTGGTGTCGTCCGGACCGCACGGTTAGGACGGATAACGTGATGCGGCCTGGTTTGAGCCGCTCGGATCACACCCGGGAGGTCCGGAACAGGAAACGCGGGTCACATATAGGAGAATTGTCAGAGATAATCCGGGAAGAACCGGGAGAAAGGCATGGAGCAGCAGGGTCACACCTTGCCGGACTGATTAATGATTTCGTTCCTGTAGGCACTTGGGGTCTTTCCTGTATAGGACTTAAAGAAGGTATTGAATGTTGATTTGGAGTTAAATCCGGCGTCGAAGGCAATTGCCAAAATAGTATAATGCTGATACTTCGGATCACTTATCCGGCTGATGACCTCCCGTACCCTGTACTCGTTGACGAAGGTGAAGAAGTTGCGGTTGTGCTTTTCATTAAGTACTTCTGTGATATAATGCCTGGGGATGCCTGTTCTCCTTGAGAGGTCGTTGATGGTCATGTCACCGTCAAGGAAAGGCTTCTCCTCATCCATGTACTGAAGTAATTTTGTCAGGTACTCATCGGCCTGTTCATCCCGGAGTCCGCTTCTTGCGTATTTTTCAACCCCGGCATTACTGTTGCCGTCGTCCTCTTCCTGTCCGGAGGCAGGATAATCAAGCATTTCGGGCTGCCGGATGGCATAGAAGCTATAAGCAAATGAGAATATCGAAATTAAGGCAAACGTTAATACATAGGGGTCAAACGGAAGTAGTCCGGCAAAGATGTTGATCCCGCCAAGGATAAAGACAAAGATATAACAGGTGTAAAATGTAATAGAAAGGATTTTGAGCCAGTTCAGGGTAATTTTTGCTGAGGTGTAGGAGACAACATCGTGGAGTCGCGCCTGGTGTCGTCTGATCTCAATGAACGACAGAACACTGTACCCGGTTACCGATAGAAAGAAACAGACGCTGTAGAAAATACGGAGCGGGATGAACCTGTCAATTACAAAGAACCCACTCAGGTCATCAAAGATGGGTTCCTTGCGTAATATTACAGAAATGGCGAAGAAGATAACGAAGGGTACGAAGTGAAGGGCATTCCAGGGTGAAAATCTGAGGGTGGGCAGGGTCATATGGCGCACGTAGAGAAAAAGTAGCGGTCCGTATGTGAGGGAGATGAACGGAAAGGAGTACATGGCGAGGACAGTGCTGTTGATCAGCGCAGAGATCATCTCAATACAGAAGAGAAAGACCCATGCCGTCATTATCCGGTTGGCGGCGGTGAATGGTCTTCTGGTGGCAATAAGCATCCCGGCAAAAAAAGACTGGGAAATACCTATGTAGAGTATCGGTTCAATGAAATCCATAGTCGCGATAATATTCTGTAAATTTAACAAAAGCAGCAAAAATTCCCTTACATTTGAGATATAAGGTACTAAAAGAGCAACACGATATGAGCATTTTACTGAACTCCGGGTCCAGGGTGATCGTACAGGGCTTCACTGGCAGCGAAGGCACATTTCATGCCGGTCAGATGATCGAATACGGAACGACGGTCGTGGGAGGCGTCACCCCCGGCAAAGGAGGCCAGACTCATCTTGACCTGCCAGTCTTCAACACTGTCAGGGAGGCAGTGAAGGCCACCGGTGCAGACACTTCGGTCATTTTCGTTCCACCGGCATTTGCCTCCGATTCAATCATCGAGGCCGCGGAGGCCGGAATAAAGCTGGTTGTAACTATTACCGAGGGTATTCCGGTAGCCGATATGGTTCGGGTAAAGAAGCTTCTGAGGGAGTATGACACTGTTCTCATCGGTCCTAACTGTCCGGGTGTCATCACGCCGGGCGAGGCCAAGGTTGGCATCATGCCGGGTTTCATACACAAGAGGGGCAGGGTAGGGGTTATATCCCGTTCCGGGACACTGACCTATGAGGCAGTCGATCAGCTGACCAAACTCGGCCTGGGTCAGTCGACCTGCGTCGGTATAGGAGGAGACCCTGTCATAGGCTCCACGTCGCTTGATATCCTGAAGATGATGATGGATGACCATGAAACTGATGCAGTGGTACTGATAGGGGAGATTGGAGGTGTGATGGAGACTGATGTGGCGTATTGGGTCAGGGAAAATGCGACCAAACCGGTCATTGGGTTCATTGCCGGGCAGACAGCTCCTAAGGGTAGACGCATGGGTCATGCCGGAGCCATAATCGGTGGTGAGAATGACACGGCTGAAGCCAAGATGAAGATAATGGCGGAGTGCGGTATCCATGTGGTTAAATCACCCGCCGACATAGGGTCTGCCGTAGCAGAAGTGCTGCATAAATAATTTCTTATATTTGTGCCCGGAATTTTCCGGTTATGGGACACCGGTGTATCAGGAGATATAACCACAACAGTGGTAATATCAACAACATGGGTGCTCAATCCAACATTATTAACCAAATGGTATCATGATGAAACTACTCGAAGGAAAAACAGCTGTGATCACCGGCGGATCAAGAGGCATAGGAAAAGGCATAGCACTCCGTTTTGCCGCGGAGGGAGCCGATATTGCCCTAACGAATATCATTGACAATGAAGAGTTTGCCGAGGCGGTAAAAGAGATTGCCGCCCTGGGTGTAAAAGCAAAGGGATATGTGTCCGATGCTTCGGTCTACGCAGATGCCGAGAACGTGATAGATGAGATAGTGAAGGACTTTGGCAGGGTTGATATCCTGGTGAACAATGCCGGGATAACCCGCGATACCCTTCTTATGAGGATGACCGAAGAGCAGTGGGACCAGGTGCTGACAGTGAACCTGAAGTCGGTATTTAATCTCACCAAGGCAGCCATCAAGCCGATGATGAAGCAGAAGAGCGGTTCAATAATCAACATGAGCTCGGTGGTGGGTCTTGGAGGAAATGCGGGGCAGTCGAACTATGCTGCATCAAAAGCCGGGATACTCGGATTCACCAAGAGTGTTGCCAAGGAGCTTGGCTCGCGCAATGTAAGGTGCAATGCCATAGCCCCCGGGTTCATCCTTACGGAGATGACAAGCAAGCTGCCTGATGAAGTCAAGAGCGACTGGATTGCGAAGATACCTCTGCGTCGCGGAGGGCTGCCGGATGATGTGGCCAATGTGGCGCTGTTCCTGGCATCTGATCTCTCATCCTACGTTACCGCTCAGACGATCAGTGTCTGTGGTGGCATGTCGGTGTAAATATTTTTACAATTGAATTATTTATTATATTTGCACCGGCAGGGCGCTATTCCCTCAAGCACGAGGAAATGCAGCGAGACATAATTATTCCACACTTATTTCTTACGCGCCCTGCTTTTTTTATTGTATATATGCCTCCTTAGCTCAGTGGTAGAGCAGCTCACTCGTAATGAGCAGGTCGTGGGTTCAACTCCCATGGGAGGCTCAGGGCAGGCAGTAGATTAAGAATTAAGGATTAAGAATCAGATACTTAGACTGCAGGACCTAATAATAAGCGGGAGTAGCTCAGGGGTAGTCCGCCAGTTGGCGGATCCCAAGCTGAGAGGAGTAAGGTAAATGTTAAATAAGCGGGAGTAGCTCAGGGGTAGTCCGCCAGTTGGCGGATCCCAAGCTGAGAGGAGTAAGGTAAATGTTAAATAAGCGGGAGTAGCTCAGGGGTAGAGCATCAGCTTCCCAAGCTGAGGGTCGAGGGTTCGAATCCCTTTTCCCGCTCAAACAAAAAGGCTGCGCGAGCAGCCTTTATTAATTTCCACTACCCGACTTATGCTTGCATGAAGGAGGGATGTGGAAATTAATAAAGATCGCCACGCCAGTGGCGCTTTTTGTTTGACAGCGCCCCCCTCAGGGAAGGCTGAGCCGAAGGCGAAGCAATCCCTCTACGGTTGCCACTACCCGACTTATGCTTGCATGAAGGAGGGATGTGGAAATTAATAAAGATCG
>CAYVYM010000002.1:139847-179349 GCA_964455705.1 uncultured Rikenella sp.
CCACTACCCGACTTATGCTTGCATGAAGGAGGGATGTGGAAATTAATAAAGATCGCCACGCCAGTGGCGCTTTTTGTTTGACAGCGCCCCCCTCAGGGAAGGCTGAGCCGAAGGCGAAGCAATCCCTCTTTTCGCTCTTAAAGACCATGGTTTTACAGCGACTTACACTGTGAGTCCTTTTTCATTTTGACCAGATTTTGGACCATAATGTGATTGTTCAGCATAAACCATATACTAAATATCCTTCAGGTTTATCTTTCTCCAAATGTTATATTCTTCACATCCACACGGAAAACAGATGCTTGTTTCTGTTCAGGCGTGGTGAAATAATCGAAAAACATGAAAACAAGTGAGGTGTTTAACAATCTCCCATTCTGGTTGGTATCTTTACATAATATTAAATTATTGGAAGAACACCAGGATCCTTAATAAACATTACGGAAAACTCAACATGAACTGAATGTGAGTAATATTCAAAGGAAAAATGAAAAAAGAAAGACAGCAATAAAACGTATTGTCAGAATACCTTTTATTGTGAGTCTTTTTGCTATTCTAACCTTGTTATATGAATTCGGGTTTGAACATAAACCAAACGAATTCGACGTATTCAGACAGATATATATTTGTTCAATAATATTGGGAGTAATATCAATTATCATTAGATACTTCTTTAAAATTAATCGCCCCAGAACTAAATCCTTGCCTTTTGACATCCTGCTGGTGGCATTCCTGGCTCTTATTGCATCTGTTAATCTTTGGTTTGATGGCATATGGGGCATGCTCATCTTCAATCGTGCTGTTTGGATATATGTGGCAGTCTTTTTGGTCTTCATCCGGGAATTTTCAGCAATTACAGTTGAATTTAGAAGAGCCGTTTTTAATCCGGCACAACTGTTTATATTAAGTTTTTTATTAATAATCATAACAGGTGCATTTCTACTCATGCTCCCTAAAGCTGCCAATATAAAAATCAGTCTCATTGATGCGTTATTCACTTCCACAAGTGCAGTTTGTGTGACAGGATTAACCGTAGTTGATACGGGTAGTTTTTTCACTGAATTCGGACAAATTATTGTTGCATTGTTAATTCAGATAGGCGGTTTGGGAATAATGACCTTTACAAGTTACTTCAGCTATTTTTTCAGAGGCAGTTCATCTTACGAATCTCAACTTATCCTGCGAGATTTTACAAGTACAGAAAGATTATCAGAAGTCTTTTCTGTTTTGAAAAAAATTCTGATTATAACCTTACTAATAGAAGCAATTGGAGCATTCTTCATCTTACATACAATTGATAAAACTGTCATCTCTTCACCGAATGACCGTCTGTTTTTTGCAGTATTCCACTCTGTATCGGGATTCTGTAATGCTGGATTTTCGACTTTACCCAACAGTTTTTACGAAAGTACATTCCAATTCAATTATCCATTGCATTTGATAGTAGCATTTCTTTTCATATTGGGGGGATTGGGATTTCCAATAGTTTTTAACATGCTGAATTTTATAAAATCCAGAATAAAATCTTCAATTCATTATATTTTTCACAGAAAGAGTCAAATACCTTCTCCGTGGCTGTTTAACATAAATACTCACATAGTTTTAATTACTTCCTTAATTCTAACTTCATTAGGCACAGTTGTTTTCTTTATTTCTGAATACAACAATACCCTTTCAGTTCACAGTTTTTCCGGGAAAATAGTAACTGCTTTCTTTGGTGCAGTGACAACGCGAACTGCCGGATTTAATACCGTTGATACTGCTGCATTAAGTATTCCCACAGTTATAATAGTAATATTTTTAATGTGGGTTGGTGCATCGCCATCTTCAACGGGTGGAGGGATTAAGACAAGTACGCTTGCTGTTGCTATACTCAATATTATCAGTATTGCGAAAGGGGCGACCCGGCTCGAAGTCTACAAAAGAGAAATACCGCAGGTGTCGGTTAACAGGGCGTTTGCTATAATCGTTTTGTCAATTCTTGTAATCTCCCTTTCAATTCTATTTATTAACATTTTCGATTCAGAAAAGGGATTTCTTGATATTAGTTTTGAATGCATTTCGGCTTATAGCACAGTTGGACTCAGTAGGGGCATCACATCCGGGTTATGCTCTGCAAGCAAATTCATATTGATTCTTACCATGTTCATTGGCAGAGTAAGTATGTTGACCATATTGATTGCATTCTTCAAGAAAATATCATATGGGAATTATCGATATCCCACTGAAAGTATTTTAATAAACTAAATCATAACAGTCATGAAATTTATAATCATCGGACTCGGAAATTTTGGCTCCTCGTTAGCAGAAAAACTAACACAGTTAGGACATGAAGTCATTGGTGTGGATAATAAGCTTGAAAAGGTTGAGGCGATAAAAGATAAAGTCACCCATGCAATGTGTTTGGATTGTAAGTGTCAGAATTCTGTTAAAAACCTGCCACTAAATAATACGGATGTTGTTGTTGTTAGTATCGGAGAAGATGAGGGGGCAAATTTGCTGACAACCGCCCTGATGAAAAAAATGAATGTACCGAGAATAATCAGTCGTTCAATATCTCAAATTCATGAAACAATATTGGAAGCAATGGAAATAACAGAATTTGTACGGCCTGAAGAAGAAACTGCTGAAAGATGGGCAAAAAAACTGACAACTCATGGAGTAATAGATTCATTTGAGTTGACTGATAAGTACAGTATAGTAGAAGCAAGAATACCAAAAAAATTTGCCGGGAAAACTGTTGGAGAAGTCGGCTTTAATCGAGACTTTAACATCTTAGTCCTTACAATTATGAAAGACATAAAAGAAAGAAGCATTTTTGGAATTTTCAAAAAGGTTTCAAAACTGAAAATTGAAGGGGTTGCTTCAGCAGGCACTTTACTCAATGAAGGAGATATCATGGTGTTATATGGGCGTAATGAAGATATACAAGATTTGCTCAAAGACTAATGAAATACTTGAAATACTGACCAATAGAGATTTGATTTAAAACACGAATCAAATTTTACTTATTTCCAAAAAAAATCCTCTCAATGGAAACTAATGGAAGTTATCAGTTACTGGAGTGATGATGGAAGAGCATCATCATTTTCATAGGAATATGGTCAGAATATCCGGCGCAGGCAACCGGTCCTGCATTCCATTTCGAAATCACTGCATTTCTATTTCCTGTTTACATTAACCAGGCATTATACCCTGCATGACTCAGAATTTGCCCAGAAGAGTAATAATGTCGGCTTCCGGATCAGAGGAACTCTTTTCATTAAACTTACTGTCAATCAGATCCTTCTTATCAGGAAATAATTTCTTCAGCGATTTGCCGGTGAGCTGCACCCGGTGAAACACTGAATCGCTGCCTTGTATGTAATACTTGCTGACAGGCACGTATTCGTCGTAACGCAAATCAGGACTGTAAAGACCCTGGTAATCTGCGTCGATGAATTTCCTGTCGGGGATACTGATGAACTGGTAGGGATTATCTGTGAGGACCTGACAAAACTTGTTTCCTCTTAATTCCGGATCAAAGGTCAAACCGTCAGTCGTTCTGAAAAAAAGATCCTTCCCGTCCTTATGAAAAACTATCCAGGCAAAATTGTCCGAAGGAACCTCCATGAGCATTCCCCTTCCCGGACTCATGAAGACGAGGGCATTTTTGACAACATCCAGATCGCATTCAATCCTGAAATAAAGTTCCTCACCCTTAATGAGAACCGAAGAGGCCACAAGTGTGTCAAAAAATCTTGGGGAACCTTTTATCCCCTGGTATCTGTTGTCAAAACCCTTGGCTTCAGCATAGGGAGACATGTTTAGTGCATTCTGAAGGTTATTCTCACCGGAGATACCCTCGCTAAACCCGGTGGGCTTCTGGGCATTCATTACCTGAGTGCAAAGAAGCAACAGAAAAATGGCTGAATTCAGTTTCATATGCATCGATACTTTTACGCAATTTAAGAAATCGCCCGGAAGCTTATCATGGCCGGTACAAAAAATAATATCGCCGCGGTGAAGGCTCAGGAGAGCTCATTTCATCTGAGGCGGCTTTTCCAAAGGTGTGCCGCACTTCTTGCAGTACAGGGCATCATCATCATGCCTGTCAAGAAGGCATGTGGAACAGACCTGTGTGTTGTTTATGGCAGGCATTCTTATCATCTCGGAGGTAATAATACCTGTTGGCACCGCAATTATTGCATAGCCCATTATCATGACAATGCTGGCAAGGAACTGTCCCATACCGGTCACCGGAGAGATGTCTCCATACCCCACAGTGGTGAGCGTTACAATAGCCCAGTAAACACTCACAGGGATGCTCGTGAATCCATTATCCTCACCCTCAATCAGATACATGATGGTACCGAAGATCACGACAAGTGTGAGGATTACAATGATGAACATGAAAATCTTCTCGCGGCTCCTGTAAAGTGCCCTTGCCAGAGTACGGCCGGCGGATGTGTAACGGCTCAGCTTGAAAATACGGAAAATCCTGATCAGCCTCACCGCCCTGATCACCATCAGGCTCTCACTACCGGCGAATATCAGCCCGATGAAGTTGGGGAGAATGGCCAGCAGATCAATGATACCAAAGAAACTGAAGATATAACTGAAAGGTTTGTCAAGTACGTAAATCCTGAGAATATATTCAATTAAAAATATCCCTGTGATTACCCACTCCGCGGTATGTAGTATCACGGAATACTTTTCATGAATGGTAGCGATGCTGTCTACCATAACCAGCAGGATGCTGACAAAAATCAGCACAATAATCATGACATCAAAGGCTTTTCCCGCCCGCGTGTCAGCCTCAAAGATTATCTCGTAAAGCCTTTTTTTATTGATTTTCATGGAAAAAGTACCTGATAAACATCTCCTTCATCAACCTGGTCATCCTCTGGCACCGGTCAGAACTGCCTCAGGAGGGCTATCCGTTTTTCTATCGGCGGATGAGTCTTGAAGAGGGCGTTGAAGGAGAATGACACGGGTCTCTCGATCCTGGGCTGAGGATTATCAATGAACATCTGTGCCACATCATTACGCTTCACAGCCTCAATCAACGGGTCTGCCGATATCTTCTCCAGTGCTGAAGCCAGCGCCAGCGGGTTTCTTGTCATTGAGGCTGAACCGGCGTCAGCCATATACTCACGCTGCCGTGAAATGGCGAACCTGAAGATAATTGCAAGGAAATACCCGACTGCGGCAAGGAGCAGGGCTATGATAATCACCCTGCCATCTTTCTTGCCGCGGCCTCCTCCGCTGAATCTGACTGAGCGAACCAGCGCCTCGGTAATGAATGCAAAGATCCCGACAAAGATGATGGAGATGATCAGCAGCCTTACATCACGGTTCCGTATGTGAGTAAGCTCATGAGCTATGACAGCCTCCAGCTCGTCATCCTCCAGCTTATCGATTATCCCCCTCGAAAGGGAGACGGTGAAGGTTGACGCGTTGATACCGCTGGCAAAAGCGTTAAGGGAACTATCCTCAATGATGTTTACCCTGGGCATTGGCATACCGCTGCCGATACAGAGGTTCTCAACCAGGTTGTATATCCTCTTGTTCTCCTTCCTGCTTAGAGGAGTGGAACCTGTTGCCCTGGCAATCAGGGTGGTGTGTGAAAACCATGCAATGATAAACCACAGCAAAACACCGATGGCAACCCATGGCACACTCCTTATAAATATGCTGTTTGCATTTGCAATCCTGTCCTCCGGGGTGGGCTGGATGAAAAAGATGAAAAGCCATACCAGTCCCAGTATCACAACAGGAAACAAAATAAGCAAGACAACAGATTTCAGATTGTTGTTCCAGATCTGCTTGTTGAGCCCGGCATATTTCATATCACTTTAGAAGTTCAGTTTAGGCGTCTCCTCAGCCTGAGCCCTGTTCTCTGCCAGGTCATACATTGTTTCACGTTTGAATCCAAACATACCTGCAACGAGGTTTGACGGGAAGGTCTCAACGGCGTTGTTGAGCTCCCTGGTGGCCGAGTTGAAGAACCTGCGGGCAGCTGCAAGCTTGTTCTCGATGTCAGAGATCTCCTCCTGGAGCTGCATGAAGTTGGTGCTTGCCTTGAGGTCAGGGTATGCCTCAACTGCAACCTTCAGTCCTTGGAGAGCCGATGAAAGGCGACCGTCAGCCGCTATCTTCTCGTCAATTCCTTTTGCCTCCAGTGCGCTGGCACGTGCTCTTGTGATATCGGTAAGAACAGTGCTTTCATGTTTCATGTAGGCCTTGACCGCCTCAACCAGCTGAGGTATAAGGTCCAATCTTTGCTTCAGCTGTACATCGATGTCAGCGAACGCATTCTCGCGGTTGTTCCGGAGTTTAATAAGTCTGTTGTAGAGGCTCACCGCAAGCAGAGCCAGTACGACAATAATAATCAGTAATACGTAGAACATCTCTCTTGATTTTTTAATATATATGTAAAATTAACATTTTATAACCGATTTTGATCAGTCGCCCGTTACATTCCCGCTCTTATTTTGCACCTATCCACGTTGCATTATGCCACACTTCCTCAAGAGGACCCCTGGAATGATGCCTTAACCACCAGGCGCTGAAGTATCCCTGCATCACAGCCAACAGTATTCCTATTGCAAGACACCAGGTTGCGCCGGTATATTTGTAAAGGCTGAGGCCATAACCGTAATAGATGAATGAGCCCAGAACCGACTGCATGACATAGTTCGAGAGGCTCATACGGCCATAGGATGAGAAGATGTTGAGCATCCCGTGAAACCTGGCATTCCGGTAGAGCAGGACAAATCCTGAAACCAGCACCATCATGAAGGCCATGTTGGACCATGACGTCACAATAGTCGATGCAGGGCGGCTCAAAGCCTCATGACCAATCCACCCGGCAATATGCGTTTTTGTGATGAAGAGGGGTATGAACGCTACGGATGCAACCAGGAGAGTCCATATCCAGAACTTCCGGGATGTATCAGTGGGTACAAACAGCCTCCTCCGGCCCGCCAGCATGCCGAACATGAAGAGTGATGCGGTCTGGAAGACCCTGCCATTCTCCCAGTTCCAGTACAGTACGGCAGGCTTGCCTATGGTGATATTTCCCACCCAGGTTTTAATCAGGGAATCGCCGGTGATGTATTCTCCAATCCTCGCAAAGTAGGACCATGATACGGGATCAGCCAGACTGGCACCCGGGTGGTGCAGCCCTCTTACTACGTTGAACAACTCGTAAGGCTGCAGTATCAGGAAAAGTGCGATCCAGAAGACACTCCTGTCACTAAGTCGGGCCACCGGGATAAGCACCAACCCGATCACCGCGTAGATCATCAGTATATCGCCTTCGTAAAACGAGGAGTTAATGATGCCGAAGAGCAGAAGCAGGAGGAGCCTCCAGGCAAACCTCCCCCGGAAGTCGTGGCCCCGCTTTGCCTGGTTCTCCGACTGAATGAAGAATGTCAGCCCGAAGAGCAGGGCAAAGATGGCGTAGGATTTCCCGCCGAAAAGGAAAAAGAGAGTGTCCCAGATCACCTTGTCGAGCGAGACCATCCAGACAGGCAAACCTTCAGGTTTGAAATAAAAATCGAAGTGCTCAATGTTATGAAGCAACATAATTGAGACTATGGCAAAGCCACGCAGCGCATCCACCACATGAAGGCGCGAAGAATCAGTAATCATATGATTGACAGGTTATTTTTCATTATCGGGATTCCACTCCCTGAAGAACTGTTCGAGGTACATGACCATGAAATCATGCCTCTCATCGGCCAGCTTCCTTCCGGTTGGGGTGTTCATCAGCTCTCTGAGCATTAGCAGTTTGTCATAGAAATGATGCACTGTTGAGGCTGAGTTGCTGCTTGATGAAGCTAGTCCGGGAGGACCTGCATAACCTGCCTGTGGATCATATATCTCACGTCCCTTGAATCCACCGTAGCCGAACGCCCTGGCAATACCTATAGCTCCTATGGCATCAAGCCTGTCGGCATCCTGCACGATCTGCATCTCATCGCTTTTGACCATATCATTCCTTCCTTTGGAGAAGGAGATATTCTCATTTATGTTAACAACCTCATCAATGAGGCTGGCGTCTGTACCCAGGCTGCCAAGAAGCCTGCGTATCTCTTCAGGACCGTCATGTGCGGCAAACTTATGATCGCCTACGTCATGAAGCAGTGCCCCAAGTTCAACAGTCAGCCTGTCGCCCCTGCCTTCACTTTCGTGTATATGCAGTGCCAGCCGCACAACCCTCTCAATATGAGACCATCCGTGACCGCTGTCATGTTTCTGCATTGCTTCGCGCACGAACTCACTGACCTCTTTTATTATTTCCTCTTCTCTTTTCATATGACCTGAACCACTTTACTGACACAAAATATTGATAATTTTGCCTGCTTTATCAAAGATGAGAGTCAAAATATGAACAGCGCCGAAATTATTACGATCGGGGACGAACTCCTCATCGGCCAGACGGTGGACACCAACTCGGCATGGATTGGCAGGCAGCTTAACATGCACGGCATAAAGGTCAACCGTATTACATCCATCTCAGACAACAGGGAGGAGATCATCAGCACCCTCGGAGAAGTCCTAGGCCGTACCAGCCTTGTGCTGATTACCGGCGGACTCGGTCCAACGAGCGATGATATCACAAAGGAGACCCTGGCGGAATTTTTCGGAGCGAAGCTGGTGACAGACCCTGATGTGCTTGATGAGATTGCCGGACGACTCAGGAAAAGGAACCTTGAAATGAATGACAACAACCGCCGTCAGGCTCTCGTGCCTGATAACTGTACCGTACTTGCCAACCATGCGGGGACTGCTCCAGGGATGCTGTTCAACAGGGATGGAAAGATAATTATCTCCATGCCGGGAGTGCCGGCGGAGATGAAATGCATCATGGAGGAACATGTCCTGCCGATGGCCGCCGCCAGGGCAGGAGGGAGAGTGATCATTCACAAGAATATTATGACCTATGGTACGTTTGAGGCGAAGCTTGCTGAACGGCTTGAGGATTTTGAGAGAGATCTCCCCGCTTGTATCAGACTTGCCTTCCTTCCAGCTTACGGGGTGATAAAACTACGCCTGACAGGAACAGGTAATGACAGGGAAACCATCACCGGATTGATCTCCGATCAGGTGCAGAAGCTTTATGCCATCATTCCGGATGTGATCTACGGCGAAGATGAAGTGACGCTTGAGGAAACAGTAGGCATATTACTTATGAACAATAATTTAACATTATCAACCGCGGAGAGCTGTACAGGAGGAAAGATTGCCTCCCTGATCACATCGGTGGCCGGCAGTTCTGCCTGGTTCAGGGGTTCGGTGATTGCATATGACAACAGCATCAAGACAGGTGTTCTTGGAGTTGATCCTGAGACCATCAGGCTTCACGGTGCCGTCAGCGAAGAGACAGTTGTGGCTTTGGCCCTTGGAATAAGGCAACTTACGGGTAGCGATTATTCAGTTGCGGTTACAGGCATCGCCGGACCTACGGGAGGGACTCCTGAAAAACCGGTCGGGACGGTCTGGATTTCAGTAGCCTCCGGTAGCAGTATAGTCACTGAGAAACACACCTTTGCCGATGACAGGATCATCAATATCCAGCGATCGGCATTCACCGCTCTTAATATGCTTAGAAAACATATAATCAGCAGATTAACTCTGCCAAACCAGTGATGTTGATAAAAAATGATCGAATAATTTGGTTAATAGAATAAAAATCACGTATTTTGCGAACCGATTTTTGGAGTTTTTCAGAACATATTAAAACAAGATAATAATGTCAAAGGTTTGTCAGGTCACCGGCAAGAAAGCGATAGTAGGAAACAATGTTTCCCACTCGAAGAGGAGGACCAAAAGAAAATTCATGGCCAACCTGTTTACCAAGCGGTATTACCTTCCCGAGGAGAACAGGTGGATCACCCTTAAGGTATCAGCAGCAGGAATGAGGAACATCAACAAGAACGGCCTTGCCTCAGTTCTTAAGGAAGCAAAGGAAAAAGGATTCATTACCAACTAATAAACCGGACGCAAAATGGCAAAGAAGAGCAAAGGCAACAGGGTGCAGGTAATCCTTGAATGCACAGAGCACAAGGAATCCGGAAAGCCGGGCACCTCAAGGTATATTACAACCAAGAACCGAAAGAACACCCCTGACCGTCTTGAAAGAAAAAAATACAACCCGATTCTTAAAAAAATGACCCTTCACAGGGAAATAAAATAAATACTGAGTTATGGCAAAGAAAGTTGTTGCAACACTGAAGACAGGAACCGGAAGAACATTCACCAAATGCATTAAGATTGTGAAGTCGGATAAATCCGGCGCTTACCAGTTCAAGGAGGAGATTGTTCATAACGATCACGTTAAGGACTTCTTTGGCAAGAAATAAGATCAGTTTTCTGATTTTACATTACAGGGAGACGCAGATAAGTGCGTCTCTTTTTTTACTTTTAACGGATCAATAAGTATGTGATGGCACTATTCGGATTATTCAGAAAAGAGGAGAAAGAGATTCTTGACAGGGGGCTGGTGAAGACCCGTGAGAATGTCTTTTCTAAGCTCACACGGGCTGTGGCTGGTAAATCGAAGGTAGACGATGAGGTGCTTGACAACCTTGAGGAGGTTCTGGTATCATCGGATGTGGGTGTTGACACGACCCTGAGGATAATAGACAGGGTATCGAAGCGTGTGGCGCGCGACAAGTATGTGGGCACGTCTGAGTTGAATGCCATTCTGCGCGAGGAGATCGCCGGTCTGCTTGAGGAGAACAGCAGCACCCGGGTGTCGGGCTTTGATGCTCCCCTGCCTGCCAAACCGTACGTGATACTCGTAGTTGGTGTCAACGGGGTGGGCAAGACCACTACCATAGCCAAGCTGGCCTACAACTTCAGGATGGCAGGCCGGAGTGTGCTGCTGGGTGCGGCCGACACCTTCCGTGCTGCAGCCATTGAACAGCTTAAAATCTGGTCAGAGCGCGCAGGGGTTCCCATGGTCAGCCAGCAGATGGGATCCGATCCCGCCTCTGTGGCATATGACACTGTAACCTCGGCCGTGGCAGCAGGAACAGACGTAGTCATAATAGACACTGCAGGAAGGCTCCATAACAAAATAGGCCTTATGAATGAGCTCTCAAAGATCATGAGGTCCATGCAGAAAGTAATCCCCCCGGCTCCCCACGAGGTGCTGCTTGTGCTCGACGGGTCAACTGGACAGAATGCCTTTGAGCAGGCGAAACAGTTCACCGCCGCAACAGAGGTCAACGCGCTGGCGATTACAAAGCTCGACGGCACTGCCAGGGGCGGAGTGGTCATAGGCATTTCGGATCAATTCAAGATACCTGTCAAATATATAGGTGTCGGTGAAAAGATGGAAGACCTGAGGGTCTTCGACAGGTATGCCTTCGTCGAATCACTCTTCAGCGATCGCAGCTGATGAGAAGGAACAGGGTTAATATCGTTACCCTGGGTTGTTCAAAGAACACCGTCGATTCACAGAAACTCATGCGCCAGCTTCAGGCCGGAGGTTACAACGTCACTGCCGAATCGTCAGACCCGGCCGACATTGTAATCATCAATACCTGTGGCTTCATCCATGATGCAAAGGAGGAGAGTGTTGAAACGATAATCAAGCATGCGGAAGCCTTAGTGAGGGAGGACAGGGGCAAGCTCCTTGTCATGGGATGCCTGGTGGAACGATACCGCAGGGAGTTGCAGGAGTCGCTGCCCGAGGTGGACACATGGTTCGGCGTCAACAGACCGGGGGAGATCATCAGCCACCTGGGGCTCTCTTACCGGGAGGAGCTGACGGGCGAGAGGGTCCTCACCGGCCCGGCACACTATGCCTATCTGAAGATCTCCGAGGGGTGCGACCGCACCTGTGCCTTCTGCGCTATACCTGACATACGAGGACGCTATCTCTCCACCCCGGCAGAGGAGCTTGTCGCCGAAGCCCGTTTCCTGGCACTGCAAGGGGTGAAGGAGCTGATACTCATCGCACAGGATCTCACTCTTTATGGCACGGACATTTACGGCAGGCAGATGCTGCCCGACCTGGTACGGCAGCTGTCGGCGGTTGACGGTATTGAATGGATCCGTCTCCACTACCTTTATCCGGTAGATTTCCCATACGAGATCCTTGAGATGATGCAGTCAGATCCGAAGATATGCAGGTATATTGACATACCCGTACAACATATCTCTGACAGAGTGCTCAGGATGATGCGTCGTGAGCATGACAGTGTCACTACACGAAGGCTGCTTGACGATATACGACGCATGGTGCCTGATGCCGCGGTGCGAACTACGGTGATTGCCGGTCACCCGGGAGAGACGGAGAAGGAGTTCCGTGAGCTGCTCAGCTTCATAAAGGAGCAGAGGTTTGACCGCCTGGGTGCATTCCGCTATTCACATGAGGAGAACACCCACGGATACATTAACTACAGTGATGAGATACCCGAAAGAACCAAGGAGAGGAGGGTGGCCAGGGTAATGAAATTGCAGCAGGGTATCTCAGCTGAGAAGAATGCTTCCCTGACCGGAACAGTCATGAAAGTCATCATTGACCGGAAGGAGGGACTCTTTCATATCGGGCGAAGTCAGTATGACTCCCCCGAGGTGGATCAGGAGATACTCATCTCCTCCCGTAAAAAAATTGAACCCGGAACCTTCGTTGATGTGAAGATAACCGGGTCCACTGAGTTCGATTTGTATGCTGAATTAGTCTGAAAGTCGAAAGTCAAAAGGATTTGCGATTTACGATTTTTGATTAATCGACAATCGAAAATCTTAAATCGAAAATTCCTCTTTACTGACTGCCGCCTGACTGACCGTTCTCCTCTTCCGCCGGCTCTTCCGCATCCTTCTTATTACCTACCCTGAAAGAGAGTTCCTCCTTGCCCTTGGTATAGCCCACGTTGATTGTGGCGCCCTCGGAGACCGAGGCCTTAATGATCACCTCGGCCAGAGGATCCTCCAGATACTTTTGAATGGCTCTCTTGAGCGGCCGGGCTCCGTACTGGACATCAAAACCACGGTCAGCCATGAAGTCGCGGGCTGAGGCGCTGAGCTTTATCCTGTATCCAAGCGCTTCGATCCGGTCATACAACCCCTTGAGTTCAATATCAATGATCTTGTCGATATCCTCCCTTGAAAGGTGATTGAACATGACTACATCGTCGATCCTGTTCAGGAACTCCGGAGCGAAGGTCTTCTGGAGGGCCTTTTGCAGGATGCTCCTGGTCTGGTCGTCGCGCGTGGTTCTCTTTGCCGACGTCTCAAATCCCACTCCGGTACCAAACTCTGAAAGCTGCCTGGTTCCGATGTTTGAGGTCATTATGACAATGGTGTTACGGAAGTCGACCCTGCGTCCGAGGCTGTCGGTGAGCTGACCTTCGTCAAGCACCTGAAGCAGGATATGAAACACGTCAGGGTGGGCCTTCTCTATCTCGTCAAGCAGCACAACCGAGTAGGGTTTGCGCCGTACCTTTTCGGTAAGCTGCCCCCCCTCCTCATAACCGACGTATCCGGGAGGCGCTCCGACAAGGCGGGAGACGGAAAATTTTTCCATGTACTCGCTCATGTCAACCCTGATGAGATTATCGGTTGAGTCGAAGAGGAATTTTGCCAGTACCTTGGCCAGCTGTGTCTTCCCGACGCCGGTAGGGCCGAGGAAGATAAACGTGCCTATCGGTTTGTTCGGATCCTTCAGTCCGGCCCTGTTTCGCTGTATTGATTTGACTATCTTGGCTATTGCCTGATCCTGCCCGATGATGCTGCTTTTCAGTTCCTCGCCCATCTGCAGCAGCCTGGTTCCCTCTGTCTGTGCAATCCTCTGCACAGGTACACCGGTCATCATGGCCACTACCTCCGCCACCTTCTCAGCATCGACGGTCTCGCGGTTCATCGCCAGCTCCTTCTCCCAACGCTTCTTCTCAGCCTCTATCAGATCGAGAACATCGCGCTCCTTATCCCTGTAGCTTGCAGCCCGCTCATAGTTCTGGTTCTTTACGGCGCTGCTCTTCTCCTTCTTGGTATCCTCAAGCTGTTTCTCCAGGGTCAGTATCTTCTCGGGGACAATGATGTTTGAGATATGCACCCTCGAACCTGACTCGTCAAGAGCGTCGATGGCCTTGTCGGGTAGGTTTCTGTCGCTGATGTACCTGTTGGTCAGCTTCACGCATGCCTCGATGGCATCGGGGGTATAGGTCACGTTATGATGGTCCTCGTACCGGTCTTTAATATTATTAAGTATGTCAAGTGTCTCCTCAATGGTTGTCGGGTCAACCAGCACCTTCTGGAATCTGCGTTCCAGCGCACCGTCCTTTTCTATATGCTGCCGGTACTCATCAAGGGTGGTTGCACCTATGCACTGAATCTCCCCTCGGGCCAGGGCAGGCTTGAGCATGTTGGCTGCATCAAGTGATCCACTGGCACCGCCGGCTCCCACGATGGTGTGTATCTCGTCAATGAACAGTATTATGTTGTCATTCTTGGCCAGCTCATTGAGGATCGCCTTCATCCTCTCCTCGAACTGTCCGCGGTACTTGGTACCAGCCACAATGGAAGCAAGGTCAAGGGCTACCACCCTTTTGTTAAAGAGCACCCTCGATACGTTCCTCTTGATGATCCTCAGCGCCAGTCCTTCCGCTATGGCCGACTTGCCGACACCCGGCTCACCGATGAGGACAGGGTTGTTCTTCTTGCGACGTGAAAGGATCTGGGCCAGTCGTTCAATCTCGCGTTCGCGGCCAACAACCGGGTCAAGCCGACCCTCCTCGGCAGCCTTGGTGAGGTCGATACCGAAGTTATCAAGCACAGGGGTCTCTGATGAGCTTTTCTGCGCCTGCTGTCCACCCTGTGGCTGTTTGCCCTGACCCGGTCCGGAAAACATGCCCTCGTCATCCTCATCACGGGGATAATCTGCCTGGGCGGCAGGATTACCAGCCTCGACTGCCTTTTTGACAAGGGAATAGTCAATGTCCAGTTCCGTCAGGAACCTTGTCACCAGGTTGCTTTCGTCGCGAAGTATCGCCATCAGCAGGTGTTCTGTATCTATAACCCTGGTTTTTAATGCCTTGGCTTCGATATGAACAAGCCTGAGCACTCGTTCGGTGCTCTTGAGGAGGGGTAGGATCTCATTATCAGCCATGGCTACGGGTTTGTCTGCCTTGATGCTTTTTTCTATGGATCCTTTAAGCATGAGCAGGTCGACCCCGTTGTTAAGCAGAATATCCACCGCCACGCCTTCGCCCTCGCGTAATATGCCGAGAAAGAGGTGCTCAGGACTTATATGGCTGTTACCGAGCCTGATCGCCTCCTCCTTACTGTAACCGAGGATATCGTTAACTCTCTGTGAGAAATGTGCGTCCATCATATTTTATTTTTGGGCTTCATGCAATAGTGTCATAAAGACTGACAGAAATACATAAAACGCCAGTTTTCAAAGTTAATTTTAATGTAATTATAACTAGGCAATAATTGTGCCCAATTTTTAACACCCAATGTTAACAAATAGACGGCATAAATGGTGAATAAATGCGAGCTTTTGATTATTTTCGGGCATCAATTTCAACAAAGATATTCATAAACCTAATATATTAAATTTCAGTCTGATATGTCAGATCAATCTAGAATCATAAAAGTAAATATCGAGGAGGAGATGAAGTCGGCTTACATCGATTATTCGATGTCGGTCATCGTGTCAAGGGCATTACCCGATGTAAGGGACGGGCTCAAGCCGGTCCACAGGAGGGTTCTCTTCGGTATGTCAGAGCTTGGAGTTCTCTCCAACAGGTCTTATAAGAAATCTGCAAGAATAGTAGGGGAGGTGCTTGGTAAATATCATCCTCATGGTGATACATCTGTCTATGATGCCATGGTTCGCATGGCCCAGGAGTGGTCGTTGCGCTACCCTCTGGTTGACGGACAGGGTAACTTCGGATCCATAGACGGTGACAGTCCCGCAGCAATGCGATACACAGAAGCAAAGCTAAAGCGGATTGCTGAAGAGACGCTCTCGGATATTGAGAAGGGAACAGTTGATTTTCAGCCTAATTTTGACGACACGCTTCAGGAACCAACGGTGCTTCCCACAAGGATCCCGAACCTCCTGGTAAACGGAGCCTCGGGCATAGCTGTAGGGATGGCCACAAATATGCCGCCGCATAACCTGACTGAATCGATTAATGCGATCATTGCAACCATCGACAACCCGGAGATAACAGTTGACGAGCTGATGCATCATATCAAGGGTCCCGACTTCCCCACAGGAGGCATTATCTATGGTGAGCAGGGGATAAGAGAGGCGTTTGAGACTGGCAGAGGGCGCATCGTGGTAAGGGCCAGGACAGAGGTGGAGATCACCCATTCAGGCAGGGAATGCATTGTCGTAAACGAGATTCCTTATATGGTGAACAAGGCGGAGATGATCAAGAGGATCGCCGACCTGATCAATGAGAAGAAGCTTGAAGGGATATCATATATAAATGATGAGTCTGACAGAAACGGCATGAGGGTGGTAATCATCCTTAAGAAGGAGATGCCTGCCAACGTCATTCTGAACCATCTTTACAAACACTCCCAGCTTCAGACATCATTCAATGTCAATAATATAGCGCTTGTCAAAGGACGTCCGAAGACTCTTGCGCTGAAGGAGATAATTGACAACTTCGTCAAGCACAGACATGATATTATTCTCCGCAGGGCGAGGTTTGACCTCGATCAGGCCCAGAAGAGGGCTCATATACTTGAAGGGCTAATCATTGCAAGTGACAATATTGATGAGGTAATTGCCATTATCAGGGCTTCACAGAATGCCGACATTGCCAGGGAGAGGCTTATGGAGCGTTTCAGCCTCTCGGACCTGCAGGCAAGGGCTATAGTGGAGATGCGACTGAGGCAGCTCACAGGGCTTGAGCAGGATAAGCTGAGGGCTGAGTATGAGGAGGTTCAGAAACTGATCGAATACCTGAATTTGGTTCTTTCCGATGAGGTGCTGCAGATGCAGATAATAAAAGATGAACTGATTGAGGTAAGGGATAAGTTCGGTGACAAACGCCGCACAGAGATAATACCAGCAGCAGGTGAGTTCAATCCAGAGGATTTCTATGCTGATGATGAGATGGTGATTACAATTTCTCACATGGGGTATATCAAGCGTACACCGCTGACCGAATTCCGCCGCCAGAACAGGGGCGGTACAGGATTCAAGGGCAGCAACACACGTGATGAGGATTTCATTGAACATCTGTACGTTGCCACAATGCACAACACTATGCTCTTCTTCACACGGAACGGCAAATGCTACTGGCAGAAGGTTTATGAACTGCCGGAAGGAACCAGAACAAGCAAGGGAAGAGCGATACAGAACCTGATCAACATTGAGCCGAATGACAGTGTTATGGCTTTCATCAATGTCAAGACTCTTGACGATGTGGAATATATAAACAATAACTTCATTGTTTTATGTACCCGTAAGGGGATCATCAAGAAGACCTCCCTCGAAGCTTATTCACGTCCCAGGGCCAATGGTGTCAATGCAATCACCGTTAGAGAGGGAGATGAGCTGCTTGAAGCCAGGATGACCAACGGTCAGCATGAGATAATGCTGGCAGTGAGATCTGGACGTGCCGTCAGGTTCAAGGAGGCAACCGTCAGGCCGATGGGCCGCACTGCCTCAGGCGTAAGGGGCATAACCCTTACCGGCAGTGACGACATGGTGATCGGAATGATAACCGTTCTCCATGAGTCGGAGGATGTCCTGGTTGTTTCCGAAAACGGTTACGGGAAGAGATCAGCCATAGACGATTACAGGATTACCAACAGGGGAGGAAAAGGAGTGAAGACCATTAACGTGACTGATAAGACCGGAAAACTCATTGCTCTTAAGGATGTAACTGACCAGAATGATCTCATGATAATTACCCAGGCAGGTAACATCCTGAGGATTCCTGTGAGTAGTCTGAGGGTGATGGGAAGAGCAACACAGGGAGTCAGACTGATTAATATCAAAGAAAATGACTCAATTGCGTCGGTAGCCTATGTAGATGTCAGTGAGGAAGATAGTGTTGGCGAAACGGAAAACGCAGAGCCATCAGAAGAAGCTGCTGAGTAATTTGGCAAATTATTTGAAGAATAGAATCTAAAGTTTTATTTTTGGGACAACATTTAAAAGCAAATTATCTAGACATGAAGAAGATCACTTTATTATTACTGGCAGTAATTTTCTCGGCTGCTGCAATGGCACAGAAGGGAAAAATTACAGCTGCAGAAACATTTATCAGGGAAGGTGCATATGATAAGGCCAAGGCTGCAATTGAAGAAGCCATTGCCCATCCAAAGTCAATGGGCCTTGCTAAAACCTATTATGTTAAAGGCAAGCTTTGCCAGGCTGCATATGATTCAGGTGACCCGAAATACATGGATCTCTATCCTGATATGCTGATGGAAGCCTATAACAATTTTGAAAAGGCTATTCAACTTGATCCCAAGCTCAAGAACACCATCATCAGGGATAACGCATATGCCTTGCTTGGCAATTCGCTCCTCAATGATGCAATCAATAAGTTCAATGAGAGAGATTTCAAGGGAGCCATGCAGTCGTTTGAAAGAAACGTTATGGTCTCCGCCAACGACATGTATGTGGGTATTGTTGATACACTTGTGATCTTCAATGCAGGACTTGCCGCCTACAATGCAGAGCTTTATGAAGAGGCGATTGCACATTTCCGCACCTGCACAGTGACGGGCACTGAGGATACCAAGCCTTATATCTTCATCAGTGACAGTTACCTGAAGATGAAAGATACCCTCAAGGCTGAGGCAGTATTGATGGAAGGCTACCAGGCATATCCTGACACCCTTGACATCATTCTCCAGGCAACACAGTTTTATCTTGATGCCAACAAAAATGACAAGGCTTTTGAATTCGTGCACAAGGCAATGGAGAAGGACCCGGAAAACCACATCCTGTACCTTGTTGAGGGCAGTCTCTTCATGAAGATGGAAGATTACCCCAAGGCCATTGAGAGCCTGAAAGCATCGCTCAGCAAAAAGCCCGACCAGTTTGAAAGTAACTATAACATCGGTCTCTGCTATGTCTCAATTGCAAATGACATGCTTAATGAGGCTAACCTTATTTCCGACAACAAGGAGTATGAAATAGCCAAGACCAAAGCCTTTGAAGAGATGCAGAAAGCAGTGCCGTTCTTTCTTGAAGCCGAGAAGGCCAATCCGACATCCCTTGCAACGCTCGAGTTCCTGCGAGAGATCTACCTTAAGCTGAAAATGATGCCTGAATTCGAGGCATATAGGGCAAAGGTTGATAACATGCAGTAAGAATTTAATTTAATATCAGAAGCAGGGAGGCTGCCTCAAATTAGATGAGGCAGCCTCTTTTGTTTCCGTCGGATTGAGATGTTATCTCAGAATGCAGGGAGGTTATCGCAAATTAAAAGAGCCAGCCTCATTTTTATCACTGTATTGAGGGCAGTGGGGAAGGGGAGTAATTATTCTCAGACCAGGTGTCAGTCATGCGGTCTGATACTTCTACTTAACATAATATTAATTATAGGCAATTAGTTAGTGAATTCTGTCAACGTACTGTGTGGTTAACATAAAATCTGATATAGGCTGCGAAGTATACCTATATCGGCACAGACTTTATATTAAAAGAATTTTCCATCAATTTGCACGCATTTTCTGTTAAAGTAAAATTCTTAATATTTTCCGATATTTGATGGAAATAAATTCCGCTATGTTACAGATAAGCAAATCGACACTCACCTTTCTTTCTGACCTTAAGATTCATAATGACAGAGATTGGTTCAGCAATAACCGAAACCGTTATGAGCAAGCCCGCGGTAACTTTGAGACATTTATACAGGCCATTCTGGATGAGCTCATGAAATTCGATCCCATCTACAAGGGTCTGGAAGCCAAAAGCTGTATTTTCAGAATAAACCGCGACACCAGGTTCTCGCACGACAAGTCGGTCTACAAGACCAACTTCGGAGCCTTCATGGTTCGCGGCGGCAGGAAGAATGGCGATAAATTTACCGGATATTACCTTCATATTGAGCCGGGAGCATCGTTTGTCGCCGGAGGGGCCTATATTCCTCCCACACCATGGCTTAGTGCCATCAGGGAGAAGATTTCCGAAAACGGTGAAGAGCTGACAGCGATTGTTAAAAGCAGAGATTATAAAAAGTATTTCAGTGGCCTTGAGGGTGAAAAGCTGAAAGTGCCGCCGAGGGGCTATATGAAGGATAATCCTCATATAGAGCTGATTAAGATGAAGAGTTTCCTTGCAGAAAGGAATTATTCCGATTCTGAAGTTTTGGCGGAGGACTTTTTTGATACGGTTACCGGAGCATTCCGCGCCATGAAGCCGCTGAATGATTTCCTCAACGTTCAAAACACCTGATCCACAGACATATGTGACCTCAATCCCGTATAGCCTCAACGTTTGCAGCACCTAATCCTCCAACAGTCGATACTTCAATCCTGATTAGACTGACTTTAATAAATACCTGATCCTCAAGTAGTCATGACCTCTATCTTAAATACCCTTACCGTGCCTGCCCTGTTGATTGATGAGCGGAAATGTCGTCACAATATCAGACGCATGGCTGACAAAGCCCTGCAGCATAATATCAGGCTCCGGCCACATTTTAAAACCCACCAGAGCAGGCAGATAGCAGGATGGTTCAGAGAAGCAGGAACCGATTGTATTACGGTCTCCTCGTTAAGAATGGCGGAATATTTTGCCGCAGACGGCTGGGATGACATCACGGTGGCGTTCCCTGTCAACCTTCCTGAGCACGACCGTATTAACCGGCTTGCTGAACGTATACGACTGAATCTGTTGGTGGCGGACACTGAGGGGGCCGGGCTTCTCTCACAGGTACTGAAGTTTCCTGTCGGCGTATGGATCAAGATTGACGCAGGCAGCCGGCGCACCGGCGTTCTTCCTGATGACAGAGACACGATAGATACAATACTTGATTCAGTGGAATCGTCTGATAATATGTCATTCAGGGGATTTCTCACACATGCCGGACACAGCTACAGTTGCAGAAGCAGGGATGAGATTCTCAGGGTTCACCGTGAAAGTGTCGCTCTGATGGCACGCGTGGCAGCAGATTACCGCTCTGCCTGGCCCCGGCTTGAGATTTCCACCGGAGACACTCCTACCTGCAGTGTGGCGGACGATTTCAGCGATGTCAACGAGATACGGCCCGGGAATTATGTCTTCTATGATCTCATGCAGGCCGTAATAACATCATGTTCAAAGCAGGACATTTCTGTTGCCGTTGCATGTCCGGTGGTGGCAAAACATAATGATCGAAATGAGATCATCCTCTACGGCGGAGCCATCCATTTTGCGAAGGACTCGATTGTAACAGACGGAGGCATAACAATTTACGGAGAGTTAGTTCAGGTTAATAGTGGTAGCTGGAGTGAACCACTTGAAGGTTGTTATCTGAGTAAACTTTCGCAGGAACATGGAACCCTTAAGGTTACTGAAAAGGTATTCAAGGAGATAAATGTTGGTGAAATGGTGGCAATCCTGCCCGTCCATTCATGCATGACAGCCAATCTCCTTGCAGGTTACACTACTCTCGGCGGAGACCGGCTGGATTATTTTGATATCAGGAAAGATTACCTCGCGGGGTGATCAGGCAGGGATTTAATATCAGCCATTGCTTTCATCGTCGCTTTTGATCCTTGCCCGGCCCTTCCTCGTGTATTTCTTTTTGTTCCGGTAAGCAACCGACCTGGTCAGTCTTTCAATACCTGATTCCTTTATGGCTTTCCGGACTGCGGTCCTGTAAGCCTTGCGCTTGTCCTTTGCGCTGAGTTCCACCTTTTTGATCTTCATTTACCGGACGGATGTTGAACAAAGTTAATGTATATAAAGGAAACTTTGCCAGGTCCCTTTGTCAGTCGTCCGCATATAGTGCCCGGTCTACACATTTTCGAACTTTTTGTGCATGAATATTAAAAAATTGTATCTTTCGGTTCAATTAAAGAACGTCGAAGATGAAAAAACTGTTATTCACACTTCTCCTGGCAGCATTTATTCTGCCATACGCAGCCTCCCAGGGCAAACTCGAGATCGGCAAGAAAGCTCCTGAATGGGTATTCACCGATGCTGACAAAAAGGAATTCACGATGAACTCCTGGCCTGGCAAGGTCCTTCAGATCAATTATGTTGATCCTGATGAATCAGATCTAAATGATGGGTTCAATGATGCTGTCAACAAGGCCACCGATGTAGACAAGATAATTGACCAGAACTACTTCAAGGGTTTTGGAATCGTAGACTGTAAATCGACCTGGAAGCCTGACGGACTGGTGCGTGCCATTGCCGGTAAAAAGGCCAGGAAATATGATACCACCATCCTATTTGATTATAAGGGTACGCTGCAGGAGGTTTGGGGAATGCCAAAGGACAGTTACACAATAGTCATAGTTGACAAGAACCGGATTGTCAGGGGCGTTTATAAGGGCAAAATTGCCGACGCCGATATACCTCCGATAATTGAGATGATCGTCAATCTGACGAAAGAATAAGAAAAAGCACCCATACGGCTGACCAGAACTTAAGAAAGCCTGATAGTTTATTGTCAAGCCGGGTGAGTAAAAATAAAGTTAAGGTTGTCCTGGAATTACGGGACAACCTTTCTTATTTCTTGTAGCTGACGGGATTACTGTTGCAGCCGGTTCATCAGTAACAGTTGTCGCAGGTGTCGCTGGAATGATTGAAATCCGGTTTTCGACGAGAGTTGTATGAATCAGTTCAGTCTGAATCGTATCCTCAGGATGCCTTCATTGAAGTCGGCTGATGTTATTGAGAATTTACCGATCTCTGAGGTATTGGAGACATGCGGGCCTATGCACGGGCATGAGTCGAAATTTCCAACGGAGACTACGCGTATGCTCTCACCCGCATCATCCGGCAGTTTTCCGGTAAAATATTTTTTATCAGCCTCCCTCCTGCTGACCAGCTCCTCTCCCACCGGAATATTAAGCTTTATTATCTCATTAACAGTTCTTTCCACTGCAGTGATCTCCTTATCGGATAAACCCTTCCTGATATGGTAGGCGCACTTGCTCTTTTTGCTTTCGATATGGCTGTTGAATGATCTCCCGCAATGATACATCTTATCCATCACCGAGTTAAGGATATGCTCAGCGGTATGCATTGCAGCATTGTATTCTTTTCCGGGCATGAAAGATATTTATGGAATTAACGATAAAGGAGCCTCATTAATTGCGCACCGTCTATATGATATATGTGAGTCGAAAGTCATCAAGTCTGAAAGGCTAAGGTCATTGGTTAAAAAGTCTTGTCGTAGCCCCGCTTAGTGGGATAGACTCCATGGAGATTCTGACCGAGGCGACGGGACAGCTGTGCTGTCACAGTTCGGTTGCGTCCTCAATGTCGCGGCCGATACTCTTTTTAAGCTGGTAGAGGTCCTGTTTCATGGAGGCGACGGTTTGAAGCAGCTGTTTTTCAGGCAGAGCGGGTTCCGGAAGCTCGTCGCTTATATAATGGACGAACTTCCATATCTCACGGACATCATTGATGTGGACCTCATAGGGTTCATACAGCGGATTGAGAGAGAAGAGCACCAGTTTACCGCTCTGCTGTATGGTGTTTTCCACCACCTTGAAGACAATGCCGTCATTTGACGTAAGTATAATGTATGCCTTTCCGCTCTTTATATCTTGCCAGTCCTGCATGTATTCACCCGTCACCCACGACCTGTCGGGTATGGGCAGCATGGAGTCGCCCTTGAGCTGGAATGTACGATATTTACGGTCACGCGAGAGGAACGGCAGGTTGAAGAGAGGCAGGTCGCCTATGAATTCGGGATCAGCATAGCCTGTAGTGTAACCCGCCCTGGCCTTCTCGCTGACAAGCTCGATATTCTCGCGATTGTCGGGGGCGACGGTGGTTGCAAGCACCCTGAGGTTACTGCCTTTGATATATGCATCATATCCCCTCTCGAGTTCGCCCATCTGGCTTTCTGAGAGACGGGTGAGGTCGATCTTGAGCATGGTGTCAAGCGAGATGTTATAGTATCCCGAGAATGCCACCAGGGCCTCAATGCCTGGCTGTGCCACGCCGTTTTCATAGCCGCTGAGGGTTGACCTCTTCATCTGTAGCGCCGATGCTACGTCGTCCTGAGTGCGTCCGCGACGTCTTCTCAAAAATTTTATGTTTGATGCGAAGTACATATTACAAAAATTGATTATATTGTAATCATAAGTTTGATTAATTTCTAATCAAAGATAAATGAAGATTTTAAAATAGCAAGCAGAAAATGAAAAAAATCAGTTGGCAATCGGCAGTCCACAGTCGGCAGTCGTAATTAAGAATTAAGAATTAGGAATTAAGAATTGATAATCAGTTACTTAGACTGCAGGACCGCAAGACCGTCCCGATTCTTCGGTCGGGATCTCCGCTGCGCTCCGACAAGACCGCAAGACTGCATGACGGAGCGAAGCGACAGACCTTTTGACTTTATGGACTTTATGGACTTTTGACTTTATGGACTTTATGAACATGGACTCTCGCAACATACTACATCTTGATCTCGACACCTTCTTCGTCTCGGTGGAGAGGGTGCGTGACAGTCGTCTCAACGGCCGTCCCGTGATCATCGGCGGCAGCTCCGACCGCGGGGTGGTCTCGAGCTGCAGCTACGAGGCCCGCAGTTTCGGCGTCAACTCGGCCATGCCGATGAAGATGGCCCGTGCCATGTGTCCCGAGGCGGTTTACATACGCGGCGACATGGAGATGTACACGAAGTATTCGCGAATGGTCACCGGCATCATCGCGGAGAAGGCGCCTGTCTATGAGAAGGCGTCGGTGGATGAGCATTATATTGACCTCACGGGCATGGAGCGCTTCCACGGATGTGCCCTCTGGGCGCATGAGCTGCGCGACACGATAATAAGGGAGACGGGGCTGCCTATCTCCATGGGGCTCTCGGTCAACAAGACCGTCTCCAAGATCGCTGCCGGCGAGGCCAAGCCCAACGGAGAGAGAGAGGTGGTGCAGCAGCAGGTCCTCCCCTTTCTTGACCCGCTCTCCATCAGGAAGATACCCATGATCGGACAGAAGACCTATCATACACTGCGCTCGATGGGCATCTCCACGATACATACGCTACGGGTCATCCCGGCCGAGATGCTGGTGTCGCTCATGGGGCAGAACGGCACGGAGATATGGAAGAAGGCCAACGGCATTGACACCACTCCCGTCATCAGCTACTCCGAACAGAAGTCGATCAGCACCGAACACACCTTTGACCGCGACACCACAGACACGGTGATGCTCAACCAGCTGATAGTGAGTATGACCGAGAAGCTGGCCTATGAGCTGCGTCACCAGGAGAAGCTGGCGTCGTGCATCACGGTGCGCATACGGTATTCCGACTTCGACACGCACACTTTGCAGCAGCGCATACCCTACACCGCCTTCGATCATGTGCTCATCGGCGAGGCGCAGAGCCTCTTCCGCCGTCTCTGGCAGCGGCGTATGCTCATCAGGCTGATAGGCGTGAAGGTGAGCGGACTGGTGCGGGGGGTGCAGCAGCTTGACATGTTCGAAGACACGCCTGAGATGGTGAGTCTATATATGACGATGGACAGCCTGCGGGGCCGTTTCGGACGTTATGCCATTCGTCGTGCCGCCGGGGTGATGACCGCCGCGGAACGCGGCGAGCGCGAGCTCAGAAAGGCTTCGGAACTGCTGACCGAGAAGTCGCGGATGGAAGATAGATTACGGGGCTGGCACTATCATTAGCAGTCAGCAGTCAGCAGTCAGCAGTCAGCAGTAATTAAGAATTAGGAATTAAGAATTAAGAATTAAGAATCAAATACTTAGACTGCTGGACCGCAGGACTGCAAGACCTTTTTGACATCAGACCTTAGACTTTCGACTTTACGGACTTTACAGACTTTCGACTTTATGGACTTTCAGACATGTATTTAAATTGCCATTCATATTACAGTCTGAGATACGGCACCCTGACGGTTGAGCGCCTTTCTGAGCTCGCCGCGGCTGCGGGTGTGGAGCGACTGGTGATGACCGACATCAACAACACCACCGGTGTGCCCGACTTCGTTCGCGAGTGCCGCAGCCGCAACATCACCCCGGCGGCCGGTATCGAGTTCCGCGACGGCAACTTGCTGTTATACATAGGCATAGCCCGCAACAATGAGGGCTTCCGCGAGCTGAACGAGTTCCTTACGCACCATAACTTCACCGGCGAGCCGCTCCCTTCGCGCCCTCCCTCCTTCACCAATGCCTATGTCATCTACCCGGCCGGCGGCAGAATGAATGGAAGCGCTGCGCCGAGAGACAATGGGTCCAATGGCGGGGTCAGCGGCGGCGCAACAGCCCATGGCAACGGCTCCGGCAGCGGGGGTGTTGCCGGCGGCGGCATCACCCCCGCCATGCTGCGTGACAACGAGTACCTCGGCATACGTCCCTCCGCCGCCGGCCGCCTGCTCTCCGCGGCAAAAAGCGACCTGTCAAAATACGTTATCCTCCAGCCTGTCACAATGGAGTCGCCTGCCGACTACCCCGTGCACCGCAGCCTGCGCGCCGTAGATAACAACCTCCTGCTCAGTCGCCTGGAACCCGGTATGACCGCCTCGCCCGATGAGATCATAATACCTGAGAGCGAACTAATCCGCCCGTTCAGCATGTGGCCGCAGGTGGTGGAGAACACGCGCAGGCTGCTGAACGACTGCTCACTGGAGATAGACTTTACCACCCACAAGAACAAGAAGATATATTCGGCCAGCAGGTATGACGACAAGCTGCTGCTTGAGAAGCTGGCATGGGACGGCATGAAGTACCGCTACGGGACGAAGAACAGGGTGGCCGAAGAGAGGGTGAGGCATGAGCTGGAGATCATCGACCGCCTCGGGTTTTCCTCATACTTCCTCATAACATGGGACATCATACGCTATTCGATGGCCTGTGGCTTCTACCACGTGGGGCGCGGCAGCGGAGCCAACTCGGTTGTTGCTTACTGCCTGAAGATCACCAATGTTGACCCCATCGACCTGAACCTTTACTTTGAACGATTCATCAACCCCAAACGTACCTCACCGCCCGACTTCGACATAGACTACTCATGGAAGGAGCGCGACACCGTCACCGAGTATATCTTCCGCCGTTACGGCCACCGCCACACTGCCCTCCTGGGCACCATCAACACCTTCCGCGGCAAGTCCATAGTACGCGAGTTGGGTAAGGTTCACGGACTGCCCGTCGAGGAGATTGACGCCCTTATCAGCAGTCCCTCCGCCGAGAGCAACCGCGGTGAGATACAGGATCTTATCTTCGGGACCGGTAATAAGATAGCCGACTTCCCCAACCTGCGCAGCATTCATGCCGGCGGGGTGCTGATATCGGAAGACCCCGTCTGCTGCTACACGGCGCTCGACATGCCGCCGAAAGGGTTTCCTACAACACAGTGGGACATGTACACCGCCGAGGAGCTGGGTTATGAGAAGCTCGACATACTGAGCCAGAGAGGCATAGGACACATTAAGGAGAGCGCCGAGGTGATACGCGCCAACTGCGGCGTGGATGTTGATGTGCATGCCGTACAGCAGTTTAAGAAGGACCCGCTGGTGAAGGACCGTCTGCGCCGCGGTGACGCGAAGGGGTGCTTTTACATAGAGAGCCCCTCGATGCGAGGGCTGCTGCAGAAGCTGAGATGCGATGATTACCTGACGCTGGTGGCCGCCAGCTCGGTCATCAGACCGGGAGTGGCCCGGTCAGGCATGATGCGCCAGTTCATCTACCGCTTCCATAATCCTGATAAATTCGAGTATATCCACCCTGTGATGAAGGATCTCCTCAGAGAGACCTTCGGGGTGATGGTCTACCAGGAGGATGTGCTGAAGGTGTGCCATCACTTTGCCGGGCTCGATCTCTCCGATGCCGACACGCTGCGTCGTGCCATGAGCGGCAAGTACCGGTCGCGCAGTGAGATGAAGAAGATCACCGAACGCTTTTTTGCCAACTGCCGCGCCAAAGGCTATCCCGAAGCGATAACAAAAGAGGTGTGGCGCCAGATAGAGTCGTTTGCCGGCTACTCCTTCTCCAAGGCGCACTCGGCATCCTACGCTGTTGAGAGCTTCCAGAGCCTCTGGCTGAAGGCACACTACCCACTCGAGTTCATGGTTGCCGTCATCAACAACTTCGGCGGCTTCTACCGTACATGGGTCTATGTGCATGAGGCCAGACGCGAGGGCGCCACAATAGAGGTTCCGTGTATAAACAGGAGCACATATAAAACCACCATATACGAAAAGACAATCTTCATCGGGCTGATACACATACAGGGGTTGGAGACAAACCTTGCAAAAGCAATTATCTCCGAGCGTGATAACAAAGGTAATTTCAATGACATAGAAGACTTCATCTCACGTATCGGTCCGGGTCTTGAACAGACCGTCATTCTGATACGCACCGGCGCCTTCCGGTTTACCGGCAAGAGCAAGGCGCTGCTGCTCTGGGAGGCGCATATGCTGATCAACAAAGGCAAGAGCGAAACGGCACGCACACTGTTCAATCCCGAACCGAAGAAGTTTGCAATGCCGCCCTTTGAGCAGTCGCAGCTGGAGGATGCCTATGATGAGATCGAACTGCTGGGTTTCCCGGTGACGCTGACATGGTTCGATATGCTGCAGACGAAGTTCAGGGGTGAGGCCACGGCAGCTGAACTGAGGGGAATGGTCGGACGCCGGGTCAGGCTGGCAGGACACCTGGTGACGGTGAAGTATATCAAGACCGTTAAGGGAGACTGGATGAATTTCGGGTGCTTCATTGACAACAGCGGCGAGTTCTTTGACACAACCCATTTCCCGCAGTCGCTGGGCAGTTGGCCATTCAGGGGTAGCGGCACATATCTCATTCAGGGTAAGGTTGTTGAAGAGTTCGGGAGCATCAGCATTGAAGCTGAGAAAATGGCTAAGCTGCCCGTACAGCCCGATCCGAGGTATTAAAGTCGAAAGTCTGAAGGTCAGTCTTCAGTCTTCAGTCCTCGATCCTCAGTCTTCAGTCCTCAATCCTCAGTCTTCAGTCCTCAATCATAAGTTAATCAATGAATTACAGGCTGTTGACTGTGGACTGCTGACTGCCGACTGAAGACTAACTGTCGACCCTGGTGACCCGCGTGATTCCTTTGACCGATTGTATCTTCTTCATGATGCTGTAAAGGAGGTTGACGTTAGGTACCAACAATACTATATGACCTTCAAACAGTCCGTTATCCATCTTGTAGGTGAAATTTTTCACAGATACCTTGTATTCTGAAAGTATCTCGGAAATCCGGGTTACAATCCCCAGATTCTCCACCCCTGTCAGTCTCATTGATGTCAGGAAGCCACGCGATGCATCCAGCCTGGTCCATCGTGCCCGTAGCACCCTGTAGGGGAAGCTTGACAGCATAAAATCGGCATTGGGACAGGTGGTCCTGTGGATCTTGATTCCCTCAAGGACAGTCACAAACCCGAAGATACGGTCGCCAAAGACCGGATTACAGCATTTTGCAAGCTTATAATCCAGTCCTTCAGCACTTTCATCTATTACAAGAAAATCCGAACCGCCGGATCCGACGTCCTCATATTGTTGATACTCAGCGATCTTCGGGGTTATCTCTCCGCGCTGTTCCTCCGGTCTGAGCAGCACTTTTTTTACCTGCAGAACATCGATCTCCCCTATCGCGATACTGAAATAGAGATCCTGTGAGGTCTTGAGGCCGTACTCCTCAAGCAGCTTGACGACGGTGATGTCGCCGTATGGGATTTTCCAGTTCTTAAGTCTCCTGGTAAGTATCTCTTTGCCATCGGCCGCCAGTTTGAACTTCTCCTCGTTGAGTGCCTGCCTTATTTTGGTGCGGGCCTTGTTCGTAATGACAAACGACAGCCAGTCGCGTTTGGGTGATTGTTTTGATGAGGTGATTACCGAGACATGATCACCGTTCTGGAGCTTCTGTTTCAGCTGCACATTGCGACCGTTGACCTTGCCTCCGATGCATTTTGATCCCACCTCTGTGTGAATGTCGAAGGCGAAGTCGAGGATTGTCGCTCCCGCGGGCAGCTGCCTCACCTCGCCTTTGGGGGTGAAAACGAAGACCTCGTCGGAATAAAGACCTGGTCTGATCTCTCCGAGGAAATCAGTCCCCTCCTTCTCCACCGTGCTCAGCACCTCGCGCATCTGTGCCATCCAGGCGTCGAGGCCGCCCTGGCCCTTGAGACCCTTGTAGCGGAAGTGGGCCGCGAGACCCTTCTCGGCAATCTCATCCATGCGCCTGGTGCGTATCTGCACCTCCACCCACTTGCCTGTGGGTGTTACCACAGTGGTATGAAGCGACTCATAGCCGTTAGTCTTTGGCACAGATATCCAGTCGCGCATGCGGCTTGGATTCGGCTGGTAGAGGTCGGTCACCACTGAATAGACCTGCCAGCATGACGATTTCTCATGGGCGACGTCTGCTTCAATTATGATGCGAATGGCGAAGATGTCAAAAACCTCTTCGAATACCACCCCCTGTTTCTTCATCTTCTGCCAGATGGAGTGGATTGATTTGGTGCGGCTTTTCAGATTGTACTTCAGGCCAAGGGCATCAAGCTTTTCCATGACAGGCTGCGAGAACTCCCTGATCAGCCTGTTCCTTGATGTGGTGGTCTGCTTCAGCCTGGTTTCGATCTCGTTGTATTCGGCAGGCTCCATCTGCTTCATAGCAAGGTCTTCCATCTCCGACTTGATGTTGTAGTAACCAAGCCTGTAGGCCAGTGGAGCAAACAGAAAGTATGTCTCTGACGCCACCGGCATCCGCTCTTTCTCAGGCAGCCGGTCGAGCCTCCTTATCAAAAGCAACCGCTCTGCAAGTGCTATGAGTACGACTCTGCCGTCGTCTGCCAGTGACAACAGCAGCTTGCGAAAGTTCTCAGCCTGACCCGTGAAATCGCGTCCCTTCAGGGCTGTAACGCGTACCAGTCCTTTTATGACATCCTTGACTGAGGGGTCATTGAGATCATCAATTCTCTGCCATTCAGGACTCTCCTCATTCACACCGGAGAGGAGTGCACTTAACACTGCCGGCAGTGGCAGTCCTAACTCCGCTGTGGTGACCCTTGCCAACTCCATGTAATAGAGTGACAGCGGTTCGCCAAGATATTTACGGTCAGCCGGATATGATGCTCTTGCGATGTCGGTGGCCAGGCTGAAGATCTTCTTTTCAGCCTCTGTCAAAGGCCCGGGTAGGGCTTTGAACACCAGGCTCTGCCTGCTGCGGAGTTGAACTGCCAGATCAGCCATGATTCGATTATTTGAGAGGTGAGTCCGGTTCCCGTTTCATTTCGAGATAGTAGGCATAATCGACCACCGCCGGGATGATCCTCTGCAGCAGCGCGGTAAACCTTCCGGCCCAGGTCATGATCTTGTTTCTTTTCTTTTTCCTGATTCCCTTGAGCACCCACCGTGCCACATGTTCAGGAGACCTCAGTTTCTTTTCCTCCCGCGGCGAGTTCCCCTGAGCAGTACCATCGGCCAGAAGTGCGTTTCTGCGTATCTCCGATGCTGTGAAACCCGGGGCAATGATCATTACATGCAGTTTCTCCTTCATGTTCTCAATTCTGAGAGTCTCGAGAAACCCATGCATGGCGAACTTCGATGCGGAGTACCCCGTGCGGCCCGGAAGGCCGTGAAATCCTGCGGTGGATGATACTCCAACAATTGATCCCCTGTTGCTGACGATATAAGGAAGAGCATACTTGGTACAATAGACTGTACCCCAGAAATTAACATCCATAAGTCGCTTTAATACAGAGATATCCACATCATCAAATAAAGCTTTCATTGATATTCCTGCATTATTGATAAGGATGTCAACAGTACCGTATCTGCTTACGGCTGCCTCCACCATTTTCCTGCAGTCATCCTCTATGGAGACGTCAGTGACGCAAGCCAGAGCCTCCGCACCCAGACCAGCAATCTCTTTTTCCAGGGATGCCAGTCTCGTGGCGGAGCGGGCTGCTATGACGAGTTTGCTTCCGTTACGCGCAAACTCAAGGGCTGTGGCCCTACCTATACCGGATGAGGCTCCGGTGACAATTACGACTTTCTCATTGAAAATGTTATGCTTCATTTTCTTTCAGATGGACGATAAATATAAGGACAATTTGTTGTTGGCAGGATGAATGGATATTTTTTTGCATTTTTCGGCAAATGTGAATGTTTTTTTTTGATCAAAACTTTTTTTGCCATACATTTGCACTCTCAAAAAAATGGACTGATTCAGTAGCTCAGCTGGTAGAGCACATCCCTTTTAAGGATGGGGTCCTGGGTTCGAGCCCCAGCTGGATCACACGGCAGCCGAAAGGCTGCCTTTTTTTGTCTTGAATCGAACCCTCCCCCCTGCAGTCTGACAGCTCGCTATCCCGACATACCATGTCGGGACTTTTACGCTCGCTTCGGTTCGAGCCCCAGCTGGATCACACGGCAGCCGAAAGGCTGCCTTTTTTTGTCTTGAATCGAACCCTCCCCCCTGTAGTCTGTCCCTTTCGCTGAAAAAAAAAGCGCCACTAATGGCGCCTGGCAATCGATTCAGCGATTATTACTCCGTCTGTGTTTTCTTCCCGGGATTATTTTGAAAGCACCGGTATCTGCCTGCTTATCGACTCCTCGAGAGAGATCAAAGTCTCTGTTCTCATCACACCGGGAATGGCCTGTATCTTCTCTGTCAGCACCTCCCTCAGATGTTCGTTATCGTGGGTATAGACCTTGATAAAAAGAGAATAATTACCTGTCGTATAGTGGCATTCAATGACTTCGGGAATATCCTTGAGCATGCTGATCACCTCCTTGTATTTCCCCGGATTGTCGAGATATAAACCTATGTATGCACATGTCCTGAACCCAACCATTATCGGATCGACCTTGAACTCCGATCCCCTGATAACGCCTATGCGTATCAGCCTCTGGACTCTCTGATGTATGGCCGCACCGGACACGTTACAATCGCGCGCCACCTCAAGATAAGGTATCCTTGCATTCTTGGTAATGATGTCGAGGATCTTTCTGTCCAGATTGTCAATCTGTAAATTTTCTGCCATGATTATCTGTTATTTTTCATTTAATGATTAATAATCTGCCTTAGAATTTACAAATTTAAAGCAAAATAGCCTTAAATCCTATTAATAATCCCTGTAATTCTGCTAAGGGAGTCAAAATCTTTTTCTGCCAGGAATGATTCTATTCCCTGCACCACTGTCATGGCGGTTCGGGGGTCAATGTATGATGCAGTTCCTATCTGGACGGCAGTGGCACCTGCCATTAAAAACTCAAGTGCATCATCAGCATTCATGATGCCCCCCAGTCCTATAACAGGTATGTTGACGGCCCTGGCGGTCTGCCATACCATTCTCAGCGCCACGGGTTTGATGGCAGGGCCCGAGAGTCCACCGGTTATGGTCGACAGTTTCGGCTTCATCGTTCTGGTGTCGATGGCCATGCCGAGGAGGGTATTGACCAGTGACACTGCTTCAGCCCCCTCCTCTTCGGAGATCCGGGCAAATTCTGTAATGTCGGTCACGTTGGGTGAAAGCTTGACTATCAGGGTCTTGCTATATGCTTTACGTACTGCAGCAATCACCTCTCTGGCGGAGGCGGGATTAGTGCCGAAAATCATGCCACCCCTCTTCACGTTGGGGCATGAAATATTCAGTTCGATGGCGGGTATGGCATCGAGGTGGTCAAGTCGGGATGAGAGTTCAACATAATCCTCAACAGTATTTCCGTTCACGTTGACAATGACATTGGTATTATAAGCCGACAGGTGTGGGTAGATATTCTTTTCAAAATATTCGATGCCTTTGTTCTGAAGCCCCACGGTATTCAGCATGCCTGATGCCGTTTCTGCCATCCTGGGGTAGGCGTTACCCTCCCTGGGTTCGAGGGTGGTGCCCTTGACAATGATCCCGCCGAGTTGCGCCAGGTCTATGAAATCGTCAAGCTCGGCACCGTATCCGCAGGTGCCTGAAGCAAGGATGACCGGGTTTCTGAACTCCAGTGATCCGATTTTTATCCGGAGATCTGCCATTTCAGGTTGTTTATGTTAAATACCGGTCCGTCAGTGCAAGAGCTTAGATTACCCGCGGTAGTAGGGACAGTACAACACAGGCATATCCCCATGCCGCATGCCATGAGGTTTTCAAGAGACACCTCGCAGAATATCTCCTTTTCGTGGCACACCCTGGCAACCGCCTTCATCATGGGTTCAGGGCCACAGCAGTAAACCCTGTCCCAGGAGACCTCCCTGAAGGCGGGAATGTCAGTCAGAAAACCCTTATATCCCTCCGAACCGTCTTCGGTGGAGAGGTGAACCGTGCCAAGCTTTGTAAACTCGTCGTGCTCAAGGATCCTGGACCGGTTTCTGAATCCGAGGGCGAACTGAGGGACAACGCCTGTTTCACTTATCCTGCGGCCAAGGTACAATAACGGAGCCATGCCGCACCCTCCACCGGCAAGGAGCACTTTCTCTCCTTTCTCCGGCATAGTGAATGAGTTTCCGAGGGGATAAATAAGGTTAAGCTTTTCTCCAACCTTCAGCCTTGAGAGACGCTCTGTTCCCGGGCCGGCAATCTGGATAAGCAGTGAAATAGTGCTTGTGGAATAATCGACATCATGGACTGATAGTGGCCGCCGAAGGAAGGTGGATGGACTCTCAGTGACAAGCGCCTGCACAAACTGCCCGGGCATTATCTCAGGCAACGGTTCAGGAGAAACAACCGTAATCACAAAAAAATTCTCTCCAAGCCGCCTGTTTCCGGTAACTGCAAGGTCTTCAATCCTCTTTTTCATCAGTACCCTT
Organism: uncultured Rikenella sp.; assembly: GCA_964455705.1. Classification (GTDB taxonomy): domain Bacteria; phylum Bacteroidota; class Bacteroidia; order Bacteroidales; family VadinHA17; genus SR-FBR-E99. The sequence goes on from CAYVYM010000002.1 coordinate 174,719, forward strand.
TTGGCTGCAAAATTAGACAATTTGGGCAAATTTTGTCAGGAGGACCTGTATTCGGTAAAAGTTTTATCACTATAGAAGAACAGGACCCTGATCAGCCTTTTGTGTTGGCCCCCGGGCTGGTCATCTGATAATAAAGTCTCTTCAGAGGGCATTTCAGGATCCTCAGGGGCTGCCTGGCCATCAGACCAGTCCACAGCAGCATTCACATCCCTGCCTGCCTGAGATCCGCTGTTTTCAATCTCCATATCGAACAGGGTTGGTTGAGAGTCAAGCTTGTACATCGGACCTTTGCCAAAGAGAAGCCATTCGGAAGAGAGAGAGGAATATCTATGCAGCATCTTGGTCACAAAATCGAGACTGGGGTTGTTTCTTCCGGAGAGAATATGTGAGATTCCGGATGGCTGAACACCAATTTCCTCGGCAAACTGAGCATAACTCTTGTTCTCGTTCTGTAAAAACGCAAGGATTCGGTCTTTCATATCAGAATATTGCTTATTACAAATGTAAATAATAAACAAATTACATGTGTAATTTAATCTTATTTACATCTGTAATCCAAGTGTAAGTACTCTTAATCAGTTAATACTGCGGACGTCGCATAATCTCGGAAATAAGTCGTTATTTGTATGCATTTTTGCTTAAGATTAGAAGATATTAATCACTGATATTCTTTGCATTAAAGATTTAATAATATATTATTCTAAAGATAAACTGCCTGCAGACATCTCCGGGTGTTTATCCGTATTTAAGGTGGATCAGTTTAAACTACTGATAAACATATATTTATATGTATGAGTTTGTAAATACATAAATTATTTACAGTTGTACATGAGTAATGAATACATTTGTATTGGAGAAAATTGATTTTGTTCCTGAAAATCTTCTTTACATCTGTAAATTGAAGCGTTACAATACGGAATTGTGAGTTTGGGCTTAGCGGGCAGCTTCTGTTTTCTATCTTCTATTGTCAAGTGGCTGAGAATTGAATATTCTGCATCATCTTCTACCCTGGCTGCAATTTTTAATTCCGGGAACATAATGAAAATCATATTTTGCAGAGTAATCTTTTAATTATCTTCATCCGGTTAAAATTCCGGACAACTGTTTCGGTGGTTCTCTTTACAGAAATTTGGTTCAAATGGTTAAAAGAAAGTTCTCTCTCGCGCTACACTGGCAGATACTTATAATGCTTGTGCTGGGTGGCCTCTTCGGATATTTCTTCCCTCACCTTACCAGGTACACAAACTGGATGGGGGACATTTTTTTAAGGGGTCTCAACATGGTCATTGTTCCTCTGATTTTCTGCTCTGTCGCAACGGGGGTTGCCAATGTGGGGTCCGCCGAGAACCTTGGGCGGCTGGGGTTGAAAACAATGGGGTATTATGTGCTTTCAACCCTGCTGGCCATCATAACAGGTTTTCTTCTCGTTCAGCTGATTAAGCCAGGCATAGGTGCCGATCTTGGACTGCAGGTGCCGATAGAGGACATATCAACGGGCAAGGATTCTTTTGGACGGACTCTCATAAACATTGTACCTACAAACATTATCAAGGCGATGGCAGAGGCTCACATGCTCTCCATCATATTCTTTGCCATCCTGTCCGGGTTCTTCATCACCCGTGTCGGCGAGAAGTCGCGCACAGCCCTTATGGATGTGCTGAATGCTATTCTGGATGTGATAATGAAGATCACCCTCTTTGTCATCAGGTTCACTCCTCTTGGAGTATTCAGTATACTTGCCAAGGTGATTTCACAGCAGATAAATATCGGCAATAATGTAGGAGAAATTATCAGCAGCATGGGACTCTATATAGTTACGGTGCTGCTAGCGCTCTTTATTCAGGGTCTTGTCACCCTGCCTCTGCTTGTGAAAGTCCTGGGCAGAGCCAGTCCCATGAAGCATTTCAGGAACATGTCAACGGTATTGCTCACAGCATTTTCCACCTCGTCATCAAATGCAACCCTTCCCCTGACGATGGAGACGGTTGAAACGAAAAACGGTGTCTCAAACAAGATAGCCAGCTTCACTCTTCCTCTTGGTGCTACTATAAACATGAACGGGACGGCTTTGTATGAGTGTGTGGCGGTGATGTTCATCGCTCAGGCTTACGGCATCGAACTGACCATTGCTCAGCAGCTGATCGTGGTTTTCACGGCACTCCTGGCAGCGATAGGGTCAGCCGGCATACCCATGGCAGGACTCGTGATGATGGCTGTTGTACTCAATGCCGTGGGGCTGCCGCTGGAAGGTATCGGCCTCATACTTGCCGTAGACCGCATCCTGGATATGTTCCGCACGGTCATCAATGTCTACGGCGATACCTGCGGAGCGGTAATAATCGCAAAATCCGAGGGGGAAGAGCTGCGGGTTTAGTAAGTCAATAGGCAATAGAGAGGTGATCCGCCAGCTGCCGGAGAAGCAACCAGACAGCAGGGAGGGCCGGAGGAATTTTCGATTGTCGGTTTAATCAAAATCCGCAAATCGCAAATCCTTCAGACTTTCGACTTTATGGACTTTATGGACTTTTGACTAAAAAGACTTCTGATCAGCCGCAGTCGCCGCCGCATCCGCTACTGTGGCTGCCGCACGACGAGCAACCTCCTGATGGTAGTGGTGCCAACTCCTCAGCTGTTGCTTCGCGAACGCCAACCACCCTGCCGGAAAAATGCAGGTCGGTGCCAGCCAGCGGATGGTTGAAATCCATCTTCACAAAGTCATCACCTATCTCCACCACCACACCGTTCATCCTGTTACCCTGTGAATCCATCATCGGGACATTGTTTCCCACGTAGCATACCTCGCTCCTGAGAACACCTTCATCCTCAAAGATACTCCTTGGCAGGCTTATGACCATCTCCTCGCGAACCTCTCCGTAAGCGTCCGCAGCAGCAAGGTGAAAATCAAACGCAGCCCCGTCTTCCAGACCGGCAATATTTGCTTCAAATGCAGGCATCAGTCTGCCTGCCCCGAAGACAAAATTCAATGGTGCAGCCTCCTCAACAGTTTCAATTACCCTGCCCTCTTTGTCACCCTCGTGGAGTGTGTATACAAGTGAAACAAATTTGTCATTCTCAAGTTTCATAATTATGTGATATTAAATATATTAAATAAATTTATCTAAATTAAAAGTAGAATTCAATCCTGATCTCCGGAATGTCATGGATTCCGTACTCATTGCCCGTCAGACTCCAGAGGAAAGTGAGATTCATGCTTGACCTTATCCCCGTTGGCTGGGAGATCCCTGCTCCGGCAAGAAAGCTACCGTAATACATACGTCCTTCACTCCCCGGCGTGGTCAGAAAGAAGGATTTTTCGAGGCTGAATGCATCGTACTCCCCCTGCACAAAGATCCCAGTATGTAACCCCAGGGGAATGAGATTGTTCAGGTCCTGTATCAGCTTAATCTGCAGCATGGCCCGTCCGCCATATATTGTTGTCTTACCGTATGGATCCTTATAGTACTGAAACGAAGGTCCGGCGCCAATTGCCACCCTCGGCAGCAGCCAGACGCCCACCAGGGGTGATATTTCGATATTTGTCACTGTCCCGAACTGGAGGCCGAACGACCCTCCGAAAAACAGACGTTGTCTGACCGGAGGGTTATCGTCAGGCACACGGGTACCATAATCCTGCGCGACGGTCGAAATGGTCACCAACAGGCAGGCTATCATTATCAGGTTCTTCTTCATTCTCTGCAGACACCTCATTTTGAGGTTACAAATAAAATCAAAATTAGTACATTTACGGTAGTTGTTTACGGCTAAAAAAACAAAAACACCATTAAAATACTGTCATTGGGATGAATATAGTCATAACAGGTGCATCTTCCGGTATCGGCCGGGAGGTTGCCCGCCGGCTTGCCGGAGAGTCACAGAACAGAATCTATGCCGTTGCCCGCAACATAAAAGCGCTCCAAAGCCTTGCGGATGGCTCTGATAACGGGAATATCATCCCTGTGAGTATGGATATTACTGGAGACAGATCGTCGCTCAGGGAGCTTAAAAACAGGATCAGCGACGAAGCGGGAAGGGTTGATATCCTTATAAACAATGCCGGTTACCTAGTAAACAAACCTTTTATAGAGCACACCGAGGATGAGATTTTGTCAATCGTAAGTGTCAATTTCACCTCTTCGGCTATATTGACTGCCGAGCTTCTTCCACTTATGGGAAAGGGTTCCCACGTGGTGAACATCGGCAGCATGGGGGGCTATCAGGGCAGTCTGAAGTTTACCGGACTCTCATGGTACAGTGCTTCGAAAGGGGCGCTGGCGATAATGACGGAGTGTCTTGCCGCAGAATATGCTGACAGGGGCATCTCATTCAATTGTCTCTGTCCGGGCGCCGTTCAGACTGAGATGTTTGGAATGGCTTTTCCTGGTTTTACCGCTCCGGTGTCACCCGCAGAGATGGCAGTGTTTATCGCTGACTTTGCGGTAAATGGGGATAAATACTTTAACGGGAAGATCCTGCCGGTGGCACTGTCTGTGCCATAAACAGTCGGCAATCGGCAGTCCACAGTAAATAAGAATTAAGAACTGATTGTCAGTTACTTAGACTGCAGGACTGTCCCGACGTTTCGGTCGGGATCCCCGCTCCGCTCCGACAGGACCTTTAGACTTTAGACTTTA
>CAYVYM010000002.1:179449-223882 GCA_964455705.1 uncultured Rikenella sp.
GACTTTACGGACTTTACGGACTTTACGGACTTTATGTACTTTCGACTCCTAACCCCTATACTCCCTGACCGTAATCCTGCCGCTAACAGCCAGGTAACCGTTGAATGCCAGTGCCTTGAGCTCGTCCTCCCCGGGATATACGAACAGCGGCGCAATACTCCTCACCATCGCACTGATCCTCTCCACATGTCCTGCGTCATAAGCCAGTCCCCCGGTAAGAATAATACAATCCACCTCCCCGTTTAACACAACAGACATCGCTCCTATCTCCTTGGCTGTCTGATAACTGCATCCTTCAACAACCAGTGCAGCCAGCTCGTCGCCCTCATCGGCCCGTCTGCATGCATCCATAAAACTGTTTGTTCCAAGATATGCGACCATACCACCCTTGCCGGCGAGCATAGCCTTAACCTCTTCAAGAGTGAACCTGCCGCTGAAGCACAGTTCTGCGAGCTGCAATGCCGGAAGCCCTCCGCTTCGCTCAGGGGAATAGGGACCGTCGCCATTGAGGGCATTGTTCACATCCACCACTCTCCCGCGCCGGTGTGCACCCACACTGATTCCTCCTCCCATGTGCGCTATGACCAGGTTTAATTCTTCATACTCCTTCCCCACGGAGGCAGCGTAGATCCTGGCGACGGCCTTCTGGTTCAGTGCATGAAAGATCGATCTCCTTCTGATGAGAGGATGTCCTGATAGCCGGGCCACCGGTTCGAGTTCATCAACCACAACAGGGTCAACTATATAGGCTTTTGCGCCAGGCATAGAAGCCACCATCATTTCTGCCAGCAGCGCTCCCAGGTTGCTTGCATGTTCACCATTAACCGCCTCAGTCAGATGTTTCTTCATCTGTTCATTGACCTCATAGATACCCGATTCAATGGGATTCACGAGGCCTCCCCTCCCCACTACGGCTGTGATTGCCTGCAGGTCCGTACCCTCGTTCCTCAACGCTTCCATTATCACCCCGTACCTGAAGGGAAGCTGTTCGGTCATCCTTTTGTATCCCTCAAGCTCAGAGGAGCTGTGTCTGAGTGTCTTATCAAACACCAGCTCGTCACCGTCGTACAGGGCAAACTTGGTGCTGGTTGAGCCGGGGTTGACAGCCAGTATCAGTTTATTTTTCATGATCTTGTCTTGGGGTTATGCCATCAGGCAAGCCAGTGCCACGCAGTAGTATTTTGACAATTCACTTTCACTCCTTGACATCAGGACCACCGGCTTGATGGTCCCGCATATCATCCCCGCCAGCTCTCCACCGCCGAAGAGCATCAATCCTTTGTAGAAGGGATTGCACGCCTCGAGTGAAGGAAAAAGAAGAATATCGGCATTGCCTGCCAATGGGGTCTCCACGCCCTTGATCTTCACGCTCGCCGGGTCACACGCCAGGAAGAGGTCGACGGGTCCATCCATGGTGCACGACGATATCTGACCTCTTTCAGCCATCTTGCACATCACGGAATAGTCGAGGGTACTGGGGAAGTGGCTGCTAACCTTTTCGGATGCCCCGATAAGGGCTATCGAAGGCCTGGCGATACCGAATTTTCGTGCCATCGCGATGGCGTATTCCGCCATGGCCACCTTCTGGTCAAGATCGGGGAACGGAATCACAGCGGTGTCAGTGATAAAAAGCAGCTTATGGTATGCCGGTATCTCAATCGCGCAGACGTAGCTCATCACCGCCTTTGGGGGTAGTAATCCCTTCTCCCTGTCCATCACTGCCCTGAGAAACTTATCGGTACCCACGAGGCCCTTCATGACAATATCCGCCTCGCCTGACCGGGTCATACTGACGGCCATCTCTGCCGCCTCCTTTTCATTGCCTGCTTCGATGATTGTAAAGCTGTCCGGATCGGCGCCGGTCTCCCTGCATGCATGAATTATCTGCTCTCTGTTGCCTATCATAAGCGCCTTGGCAAAGCCCTCGCTAACGGCCCTGAACAGTGACCCCACCGTATTCTGGTCCTGGGCCCAGGCGACAGCAATCTTCTGTTTTTTCCCGGCTGACCTGACAGCGTCAGCCATCTGTCCGAGGCTTGTTATCATGCTACTGGGGTCTGGCGATTGCAGCGGCAAGCAGTATACTGTAGTATTTAGCCTGGTCGGAGTCGCTCCGTGAGGTCAGGACTATCGGTGCCGTGGCTCCGAGGATTACGGCAGCCACGCCGGAATGTGCAAAGAAGACAAGTGACTTGTAGAGTACATTCCCGACCTCGATGTCAGGCATAATCAGAAGGTCGGTATCTCCTGCCACTTCACTCCTTATGCCCTTATGTTTTGCACTTTCGAGGCTTATGGCGTTGTCAAAGGCAAGCGGACCGTCGATGATACAGTTCCTGATCTGGTCACGCTGGTTCATCTTAGAAAGCAGCGCGGCATCAAGGGTGGCCTGCATGTTCTCGCTCACCATCTCCACGGCACCGAGGACGGCCACTTTGGGCATGTCAATGCCGAGCTTGTTAAGGCATGCCACCGAGTTGTTCACTATCGAGATCTTGTCCTGCAGGTTGGGAGCGATATTCATTGCCACATCGGTGACGGCGATAAGCTTATGATAAGCCTCCACCTCAAAGATGGCAAAGTGAGAAAGGAGCGCACCTGAACGCAGGCCCCACTCCTTGTTAAGCACGGCCTTCAGCAAAGATGATGTTCCCACATTGCCCTTCATAAGGATGTCAGCCTGGTTACTTCTGACCATTTTGACGGCAATCTCCAATGCCATGTCATTGTCAGGCTCATGGATCATCCTGATGCCACTCAGATCAAGGTTGTGGTCAGATGCGATCTTATTTACCGACTCCTTGTCTCCTACGAGAATAGGCTCTATGAAACCATCGTTCGCAGCCATCAGGGCCGAGGTAAGTGAGTTGTGGTCCTGGGCTGCGGCGAGCACCATCCTCCTGGTGGGCTTGTCGACAAGCAGTTCCTTTAGTTGTGACAGGTGCTTTAAGACCATGATATACAGTATTTAGATGTGTAGCTTCTCAACTATTGCTTTAGTATCTGATGCAATCACAAATTCCTCATCGGTGGTGACCACCATGACCTTCACTTTTGATGAGGGTGTGGATATTACAAGGTCCCTGCCTTTGACGCCGTGATTGATTTCGGGGTCAATCTCAATTCCCATATACTCCATCGCGGTACAAATCATTTTCCTTGCATTGAAGTCGTTCTCACCCACTCCTGCGGTGAATATAAGCAGGTCAAGCCCGTTGAGGGCCGCCACATAGGCACCAATAAACTTCTTGATCTTGTAGGCATACATATTCAGGGCAAGGAGAGCCTTGGGGTTACCCTCATTGGCTGCAATCTCGAGGTCACGCATGTCTGATGAAAGCTGTGAGATACCTGCCACGCCACTCTTCTTGTTGATCATGTTGTTCACACCGCTTACGCTCAGCTCCTCCTTATCAGCCAGGAAGAGAAGCACTCCCGGGTCGATCTCGCCGGTACGTGTACCCATGATCAGACCGTCAACGGGAGTAAATCCCATTGAGGTGTCTATCGATTTGCCGTTCTCGATGGCGGTTATTGAGGCACCATTGCCAAGGTGGCATGTAATGATCTTTGAATTATGCAGATCAACATTGAGTATCTTGCAGGCTTTTTCTGCAACAAACCTGTGGCTGGTTCCGTGGAATCCGTATTTACGGATCCTGTATTTCTCATAGTACTCATACGGGATGGCGTACATGAACGCATAGTCAGGCATTGTCTGATGGAACGATGTGTCAAAGACAGCTACCTGGGGGATTCCCGGGAGGAGTTTTTCGCATGACAATATCCCCTTGAGGTGGGCGGGGTTGTGGAGTGGCGCCAGCTCGGCACAGCTTTCTATGTCGCGCTTGACATCATTGTCGATGAGGACCGATTCCTTGAAGTTTTCACCACCGTGGGCCACTCTGTGACCGACAGCCTTTATCTCGCCAATACTCTTAATGACACCGTGAACAGGATTAACAAGAGCTTCCATGACCATATTGATGCCAATTGTATGATCAGGTATATCAAGAACTACCTTGTAGTTGTCCTTTCCGGTTGGCTTATGGGTAAGGATACCATCGGTGATGCCGATGCGCTCAATGAGCCCTTTAGCGAGGACCTCGGCGTTGTTTGACATGTTGAACAGCTGATACTTGATTGATGAGCTACCGCAGTTGAGTACTAGAATTGTCATTGTATGGTTATTGTCTGGTGATGCCGGCTGCCTGGTTGGCAGTTATGGCGACTACGTTAATTATATCACTTACCGAGCATCCCCTGGAGAGGTCGTTTATCGGTGCTGCCATACCCTGCAGAACGGGACCGATCGCCTGTGCATGAGCAAGACGCTCAACGAGCTTATAGGCAATATTACCGCATTCAAGATTAGGGAATATCAGGACGTTGGCCTTGCCGGCAATCTTGCTTCCCGGTGCCTTTTTCTGACCTATAGCTTCAATCAGTGCCGCGTCTGCCTGAAGCTCACCCTCGAACATGAATTCCGGGGCCATCTCCTTTGCCATCTTCGTGGCACTCACTACCTTGTCGACCAATGGATGTTTTGCGCTGCCCATGGTTGAGAAGCTGAGCAGGGCCACCTTTGGCTCAACGCCTGCTATAGCCTTCGTTGTTCTTGCTGTGGCCACGGCAATCTCAGCCAGTTCCTTGTCTGTCGGATCGGGATGGACGGCTCCGTCAGCAAATACAATGATGCCGTCTGCACCAAACTCCTTGTCTTTCAGTATCATTATGAAAGCACCGGATACCACGGATATACCGGGAGCGGTCTTGACATACTGGAATGCGGGTCTCAGGACATCACCCGTGGTGTTTCTGGCACCGGCCACCTCACCGTCAGCATCGCCGCTCTTGATCATCAGCACCCCCAGATAAAGAGGGTCCTCGATAAGTTTTGATGCTTCTTCCCTGGTAACCCCTTTGCTCTTGCGGAGTTCAACCATCAGATCGATATACTGCTCCTTTTTCGGATGGCTCAGAGGATCAATTATATCCGCCTTGCCTATATTCTTCAGACCAAATGTCTCTGCCATTGCCATTATTTCCGCAGGATTTCCAATCAGGGTGAGGCGGGCTATGCTCTCAGCAATTATCGCATCAGCCGCCTTGAGAGTCCTTTCTTCCGTCCCCTCCGGCAAGACAATCCTTTTATTGTGCCTGATTGCATTCAATTTGATCTGTTCAAGCAATTCCATTGTATATCAATAATTTAGTTTATTAAATGTGTCGGGATAAAAGTACGAAAAAAGTGTAACCGCACAATTATCAACAACATGATTAAAATCAGATTTTTAAAATATTAGCTGATTTTTTTCGAAAACCTCCCCTCCAGGTCCCTCCGGAAGCTGCAAATCTCTATTTTTGAGGCTGGAAACCGAGGCAGATGCAGAGCGATGTTACCACGAAAGACTTAGAGGTTCTCGAGGCCTCGCTGGAGGGCGAGGTACGTATCGACAGGGCTTCGCGACTTATGTATGCCACCGATGCCTCTATATACCGGGAGGAACCGCTGGCGGTGATCTTTCCACGCCACCGGGCGGATCTGAAGTCACTTCTCTCTTTTGCCCGGAGGCATCAAACCGGAGTTATCGCGAGGGCAGCAGGCACCTCTCTGGCAGGCCAGGTGGTCGGGTCGGGAATTGTGGCAGATCTCTCACGCCACTTCACACGGGTTCTTGAGATCAATCGTGAAGAGCGATGGGTCAGGCTTGAGCCAGGCGTGGTGCCTGATGAGCTCAATGCAGGACTTCGTGAGCACGGGCTGCTTTTTGGTCCCGAGACATCAACTTCCAACAGGTGCAATCTGGGGGGCATGATCGGCAACAACGGCTGCGGCCTGCATTCGGTTGTCTACGGCTCGGTCAGGGATCACATTATGGAGGTTAAGGCGATGCTGCATGACGGCTCGGAGGTTGTTTTCAGGCCGCTCACTGAGGAGGAGTTCAGACTTAAATGTAGCCTCGACACCGCCGAAGGTGTGATCTACAGGGAGATCGAGCGCATTATGAATGACGATGCCAGTCGCAGCTCCATCATGTATGACTATCCCGAGAAGAACATCCCAAGGAGAAATACAGGTTATGCCCTAGATGATCTTCTGTACAGCGAACCATTCACACGGGGCAGCGGGAGGCCTGTCAACCTGGCGCGACTGATTGCAGGTTCTGAAGGCACCCTGGCCATCGTCACCGAGGCTAAGCTGGGACTGGTGCCGCTGCCACCGCCGGTGAAGGCCCTGGTCTGTGTTCACCTGCGCAGACGCGATGAGGCCTTCAGGGCCAATCTGATAGCACTGAAGTACAAGCCCTGGGCGGTTGAGCTTATGGACAGTAACATATTGAACCTGGCTGCTTCCGTTGAGAGCCAGAAGCGAAACAGGTTCTTCATCGAGGGCGAACCCGGTGCTCTCCTGTTTGTTGAGTTCTGTGCCGGGAGCCGTGATGAGATCACTGAAGTGGCAGCGGCCATGGAGGCAGAACTGAGGTCTGAAGCTCTGGGGTATGCCTTCCCGACGGTCTGGGGCGGCGATGTCAGGAGGGTTTGGGACCTGCGCAAAGCCGGACTTGGTATCCTTTCCAACACACCGGGCGATGCCAAGCCGATCTCACTGATAGAAGACTGTGCTGTGGCTGTCGAAAGGCTGGGCGATTTTGTGGGTGAGATCGAGGAGATGCTTGCCTCCTACGGCAAAGAGTCTGTCTATCATGCGCATATAGGTACCGGCGAGCTGCACATCAGGCCTCTTATCAACCTCAAGGATGCCGAAGAGGTGAAGCTTCTGCGCACCATCGGAGAAAAGACTGCCATTATAGTCAAAAAGTACCGCGGCTCGATGAGCGGTGAGCATGGCGACGGACGTCTCAGGGGAGAGTTCATACCCCTGATCATCGGTGAACACAACTATGAGCTCAACAAGCAGATCAAGCGCAGTTTCGACCCGCATAACATCCTCAATCCCGGCAAGATAGTGCACACCCCTCCCATGGACACCTCACTGAGGTATACCCCGGGCAGGCCGACGCCGGAGTTGAAGACATTCTATGATTTCTCAGACGTGGGAGGAGTGGTCAGAGCCGCGGAGAAATGCAACGGGTCGGGCGACTGCCGGAAGAGCAGCGTCATCGGGGGCACGATGTGCCCGAGTTACATGGCTACAGGCGACGAGCGGCTTACCACCAGGGCAAGGGCTAATATCATGAGGGAGATGCTGTATGCCGACAATGACAATCCATGGGACAGCAGGGATATATATGAGATACTTGATCTCTGCCTGGCCTGCAAGGGGTGCCGGAGCGAGTGCCCTTCAGGAGTTGACATCGCCAAACTGAAGTCGGAATTTCTGCAACACTACAACGATGTTCACCCGCCGTCATTGCGGACCCGCATGATAGCCTCACTGCCAAAGATATACAGTCTCTTTTCGCTGATACCGGGAATCTTCAACTTCTTTGCCACCAATCGGGTTACTTCCCTGATAATAAAGAAATTTTCCGGCTTTGCCTCTCAAAGGAGCATACCGGTGCTGGCGACGTTGACCTTCAGAAGGTGGCTCAGCAGGAACCTGGAAAAAATCAATCCTGCCGAACCTGTCGGTGAGCTTTACCTGTTCATTGATGAGTTCACCGATCACAATGATGCGCATGTTGGCATCAGCGCTGTGAGGCTTCTTACCGGGCTGGGTTACAGGATAATGGTTGTCAGGCATGCAGCCAGCGCCAGGACATATATCTCAAAGGGATTTCTACGCAGGGCGAAGAAGCTGATTATCAAAAACATTGAAATATTTGGACCTCTGGTCAGTACTGAGAGGCCGCTTGTGGGTATTGAACCTTCAGCTATCCTCGGGTTCCGCGATGAGTTTCCGGAGCTTGCGGGCGACGGGCACCGCGAACAGGCACTGGCGCTGGCTGCCAGTACCTTCACCCTGGAGGAGTTCATTGTCAGGGAGTTCAAAGAGGGAAAGATAACTCGGGTGATGTTCCGCCATAATGCCGCCGAGGTACTGGTGCATGTCCACTGCCAGGAGAAGGCGATGACCACATCTGCCCCGGTGATTGAGGCGTTGAGTATTCCTGCAGGTTATAAGGTCAGGGAGATACAGTCAGGTTGTTGCGGAATGGCCGGTGCATTTGGCTACGAGAAAGAGCATTATGAGCTCGCGCAGAAGGTTGGCGAGCTGATTCTCTTCCCTGATGTGAGGGCCGCATCGGCCGCAACCATCATCTGTGCCCCGGGCACGAGCTGCCGGCATCATGTGAGGGACGGTACGGGAAGGATAGCACTCCATCCGGCGGAGGTGTTATATGGGGCCTTAAGGCCTTGAGGATTTGCGATTTGCGATTAAATCGACAATCGAAAATCTGCAATCGAAAATATCACTGCTGCCTATATCAGCTCAAAGGGATCCGCATCTCTCCAGATGGGCATGTCAATACGGTATTTCTCGAGTGATTCCATCGAGAGCATAGCTGAGACGACACCCTCGGCGCCGGGCTCCAGAGAGGCCATCATCTCTCCCTTCGGACCTATGATGGCAGAATCGCCCGTGTAGACTGTCCCGTCCGGACTTTCTCCCACCCTGTTTACACCAATAACATAACACTGGTTCTCGATCGCCCTGGCCACCAGCAGCGTCTTCCAGACATTGCTGCGGACAGCGGGCCAGTTGGCCGCATAGATGATCACATCAGTGTCGCCGCGGTTCCTTGACCAGACAGGGAAGCGCAGATCATAGCACACCTGGAGGTTGAAGCTGAACTCGCGGTAACCTACTACAACACGCTTGCTGCCACGACTGTAAGCAGTCTGTTCCCCGCTCACGGAATGGAGATGGCTCTTGTCATAAAAAGAGACCTGGCCCTCGGGGGTTACGAATAACAGTCGGTTAAAGAAATTTCCCTCCTCCTCAATAATAAGCGAGCCGCACAGGGCATAGCCTCCTGAAGCTGCCTTCTCCAGCATCCAGGTGACAGAGGGTCCCTCCATGCTCTCGGCAAGGGATGAAGGATTCATAGAAAAGCCTGTGGTGAACATCTCGGGCAGGACCACAATGCCGCTGCCCGGGGCAGTCTCATCAAGCAGGGAAGAGAGGTGCGCGAGGTTTGCGCTCTTGTCTTCCCACTGCAATCCGCTCTGTACTATTGTCGCTTTCATCATTACAAAATTTATCTTGAAGGTATGACAGGAACCCGGTTTAACAGATTGTTTATGGTTATGGTCGATTGGGGCGGTATATTGAGGTATTATAAAACAAAAAACAGGCCCGAAGCCTGTTTCCTTTTGTTACAGTGATTTACTTTCCTGAAATATCCTGGTGATACCCGTTAAAGATTGAGGTAATCAGAGGCTTGTAGTAGAGCCAGAAGAACCTCCGGGGATCATTGGGATTATCAGAGTACAGGAAAGCCTTGCCGCTCTTCTGTATATTCTTTATCCTGGCGGTCCAGAACGGTAATTCGTTATAGGTAAAATCACCCGATAAATAATATGTTCGCTGAATGAGCGGTTCCTGTGTGACTGCCGGGAAGACTGCTGTGAGGTCGTTTAATGCAAGAAGGGTATCGCCTGCCGGGGTCGTTTTAAGTACGAACTCGGAAACTACATTGTTCTGCCCGGGGTCAATTATGTCAAAACTGTTCGTATATGGAATCTCCTTCGGTATGTTGAACTGTCCGGCATAGCTCTCACTTGTGGTTATCACCGGAAGGGCCGATGTCAGCTGTTTACCCTCCTCAAGTACAATAATGCTGTTTTCTCTCAGGAGAACCACACCGGGATTAGTGAATGTCCATGGTTCGCGGTGCTGTTTCCTGTATAGGGCCGACATCCATCCGGGCACTCCCTGCTGTGAGATTGTGTCGAGGCTGCGGTAATACTGTCCCATCCAACCTTTTGAAGATATCCCGAGCAGTTCTTCGGTCTTGAATCTCTCAAGGCCTGCTGTGGGATAATCAAAGGTATTGTATTCAACAAGCACCAGCTTGTCGCGTTTCTTCATCTCAGACAACAGGAGATAGTCGTTATTGTTAAGTCCACCATACAGCTTGCGCGATCTGCGTGCCTTCTTTATCCCCTGGTACCAGTCATTGAAGAATACCCCGTAGGTATCAGTGTAATAGAGAGCGTCATTGTTCTCTGCGAGTTCAATCAGTTCTGTCAGGCGAAAGTCTTTCTTCCTGAACTGTTTCTCCCTCACGGGCCTTAGTGGAATGAAGCCGTAGTAGTCCTTTGCTGCCGAATAGCTGCCTCCCTTTTCTCCTCTCACAAATCTTCCGTTGGTCAGGACATAAACAAATGACCGGTGATTCAGCCTGTCGAGCGTGGGGACTGTCTTGTCCAAAATAACCACATCAATGGGTTTCTTTTCCTGGAAAGCCCACCGGATGAAGCTCACAGCCGGAATTAACAGCAGAACCGCCAGAATGATTAAAATGATCAGCAGAGGTTTTTTCATAGTTACCAGAATTTGATAATATCCTGTTGCTAAACGAATTTCTTGGTATAAACAGTATGTGTGATGTGAAAATTAATTGCTAAATGTATTAAATAATTTCATTATAAAGAAAATATTTTCTCCGAAAATGGCAAAAAGCAGAGCGTGGCAAGCGTTTTTATGATAATTTGCATCTGTATTTTCCAAGAAGCCATATGTTTTCAAATCAGCCACTTGCAGACAGATTAAGACCGAAGTCTCTTGAGGAGTTCGCCGGGCAGGAGCACCTTGTAGGTCCGGATGGAGTCCTGAGGAAGGTAATTGAGTCCGGGAATGTCCCTTCATTCATTCTTTGGGGTCCGCCGGGGGTGGGAAAGACAACTCTGGCACGGATTGTGGCAGTGAAGCTGGAAAGGTCGTTCTATCAGTTAAGCGCTGTGAGCAGCGGTGTCAGGGAGGTGCGTGAGACAATTGAGAAAGCCCGAAGCCAGCAGTTCTTTGGCAAGCCCAACCCCATACTCTTCATAGATGAGATCCACCGTTTCAATAAATCGCAGCAGGACTCACTGCTTGGTGCCGTTGAGCAGGGTGTGCTTACACTCATCGGGGCCACCACTGAGAATCCTTCGTTTGAGGTTATCTCTCCCCTCCTCTCGAGATGCCAGGTTTATGTACTCAGACCGCTTGATGATGAAATACTTAAGGGACTTGTAGACAAGGCGCTTGTTAGCGACTTTTATCTGTCGCAGCATAAGGTCTCTATCAGGGAGTATGAGGCTTTGATCCGCATCAGCGGAGGCGATGCCCGAAAGATTTATAACGCCCTGGAGCTGACGGTCTCGCTGGAGGCTGAAAAGGGAAATGAAGAGATAATTATTTCCGATGAGCTGGTTCTCAGTCACGTGCAGCAGAACCTGGCCATGTACGACAAGAACGGTGAGCAGCATTTTGACATCATCTCAGCCTTTATCAAGTCAATGAGAGGTTCAGATCCCAATGCGTCCGTTTACTGGCTTGCGCGCATGGTGGAGGGCGGAGAGGATGTAAAGTTCATTGCGCGCCGTATGGTCATCCTTGCTGCCGAGGATATCGGCATGGCTAATCCCAATGCCCTGCTGCTGGCTCAGGCTTGTTTCAACGCCGTCAATCTTGTCGGATGGCCGGAATCGAGGATAATACTCTCCGAAACAGCCGTATACCTCGCCACCTCACCCAAGAGCAACGCCTCTTACATGGCTATCGAGAACGCCATCGGGGCGGTGCACCGGCATGGCGACCTGCCGGTGCCGCTGCACCTTCGCAATGCTCCCACAAGGCTGATGAAGGATCTCGGTTATCACAAGGGATACAGGTATGCACATGACTTTGAAGACAATTTTATTGCTGACAACTACCTGCCTGAGGAGATCACCGGAACAATCTTTTATGAACCAGGCAGTAATGCCCGCGAAGATGAAATTCGTAAACAACTAGCAGCAAAATGGCAAAAAATTTATAAATATCCTGCCGATGGTAAATAAATATTTTAGTAAATTTATGCCATGGAAGTCAGTGACCTGAATATTCCGGTGTTGAAATTCATTTAACTCTTTTAAATATTCTACTAATCAAGTTATTATGAAAAAGTCAATTATTCTTCTGTTATCTCTTCTGGTGGCATCAGTCTGCAGTGCCCAAACGCTGGATGAGATCGTAAACAAGTACTATGCAGCCAACGGATCCGAGAATCTTGAGAAGGCTACCACCCTCAGCATGGAGGGAAGGGTAAGCCAGATGGGGACAGAGATGCCTATAAGCATCATGGTAAAGAAGCCCGATATGGTGAAGATGATAATCACCTATAGCGGAATGGAGATTATAACAGCCTATGACGGCGAAAAGGGCTTCATGGTGAATCCTCTTGCCGGTATGACTGAGCCAATGGAGATACCAGCCGAGCAGCTGGGCGGCATTCAGGAATACAATATGTTCCGCGACAAGCTTCTTGAGGCGTTTAAAGACGGCAGGCTGAAGCTTGAGGGAGAAGAAGCTGTTGAAGGAAAGCCCGCGTTCAAGATTACAATTACTGATGAGGCCGGTGAAGCGTCTACTGTTTTTGTCGACAAGGAGAGCTTTCTGACCGTTAAGACCGTTGCTTCTGTAGAGCAAATGGGACAGGTAATGGAAGTAGAATCTTACATTAAGGAATACATGGAAGTCGGCGGAGTGAAGTTCGGCAAGGTAATCACCCAGATGGTCGACGGCATGGAGCTTGGGGGCATGACTATTGATAAGATCGAGCTCGACACTCCACTGGACGATTCAGTATTTAAGCTGTAGAAGACAGGCCTGAGACCTGTCTTTACGGTACAATCAGGGACAAGTCAGAAGTAAAAATGCCGCCCGGTCCGGGTGGCATTTTTATTTTGAAGGCAGGCCTGTAAGCCGGGTTCTGTCAGTGATGCGGTATCCTGCAAGAGGATTATACATCTGTTCCGTCATTTATCTGGTCCCGCAGTCGCCTGCGGGTTCGTACGACCTACCCCCCGGCTCGGGCGAGCAGCCCTCAGACGCCGGTATACATGGTCTTTCAACCCATCAGGTGTACGGCTCCCGGCGTCACCACCGGGACCGGTGAGCCTTTACCTCACCTTTTCACCAATTCCCCGCCCTGAGGCGCGGCTGTTGTTCTCTGTTACACTGCTATACCCTTTCGGATATCTTCCCGTTAGGAAGGATGGTGCTCTCTGTTGCCCGGACTTTCCTCTCCCGGTCGTTGGACCAGGGGCGACGGACCGGCCTGCCAGGGTGCAAAGATACTCAATATTTTCATGCCCTCCCCTCAAAGATCTCCCTGCTTGTGCAACCGGGAAATGAGGTTAAGAGATAACATAACTCCTATCTTTTGATAGATACAAGTGTGGCTCCGTCATAGCCATAACGGCTGAAAGATGCATCGCTAAAACTGCATAAGGGATACTCTTCCGTGAGAATGGTTCTTATCTCCTCCCTCAGCCTGCCGCTGCCTATACCATGGATGAAAACGATCTCCCTTACCCCCGACCTGATCGCGCTGTTCATCTCTCCTTTGAACCGGGCCAGCTGACGGTCAATTGCTTCCGGCCCTGCCTGTCGCGACCTGAGATGCAGGTCTACCTCCCTGGTGACCGCTCTGCCTGAAGCAGTTGTTCCTGGTCTGTTCGCTTTCAATGATGCAATTATTATTCTCAAAATTAGCTAATTTTGCGCGATTTGTAAATATGACCCAACATTACCGCAATATCAGGATAACCGATTACTCGTATGAACTGCCCCAGGAGCGGATCGCAAAGTACCCCCTCCCTGAGCGGGACCGTTCGAAGCTGCTTGTATGGGACGGCAGCACGGTCAATGACAGGGTTTTCAGGGAAATGCCGTCGCTGATTGAAAAAGAGAACCTGCTTGTATTCAACAACACAAGGGTGATAAGGGCACGTCTCCTTTTCAGGAAGGAGACCGGTGCGGTGGTGGAGATCTTCTGCCTTGAGCCTGATGACCCTGCTGATTTCGCCCTGAACCTCTCTTCAGGCAGTCAGGTAGATTGGAAATGCCTGGTTGGCAACCTGAAGAGGTGGAAAGCCGGTAAGTTGGTATCAGGGTTCAATCACAATGGCAGTGAGCATGCTCTTACTGCAGAGAGGCTTCGTGCCGAGGGTGATCTCTTTGTTATCAGGTTTTCATGGGATGACGTTACAGTTTCATTTGCCGATGCGCTTGAATCCCTGGGACATATGCCCATCCCGCCCTACCTTTGCCGTGAAGACGAGGAGAGCGATGCAACAGCCTATCAGACCCTGTATGCAAGTGTAAACGGATCAGTGGCGGCCCCTACAGCCGGGTTGCATTTTACCCCGGCAGTCCTTGAGGCGTTGTCCGGCAGAGGGATCGAAAGAGCAGATGTAACCCTTCATGTCAGCGCAGGCACCTTCAGACCGGTTAAATCGGAACTGATCGGGGATCATATGATGCATACCGAGCATTTTTTTGTCACCAGGGATACTTTAGAGCGGCTAAGAGGCAAGAAGATAACGGCAGTGGGAACAACCACAGTCAGAACCCTTGAGAGCCTCTACTGGCTTGGATTGAGCTCTGCAGAGGGCAGGTGGCCCGCTGAGGGGATACCCTTCGTTTCACAGTGGGAGCCGTATGAGTCCGCCATCAGCATAGATACTAACCCCGAACCGGACCGGCTTAAGACCGGCATGGAGCCTTCAGCTGCCAATGACCAACCCCTTCCAGCCATGGAGCCTTCAGCTGCCAATTATCAGCGGCTTCCGGATATGGATCCGAACGCTGCCATCGATCAGCTCCTTTCAGTAATGGACCGGACAGGCACTGAGATACTTGAAGCGAAAACGGATATCATTATCGTCCCTGGCTACAGATTCCGTTTCACGAAGAACATGATCACAAATTTCCACCAACCGGGCAGCACTCTGCTCCTTCTTGTGGCAGCATTCGCCGGCAAAGCCTGGAAGGAAATATATAATCATGCCCTTGCTGAAGGCTACCGTTTTCTGAGTTACGGAGACAGCATGCTGCTGATTCCGGATCATGACTGACTGATATTACTACCCAATTCCAATATTAACCTCCCGGATAAAATCTTTATAAAAATTTGCAAATATGTAAATCATACTTTACATTTGTTGCTGTATACTTTACATAGCATGGAACTAGGCAACAACATACGGAGACTGAGGTTTGAAAACCATGAGATGTCCCAGGAGGAGCTTGCCCTGGCAGTGGGTGTTACAAGGCAGACAATTCATTCAATCGAAAGAGGGAAATTTGTGCCCTCGGCTCTGCTTGCTTTCAGAATTGCAAAGTACTTCCGCAAGAATGTTGAGGAGGTCTTTTATATTATTGACAGCCAGAATAAACCAGAGAGTTACAGTGTATAATCTATCAACATATGACACAGTCAAATTCAATGTCCGGAAAGAGTAAACAGCTACAGGTAACACTCTTCGTCACCCTGGTATTACTTACGATATCCTTTCTGTGGGTCTTTTATGATATATACGCATACCTTGAGATACTGGCAAGGTCGGATAATGTTGAAATGATCAGCATATTTATAGCGATTGGATTCGTTGCACAGATTCTCCTCTACATCTCGTTTGGTATATTTGTTCTGAAGGCCTTCAGAAACGGACTCAGATCTGACAGACTGGTCATAGTAAATATTATAGCCGGAGTGGTTTCTGCCATCTGTCTCGTGTTTGATTTCGCTGCACTTGAGGATATAGGCACTGACTACCTTGTATGCGGTGATGAATGCACCATGGAATGGACATGGCTCTTCAGCTCCCTGGCCGTCCGCCTGCTTTTCTATGTGACAACGTACCTGCTTATAATCAGAATATTAAGAGGCATCAGATCATTGACCCCAACGCCAAAAACAATTGTTGACGAGACCATCTATGAGGTGACACAATATGTAGGTATTGTTTGTGGCCTCATTGGTGTCATCTTTACAGCATACGTATATGTCGCCCTTAAGGATTTTACGATGATAAACTGGCTTATATGGCTTCTGATGTTCTATTGTCTTGTCATTATCCTGCCCTATTTCACAATGATCATATACTGGATCATAAGGCTGGCAGGGAGATCAGAAATGACAGTGTTTGACGAAAAGATAAGGCAGGACATTGCTCAGTCGGGGCTGACCGCATGGCTCGTATCGATCCCGGTTATGGTTCTGATCTTTGTCTCCGGTTTTGGGAAAACGCCTTCAGCCACCATGTTAATGTGGTTTCCGTTTTATCTTTTTTCCACGTTGCTGATCTTCTCCGTTTCATTGCTGGAGAGGTTTAAGAAGAGATGACAGGGGCTGATCTCAGTTCTTCTCTTCAGACAAGATAACTATCAATCTTTCAACAAACTGTTCAACATCATCCAAAGTGGTATCCCAGCTGGTCATCAGGCGGTATTCGGAGATCTGATCGTTCCAGGGGTAAAAGAAATACTCACGTCTGAGGCGTTCGGCAACTTTGCCGGGCATGATTATGAAAATCCCGTTTGCTTCAACCTTCTGGGTTATCGTCACCCCGCTTATCTCCCTCAGTCTCTGTTCCAGTTCGAGTGCCATGCTGTTCGAGTGAGCAGCGCACTTCTTCCAGAGTCCGCCTGACAGGTAAGCCGTATACTGTGCGCCGATGAACCTCATCTTCGATGCCAGTTGCATCCCCTGCTTGCGGATATATTTAAACCCCGGGGCCACACCCGGCCTGAGGAAGCATACTGCCTCTCCGTACATCATCCCGTTCTTTGTACCACCGAATGATAGCAGGTCAACACCAGCATCAGTTGTGAAGGCCCTGAACGACAATCCCAGTGTCACTGCCGCGTTTGCGATCCGCGCCCCGTCCATGTGAAGCAGGAGCCCGTAGCGGTGTGCATAATCTGCCAGAACCATGATCTCAGCCACACTGTATACAGTACCCATCTCAGTAGCCTGCGATATGGATATCACGGCCGGCTGGCTATGGTGCTCGAAATCGAAGCCATGCATGTGCCTGTCAAGCATCTCCGGCCTGAGTTTGCCATCGGGCGTGTCTACCGGCAGCAGCTTGCAGCCTGTAAATTTCTCGGGCGCCCCGCACTCATCTGTCTCTATATGAGCGGTATGAGCGGTAATTACCGAGTTCCACGGGCTGGTCACTCCCGCCAGTCCCAGCACATTTGCCCCGGTACCGGTAAAGACAAAGTGGATCTCTGCCTCCGCGCCCAGCTCTTTTCTGAGCATCTCCTTCGCCTTATCAGTGAAGGGATCGTCGCCGTAGCCGACAACATGCCCCTGGTTTACACGCATTATCTCCTTCATGACTGATGGATGCACACCGGAATTATTGTCGCTTGCAAAACCGCGTTTCAGTACAGGCTCACTCATAGGTCTGTTTTTTAGACTGTGCAATTTAGCCAAAAGCTGTCACCGCTGCAATATTCTTTAGCTATCTTTACGATTTGAGCGCATCATGAACAGATATTTCATATACCTCTCTTTCAGGGGCACCGCGTACAACGGCTGGCAGCTTCAGCCCGGGAAGCACACTGTTCAGGGTGTTCTCGCAACGGCTCTCAGTACGATTCTGTCGGCCCAGACGGCAGTGACAGGTGCGGGCAGGACTGATACCGGGGTTCATGCTTCATTCTTCTGTGCCCATTTTGATTGTCAGCGTGTTGACCTTCATGAGGACGCCCGGTTCCTTTACAACCTGAACAGTCTGCTACCCGATGACATTGCAGTCAGAAAGATCATGAAGGTAAAGCCTGACGCCAATGCCCGTTTTGACGCCCTGTCACGCACTTACCGTTATATTATCACCAGGGTGAAAGATCCCTTTGTCTCTGACACTGCCTGGCTGTTGTACTGGCCGCTTGATCTGGAAAAGCTGAATGAAGCCTCATCGATACTGTTGAGACACAGCGATTTCACAAGCTTCAGCCGGCTGCATGGAGGGAACAGGACCAATATCTGCAGGGTTACAGATGCGCACTGGGATGAGGAGCCGGGCAGGCTTATCTTCACTGTCACTGCTGACCGTTTTCTTCGAAATATGGTCAGGGCGATTGTCGGAACATTGATTCCTGCTGGCAGGGGCAAACTTTCAGTGGGAGATTTTGAGGCAATACTTATTGGGAAGGACCGCGGCCTGGCGGGTCAGTCAGCCCCGGCGCACGGGCTGTCGCTAACAGCCATTGAGTATCCGGAAAACCTTTTTATCTGATCTCCTCGTTCCATATGTTCCAGGCGAGATCTGCCTGAAAAAGGAACATCTCCTCTCCATTGACCGTCTGGCAGCCACGCGCCTCTCCCTCTGCGAGGAATGCAGTTACAGGTGGGTTGTATGTAAGGTCGAAAAGCAACTGGCCGTCGCGGAGATAACTATAATCGATGGGAGGCATGGCATCAATATCAGGTGCCATCCCGACTGGGGTTGCATTGACTATCAATCCTGCCTCACTGATCACATCACCCGGAAGCTCATCATATGAATAACCGCCTCTCACAGGTCTTCTCGAAACTGGTATGGTGATAATATTCAGGTCGATGAGAGAGTGCACCACGCTCTTTGACGCGCCTCCTGTGCCAAGCACCAGGGCAGATTCGGGAAGGGTCATAAGGTTTCCAAGCAACGACTCCCTGAAGGCGGGAGCATCAGTATTGAATCCCTCGAGGAATGGCCTGCCGTGCCTCCTGCTGACCCTTACGGTATTGACGGCACCAATCTCCGAGGCAACCGGGTCAATCTCATCAAGGTAATCAATAATCTGAACCTTGTAGGGGATGGTGACATTGAAACCACAGAGATCCGGTTCTCTCTCAAGGAGGCCTGGCAGCTGTCCTATATCGGAAAGTTCGAATTTACGGTAAGCATGTCCGGAGATTGACTCTCTTTCAAATTTTTCCGTGAAGTGTTTCTGAGAGAATGAGTGTCCGAGCGGATATCCTATGATACCGAAGAGTCTCATTTCAAATTTTCAGGAAGGAAGCTGAAGAAGGTGTCGCTCCTCAGCCCGAGTCTCAGAGACTCGAGTGCGATGATCTCATTCGGAGCGATGTTTCCCAGGTTTACATTGGCTCCGAAGTTGACTATGAACCATGCCTGCTGCTGTTTCAGAGGTGCTTCCCAGAGAACGTTATTGAAGCCTATATCCCTGGAGATTGTGTTTATCAAATCAAGGTTAACCGATCCGTCATCATTATATATTCCGATGGTACCTGATTCGCGTGCCTCAGCGATGACTTTTACGGAGCCGGCTTCCAGTTCTGCCTTCATCATCTCAACCCACTGAGCCGGCGTAAAGACGATATTCTTCTTTTTTGAGCCAACCTCAGAGATGACGGTGAACTCCTGTGACAGCTTTCTGATGTATTCAAGCTTATCGCTGTGTTCAAACTCGTAAGAGCCGTCGGATACCTCAACCATTGTCAACCCGGAATCCCTGAGCAGGCCTACATATTCATCATAAAGGCCACGTATGACAAATGCTTCAAAGAGTGTGCCTCCGAAGTAGACTGTCATCCCGGCATCATTATAGGTCTTAATTTTTTTGTCGACATCCGGTGTGATCACTGAGGTACCGAATCCAAGCTTAACAAAATCAACGTATTCACTTCCCACAGAGGCAAAATCCTCTACCTCCCTCAGGCTCAGTCCTTTATCCATTACCATTGTAAGTCCCTGCGGGCGTGGTTTTGAGGGTCTCTCCGGTATATGAGAAAGAATTTGTGCTGCTTTTGTCATAATCAGTTCGTTTTCCTGAAAAGTCGTTTCATTGCATTGGTCAGTTTCTCCTCAGGAAGGAGAACAGCGTATTCCTCCAGCAGCTCGTTATCGAGCCTTGATGCCCTGATCAGTGCCCTTGCGGCATCAGTCAGGTTGCCTGTATGGAGGTATGCCGAAGCGAGCAGGAAATGTATTCCGGGCAGGTCGCCGCTTATCCGTCTCGCCTTTTTAAGTATCCGTATTGCTCCCTTGTATGCACCGGTCATCATGACCACAATGCCAATTTCGATCCACGCCTCGTCATAGTAACCGTCAAGCAACAGTGTCTCACGGTAGCACCTGACGGCCTCTTTGATATTCCCGAGCATGACATAAGCCTTACCCAGTGAGAACCAGTAGTCAGGGTTTTGTGCATCGATCTCTATGGCCTTTTTCAGGGGTAAGATGCTCTCAGCAGGCCTGTTCCTGGTGAGCGAGAGCAGGCCGAGGCCATACCAGGGATCCGGGAATTCAGGGGTTATGTCTATCGCCTCAGTATAATACTTACGGGCCATCACCTCATCACCTGTCTTGTCATAGCATTCTGCAAGGTATGTCAGTCCCTCAAGGCTGTCAGGCTCCTCCTCGACAAACTCGCGGTAAACATCCATTGCTTCGCTGTATTTCTCAAGGTTGCTAAGTATGTTGGCCTTATTGAAGAGGGCAAATGTATTTTCCGGGTTGATGGCAAGAGCGTAGTCGTATGCCTCTAATGATTTTCCGTATTCGCCTATCTTGTTATAGATAATGCCGAGGTTATACCATGCGCTGTCTGACCAGGGCTCCTCGTCAATGTATTGCGTGTAATACTTTATACTGCTTCTGTGGTCACCCTTCTTGTCATAGGCATAGGCAAGGTCATACACATGTGCCGGGAAGTCCGGCTCCAGCCCCGCGAGTCTGTGCAGGTATGGTATCATCTCCTCGTGGTAGTTGAGGTTCTGCAGCACCGAAGTGATGCTGTACAGAATTGTCTCCTGGTCTTCGGAATCGGATGAGAGGGCCAGATCGAATACACGCCGCGCACCGTTGATATCGCCCATCATTGCCAGGGCGGTTCCCTTGCATAGATAGATGTCATAATTTCCCGGCTCAATATTCTCCAGGCGTTTGGTGATGGCCAGTGCCTCTGTTGCCCTCCCCTTCTCAAGCATGACCCGTGCCTTCCTTATCAGTATGGGTACCGAGTTCGGGTGGAGCTCACAAGCAAGTGATGTTGCCTCGAAGGCATGCGCCGGATTATTTCCTTCCAGATAATAATCGATGATAGCTTCAAACTCAATCACATCGAAATAACAGGTCGCCTTATTCTTACGCATCTTCTCAAACCGAAGAATAACCTCTCCCGCCTCACTGTCATGCACAAAACCGTATTTCTCTTCTTCCATTCTCCCCAAAAATATTGTGCAAATGTAACACATAATCGGCAGTATGTACCGGAAACCGGAATCAATTATCAACAGTAGGCCATTTTTATAAACATGATAAACAGCACATTGTAAATTTATTTCTGACTGACGCAACCTTACGGTGTCAGATTCCATCTTACTATTGAGTTCATAAGATTACCCTCAAACCAAATATTACCCTAGAATTAACCTGAATTCTACCTTCTGAAACCGGGCCCCAAGCCCGGTTTTTTTTTGTAGTCTCATATTAAATATCTCACATGCACGTTATTATATAAACGACTGTTATGGCTGGCAGAAGGCTTCTCTGTTTTATTCCGGTGGTGCTCATCATTTATCTTCTCACGGGTTGCAAGGATGAGCCCCTGAAGATAAATTTTGAGTCGGGTATATTCCCTGATTCAGTGATGACTCTTGACGGGCTCAACACACAGTATGACGATTACAACATGGATATTGAGGCCTCCCGGCTCAGTTCAGCACTTCCGGTAGTCTTCTCGTCGAACCGTCACAGCTCAGGTGGGGAGTTCAACCTGACGCAGGGTATGATATGGTATGAATTCGGCCAGACCACCGGATCATTTATGATGGGCGGAGAGATGACCAGTGATGTCTTTATTGGCAGTCTCATCTCGGCTTTCAACAGTACCGGCGACGAGTTCGGTCCCTACAGGTTCTTCAACGGCTACAACGGTCTTGAGTACATGGCGGCCGCCTCCATGACAGCGGAGAGCGGACTGGATATCGTATACACCAGTTACGTACCTGTTTTCACACCGCTGCCTGTCATAGCTGATCCGGTACCGGTCAGTGTGTTCAATTCATCATCAGATGATGCATATCTCTGCCTCAGCACCACGCTTGACACTGCATATTTCTGTTCCGACAGGTCGGGCGACTTTGAAATTTACATGATGGCCAGGCCGGATGCAACAGGAATTGACGAATGGTTCTCCGCGCCTGCCGCCACCCTCGCTGCAGTAGACAGCATCAACAGTGCCTATAACGACAAGTGTCCGTTTGTCAGGGGTAAACATATGGTGTTTGCCTCGGATATGCCGGGAGGACTGGGAGGGTTTGACCTGTACTACTCGGTGTTCCGTGATGGCAAATGGAGTGCACCGGTCAACCTGGGCCCCGGTATAAACAGCCCGGCGAACGAGTACCGTCCGGTTCTCGGCATAGATCTCAAATTTGAGAACAGGTTCCTGATCTTTTCATCCGACCGTCCAGGGGGAAAGGGAGGCTATGATCTCTATTTAACCGGCGTCAGCCTTCCTGGAGAGTAGACTGTCAGTCTATGGTCTTACGGAGAGGCAGGCTGCTTACTGACCGGCCGAATGCAGGTTTGACTACCTCTTGCATGCTTTCAGGGTATTGAGCAGAAGTGAAACCCTGGTCATGGGTCCCACTCCTCCCGGCACGGGTGTGATATAGGCACATTTCGGTGCCACACTGTCAAAGTCGACATCACCCTTCAGCCTCCACCCTGCCTTAGTCTCCGGTGCCGGCACGCGGGTGGTGCCCACGTCGATGACGACGACGCCCTCCTTCACCATGTCAGCCGTGATAAAGCCCGGCCGTCCGATGGCCGCGATGATTATATCCGCCCTCCGGGTGGTGTCGGCAATGTCTCGTGTGCGGCTGTGTACAAGAGTAACTGTTGCATCGACACCCTTCTGTGACATCAGGATGCTGACCGGTCGGCCGACGATGTTGCTTCTTCCCACCACCACGCACTCCGCCCCCTTGAGAGGAATATGGTATCTCTTCAGAAGTTCCATTATGCCTGCAGGTGTTGCGGAGACCAATGAGGGCAGTCCTGCTGCCATCCTCCCGACATTCACCGGATGGAACCCGTCAACGTCCTTAAGCGGCGATATGTTCTCAATGACTTTGTCTTCAGATATATGATCAGGAAGAGGCAGTTGCACTATCAGTCCGTCAAGCTCAGGGTCAGCATTGAGCTCCGCCACCTTTGCCAGCAGTTCCTGTTCGGTAACAGAGTCCTCCATTCTGATAAGTGTTGACCTGAAGCCAACCTCCTCGCAGTCTTTAACCTTATGTGCCACATAGGTTTCGCTTCCGCCGTCGTTGCCGACAAGTATGGCAGCGAGGTGCGGCACGCGTTCGCCTCGTTTCTTCATCAGGTTAACCGCGTCGGCTATCTCAGCCCTGATCTCGGCAGCTGTCTGTTTTCCGTCAATTATTTGGCACATAATGATAGATGTTAGATGTCTGTTAAAAGTCCATAAAGTCAAAAGTCCGTAAAGTCAAAGGTCTGAAGAGTTTGCGATTTGCGATTTGCGATTTGCGAATAAATCGACAATCGAAAATCTGAATTTGCGATGTGCGATGTGCGATTTGCGAATAAATCGACAATCGAAAATCTGAAATCGAAAATTCATCTACTGCCTACTGCCTGACTATTGCCTCCTTGCGGCCAGTTTCGAAAGATCGCCTCCCTTGGCCACTGTCTTCATTATCTTGCGTGTCTCGTCAAACTGTTTCAGGAGCCTGTTCACATCCATCACTGTTGTACCGCTGCCTTCTGCTATGCGTTTCCTGCGGCTTCCGTTCATGATCATCGGATTGCTGCGTTCTTCCGGTGTCATGCTTGAGATGATCGCCTCGATGCCCTTGAAGGCGTCGTCATCTATGTCAAGATTTTTAACTGCCTTGCCGACACCGGGGATCATTCCCATCAGGTCCTTCATGTTACCCATCTTCTTGATCTGTTGTATCTGCGAGATGAAGTCGTTGAAGTCGAACTGATCCTTTGCGATCCTCTTCTGCAGCTTTCGTGCCTCAACCTCGTCATACTGTTCCTGCGCCTTCTCCACCAGACTGACGATATCGCCCATGCCCAGGATCCTGTCGGCCATCCTCTCCGGATAGAAGAGGTCTATGGCATCCATCTTTTCTCCCGCGCTGATGAATTTCACAGGCTTATTGACCACTGATCTTATTGAGAGTGCTGCACCTCCCCTGGTGTCGCCATCGAGCTTTGTAAGGACAACGCCGTCGTAGTCTATCCTCTCATTGAACTCAAATGCGGTATTGACGGCATCCTGGCCCGTCATTGAGTCAACCACGAACAGGGTTTCATGAGGGTTGACAGCGTCCTTAATTGCGGCAATCTCGTTCATCATCACCTCATCCACAGCCAGACGGCCTGCAGTATCTATGATGACAAGGTCAAGCCCGTTCTTTTTTGCCTCTTTCACGGCATTACGGGCTATATCCACGGGGCTGCGGCTTCCATCCTCGGTATATACAGGAACCTCAATCTGGGCACCCAGCACCTTCAGCTGTTCTATTGCCGCAGGCCTGTATATGTCACATGCCACCAGGACAGGGTTCTTGCCGCGTTTGCTCTTCAGGTACTTTGCCAGCTTGGCGCTGAAGGTCGTTTTACCGCTTCCCTGCAGTCCTGCTACAAGAATCACTGACGGGTTTGACTTAATATTTATGTCGTGTTGCTCTCCACCCATGAGAAGGACAAGCTCGTCATGCACGATCTTGACCATCATCTGTGACGGCTTAACCGATTGCAGGACATTCTGTCCCATGGCCTTCTGCTTGACCGTGTCTGTAAACTGCCTGGCAATTTTAAAGTTGACGTCGGCATCAAGCAATGCTCTCCGGACATCCTTCAGTGTCTCTGAAACATTGATTTCGGAAATGGTCCCTTCTCCCTTCAGTATCTTGAAGGACCGTTCAAGTCTTTCACTCAGGCTTTCAAACATAACTATCTAAAGATATATCATTTACATTCTTTCAGGGGCTTCTATCCCGAGAAGCCACAGTCCGCTCTCCAGTACCCTGCCAGTCAGCTCCGACAGTTTCAGACGGAAGTCGCGGATTTTTTCATCATTTTCTCCCAGTATTGTATAATCATGATAGAACTGGTTGAACTCTCTTGCCAGCTCATAGCAGTAGTTGGCTATCAGGGCAGGGCTCAGTTCCACGGCTGCCTCCCGCACCAGGGCCGGAAAGTCATTCAACAGTTTGATGACGCTTATCTCCTTTGCGTTTGGAAGCACATCTTTGCAATCATCTCTCCCGGTACCTGCTCCTGTCTCCTCAGCCTTCTTCATCACTGACCTGATCCGTGCATGGGTGTATTGAATGAATGGTCCTGTATTACCGTTGAAGTCAATTGATTCAGTGGGGTTGAATGTCATGTTCTTTTTCGGGTCGACCTTTAGTATATAGTATTTAAGTGCCCCGAGTCCGATCTGCCTGCAGATGTTTTCCTTCTCCGTTTCGCTATATCCTCCCAGTTTGCCAAGTTCCTGCGACATGGCAGTTGCCGTGGCAGTCATCTCTGCTATCAGGTCATCGGCATCGACCACGGTGCCTTCCCTTGACTTCATCCTCCCTTCCGGCAGTTCAACCATGCCATATGAGAAATGATGAAGTCCCTTTGCCCATTCATACCCCATCCGCAGCAGTGTCAGGGCAAGCACCTGGAAATGGTAGTTCTGCTCGTTGCCCACCACGTATATGTGCCGGTCAAAATGGTAGTCGTTGTATCTTATTACCGCAGTTCCGAGATCCTGTGTCATATAGACTGCAGTTCCATCGGATCTGAGCAGAAGTTTCTGATCGAGCTTGTCGGCCGACAGGTCTATCCAGACCGAGCCGTCGTCCCTCCTGATGAGGTGACCCTCTTCCAGTGAGCCAAGGACCAGTTCCTTACCGGTCTTATAAGTTTCTGACTCGTAGTAAATCTTATCAAACTCCACACCCAGGGCCTTATAGGTGATATCAAAGCCCTCATATACCCAGTTGTTCATCATGTGCCAGAGGCTTACCGTCTCTTCGTCGCCTGCCTCCCATTTCAGGAGCATCCTGCGAGCCTCCTGCATGAGGGGAGCATTTTCGCGGGCCTCATCCGGTATTGATCCGGCCGCTACCAGTTCTTCAATCTGTTCCCTGTATTTTTTCTCAAAAAGGACATAGAATTCGCCCACGAAGTGATCACCCTTTATATCCTCATCCTCCGGCCTGCGGCCGTTGCCGTACATCTGCCATGCCACCATCGACTTGCAGATATGGATGCCGCGGTCATTGACAATGTTAGTTCTGATGACATTGAATCCCGCGGCACCGCTGATCCTCGAGAGGGAGAAGCCAAGAAGGTTATTTCGTATATGTCCCAGGTGAAGCGGTTTGTTGGTGTTGGGCGAAGAGTACTCGATCACCACCGTAGCGGCATCCTCTGTTGCAGTGGTGAAACCGAATTTTTGGGATGAAGCCATTGCCTGCAGCCGCTTTGCCCACTCGACCGGAGCAATTGAAAGGTTCAGGAACCCCTTTATCACATTGTACCCGCTTACGGCATCGAGTTGTCCGGAGAGGTACTCACCTATCTCACCGGCGGTCTGTTCCGGAGAACGCCGTGAAACGCGGGTAAGGGGAAAGGCAACAAGGGTCAGATCGCCTTCAAACTCCCTCCTTGTCTTCTGAATCTGAAGAAGTTCATCACTGACATCAGCACCCCAGAGGCTTCTGACAGCCTCTTTTATCCCCATCCTGAGCAGGTTTTCCATCCGTTTTTGATTACGGCTGCAAAGATAGTATTTCCTTCTAAAGATGCAGAGCGGAATTATGTGTTATGCGTGGGATAAAATGTTTAAAAAAGTTGATAACTAGTTAATTTTATTTGACGAAGGCCCGATTAGCTATAGAAAAAACGGGTTACCTTTATCATGTTGCGCTGGGGCAATAACGCCGGACAGGGGAAGAAAGACAGGTTATGGTAAAACTACAGGATATCAAAGTAGAGGGAACCTCTAAAACACCACAGGTAATATTTGTGGCAGGAACGGGAAATCTGACATTTGCCGGAAAGTCGCTGCCGGAGAATGCTTCAGGCTTCTTCGAGCCTCTCTACAAGTGGGCTTCTGAGTATGCAAAGAACCCGGCTGAAAGCACAAATCTAAAATTCAACGTTGACTATTTCAATACTTCCTCCGTTATCTGGATGGGTAAGATACTGAAGGTACTGACCAAGATCAAAAAAGCCGATCATATTTTGTTTGTACATCTCTATTTTGATATTGAGGAGTATGACTCCATGGGTGAAGAGGATGTGAGAGAGTCCCTCTCCCCGTTCCTTGATGTCACTGCCGATGCCACATGCAGTGTGGGAATAAGGCTCTACGGCATTGATGACGACGGCAACACGCTGAAGGAAAATATCGTTCTGATCTGAGGCATTCTTCCTTCTCTTTTCCGGTTTTTATTCTAACTTTACAGATGGTAACAGCTGTTTATGAAAACGGTTAGTCTCATCCTGATTACGTTAATAATTCCGCTTATGAACATATTCGGACAGGGGCGTGACAGACAGCCTGCAGTGGCCGGGAGTTTTTATCCTTCCGCAAGTGACAAGCTCAGGAATGAACTGGCAGGGTATTTTGAAGGGGCCGGCAGGCCGAAGCCCGGAACACAGGTAATGGCACTGCTGGTGCCCCATGCAGGGTATGTCTATTCGGGGCGTACTGCTGCACAGGGGTTTGCAGCAGTATCCGCAGACGCCATCTATGACAACATCTTTCTTATCGGTGTAAGTCACAGGTATGCCTTTGAAGGCGCTGCCGTCTTCACCTCGGGGAACATGATCACTCCGCTGGGAACCATGCAGGTAAGCAGAGAAATCGGAGAGAAGCTGAAGTCGACCAACAAGTGGTTCATTGAAAAGGATGAGGCACATGGCCCCGAGCACTCGCTCGAGGTGCAGCTGCCATTCATTCAGTATCATTTCGGGAAAATTCCCAAAATTGTACCTATACTCATAGGCACCCGCAACACCACCGTGCTTAAGGCTGTTGCCTCAGGACTCCGGCCATGGTTCAATGACCGTAACCTGTTTATTATCAGCAGCGATTTCTCGCATTACCCCTCCTATGAAGATGCCTGCCGGGTTGACCGGCTTGCAAGCGATGCCATTGTCAGGGGTGATCCGGAAGGATTCCTGAAGACGATCAGGAGCATTGAGGCATCAGGCACCGGGAATCTCGCCACTGCCATGTGCGGCTGGCCGGCGGGGCTCGTGATGCTCTACATGGCAGACAACAGCGACGGGGTGGTCTTCAGGAATGCAGGTTATTCCAACTCGGGCGACTCCCCGCGGGGCGACAGGGATGAGGTAGTCGGATACAACTCGATAGTGGCAGAAAAGAAGGCTGCTGCAGGAAACAGGAACGCGGCCGAAAGCAGGAGCTCTGCGGAAAACAAAACCACAGCAGGGAACCGGAACGCTGCCGGAGAGAGAGTCTCCGGAGCCGGGGAATTCGCCCTGACAGCCGAAGAGAGATGTACACTCCTTGGTATTGCCCGCGAGGCTGTCTCCGCGAAGCTGCAAGGCACCGGTCCGGCCGCAATGCCGGAGACAGGTATAACCGAACGGCTCAGACAACCACTCGGGGCGTTTGTCACAATAACCATTGACGGTGATCTGAGGGGCTGCATCGGTCGTTTCACAGCTTCGGAACCGCTGTGCAAAGTGGTTCCTGCCATGGCTCTGGAGGCGGCTTTTGGCGACCCGAGGTTTCCTGCCCTGACATCTGCCGAATATCCCTCGATCAACCTGGAGATATCGGTGCTCAGCCCAATGAAAAAGGTGAATGATATAAGCGAAATAAAGATCGGAAAACACGGCATTTATCTTAAAAAGGGACTCAGATCGGGCACCCTCCTTCCCCAGGTAGCACAGGAAAGAGGATGGAGCGTTGAACAGTTCCTTGGATACTGTGCCCGCGACAAAGCCGCGATAGGCTGGGACGGATGGAAGGACAAGGATACTGAGATCTTTGTCTATGAAGCCTATGTGTTCGGCGACCAGGAGGAACAATGACCTACCATGTCCTTCCCATAGGAGTTACAATCACGGTAATCTACCTATTCTCGGTTTATCTCTCAAATGCAGGTTTTACCGGAAGGCAATCACATCGCCGCTTCTGGAACTGGATCCTCCTGGGGTCATTCCTCGCGACTGCCGTGTTCGGTCTGCTAATGGCCCTGAAAGTCACTTACAAGTGGGATATCCCCTTCTCCGGCCCGCTGCTTCACTGGCATGTGGAGGCCGGAATAGCAATGGCATTCTCGGCACTCATTCACCTCACCTGGCACTTTGGATATTATTTCAGCCGTGCCAGGCATCGTATCATCGGAGCGCTGGCGGAACAGGGTGAGCCGCCGCCTGCAGCAAGGGTCAGGTACCCTGTACCCCTCCTCCTGCTCATCGGGTTTGTCAGCTCCGCCTCACAGTTCATTCTATTGCGCGAGGCTGTCATTCTGGGTGGCGGAACGGAGACATCGGCCGGATTGTTCCTGTGGATCTGGCTCATCACTGCCGCAGCGGGTGCGGTAACGGGAAGCAGGTCAGCCATCACTGACATGAGAACGATGGTCTGGACACTGCTGGCCGCAACAGCCCTGGCTCCACTACTGTTTATTCTCATGAACACCATCCTGGTAATTCCCGGAGCAACCCCTACATTTTTCCAGATGTTTGTTATCATCTCCGTCAGCATCGCTCCGGTGACCTTCATCTCGTCGCTTGTATTCGTAAGGATCTCAGGCCTGAGGAACGCAGCCGATATGTCATCGCCGGGAAGCAGCTTCGGAGCTGAGACGGCCGGGTCCGTGGCAGCCGGGGTTGTTACAGCACTGACAGTGACCGTTCACATTCCAAACTACCAGCTTTATCTGCTGATACTGGTTCTGTCTTCCGTGACAGCTGCCTGTCTGCTCGGATACCGGCCATGGGTCAGGATAACGGCACTGGCTCTGCTCCTTCCGCTTAGCGCCCTGGCAATGATTATCCGGCCTGACCTGACAGTCAGAAGCCTGCTGCTGCACGGAGTGAAGGCGGAAAAGAGCATCGACACACAATACGGAAATATCACCACCGCGACATACGGAGGTGAAAGAACTGTCTATTACGACCACAGGCCTCTTTTCTTCAGCGGTGATGTCATCACCACCGAGGAGAACATCCATTATGCCCTTCTTCAGAGAAGGCGATATGATAAGGTAATGTTGATTTCCGGTGGTCTCCGGAGGCATCTTGAAGAGCTGAAAAAACATGATATAAAGGAGGTAGTATACCTGGAACCTGATCCGGGCATAATCGCTGCCACAGGAGCCCGTGACACTGTCTGCGGCAATATGAAGGTAACCGTGGCAGGCAGTGATCCCATCTCCTTCCTCAGAAACGACGGAGAGACTTATGATGCAGTCCTGCAGCTGATTCCTCCTCCTTCAACCCTGGCAGTCAGCAGGTTCTTTACATCGGAATATTTTCGGCTTGTCAGGGATCACCTGTCGGCTGACGGCATATTCCTGTGTACACCAATGCCCTTCTACAGCTATTCTCCGGAGAGCTACAGGAAGGGTTTTTCTCCCCTGTATAACGCACTGTCTTCCGCCTTCAGTCACATTGCATTAATCCCGGGGTCATCACTGTATGCTGTGGCCTCACGACTGCCCGTTAACCCGGCTGTTGCAAGCCTGGCTGACAGCAGGGGCATCATCACCAGCTATGTCAACAGTGATTATATTGATGATCTTGATTTACGGGCGAAGCGTGAGATGGTGCTCTCGCAGGTCGACCGGAAAGCAGGACAAAACACCGCCCTGAGGCCGGTATCCTCTCTCTTTGCCAACATCCTCTCCCTTGAAAGGATGGGTATGAAAGGAGGCATCATTGCGCTCCTGATCGTGCTTACGGTCATTCCGTTCATCTTCTCCGCCAGAGGAGGGATGATGATGTTCGCCTCGTCAGCAGGGCTTGCCGGTTTCGGGATGATAATGATATTTATACTTCAGATGGTTGTCGGGAACATTTATGTTCTCTCAGCCGTCATACTCACACTGCTCATGGCAGGACTGGCTGCAGGTGCGGCATGGGGACAATCACTTGGTATAAAGACACTTACTGTCTGCACGATGATTCTCACTATCCTCTATACAGCAACCGGATTGCTGGCTCCCATGCTGGTAACCTCTGCCCCCGGACCTGTGCTGGCGTTCATCTTCGTTTCCCTGCCGGCAGCTGGTTTCGTCACAGGGTCAATCTACAGGATACTTACATCCAGGGGCACCGGGTCATCAACCGGGGCAGTTTATGCCTCTGACCTGGCAGGGGCCGCATTGGGCTATATGATGGTTTCCACACTGCTCGTGCCGCTGGCGGGTACAGCCAACACAGCATTTATTCTTGCAGGATTAATTTTCATGTCAGGGATTGTTGCATTGGTTACGATTAAACGTTAGTTTTATGGTTCACTTATTTTAATCGCATCTCGTTGGGAAACAGGGGAAAGAAGATAACACGAAGGGATTTTACAAGGCAGGGGTCGCTTGCCGTTGCTGCCGGCATGGTAACACCTCTCCCGCTGGGAGCCATGCTGCCTGCCGCGACTGAGAGACTTGCCATGTTCCAGGAACAGAGTGCCCGGGGCGTGGTATGCATGATCTGCCCCAACGAGTGCACCCTGAAAGAGGGTGAGCTGAGCGATTGCCGGAACAGGATTGTCAGGAAGTCAAAGCTCTACACAATGGCCTTTGGCAATCCCTGCGCAGCGAACATCGATCCCGTTGAAAAGAAACCGCTGTACCATTTTCTGCCGGGATCCGCATCTTTTTCCATTGCCACGGCCGGCTGCAACCTGGCCTGCCTCAATTGCCAGAACTGGACCATCTCACAAACCTCACCCGACAAGACCAAAAACCTTGACATGCCGCCCGAGAGAGTAGTGGAAAGGGCCATTGCTGCCAGCTGCAGGTCGATTGCATACACTTACTCTGAACCGGTAACTTTCTATGAGTATGTCCTTGAGACCTCGAAACTGGCTCATCAGGAGGGGGTTAAGAACATTATGGTATCAAATGGTTACATAAAGGAGCAACCGCTCAGGCAGCTATGCAGATATATCGACAGTGCGAATATAGATCTTAAGGCGTTCAGTGACAGCACATACCTGAAGCTCAACGGCGGAAAACTACAACCGGTTCTTGACGCGCTGAAGATATATCGTGACGAGGGAGTATGGCTCGAGATCACCAATCTTGTGGTTCCGGGCTGGACTGACAAGCCTGATGAGATCAGGCAGATGTGCAAATGGCTGGCCGGTAACGGTTTCAAAGACACCCCACTTCACTTCAGCCGTTTCCATCCTCAATACAAGCTGGAGCACCTTCCTCCCACTCCTGCAGGCATCCTGATAAAGGCGGTGGAGATAGCCCGCGGTGAGGGGCTGAATTATATCTATCTTGGCAATATGCCAGGCTCAGGGATCGATGATACAATATGCCCCTCATGCGGTGAGAAGATTGTCGACAGGAGTGGTTTCCGGATCGTAATGAATAAGATAAGTAAAGGAAAGTGTACCTGTGGCACTCTGATACCCGGGGTCTGGAGTTGATTTAACGGCTGAAGATTATAGAGGGATAATATGAGGCTTGCTGATGCAAAAAAAAGGGCTGAGGAGCTCAGGAGAATCATTGATGAACATAACCACAGATATTACGTTCTTAATCAGCCTGTTATCACTGACTTTGAGTTTGACATCCTGCTTAATGAGCTTCAGACCATAGAGAAGAGTTTTCCCGGGCTGGTGACACCCGACTCGCCGACTATGAGGGTCGGCAGCGATCTCACGGAGGAGTTCATTCAGGCGGAGCATGCCTGGCCAATGCTTTCACTCGGCAACACCTACAGTGCCGCGGAGGTGGCGGAATTTGGAGAGAGGGTCCGCAAGACCCTTGGCTGCGAGCCTGAATATGTGTGTGAGCTCAAGTATGACGGTCTGTCGATCAGCCTGACCTATGAGAACGGAGTGCTTTCAAGTGCGGTCACCAGGGGTGACGGAACGATGGGTGATGATGTCACGGCAAATGTAAGGACAATCAGGAGCATTCCTGTGCGTGTTACGGCCAAAGGTATCCCTTCATCATTCGTCATGCGCGGTGAGATTTACCTGCCACGCCGGGGCTTTGAAGAGATGAATGCTGCCCGTCAGGCCCGGGGAGAGCCTCTCTTTGCCAACCCGCGCAATGCCGCCGCCGGCACTCTGAAGCTGCTTGATCCCAGGATAGTGGCCTCGCGTCCGCTTGATTGTTTCCTTTACCAGCTGCTGGGAGACCGGCTTCCTGCCTCCAACCATTATGACAATATCATGGCAGCCCGCTCATGGGGCTTCCGTACTCCTGATGTCATGCAGTTATGCCGGGGCATCGACGAGATCCTCGGATTCATCACCATGTGGGAAAATGAGAGAAGACTGCTTCCTTATGACACTGACGGTGTTGTGATCAAGGTCAATTCGCTCGAAGCGCAGCAGCTCCTTGGCAGCACCGCCAAATCACCCCGCTGGGCAATAGCATACAAATACGCTGCCGAACAGGCCGTCACCGAGCTCCTGTCAGTTGATTTCCAGGTAGGCCGCACAGGCAATGTCACCCCTGTCGCCAACCTCCGGCCCGTACTGCTGGCCGGAACAACTGTAAAGCGCGCATCACTTCATAACAGTGATCAGATAGAGATGCTGGGGCTGCATTACGGTGACAGCGTGATCATTGAGAAAGGAGGTGAGATCATCCCCAAGATAGTGGAGGTTGACCCCGGTAAGCGGACCCCGGGCTCTGCGGTTGTTACCTTCCCCGGAAATTGTCCTGAATGCAGCACCCCTCTGATCAGAACAGAGGGTGAGGCAAACCATTACTGTCCGAATTATCTGCACTGCCCTCCGCAGATCACCCGGCGAATCATTCATTTCGTCTCACGCAAGGCGATGGATATTGAAGGGTTGGGTGAGGAGACAGTGGAGCTGCTCTATTCCAATGGCCTTATTCGCAATGTAGCTGACCTGTATGATCTTAAACTTGAGCAGCTGGCAGCCCTCGAGCGGCTCGGAAACAAGTCGGCATCCAACATTCTTTCAGGTCTTACCGCCTCACTCAGGGCACCTTGGCACAGGAAACTCTTTGCCCTCGGTATAAGGCATGTTGGCGAAACGGTGGCAAAGACCCTGGCTACAGGTTTCCATGACATAGACACCCTGATGGCTGCCACGGAAGATCAGCTTTCAGCACTGCCTGAAATTGGTCCCAGGATCAGCGCCAGCGTCAGGGAGTATTTCTCAGACAATGAGAACAGGGAGATTATTAAACGGCTGAGAGCTGCAGGGATGAGCTTCGAGGGAAAGGTACAGAGCAGGGCCGCAGCAGGGCCGCTGGCTGGCAAAAATGTGGTGGTAAGCGGTACTTTCGAAGGATTTACGCGTGACGGCATTAAGGCAGCTATAGAAGCTGCGGGTGGTAAAGTAACTGCGTCTGTTTCAGGCAACACCGACTACTTAGTAGCCGGAAGTGACATGGGACCCTCCAAACGGGCTAAAGCCATGAAGCTGGGTATTCGGGTGGTGACCGAGGAGGAGTTCGTTAAAATGATAAAAGAATAACAGGGTGCATACTCCTGATAAACCAAAAAAAATATAGGTTTGTATTCTCATGGAACTTTATAACAATCTCAGATTAAAAGCCGGCAGGTACATGCTTCAAAGGCGGCTTTCAGCGGTGAGGAGGATGCATCAGGACTTTAACCTTGAGAAGGTGAAGAAGATAGGGATACTTTGGGATGCCACTTTTGAGAACGATTTTCAGCACCTGGCTGCGCTCAACAGGCAGCTTTCGGATATAGGCAAGAGTGTGGAGGTGATGGCCTGGATACCGGGCAAGAATGTTCCCGACAGGCTCACGGGGCTCACCCACATGAAGTTCCTGCGGAAGACGGACCTCAACTGGGCCTTTATCCCGGTATCGGAAGATGCGAAGAAGTTTATTGCGAACGGCTTCGATCTCCTCATAGATATAAATCCATCATCGGTCTTTCCTCTCAGCTGTCTCGTCGCTCTCTCGGCAGCGCCAATGAAGGTGGGGCCTGATGTTACGGAAGAGCCGGAAAAGACACCGTATGACATGATGATCAGAACCCCAAAGCCTTTCAGCATTGCGGTCTTTCTTGAACAGACGATGCTCTATCTCTCAATGATCAGCAGTCCTGAAACAAGGGCATAACACTTAAATAAACAAAAGTAGAATCATTTGATAATGAAGAAATTCAAGGGGACGGGTGTGGCAGTAATCACTCCCTTCAAGAATGACCTGAGCATCGACTTTGCAGCGATGGAAAAGATACTTGAGCACATTATTGCAGGAGGGGTGAATTACATTGTGCTGCTGGGCACGACCGGAGAAGCCCCGACGCTCAGCAAGGACGAAAAATCAGCCCTTACCTCATTCACAGTCGAAACCGTATCAGGCAGGGTTCCGATAGTTCTTGGGATAGGTGGCAACAACACCTCGGAGATTGTCAGCACAATCAGGGAATCTGACCTGGAAGGTATTGACGCTATTCTCTCGGTGGCACCCTACTATAACAAGCCGTGTCAGAAGGGACTCTACCAGCATTTCAGGCAGATATCCATGGCATGTCCGGTGCCGGTGATCCTTTACAATGTCCCGTCGCGCACCGCCAGCACAATAGAGCCCGAAACATGCATACAGCTTGCCGTGGAGTGTCAGAATATCATCGGCATCAAGGAGTGCTCCGGAAATTTCGAGAGCCTGTTGAAGATCATCAGGGACAAGCCTGAGGATTTCCTTGTGATTTCAGGCAATGACATGGATATTCTGCCTTTTGCAGCTGCAGGAGGTGCCGGTGTTATATCAGTGCTGGCAAACGCATTCCCGGCTGAGTGTTCGGAGATTGTGAGTCAGGCCACCAGGGGAAATATGAGGATAGCCAGGGAGATGCAGCTAAGATATCTGGAGCTTACCGGGATCCTTTTCGCCGAGGGCAACCCCGGTGGCATCAAGGCCATTATGACCCAACTGAACCTCTGCCACAACTATCTCCGTCTTCCCCTCATGCCTGTGAGCAGGTCACTGCAGGGCAGGATTGGCAGGGCGGTGGAGGCGGTCGGGCAAAAAAAGTAACAGATCAGCCTAGGCACCGACAGCATCACCGGCATTCTGACCATGGCAGTGCTTGTACTTCTTTCCGCTGCCGCACGGGCACGGGTCGTTCCTCCCCACCTTCTTATCAACCCTTACGGGTGCAGTCTGCTGTTGTCTGGGCTCCGGTGAGCCCCCTCCTCCGCTACGATAACTGTCAAAGTCGCTCTTCTGGGTCTTCAGCCTGCTCATATCTGCCTGTTTGCGTCTCTGAGCCTCTCTCACGTTGTCAGGCGATGTTACCGGTATGGTGCCCTTCATAAGCAGGCTTACCACATCATGATTCACCCTTGTTATTATGGACTTGAAGAGCTCAAACGACTCGAATTTATATATCAGCAACGGATCCTTCTGTTCATATGTTGCGTTTTGAACTGATTGCTTGAGGTCATCCATCTCTCTCAGGTGTTCTCTCCAGGCGTCATCAATTGTTGCAAGCACCGCTGTTTTCTCGAAGGAGCGCAACAGCTCCCTGCCCGAGCTCTCAACGGCGGTCTTGAGGTTGGTGACCACATTGTAGGTGCGGGCCCCGTCAGTGATGGGTACAACCACGTTTTCGTAGGTTGCAGACATCCTTTCATAGACGTCCTTAAGCACCGGAAGGGCTGTGGATGCGATGGTGTCGCTCTTGCGTCGGTAGGCGTCAAGCACCTTTGCATAGATAACATCAATAACCTCCTCGGCGCTGTTTTTGCTGAATTCCTGCTTCGAGAGCGGTGCGTCAACCGAGAGTGATCTTATCAGTGAGAACTGGAACCCATCATAATCGGAGGTATCTTTGTATGTGTTGACTATATTTTCAGTTGCGTCATACATCATGTTGGCTATATCGACGCTCAACCTTTCGCCCAGTAGGGCATGGCGACGCTTGCTGTAGATGACCTCACGCTGGGAGTTCATGACATCATCATACTCCAGCAGCCTTTTCCTTATGCCGAAGTTATTCTCCTCCACCTTCTTCTGGGCTCTCTCAATTGACTTGGTGATCATAGGATGCTGTATCATCTCACCATCCTTAAGACCAAGCTTGTCCATTATGCCTGAGATCCTCTCTGACCCGAAGAGGCGCATGAGATCATCCTCCAGTGAGACGAAGAACTGTGATGAGCCGGGGTCACCCTGACGGCCTGCGCGTCCCCGCAGCTGCCTGTCAACGCGGCGCGACTCATGTCTTTCTGTGCCTATAATGGCCAGGCCGCCCGCCTTCTTCACCTCAGGGGTGAGTTTGATGTCGGTTCCACGGCCTGCCATGTTTGTTGCGATAGTTACTGTTCCTGTCTTTCCGGCCTCAAGGACGATGTCAGCTTCACGCTGGTGTAGCTTGGCATTGAGCACGTTATGCTTCAGTCCTTTCATCTTCAGCATGCGGCTCAGCAGCTCGGATATCTCAACAGAGGTGGTGCCAACAAGCACCGGCCTTCCGGCCTTGTTCAGGCTGACGATCTCGTCAATAACGGCGTTGTACTTCTCGCGCTTGGTCTTGTATACGAGATCCTCATGGTCCTTTCTTATTACCTGCACGTTGGTGGGTATGACAACCACATCAAGCTTATATATGTTCCAGAACTCACCTGCTTCGGTTACGGCGGTCCCTGTCATGCCTGCCAGCTTGTGATACATCCTGAAGTAGTTCTGCAGGGTGATGGTTGCATAGGTCTGTGTTGAGGCCTCAACCTTTACGTTCTCTTTGGCTTCGATGGCCTGGTGGAGGCCGTCTGAATAGCGTCGTCCCTCAAGGATACGACCGGTCTGCTCATCTACTATCTTGACCTTGTTATCCATAACCACATACTCCACATCCTTCTCAAAGAGGGTGTAAGCCTTGAGCAGCTGGGTCATTGTATGGACGCGCTCCGACTTGATCGCAAAATCCTGCAGGAGCTCATCCTTTGCCCTCATCCTCTCCGTCTCATCACTGACTGTCTTTTCAATGTCAACTATCATGCTTCCCACGTCAGGCAGGACAAAGAAGCTGGAGTCATCAACGGAGCTGGATATCAGGTCATGCCCCTTCTCTGAGAGTTCAATTGAGTTCGCCTTTTCATCAATAACGAAATAGAGCTCCTCGGTGACCTTTGGCATCTCCTTGGAGTTATTCTGCATGTAGAAATTCTCCGTCTTCAGCAGCAGAGTTCTTACACCCTCCTCGCTGAGGTACTTGATGAGGGCGCTGTTTTTGGGCAGTCCCTTGTAGGCTCTGAGCAGCAGCAGTCCTCCCTTCTCGTTGTCTCCCTCATTGATGAGTTTTTTGGAGTCGGCCAGCAGCTGTG
The DNA here is from genome assembly GCA_964455705.1 of uncultured Rikenella sp. GTDB lineage: Bacteria > Bacteroidota > Bacteroidia > Bacteroidales > VadinHA17 > SR-FBR-E99. The sequence continues at coordinate 217,893 of CAYVYM010000002.1, forward strand.
TCACAAGCTTCCGCTGGGCGCTGACGAGCTTTTCAACCTTGAATTTATATTCGTCGAACTGCAGTGTATCGCTTTTGGCTGTCGGGCCAGAGATGATGAGTGGGGTCCTTGCGTCATCAATGAGCACGGAGTCCACCTCATCGACGATGGCATAGTGGTGTTTTCTCTGAACAAGGTCCTCGGGGTTAATGGCCATATTGTCACGCAGATAGTCAAAGCCGAATTCATTATTGGTGCCGAAGGTGATATCCGAGTTATAGGCTTTGCGGCGGGCATGAGAGTTTGGTTCGTGCTTGTCTATGCAGTCTACAGTGAGGCCGTGGAACTCATAGAGAGGTCCCATCCACTCCGAGTCTCGTTTTGAGAGGTAATCGTTTACGGTGACTATATGTACGCCGCGTCCTGCGAGTGCATTGAGGAATACCGGCAGTGTGGCCACGAGGGTCTTGCCCTCGCCGGTGGCCATCTCTGAAATCTTGCCCTTATGAAGTGCCACGCCGCCGATCAGCTGCACGTCATAATGCACCATATCCCATACTATCTCGTTCCCTCCTGCCATCCAGCGATTCTTCCAGTACGCCTTCTCTCCCTCAACGGTTACCGAAGGTCTTGACGCGGCGAGTTCGCGGTCCCAATCGCGGGCGGTGACCTCGAGCACCTCGTTCTCCTTGAAGCGGCGGGCTGTCTCCTTCACAATGGCGAATGCCAGCGGCAGAACCTCAGCAAGCTTGCCCTCGATCTTTTCAAGTATCTGCTTGTCAATCTTGTCTATCTGGTTATACAGTTCCTCCTTGAGGTTGACATCCTCCTCGTTCTCAGCCTTGATCCTGAGTTCCTGTATCTGCTTTTCTTCCTCTGAAGTATGTTCACGTATCTCCTTCTTCAGCCCGGCGGTCCTTTCGCGAAGAGCGTCATTTGACATGGATGTAACGAGGGCGGTCTCCTTCCCTATCCTTCCCACGAAAGGATCGATCTCCTTCAGGTCACGTTCTTCCTTGTTGCCCAGGAATACTCCAAGGACTTTATTGACAATGCTCATTTACTGTCTTTTTTTAAACATCCGCAAAATTAATATTTTTTCCGGCTGTATGTACAGAAAAAGGCTGCTGTGGAGATCCACGACAGCCTTTGATATTTTTCCGCGTCGGTTTGGCGCGCCGGTCATTTGATATTATTCACCCCTAAGCCTCATGATGTCACGGTCAAGGAAATAGATACCATGCTCACCTGCCAGTGCAAGTTTGTCAATTATCAGCTGCACGCTGCTCTCCTCTTCCACCTGTTCACTAACGAACCACTGTACCCAGTTAGCTGTAGCATAGTCATTTTCGGCGATGGCGGTTGCAAGCACCTCATTGATGCTGGCAGTGACGAACTGTTCATGCCTGAGCACTTCTTTAAACATCTCGGTTGCTCCCTTAAATTTCACCGGAGGCTGCTTGAAGGCAGGGATAAGGGCAGTACCACCGCGCTCATTCACAAACCTGATGAATTTAAGCATATGCATTTTTTCTTCTTCCGACTGTGCATAGAGCCAGTCCGCAATGCCTGCCAGGCCTTTGTTCTCAGCCCATGACGCCATTGCCAGGTAGAGGTTTGATGAGTAACCTTCTCTTTCGATCTGCCTGTTGCAGATATCTTCAACTTTCTTTGTTAACATATTATGAATATTAATTGGTTCTTTTTTCTTCATTAACAAGCAAGGATGGATAATGTTTAGCCCAGCATCTCCTTAACTTTCTGCACCAGCTCAGAGGGAAGGAAGGGTTTTGAGAAGACATGTTCCGCTCCAAGCTTGCTGGCCATCAGGAGGTAGCTTCCAGGTCCGGCCTTGCCACCTCCGCTTATGGCTATCAGGCGGGTTGAGGGCTTCATCTCCTTTATCTTCATGATCACCATCAGGCCATCCTCCTCAGGCATCAGCAGGTCAGTGATCACCAGGTCAACCACCGAGGGACGGAATTTGGCGATTGCCTCTCTCCCGTCGGCGGCGGTTATGACTGTATATTTGCGTTTCTCGAGTGAGTCGCGCAGCATCTCACGCAGTTCAGCATCATCCTCAACAATCATTACTCCTGCCATTTCTCCACTGTTTCGTTTTTCTGATCCTCAAAGTTAGCCTTTTTCGTGATGAGAGCCAAACTCCACAGCCGGAATGAGGATGTCAATGACGGTACCCATGCCTCTCACAGATCGGACTTTCAGGGTGCCGTTCATTTCAGTGACTATATCATTCACCACAGTGAGCCCGAGTCCTGTGCCGCCCTTGCTTTTGTCTCTTGAAAAGTATGGTTCAAAAATCCTTGAAGCGGTCACCTGGTCCATGCCTTCTCCTGTGTCGGCAAAGCTTATGAGTGCATGGGTGCGGCCGGCCTCTTTCTCTCCGGCCTTCTTTGTTTCTTTTTTCTCTCCTGTCTCCTCAGCCCCTTCTTTCTCCCCATCCTCGCCTGCTCTGACGGCATCAAGCGTGACCGTCAGGATGCCCCCACCGTCTTCCATTGCATGAAGGGCGTTCACCACAATATTCATGATGACCCTGAACAACTGTGAGGGGATGGCTTCAACCGTCAGATCCGGGCTCTTAATCTGCATGCTGAGGGTTATATTATCATGTACTGACGGCATTAAAAAGTCAATTGTGTCTGATATTATGTCACTCACCTTCACGTTTTGTTTCTCCTCTGGTGAGGCATGGTCAAGGTCAAGCAGCCTGCCTGTCAGCTGCCTTGCCCTGTCGGCAGCCTCTATTATTCTGCGGATATCGCGACCGGCCGGGGAGGCGTCGTCAAGGTTTTCAAGCGCCATCTCGCAGTAACCGTAGATGGTTGTCAGTATTGTGTTCAGGTCATGGGCTATGCCTCCTGCCAGCCTAAAGGCCTGCGCGGCGCTTCCGGATCCATTATGAACATCCGGCCCCCGGGTTCCGGCCTTGTTTATTTGCTTGTTGCCGCTCACCTGGCAGAGATTAACTGTCTACTCAAAATCAAGGTTAAAGGTTTTTTTAAGATCCTTGAGAGAGGGATTTTTTGATGCAAGATGGTTGAACTTCTGCTCGGGTGAATAGAGTATCTCACCCCTTTCTGTAGCTTCCACAGTGGTCTGGAGCTTCACAGATCCGTTATGCAGGGAGGTGCGGAGGTGGTTCTCGAGCCTGGTCCGGAAGCTATGGTCGAAAGTCTCCTTCAGTATCGAATTGTCAAGTTTCAGGATAATCGTCTTGTCAGGAAGCAATTCGGGTGAAACGGCGGAGAGGGTTATTGATATCCTCGGGCTCTCTTCTTTGACCTCCTTTGCAAATTCAGCCCATGCCTCCTTCAGTTCTTCCGGAGTGAACTCGTTTGCGGTTGTTATTGCTGGTTCCGGAGGAGGCTCACTAACAACATCTTCCGGTTTCCTGGTGCCGGTAATAAGATTCTTGATTGATATATTCTTATCCTCTTCTGCCGGCGGTGCACTGCGGACAGGAGCCTCCGCAGCTAACGTCTGTAAGCCCATGGCAGCAGCCGTCACCGGTGCAGGTGATGCACCCTTTATTTCAGGCTCGTCGGCAGCGGGTTGCTGATCAGCTTTTTTTTTTGGATCCCCGGCTGTCCTATCCTGTGACAGGTTGCACATGCGAAGCAGTGCAAGTTCAACATGCAGGCGCTGGTTCTTGCTGGCCCGGAAGGTCAACATGCACTGGGAGCCGATGTCGAGTGCCTCGTAGATGAATGACAAAGGCGCACCGACGGCCTGTTCACGGTAGCGTTGTCTTATTGACGGGGAGGTCTCAAGCAGCCTGACCGTTGCCTCATCACGGCTCACCAGCAGGTCACGCAGATGATTATTGAGTCCGGCCATGAAGTTGTACCCGTCGAATCCCTTATTCAGGATCTCATTGAAGGTGAGAAGAACAGATGTGACATCACCCTCCATGGCTGCGGAGGTGATCCTGAAATAGTACTCATAATCGAGAACATTCAGGTTGGCTATAACATCAGCATAAGAAATATTCCTCCCGCTGAAGCTCACAATCTGGTCAAAGATCGAGAGAGCATCGCGCATGGCGCCGTCAGCCTTTGTGGCGATGACATGGAGAGCCTCGTGCTCGGCTTTGACTCCCTCCTTGCCGGCCACCCAGCTCAGGCGCTGGACTATATCGTCTACGTTAATACGGTTGAAATCGAATATCTGGCACCGCGAAAGGATTGTAGGAATGATCTTGTGTTTTTCAGTGGTGGCCAGGATGAAGATAGCATGCGCCGGAGGTTCCTCCAGGGTCTTCAGGAAGGCATTAAACGCCTGTGTTGAGAGCATGTGCACTTCATCAATTATATAGACGCTGAATTTACCTATCTGGGGGGGTATTCTGACCTGGTCAGTCAGGTTTCGGATGTCGTCAACACTGTTGTTTGATGCCGCATCGAGCTCATGTATGTTGAATGATGCCTGGGAGCTGAATGAGGTGCATGACTCGCACTTGTCGCATGCTTCGCCGTCAGGCCCCGGGCTCGAACAGTTAATTGTTCTGGCAAAAATCCTTGCACAGGTGGTCTTCCCCACCCCGCGCGGACCACAAAAAAGATAGGCCTGTGCAAGAAAATTATTCCTTATTGCGTTCTTAAGTGTAGTGGTTATGGTGTCCTGCCCCACAACCATGTCAAATGTGGCAGGCCTGTATTTTCTGGCAGATACGATGAAGTTATCCATAGCGGGTATCAGCAGTCTGTCTGGTTTATCAGTCACAAATATAGTCAAATAGTTACGCGATTATTTTTTTTTAAGATTTATTGTCTTACTTTTGCGGTCCGATTTATTAACACAATTATAAACTAAAAAAGAGATGTTGAATCAGTACGAAACCGTTTTCATTGCAACTCCCGTTTTGTCTGAAAATCAGATGAAGGAAGCGGTTCAGAAATTCAAGAAGATCATCGCTGACAACCAAGGTGAGATCATTCATGAAGAGAACTGGGGTCTGAAGAAACTCGCTTATCCCATCCAGAAGAAGTCGACAGGTTTTTATTACCTGGTCGAGTTCAGCGGGCCTGGCGAGTTGGTAGATAAATTAGAAGTGCAGTACAGGAGAGATGAGAGAATCATCCGCTTTCTGACCTTCCGTATGGACAAGCATGCTGTTGAGTATGCCGAAAAGAAGAGAAGAATGAGAGAAACCGAAAAAGTCAGGGAGGAGTAATCATGGCACAGAACAATTCAGAGATAAGGTACCTGACACCGCCTACTGTAGAGATCAAAAAGAAGAAATACTGCAGGTTCAAGAAGAACAAGATCAAGTATATTGACTACAAGGATCCCGAGTTCCTCAAGAAGTTTCTCAATGAGCAGGGCAAGATCCTGCCGCGCCGTATTACCGGCACATCACTCAAGTATCAGAGGAGAGTGTCCAAGGCCATCAAGCGTGCTCGTCACCTTGCCATACTTCCATATGTTGCTGATCTTTTAAAGTAAAGGAGGAAGAGACATGAAAATAATTCTCACGCAGGATATGGACAATCTCGGTCTGAGGAACGATATTCTTACCGTTAAGACCGGGTATGCAAGGAACTACCTCATTCCCAAGGGTTATGCCATTCAGGCTTCCACCTCTGCCGTCAAGGTGCACAATGAGAACCTGAAGCAGAGGGCTCACAAGGAGGAAAAGATAAGGGATGAAGCTGAAAAGCTGGCGGCCAGACTCGCAGCAGTAAAGCTGGTGATAGGTGCCAAGGTAAGCTCAGCTGGAAAGATATTCGGTTCGGTCAATACAATTCAGCTTGCTGAAGCCCTTGTTGAAAAAGGGTTTGAGATTGACCGCAAGAACATCACCCTCGGTGCTGATGCCATCAAGGAGATTGGCAGTTACAAGGCTGTAGTCAAGCTTCACCGCGATGTCAGGGTAGATCTGGAATTCGAGGTTGTGGCAGAATAACCACAGGCATTATTGATATTATACTTTGAGGCTGTCTCAAAGCAAAAAGGGGCAGCCTCTCTTTTTTGATAGTTACTCTGAA
>CAYVYM010000003.1:0-15972 GCA_964455705.1 uncultured Rikenella sp.
TTGTGACATATACAACCGTACGGAAGATATTCACCGGCGAAATCTCTGACTGGAAACAGATAAATGCCAAGTCAAAACTGGGCCATGTCAATATAGTGTTCGATAATATCCGCTCTGGCAATATCCGGTACTTCAGGGAGAAATTCGACCTTCCGGAGAATCTGGGATCCAATTTTTTTGCCGTAAACAGCAACCCTGATGTAATAGATTATGTCTCAGGCAGCCCGGGAGCCATTGGCATTGTGAGCGTCAACTGGATCAGTGACGAGAACGATCCCCGGAGCTTCAGGCTCCTTAACAAGATTAAGGTTGCTGCAGTTTCACAACCTTATCTCGACGAAGAATCGACATTCTACCTGCCGGTGCAGGGGTCAATTTACGACAAAACATATCCCTTTGTAAGAGAAGTAAATATGCATTCACGAGAATCATTTTCAGGACTTGGCTCGGGATTTGTAAGTTTTGTAGCAGGTGAAAAGGGACAAAGGATAATCCTTAAATCGGGTCTTGTACCTGCAACGATGCCGATCAGGATAATACAGGTAAAAAAATGAGTAACTAAACATGATAACGATGATTAAGAGAAGTTTCAAACTCGCGTTGCTGCCCGCAGCGGTTTTTTTCATGGTTTTTGGCACCGGGCTCACGGCTCAGACGCTTGATGAGGCCAGGACATTCACCAAAAATGAACAGTATGATAAGGCAGAGGCACTGTTCCAGCAACTGATAAATACTGAGCCTGCCAACAGCATGAATTATTTTCATTATGGTGAGAATACGCTGTTGAATTATTTTGCCGATACAATCTCCAACTCGCTGACAGTGGCAACGAAGGAGGCGGAAGAGATCTTCAATAAGGGTGTCACAGCCAATCCGGCTGAACCCCTTAACTACGTCGGGCTGGCCAAGGTGGCTTATTTCAATGGTGACAATTCAAAGGCGGAAGAGCTGAGACTGAAGGCCAAAGGCCTGTTGCCCCCTTACAAGAAGGTGACCAAGATCAAGGATCCGAAGGGTTATGCATATACACTTGCAAAGATTGCAGAATCGTATATCCGTTTTGAGGAGGTAGACACCAGCAAAGCACTTCCTTTCATCAGGCAGGCTGTATCAATCGACCCGAGAAACAGCGAGATGTATATCATCGCCGGTGATATTTATATCCTTGTCAATGACGGTTCAAAGGCAATCAAGAATTACAACCTTGCACAGGACTGGGACCTGCAGTCGCCTGCAGCCAATATGAAAATAGGAAGCATCTATGTTAAGGGACGCAACCTCATGGCAGCCATTCCCTATTATGAGCAGGCAATTGCCCTTGATCAGAACTATGCACCTGCATACAGGGAGCTGGGACAGCTCTATTCGATGGCCGGCAGATTCAATGACTCCAAGAGGTATTTCGAAAAATACCTTGAACTGACCCAGGGTAACATACCCGCAAGGATAAGATACGTCAACGCTCTTTTCTATGCAAAGGAGTATGAGGAGGTTATCAAGAATGTGGAGCAGATATTTGCCGTTGACAAGTCCAGGACTTACATGAACCGTATTGCAGGCTACTCAGCCTATGAGGAAGGCAATTTTGACCTTGCAGCTCAGTACATGGACCAGCTCTTTGCCAATCTCAGCGCCGACCGTCTTATAAAGAAAGACTGGATATACTATGCCAGAATACTGGCAAGAAAGAATCACGACTACAGCAAGCTTGTGATTGAGGCGGATAATGAAAGTGATGAACTCAGCAAGCTTCAGGCCAGGTATACAACTCTCAAGAGCCCTGCAAAAGAGAAGACAAAGGCTGAAATCGACACTCTTGCAGCTAAGGTTGAAACCCATAAGGCAACCATAGCACAGGCAGAAAAGGAGCTCTCAAAAGCATTCGAGGCATATGAAAAGGCTATTTACTTCACTGAAGAGGAGGACCTTAACCTCATTTATGAGAAGGGGACAGTTCAGTACAGTGCCCGGAGGTATGCAGACGCTGCCGCCACCTGGTCACGCCTTCTTGAAAAAGGAAGAGACTCCGAAAATGACTTCATCCAGGTTGGAAGGGGTTATTACCAGGACAAGCAGTTTGACAAGGCTGAAGAGATCTTCAGCAAAATGACAGCCAAATACCCTGACAACCTGCAGGGTTACCTCTGGTTGGCCAACACGGCATCAGCCAAGGATCCCGATTCAGAACTGGGCCTTGCCAAGCCGAGATTCCAGACGCTTGTGCAGAAGGCATCTGCTGACTCGGTCAAGAACGTGAAGGAGATGTATGACGCGCTCAGGTACCTCGGCTATGAATCATTGCAGGCCAAGAGATATGATGAAGCTAAAGCCTATTACACCAGGATGATGAATCTCTCTCCTGACTACAGGGTTAAGGCTCACAGCTCACTCAGCACCATGTACATGACTATGGGCGACTATTCCAAAGCCGTTGAGGAGAACAACAGGATACTGGCCATTGAACCCGGAAATGAAGCTGCCAGATCAACCATCCAATATATAACCCAGCTTCAGAAGAGTGCCATCCCGAAGGCTCATCCCAATGAGATTACCGGAATGATTTCCGATTCTTCAGGGGAGCCCATCCCGGGCGCATCGGTGAGGGTCAAGGATACAGCAGCTGAGGCATGGACCAACGCAAGGGGAGAATACAAGTTCGTAATGCCCGAGGCCTCGGAGGCTTTGATAATAAGTGCCAAAGGGTATAAGTCCATTGAGGTCCCCGTAACAAAAAGAAGAGTCTATAATGCTTCCCTTGAAAAGTAGGACCAAAGTATTTTTAGCCTGAAAAGTGTATCTAATCAATTGAAGCTATTGTAAAAGAGTAGAAGAATATTTATTTTTGCCAACTGTTCACTTAAACCAACTTAAAGAATACTGAAATGAGTAAATCAACCAAGTCGTCCAGCGGTGTATGGCAGTCGCTTTTTGCACCTCTTGCAATTATTCTGGCATTTATTGTTGCTTATCTGATTTTCACCAGAGTCCTGGGTAACCCGGTAAACTTTGAAGGTGGCAACCCCAAGGGTCATCCCCTTCAAGGTAACCTTCTGGGCCTCATGTACAAGGGTGGAGTCATTGTGCCTATCCTTATTACTATTATTATTGTTCTTATTATCTACACGGTCGAGAGGGCTATCACTCTTTCGAGAGTTAAAGGAAAAGCAAGACTCAATGTTTTTGTAACCAATCTTCAGCAGATGCTTGCAGAAGACAGGATTGAAGATGCAATCATGGCTTGCGATAAGCAGAAAGGTTCACTTGCAAACGTTATGAAGGCAGGCCTGTCACGCTACCGTGCACTCGAGAATGACAAAGAACTTGAGAAAGACCAGAAGATCACCTCCATGAAACAGGCCATTGAAGAGGCAACGGCTCTCGAGCTGCCAACCCTGTCAAGGAATATGGTCATGCTTTCAACCATCGCATCAATCTCGGTCCTTGTAGGTCTTATCGGAACGGTTATCGGGATGATCCGCGCATTTGCAGCCCTTGCTCAGTCAGGTGCTCCTGATGCCCTCGCCCTCTCCACCGGTATTTCCGAAGCCCTTGTCAATACCGCTCTCGGCATCACTGGTTCAACCCTGGCAATTATTTTCTTTAACATCTTCTCATCCAGGATTGATGAGTATGTATTCAAAATTGATGAGGCCGGTTTTAGTCTTACACAGACCTTCGCCGCGTCAATCAGAAAATAGTCTGCCGAATTTATTCTTTTGGTCAAAAAAAGAAAGGATTTAAAAGATGCCAAAGATTAAATTAGGAACCAAATCGCCGCGAATCGACATGACGCCGATGGTGGACCTTTTTGTACTGCTGCTCACCTTCTTCATACTGACAGCAACATTCAGGCCACAGGAGACGGCTCCTGTCGATACCCCTTTTTCTGTCTCGGAAAAACCGATGATGGATGCCAACGTAATGACGGTGACCCTTGCGAAAGACAGCCGGATATTTTTCAATGTTGACAACGGTCCGGATACCATACTGAAATTCCGCCCGAAAATCCTTGCTGAAATGGGCAAGCGATACAATATTGAATTTACCGAGGATGAACTCCGCCTTTTCGAGAAAACCGGCACCGCTGTTGGCGTTCCGATACAGGATATGAAACAGTACCTTGCTACCAAAGACACGGATGACAAGATCGCCCTCGAAAGGGGTGTTCCAATCGATTCTGCTGACAACCAGCTTGCGTTATGGATTCTCTTTGCACGCCAGGTTAACCCCGCTGTGCTGACCATGATCAAGGGTGATGCAGATGTTCCATTTCCGGTCGTAAGGGAAGTACTTGATATTTTGCAAGATAAGAATGTGAACAGGTTTAGCCTGATCACAAGCCTTAGAGCAGTGCAGGTTGTAGAAGAAATAACTGAGTAAGATGGCAGATATTCAAGTAGAAGATAAAAGCAGGGGCGGGAAAAAGAAACCGAAAAAAGGTGATGCCCGCGTAGATATGACGCCGATGGTGGACCTCATGAGTCTGCTCATCACGTTCTTCATGCTCACAGCAGCATTCAGCAAACCAAAGGTAATGGACATCCTTCTCCCTGAGAAGGTCAAGAAGGATGAGTTTGTCGAACCCCCAAAGATCGCTGAAAGCCGTACTCTCAATATTATCCTTGGTCCTGAAGACAGGGTCTATTGGTACCCCGGCAAAGCCGACCCGGATGTGACCGTTCTGCAGGAAACCGATTTCAGCGCCACAGGCATCCGCCAGGTACTGCTTGAAAGGAACAGGGCACTGTTCCGCAAAATTGACGAGTTTGAGAAAGATGTTATCTCAGGCAAGATCAACATCAAGCAGGACTCCGTGCGAAGCGCAATAAGCCAGCTGAAAAAGGATGATGATACAGGGCCGATCGTTCTTATAAAAGCCTACAAGACATCAAAGTATAAAAACTTTGTCGACATAATTGATGAGATGTCAATAGTAGGTATTGCCCGCTACACATTTACCGACATAGACTGGATTGAAGAAAAACTGGTTGTTGACGCGCTTAACAGGGCGGGAGTTGCAACAACACCTTCAGAACCAGCACAATAGGAAAAATTATGGCAAACGAAAAGAAACGATACCAAAGCTTTGATGACATAGTATTCGAAGGCCGGAACAAGGAATACGGTGCCTATGACCTCAGAAAGAGATACTCACGGACAATGAGCATTTCAATACTCATTGGAATCATCGTAATACTGACGGCAGCTATCGTACCTTACATCAAGGCAAAGAACATTGCCCAGATCAAGGCAAGAGATGCCAATGAAATCATAGCCCAGATGGCTAATGATATCAACCAGGAGGAGGCAGCTCCCCCACCGCCACCGCCACCGCCACCGCCAACAGAACAGCAGACCGTTGTCAAATATGTAGCCCCGGTGGTTGTCGATTCTGTCAAACCTGATGAAGAAGCAAGGTTTATGACCGCTGACGACGCGGTCGAGACTTTTGTTGACGCAGAGGTTGTGGAGGTAATCGAAACGGTGAAGGAGGAGATACAGGAAGAAGCACCGCAGGAGGTGTTCGTAGTTGTTGAGGAGATGCCCTCATTCCCCGGAGGGGATACGGAGCTCTTCAGGTTCATCTATGACAACATCAAATACCCTGAACTTGCAAAGGAAAACAACATCCAGGGTAAGGTAATACTTCGCTTCTGCGTGACCTACAAGGGAACGGTTGACCAGGTATCCGTAGTCAGGGGCGTGGACCCTACTCTCGACGAGGAGGCCATCAGGGTCATTAAGATGCTCCCCCTCTGGAAACCCGGCAAACAGGGCGGTAAACCCGTTAACGTATGGTATAGCGTGCCTATCAGCTTCCAGCTGAAGTAAACTCATTTACCTGAAATTAAAAAGGTGCCTCAAACGAGACACCTTTTTTTTGTTTTTTCTCGCACCGTCACCGGCAAAGCATCTGTGTGATATAGCTTTCAGCCAGGGTGGTCTTCTCAAACCCCAGCCCGCTGACAACTATAAGCCTGCTACCCTGCCTGGCCATGTGTAGCACCCCGTTAAAACCGTCCTCAAACGCATATTTGAAAACCTCATCTCCGGGCATAAAGGAATCACCGGCCAGCTTCGAAGCCATAGCGACTGCCTCATCAGCGTCACCACAGCGGAAAAGGTAGATATCAAACCTATCATCACCGACATCATATGATGCCCTGAAGGCGTTCCTGAGATACTCATGCCCCAGAACACTCTCAAGCAGGTAAGTCTCCTCGTTCGCAAGCCGACCCTGAGTCGGGAACAGGTTAAGCAGCTCCGGGAACTTGTTGCTGCCTTCAATGCGGCCATCGATAAGCCGGGCCAGCTCTTCCATCATTCCTACTGCCTTCCGCGATTTGGAGTGTGTCATTATCTTGATATAATAACGGTCCTTATAGAAGTGTAAGATTCCCTCCTCGCGATAACCCTGCACACCCACGGGAATGAAGCTGTATCCGGGAGAACGTTCCATGGAGTATATTCCGAAAGCCTCGGCGTCATCATTAAACCTGTATATCTCGGCTTTGATAACCTCCCTGCCCTTAACGTACTCTGTGATATTGAGGTCAATAAAGCCCAACGCCAGGTAGGCATCAGCGGCTCCGTTGATATAGTCCCACAGGTCATCCGGAGTGTAAACCGGATAGTCGCTTACAACCTTATATCCCTTCAGGTCAGGGAATAGTTGCTGGCCTGTGAGTGCAACAGAACAGGCAGCGATCATTACGGTTGATAGAATTAGCTTTCTGACAGTCATGATTATTTTTTTATTATGCAAACAGGTCCAGGGGTACATTAGCCAGGCGGGACACGTCTGATATCTTTTCCCTGAGATCGAAACCTTTTACACAGGTTGCCACGCAGGTATCACATCCGGCGCAAGGGTCACTCATTACAGCGGTCTCCGAAATAAGTTCCGATGCCATCCGAAGGTTCCCGTAACCGTAGGCATACATGTATGCGCGCATCAGTTCAGGAACCGGCAGGTTATTCCTACAGCCCGGCTTGCAGATGCTGCAGGCGTTGCAGTAGAGACCCGGGCATGAGATGCCGGCCAGCAGCTCATCCTTCTCGGAGACTGTAAGGTTAATATCTTTCATCACCTCCAGGTCAGCTGTGAGTTGATCGAATGCTGTTATTCCGGGTATCGTGGTATGTACATCAGAATTTGACAGTACCCACTTCAGAGCAGCCTGCGGGTTCACCGCGCGCGTCTTCTCCTTATCGAGCCAGCCCCCTGCCATTGTCTTCATGGCAACCACGCCAATGCCTGCTTCTCCTGCCACCTTCAGGGCACTGTTCATTTCACTGAGGTTAGTCTGTTTGAAATTGTACGAGGTAAGCACAACATCCCAGATACCGTCTGCAGCCATCGTATTGATGACAAGTGGCTCGTTTTTATGGGTGGAAATGCCGATGAATCTAACCCTTCCGCTTTTCTTGAGTTCAAGCATGGTATTGACTATCTCCCTGTGCCTTACCATCTCAACACTGTCAACTCCGTGCATGTAAAGGATATCAACATAATCCATCTTAAGCCTCTTCAGGCTCAGGTCAAACTTGGCAAGGAAATCTGCGGCAGTGGTATCCCTTGAAGGGAGCCCGGTACGCGAGTCTACCCCTGCCGGCTTTACCTTTGTGGCAAGGATAAACGATTCACGGGGCAAAGATGAGAAGAAATTACCCAGCATCTCCTCATTCCTTCCGTTCATATATCCATGTGCCGTATCGAACATCGTAATTCCTGCATCATAACCAGCTTTAACCAGGGCGCTGTTATCCGATCTCATCACCCCAAAACTGATAACCGGGACCTTAAGCCCTGTTTTTCCAAGGGTCCGGTATATTATTGGTTCTTTGTCGCTGCTGATGCCTCCTGCAAGAGCGGTCCGGTCAAGAACAGCCAGGCCGGCAGCTCCGGCCAGGCCGGACATAAGAAAGTTTCTTCGCTTCATCAGTAAAAGATTAAAGAATTAAAAAGTGTCTGAGCCAATATACAAAAATTTTGTCTTACTTTAGTGGAGCTGCCCCGCAGCTTAACAAATCAGGATCAGTATGGAACGCTACATTCATAACCTTATCGCAAAAGGTGAAGGGATGAATCTTGACTTTAAATACTGTATATCTGATCCTCGTAAGATAGCAAGAACCCTGTCTGCATTTTCCAACAGTGCCGGAGGCAAACTGCTTATCGGTGTCAGGGATAACGGTTCTCTTGCCGGGGTTAGTTCTGACGAGGAATTTTACATGATCGATGCGGCTGCAAGACTCTACTGTGATCCGGAAGTGGTTGTCGGTACAAAAACCCATACCATAAACGGGAAAAACATTCTGGAGGTTGATGTCCCAAGACGCGGCAAGCTACCCGTGAAGGCAAAGGATGAGGACGGAAGATGGAAGGCCTACTTCAGGCATAATGACCAGAACTTCATGGCTGACAGGGTGATAAAGCAGGTATGGCGCCGCAGCGACAACTCCAGGGGCTTGCTTTTAAGGTTTGATGAAAAGGAGAACCTGTTGCTTAACTATCTGCGTGGAGGTGAGAAGATAACAGTGAACGGATATCGTGTCCTTGCCGGCATCAATACAAAAACAGCGGAAAAGATACTAAGTGACTTCATCCTGTGCGGACTAATCATCTACGAAGCGACCGAGAAAGGTATCTTTTATCGTCTTTCTGCTGATTTTGACCCGGCACTGTAAACTACTCTACTTTGAATCCTACAACAAGGATGTCATCTGTCTGAGGAGCCGACCCTATCCAGCTGTCAAGGCGTTCGTTAAGAATCTCCTCCTGCTTGCTCATCGGGTAATTCTGAACATCAAGTATCAGCTTCCTGAAGTTCTTTTTCATGAATTTCTTTCCGGTGACACCGCTGAACTGATCTGCATAGCCGTCAGTAAAAAGGTAATATGAGGTATCCTTCTCCAGGTCCCATTCATATTGCAGGTATGACTGGTTTACCCTGGGCTGAACTCCGTCAGGCAGCCTGTCACCGTAAATAGTCTCAAGAAGGTACTTGCCGTCAGCCAGGATGCCTGTGTCATCATCCATTTCAACAATCTTCCATTTTGCAGTCTCCTCATCACTCATCTCCCTAACCCGGTAACACTGGGAGCCGATGCCTGAGAACTCCACTGAACCGTTGGAACGGTCGAGTGCCAGCAACGCGATATTAATGGATACCGCTGTCGCTTCAGGTGTACCATGTTTCTGCTGTGCAGTAATCATTTTCCTCTGGAATTCACTGATCATAACAGAGGTCTTCAATGAGACCTGCCTGTTGGCTATCTCATCCAGGAACGACAGACCCATGAGGGTCGTCAGCGCTGAATTCACTCCATGACCGGTGCAATCTCCCACTGCAATGAAAAACTTATCCCCCTTTCGTGCCATCCAGTAGAAATCACCACTTACCTGGTCTTTCGATCTGCTGAGAATAAAACTGTTGCGAAGGGCATCAATCAGAATCTTTTCGGAGGGCATGAGTGCCCGCTGTATATAGCCGGCATACTGCACGAGGGCGTTAACCTCCTCCCTGGCTTTACCTGCAACTTCCGAACGCTGCTTCATCAGACTCTCCAGTCGCTGGTTCCTGACTTGAAGTATTCCTGCAAAATATCTTACGATGTAGAATATCAAACCGGCAGCCGCCATGATGTACAGTAACAGTGCAATCATCGATTTGTACCACGGTTTCCGTACAGAAAAGGAATAGGTTGTTTCCTCACTCTCGAGTCCCGTGATTGTCTTTGCCTTCAGCCTGAAGGTGTAGTCTCCTGAAGGCAGGTTCGTGTAATCCCTGTAAGTTCGCTTCTCCCACTTTGACCAGTCATCGTCGAACCCATCCAGTCTGTGACGGTATTCGGTCTTGGCTTCACCCACATATGAGGTGGTGGTCCACCTTAGGGAAATACTGTTCCTGCTGTGGCGGAGTGATACATCAGGTTTGTCTGGTTGAATGGCTGACGGAATTCTGGTCCCCTCAGGAGAGATGCGGTAAAAGGATCCATCCATTAGCACACTGGCATCGTTGGATGTTATTCGGGTAAAAAAGGTACTGAAGGTGCCGTAGCTGAATCCAAGCTTCGATTTGTCAATTATAAAAATACTGCGTCCCTTGGTAATCCATATATTCCCGTCGATGTATGAGATGCCTGTTGTGGCAATATCAGGAAGAAAATCGAACTGTCTCCTGAATACAACATGACCCTGACTCGTTGTGGTAACCAGGGCATCAAAATTCCGGGTATCAAACCCTGTCAGGAATATTTCGCCATCAGGCGTCTTAAGAAGATTGCCTATAAGGAGGTTGTCAAAGGTATTTCCAATCAGGTCATGATCCCTTTCGAAAATATCACTCTCACTGTTATAGCGCAAGATTCCTCTTCCGGAGCAGACATAGAACCTTCCACCAATAGTGAAGATATTGTTCACGGTGTCACAGTCAATACCTCGTTTTTTATCATACCGGATGAATGACGTGTCCGATGCATCGCATTGCATACGCATGAGTGATGTGGGCAAATATGTAAGGATCCACCACTCATTCCCTCCCCTATGTTCTATCTCCTGTACCCTGCCTTTGAGTTCCCCCCTGCCGCATGTGTTGATTACTTTCCACTCCTCCCTGGCATACTTCAGGGTCCTTATCATCCCGTCATCTGAACCGGCCAGCAATATAGAGGGATCATCTACAGCTGATCTGATGGCAGTCAGATGTACCCTGCTGAGAACATGAGTGACATAGCCGTCATTATCAGCCTGCCAGAGTCCGTCGGAGGAAGCTGCCATCAGGACATTTCCATCTGGCAGGTGTGTTTCGAGGATATCATAGATCATTGCCGCAGGCTCCTCCATCTTTCTGAACCGGACAACCCCGGAATTGTCAACCTTTCTTTTATACAGACCATGTTCAGTGCTCACGAAGACAGAGTCATCAAGTGTCATTACGCCGGAAATGATTGAGCCAATACCGGATGCGCTTCCAAACTCGTATGCAGGGAGTGAAATATATGCTCTGTTAATGAAGCCTCTCGTGCAGAACCATAGCTGGGAGCTTGAGGCATAATCACAATACATCGATGTCACCGATGACTCTCTTATTGAGGTGGTCTCGCCTGAGATGTGCTGTAAAAGCCTTCCTTCATGGCTGAAGATAAAGAGACCTCCCCTGTCTGACAACCCGGCTGCTATCATCCCGCCGGGCAGCAGGGCTACAGCTGTCAGAGGGTTTTTTTTAAGCCTGTTGTTGTCAGCCCTGCTCAGAAACAGTGTATTAAGCGTTCCGGATCTGTGGTTGAACAATACCAGCCCTCCCTCCTCAGTGGCAACCAGCATGTTGTCATTATCGTAACGCAGAAGCCCTGCAAACCGCACCATCCTTATCTTTTCACCTCCCGGCAACCTTGATATTTTACCTCTCCTGTATTCGAAGAGCCCCTCCCTGTCATCTGCCAGCACAGTCCTGCCATTGAGGGTCAGCATCCTGCTTAAATTCTTCAGGCCATACTCCCTTTCCATGTCTGTCACTGAAACGGAATCTGTGCCGATATCCAGGAGATAAATCCTCCTGCCGTCGCTGAAGAAAACCGTGTTACTGTCGGAAGCTATTGACAATATTGGCCCGATTTCGTTTCTATACGTCGAATCGGCTATCCTGTCTGCCAGAGAATTATATGACAGCCTCCCGGCCTGGTCAGGCTGGAGGAAGCCAAAGTCGGTATCACCCCCGGCGAAAACCACTCCCCTGTGATCTGTTGCCAGGGCACTAACCCTCTGAGGTGTGAGCATGGGTATCAATCCCCAGAGAGTCCCGTCATATGTAACAATGCCTGAAGACTCATTGCCGAAATACATCACCCCGCGCTTATCCTTCGTGATGCACAGGTTGATTAGATCACCAGGGGTCTCGGCTGCGTCAGACCAGCTAATCATGGGTGTGCCCAACCTGTTGATCTGCGAACTCGCTGTCCAGTAATTGATTAATAGCAATACAAAAAGCAGAAGACCCTTCTTCATTCCCTGAACAATTACCCTCAATTAAAAGTTAAATATACAAATTCAAATTGAATTAGGTCGGCACCTATCTTTGGCATCCAATTTGAGACATATTTATATTATCTTGGCTACGACTTTTAGGTTATGAGGGTAACTTGCAGAGCGATCGTTCTGTTGACAGTATTTTTTGTGCTGTTTGACGGGCCCGGTGCAAAGGCGCAGGCTTTCAACGGGAGGGCTGTCGGTGAAAGAGCCGCGGAGAGACAGTCACGCCCGGCTACAGCCCATTCTTACCGCGCAGAAGAACCCCGATTCAGGAAAATCACAGACCCGTCAGGCAAATATGTCCGGATGCTTATTCCCGGTCATCATCACACCTCTGAGACAGGCATGCCGGAACTGCCGGTTTACAGTCGTCTGGTGGAGGTGCCTGATGGAATGGAGGTCATAGTGTCACTTTCCGGCATCTCGTCAAGGAGAATCAGACTCACCGAACAGGGAGCAGGTGACGCCGAACTTTTTCCCGCCCAGCCGGCGAGAACAAAGAACGAAACCCAGGAAGAGAAGGTTACTTTCAAGGATAGAAAGGTCTACGCAACACGAGGAGTCATCAGCCATGATACGGTTGTCATAAGCTACGAGGGTATCCACAGAGGACGAAGGCTGGCAAACATAGCGGTGTACCCCGCTTTCTACGACCCAAAGGGCGGATATATAGATCTTATCACATCTATGGAGATGGATATTCGTTTTGAACCTTCACCGGTCAAGGGAGATGAAGATTATTTAGTTAAGAACGAGAAGGGAGGGTATGCCTCCGACGCATATGTGCCTGGTTATTCCGACAAGCCGGTACAGATGATTATTGTTACAGATTCTGCCTTCACCAAACACCTTGCTCCCCTTGTCAGATGGAAATTGCTCAAGGGAATACGCACTACGGTCATCTGCAAAATAACCGGATCTCCTGACACGGTATACCATGACCTGAAAAGGAGGATCTCCGAAGTCTGGTTCAACTCGGTTGACTCAGACAATCCGGTTCAGTATCTTCTCATAGTTGGTGATCCGGCCATTATTCCGACAGCTAAAGTGACAACAAATGTTTCAGACCTCTATTATGGCGAGTTTGATGGTGAGGGTGATTATATACCGGAGCTTTTCATCGGGCGGCTTCCCGTGTCTGATACAACCCAGCTGAAGGGAATGGTAAAGAAGATCATTGACTACGAAACATGGAATTACGGTACATCAAATGATTTCTGGTCAGGCGCACTGGCTACGGCGGGCAATGCACCCGGATTTGAGCTTTATATGAATGGCCAGATTCAATACATTTACAATAATTACCTTGTCAAAGACACCTCTCTGAAAGCGATAGGGTGGCTCTACCCGGAAGCACAGCTTAAGGATGACTCGCTGAAGACAATGTTCAACAAGGGACTTGCTCTTCTCAACTACACCGGGCACGGTGAGGCTGCCGGATTCAGTGACCCTCAGTTCAGAGCATCCATGGTCAGCTCCCTGACCAATGAGAACGAATATCCTCTTATCATAGCCAATGCATGCCGTACTGCCCAGATCAATGTTACACCCTGTTTCGCGACCTCTATGGTGAACGCCAGCGGTAAGGGTGCCATCGGCTATATTGGTTGCACAAATGATTCATACTGGGTTGATGACTTCTTCTGGGCTGTTGGTCCAGGTACCCCGGGACTGGACGTGACATATGAGACATCCGGGAAAGGTGCCTTCGACAGACTCTTCCACACTCACGAAGAGCCACCGGGTGAATGGTACCACACAATGGGTCAGATAAATTTTTCGGGAAATATGTCGGTCTCTGCCAGTACAAGTCCCCGCAAGAGATACTACTGGGAAACATATATTCTGCTCGGTGATCCGTCACTCTCACCGGTTATTGGAAGACCGGAGCAGTTTGACGTGGAGATTCCACAAACAATACCGCAGGAGCTCACCTCACTCAGCTTCTTTACAGATCCCTTTTCATACGCCGCACTCTCTGATTTTGACAATCTCTGGGATGCCAGGTTCGCCAGCCCGTCAGGAAATATTTCCCTTTCCATACCTCCTGGTGTGAAAGACTCATGCCTGCTCGTGATAACAGGCCAGAACAAGTTGCCATTCATGAAGACGATCTACTTCGGTACGGCTCCCGGTGCATTTCTCACGGTTGTGAATACTGTTCTTGATGATTTTGAAGGAAACCATAATTGCATCCCTGAGTATGGGGAAACTATCAGGCTCATAGTAACTTTAAAAAACCTGGGCCAGGCTCCATCACTACATATTCAGGCAGGGATCTCGACAACCTCCGGTATGATTACAGTCGAATCGGGAACAGCATCAGTAGGAACACTTCTCCCGGGAGCATCTTTCACAATTCTGGAAAATTTCATTTTCAGCGTCTCCGATCAGGTGGAGGACGGGGAACTGGCTTCCCTCCTGCTAACCCTGACGGACGACAGCAAGCAGTATAAATTCGGCATCGACATGACTCTTCTTGCTCCGCAGTTGGAGATACTCTCTTCCGTGCATGATGATTCAAATACAGGCAACGCCAACTTTCTACCTGATCAGGGAGAAACGATTAATCTTATTGTGAAGGTCAAAAACGTGGGATCATCAGCTGCCAGTGGCCAGGTAACAGTCACCCCTTCAGGTCCATGGCTGTCAGTCCAGGAACCTGAACTGCCGACCGGAGTCATTGAGCCGGGAGAAGAAAAGTCGGTAAGCTTCGAGGCGCTTATCTCTGATCTTGCCGTATCAGGAACAGTTATCCCGTACAATGTCAGGTTCGTCTGCGGAAATTATG
The DNA here is from genome assembly GCA_964455705.1 of uncultured Rikenella sp. GTDB lineage: Bacteria > Bacteroidota > Bacteroidia > Bacteroidales > VadinHA17 > SR-FBR-E99. Next base: position 14,826 of record CAYVYM010000003.1, read on the forward strand.
AAGCAGAGGGAGTGTGGTCAATAAGCACGGGTAAGACCCGGGAAACCTGGGAGTTCAACAGGTTTGACGTCTTCCCGTGGATACAGAGGCCGGAATACCCATGGACCATAACATCATCTTCAGCTTTTGAGAACGTTCTCTCGGCAAGATCAGGCGCCATACCGGACAAAAATGAGTCGGTCCTGTCAATATATGTGAACAATCCTGTCGCCGACACAATCTCCTTCTATTCACGCACATCATCTGAACCGATCTATGATGAGCTAATCTTCATGATTGACAGTGTGGTTGATATGAGGATCTCGGGAGACACCCCCTGGGCTCTCAGGAAGAAGTTACTCAAACCTGGTGTGCATCTGCTTGAATGGATTTACAAAAAGGATGTATCCCTGTCAGGAGGGCTTGATGCCGCATGGATTGATATGATCACCTTCCCTGATATATCATTCCTTGAGGCTGACCTCCATATAGATACAGTCTACCCGCCTCCCCCTTCGGAAGTTCTGAATGATGTGACAATAACCGGCCGCGTGATCAATCTCGGAAGGAATGCCCTTACGAGCTTCCCACTGGCATACCGTATCAATGACGGTGAACTGGTCAATGAGACATTCTTCAGAAAAATCGACCCGGGTGACACATTAGAGGTTGCATTCACTCAGAAATGCAATCTGCTGCCGGATGTAGGCTATATGATAAACATAATCAACCGCCTGCCCGAAGACGGTTATGCAGGAAATGATACTGCATCTGTCTCATTCATTAAATCCGGAACCGGACCTGAAATCTTTATGGAATCGGTCAGGGTCCTCCCCAACCCGTTCATGGAAAGTTTTGTACTTGAAATCGATTTTAACGGCGAAGAGAATACAATTATTGAAATTATCAACTCCGGAGGACAGGTTGTGATGAGAAGAACACCCGGACTGGTACCCGGCAGAAACCGGATCCCGTTCGATTGTCGTCACCTTGCCTCAGGCGTTTACACACTCAGGATCAATCAGGGAGGTAAGAGTATCGTGCTGAAGGTGGTTAAAATCCAGGCAGGATATTAATTAAGAATTAGGAATAGATTGTCAGATACTTAGACAATATGACTGCAAGACCGCAGGACAGGAGCGCAGTGACCTTCAGACCTTCAGACCTT
>CAYVYM010000003.1:16072-79739 GCA_964455705.1 uncultured Rikenella sp.
TATGACTGCAAGACCGCAGGACAGGAGCGCAGTGACCTTCAGACCTTCAGACCTTTAGACCTTCAGACTTAATATCTTTATTATGGTAAGCAACAGACCAACCCGTGAAGAAGCCCTCGAGCTTTTCAGAAAATACAATAAGTCGGACAGCCTGTACAAGCATGCATTGTCCGTAGAGGCCGTAATGAGATATATGGCCCGTAAACACGGCAATGATGAGGAGATGTGGGGTGTTATAGGTCTTATCCACGATCTCGATTACGAGATGTACCCTGACCAGCACTGTACCATGACAGAAAAAATATTGAGGGAAGAGGGCTGGCCTGAGGAATACATCAGGGCCGTAATAAGCCACGGCTACGGCATCTGTTCCGACACTGAACCACAGACACTCCTTGAAAAAACTCTCTTTGCCATCGACGAACTGACGGGACTGGTCACTACAAGCGCCCTGGTCAGACCGTCACGCAGCGTGCTTGACATGGAGGCACGGTCAGTGCGCAAGAAATGGACCGATAAAAGATTTGCGGCAGGCGTCGACCGGAGTGTCATCGAACAGGGTGCCGCCCGTCTGGGCGTTGACCTTAATGACCTGATAGCAGACACCATAGCGGGCATGCGTGAAGCAGCCGACGAAATAGGCCTCAGAGGAAACCCGCAATCGTAGAATTGACTATTTTTGATTGTCGATTGTCGATTATTGGATCATCCATTCACAAATCGCAATTCGGTAATCGCATAATTATAAAGGGCGTCCGGATTATGAGACGCCCTTTTTGTGTCAAATGCCGTTCGGGTTACAGTTCGCGTATCTGTATATTCCTGTACCAGACATCATCGCCATGATCCTGCACACCAATGTAGCCTTCAGTAGCAACATTGGCCCAGTTCGGATTAAGCTCGGGGAACTTGCTTCCGGCAACCAGTGTATTCCATTCAGGAGTCCACAGGTGGTATTCGAGAACGGTCTCTCCGTTCTGAATATGCCATACCGAACCTTTGTAAACCTTAATCTCGGCTGTGTTCCATTCGCCTGCCGGCTTTGCATTCTGTGGCACTGCCGGTATCAGATCATAGAGTGCACCTGCCTTGCGGTTGCCGTCCTTACCGGCTTCAGCATCAGGGTGACGATCATTGTCAAGAACCTGCATCTCGGGAGCTGTCCTGTAGATCTCCCATTCCGGAACCTCCTGGGCAAGATAGAATATTCCGCTGTTTCCTCCCTCAGATATCTTCCATTCAAGCTTCAGGTGGAAATTTGAAAATTTCTTGTCATAGATGATGTCGCCACCGCCACCACCTGCTTCGCCCCTGCCTGAGCCGATGCAATGCAGCGTGCCGTCAACAATCTCCCATCCCTGCTCGGGGAAGGTTGGCATGTTGTAGTTTCGCCATCCCTGCGTTGTTGAACCGTCAAAGAGGAAGGTCCAGACTTCAGCGTCCGTTGTTTTCTTTTCAACTTTCTTCTTATCCTTGCCTGATCCGCAGGAAACTATGGATACTGCAACGACAAGTACGAATAACATTTTTAATACTCTCATAGGTAAGAAGTTTTAAATATTTGATTCACATTTATTTCTATTACACCGTATCTCCGGTATCGACCGTCAGCCGTGGCAGTTATGCCGGCATTTCCGGCAGCGACCATCCGTTACGGTAGTTATGTTTGATCATCTCGGCTGCGAACGCTTTAACATTGATCGGGTCGGTATATTTCCGGTTGAATGTCGGGTGACCGTCGGTAATGCTGAAATTGTCCTCAATGCATATCTTGATCGTTTCGGTATCATTGATATTGGTGAACTCCATCTTTTCACCGTCCCATTCCAGGGTTTTGTTGAGACCCTGCAGCCTTACTGCCAGAACGCCCATTACCACCATTTCATTAAAGGGGCCGGCTTCGGAGAAGTCTGACTTGGTCATCCACCTTGAGTCAGCCGATTCCTTGCTTGCGAGTACCCAGTCCATCTCATGGCTGGTGGTCACGCGGCGCTCAGTCTTCGGTGATACCGGTACGCGGCCTGAAAGCAGCCACGGTTCACGCCCATAGCATCCGCATATGAGAGTGTCCTTGCTTCCGTGGAAGATGCAACCGCCATCGGGGTCATATGATTTTCCTGCAGGCCATCCTTCAGGCTTCATAGGCAGGATGCCGCCGTCAGTCCAGGTTACCTCCACCTCGGGATATTTTACTTTTGACCCTTTAGGCGTTGGTCTCTCGGGGAACACAAGCTTGACTGACTGGGCGGTGGGTGCGCTGTCAGTAAGCAGCAATGTTGAGTTTCCCTCGGCTTTGCTCGGGTATTTAAGCTTCAGACCCTTGAATACCGGGTGCAGGATATGGCACGCCATGTCTCCCAGTGCTCCTGTACCGAAGTCCCACCACCCTCTCCAGTTCCAGGGCGTATATATGCTGTGGAACGGCCGCATGGGTGCCGGACCTATAAACAGATCCCAGTTGAGGGTGTCGGGAACCCACTCTCCCTTGGCCGGCCTGTTGAGTCCCTGTGGCCATATAGGCCTGTCGGTGAAAGTCTCAACCTTCCTGACCTCACCTATCTCGCCGCTCTGAATCCACTCAATTATCTGGTTCACCCCTTCACCTGATGAGCCCTGGTTGCCCATAGAGGTCGCAACCTTATGCTTTGCGGCAAGCTTTGTCAGCAAACGCGATTCATATACGCTGTGCGTTAGAGGCTTCTGAAGGTAGACATGCTTTCCCATGCTCATTGCATGGGCGGCCGTAAGGGCATGCGTATGATCTGCCGTGGCGATTATGACTGCGTCAATCGACTTGCCCATCTCATCATACATCTTCCTGTAATCCCAGTACCTGGCTGCAGTCGGATAGGCATCAAACACCCTCTTGGAGTAACCCCAGTCAACATCGCAGAGAGCAACGATATTCTCCGAAGAAGCAACATTACGTATATTGGTTGCACCAACACCGCCAATGCCTATTCCTGCAATATTCAGCTTATCGCTCGGTGCACGGTGGCCGAGGCCACTGACGACACTGCTGGGAATGATTGTCAGACCGGCAATTGCAGCACCGGTAGTGCCTACAAATGACCGTCGTGTGATTTTGCTAGTTTCCTCTTTCATTGTACAGGTGGTTAATAGTTCATAACAAACCTTAAAAGTAAATAATTCTCTGTAAAATAAAACCGGGAAATGATTTTTAAATCCGGTCAGCTTTCCTCAAAAAACAGTAAATTGCGTTAAAGGACCTCATATGGCTGACAGACATTTCAGCATCGAACTGAATGAGAACACAAGGGTTGGCAGTATTCTAAGGATACTGCTTGGCGTAGCCTGTCTCGTCGTGACTGCATGGTTTGTTTTCAGCGTCCGCGGGACGGCAGCCTCAATGGGAACCGCATGGATTGCAATAGGGTTCCTCCTTCTCTTCGGCCTGTGGCTGATAAGTTCGGGGCTTGGCTTAACGAAGAGATATATCACTGTAGGCCATGACAGAATAGTGTTAAGGCAGGATTTCTTCAGGCCACCGGTGGTCTTTAACTCCTCTTCACTCACAGCTGTCGAGTTCAAACCTGTCGTCATTGATTTTTACACAGATAATAAAAAGGTAAGACTTAGGCTCGGGACTTTCTATCCTGACCGGTCTGTTTCAATAATGGAAGCTGTTGAGGAGTTCTGCATACTTCACGATATTGATATAATTAGAGATAGCCAGGAGGGCTTGGAGGAAAAAGCATGAGACTGAGGATGGGAATGATCGGTGGTGGCGAAGGTTCTCTGATAGGGCCGGTCCACCGTATGGCGGCTCGCCTTGACGGTCTGTCGGAACTGGTGTGCGGCGCTTTCAGCAGTGATCCGGCAGTATCATCAGCCACGGGAGAGAGAGAGTACCTTGACAGATCACGCGTCTATGAGACATGGCAGGAGATGATCACCAGGGAAAAATCGCTTTCCGGGGATTTGCGGCCTCATTTTATCTCCATTGTCACTCCTAACCACCTGCATTACGGTCCGGCAAAAATGGCTCTCGAAGCCGGGTTCCATGTCGTATGCGATAAACCTCTGTGCATGAGTGTGGCGGAAGCCATTGATCTTCATGAGACGGTAGAACGCACCAGCAAGCTATTCTGCCTGACTCACAACTACACAGGTTATCCCATGGTCAAACGAGTCCGGGAAATGGTCCTCGGAGGTGAAATAGGAACTGTCAGGAAGGTGGTAGTGGAATATCTCCAGGGATGGCTTTCATCCCCGGTTGAGAAGACAGGCAACAGGCAGGCAGAATGGAGGTCAGACCCCGCCAGGGCAGGCATAGCCGGAGCAATGGCAGATATCGGCACCCACGCATTCAACCTGGCAGAGTATGTATCAGGGCTCGAGGTGAAAGCGGTGTCAGCAGACCTGCATTCAGTGGTTCCCGGACGGCTCCTCGATGATGACGGGAACGTCATTCTTCATTTCAGCAACGGAGTATGCGGCACACTCCTCGCCAGCCAGATAGCCACAGGAGAGGAGAACAACCTGTCAATCAGGGTATACGGTGACAGAGGAGGCATCTCCTGGCGACAGATGGAGCCTAATACCGTGATTGTATTGTGGCCTGACAAACCGCCACAGATGCTTCGCACCGGCACCTCGTTCACAGGTTCAGGCGTAGCTGCTCCGATGCATACCAGAATCCCTGCAGGTCATCCGGAAGGATTCATAGAAGCCTTTGCCAACCTGTACAGGAACTTTGCACACAGTATAATTGCACAGATGGAAGGCAGAAACCATGAAATCATGGCAGACTACCCCGGCATATATGAGGGAGTCAGGGGAATGAAATTTCTTGAAGCTGTGGTTGCCTCAGGATTGAACAATTCAGTCAGGACCTCTTTTTGAGGTTATTTCACGAGCTTTGTCAGGTAATAGGTACGGCTGATGGCTATGCTTTCAATCGGAGTGTGGGTACGGCAGTGATCCTGCTCCAGAAACCAGTACTTCATTCCTGAGGTCTTAGCCTCAGCCAGTATGGGTTTGAAATCGATGATCCCCTCCCCCAATGTGGCATCCAGCTTTTCAGGAGTCAGATCCTTCATATGCCATACCTCGAAACGACCCGGATATTTTCTGAAATATGTGACAGGATCCTTGCCGGCTGCAGTGATCCAGGCAATGTCAAGCTCAAAGGTTACCAGTTTTGGGTCTGTATTCTCAAGCAGCAGGTCGTAGGGAACCCTTCCATTTATCTCCTTAAATTCTATCTGGTGGTTGTGAAAGCCGAAAGTGATACCTGCCTTCCTGCACCTTTCTCCTGCCTTGTTGAAGAAATCAGCTGCCCTCTGATAGCCGTCCAGACTGCCGCTCCAGTCATGCGGAAGGGAGGGAAGCATAATGTACTTCATTCCAGCCTCAGCAGCATCTTCTATCATTTTCTCATGGTTCTCAGGATTGATGGAGCTGTGTGAACTCACTGCCTCCATTCCTGACTTCTTCACCAGCTTGCCGAACTCCTTTGGCGTAAGGCCGTAAAACTTCCTTTCATTGTGGTCCGCCGCCTCAACCCAGTCATACCCTATTTCCGCAGCCTCGGCCAGGGCTGCTGAAGGGTCCTTGCCCATCAGATCACGGATTGTATACAGAGCCAGACCTGTCTTTTTTGCCGGCCTGATTGATCCCAGCATATCAGTCTTAAGGAGTGGTATGGCGGCAGCTAAAAAGGCTGATTTCATCAGGAAGTCTCTTCTGGTTGTCATTTTCTCAGATTTTGGTTATAAATAGATGAAGCTGTCAGGGTACTCCTGAACAGTGCCCACGGCAAGCAAAAATAACATTAAATTTATAAGATCAAAGAATAACAATGAAGCTTTGGGAAAAACATGCTAATGATAAGAATCTGAAATGTCTCCTCTGCCCCCATTCATGCCTGATCTCCCCGGGAGGGAGGGGAATATGCGGCGTGAGAGAAAATCGTGGGGGTGAGGTGTCACCGGTCACATACGGTGTAATTTCAGGCTATGCACTTGATCCGATAGAGAAGAAACCACTGTATCATTTTTACCCGGGCAGTTCCATTTTATCCGTCGGATCTTACGGATGCAACCTTAGATGCGACTTTTGTCAGAATTTCCATATTTCACAAGAGGTACACCCCTCCGGTTCACGGCAGCTTTCTCCGAAGGAGCTTGTCAGGCTGGCACTTAAAGCTGCAGGTAACAGTGGCCTGGCTTACACCTACAATGAACCGGTGATCTGGTATGAATATGTCACCGACTGTGCAATGCTGGCAACTGCTGAGGGTCTTCATAACGTGATGGTCACAAACGGGTACGTCAACGGTGATCCGCTTGCAGAACTGATAAAGGTCATCGATGCATTTAACATCGACCTGAAAGCCTTCAGCAATGAATTTTACAGGCGTTATACGGGAGCCACGCTCGGACCCGTGCTGGAGGCGATAAAAATGGTAGCATCTTCAGGAAGGCATCTCGAGATAACAACCCTCATCATCCCGGGACTGAATGACTCGGCTGAAGAGATGAGGAGTGAGGCTGAATGGATTGCATTGAACGCCGGGAGAAGTGTGCCCCTGCACCTGAGTCGCTATTTCCCCACCTACATGAGGAGCAACCCTCCCACCCCTCCGGAAACAATACTGAGGCTGAAAGAGATCGCCGGCGAATACCTTGATTTTGTATACACAGGCAATCTGGCGGGAACAGACTCGGGCAGCGACACCCTGTGCCCGTCATGTCATTCCCTGGTTGTAAGGAGATCTGGTTATTCAACGACTGCAACAGGCCTTTCGGATGAGGGCCGGTGTATGAGTTGCAATGCAGAGATTATAAAATGTATATAGTCGAAAGTCTTTAAAGTAGAAAGTCTGAAGGATTTGCGAATTGCGATTTTTGATTAAATCGACAATCGAAAATCTGAAATCGAAATTTCTCTACTGCCTGCTGCCTAACTTTTCGAGATCTTGCTGAGCCGTTCGAAATAGCCATCTACCTTTTCAAGGAGGTCTTTCTGCAATGTAGTGTAATAGGCCTTAACCAGTGCCGGATTGTCTTTTCCATCAGGGTTGTTAACCCTGTCAATGAAGTCATTGCGCATACTCACTGCCTCTTCTATCAGGTCCTGTGCTTCTTTTTTCTTCGGGCCTTCATGGAGGCTGGTGAACATAAAACAGTCGGAGATCAGTTCAAAAAAGAGATAGTCTATATCCTTCTTAAGGTTTTTAATACTGGCCATTGATATTGCTTTTATGCAAAGATAAAGATTAATCTTTGCTTTTATTCAACTTATAATTCCTGATGCTCCCGGCTGCCAGACCGGTATATAGCCGACGAAGCCTTTCTGTAACAGCATTGTATGCTTCATAGTGCTGTTTTTCAATGCTATTCACAGGCAGCACCATGGGCGAAGTGCCGGTGATGAATACCGCAGTGTAGTGATCAATCTCAGATTCACCCACTGCCTCATACACCAGTTCAAACCCCTCCTGCCTGATGATATCAATGACATACCGGCGTGTTATCCCTGAAAGAACCATTTTATCAGGGGCTGTGTGAATTGCGCCCTTGGCCGTGACAAAGAACACATTCGACCTGCTTCCTTCAGTGATTAAGCCATCATGATTGACGAGCAGAGCTTCATAGGCCTTCTTCCTGGCCAGCTCCTCATTCACCGACAGACGAAGCCGGTAATTCAGAAGCTTAACCCCCGGATCAAACCGTTCTGCATGGTATAATACCAGCCTGACACCCGTGGTGACCATCTCCTCATCGGGATACGAAGAAGGAATATAGCATATATGCAATGAATAATCCTGCCCGGTGAAGGTAACCGTCACCCTCACGTTTATCTCCGGAAACGATTGCCTGTCAACGAGAGCATCAAGACCCTCCCTGACCCGCGAAGAAACATCTCCTCCGCTTTCATATCTTGTTGATATGCCGTCACTCAGGCGCTTCATGTGATCATCAAAAAAAAGAGGGATCCCCTCCCGGGTTCTTATCACCTCGTAAAAGGAGACCTCGCCGGAGGTGTTCTCATCATCATGATCAGCGGGCATGATGATGCCATCCAGATAATAATATTGACCGAAGCATTCCATGAGCATCAAATTACATCAAATTTATGAATAATTCGACGCAGGATGAAAAGTAATTATCTTAGTGCTTTCATGCAAAAGTGTACGCTGTTATTGACATAGAGACCACCGGGGGAAGTGCAAGGCATGAGAGGATTACCGAGATAGCCGTCTATGTTCATGATGGCATGCGAATTATTGAGGAGTACTCCACTCTGGTCAACCCCGAGCGCAACATCCCATATTTCATAACCTCAATGACCGGCATCACCAATGAGATGGTTGAAGATGCCCCAAAATTTTTCGAGGTGGCGAAAAAAATCGTGGAGATCACTGAGGGAAAAGTATTTGTTGCACACAATGCCAGGTTTGACTATTCATTTATCAGACAGGAATTCGGAATGCTGGGATACAATTTCAGAAGGCCGCTCCTCGATACTGTATCACTCAGCAGGAAACTACTTCCCGGCCACAGGTCATACAGCCTTGGCAACCTGTGCAACGATCTTGGAATTGAGATAAATGGAAGACACAGGGCTTGCGGAGACGCAATGGCCACTGTGAGGCTCCTTGAACTCCTCCTTGAAAAGGACAGGGAACTGAATTCAGGCAGCCTGATAAGGAACAGGAAAGCAGCAAAACTTCACCCCTCGCTTGACACAGCATTACTGGCAGATATTCCTGAGGAGCCGGGCATATACTATTTTTACAATGATAAGGGTGATGTCATCTATGTTGGTAAGAGCTGCAACCTCAGCCAGAGGATTAACACCCACCTGTCAAACAACACATCAGGAAGGGCCATGGAGATGCGATCGCAAATAGCCGACATATCATGGGAGTGTACCGGTAGTGAGCTGATAGCCCTCCTCCTTGAGTCGGCGGAGATCAAGAGCAGGAAGCCCCTGTATAACAGGGCTCAGCGGCGCACGGGTTTTCGCTGGGGCATCTACAGTTATACTGATGAACAGGGCTACATCAGGTTTGAATACCGTAATGTCAACGATGAAGAGATCCCGCTGTCTCTCTTTTCATCACGTGATAAAGCCAGGGGCAAGCTGGAACAGATAATCAGTGAATTCACCCTTTGCCAGAAGCTGTCTGGTATGTATGAGACTGACGGTCCGTGCTTTCACAGGCAGGTCAGCCTCTGCAGGGGTGCCTGCTGCGGCGGGGAAGAGCCTAAGTCATACAATGAAAGGGCGCTGATGGCCCTTGATGAATTCATCTTCAGGGAGAGAAACTTCTTCCTCATTGACCGCGGCCGCGACGGTGAAGAGAGGTCTGTTGTCAAGATCGTAAACGGCAAATATGAAGGCTTTGGTTACTTCAATATAAATGATGTAGGATTCGGACTGACGGCAGTGCATGACTGCATTAAGAGAGCTGCCGACAATCGCGACATCCAGGTAATTATCAAGAGCTACCTTAAAAATCATCGCGTTGAGAGAATTATTGATTTCTGAATGACCGGAGCACGATGCTTTTCTTAATATATTTGTCTTAAACCACAATTCTCATCAGATGTCTCTTTTCACCCGTACAACAAGGGAACTGGCAGTAAGAATCGATGAATTCTTTGACACCATCGAGATAGGCATACTTATCTTTAAGGAGGGTGTCAAGGCTTATGTCAAAGGTGATCACAATGCCTTCCAGAATCATCTCTCCAAAATAGACGAACTTGAAGGCAGAGCCGACAAACTACAGAGAAGTATAGAGAATGATATGATAATTCACTCTATCCTTCCCCAGCAGAGGAGCGAAATAGTCAAGCTGTTATGGCAGCTCGATGAGATAATTGATACGGCCAAGAAATCTCTGAACGAATTTTATGTTGAGATGCCGCATATACCGGCATCCCTGGTAAATGATTTCATATCACTGACCGAAGTTTCGGGTAATGCCGCTGAAGAGCTTCTGCCGGCTGCCAGGGCCTTCTTCCGTGAGCCCCATCTCGTCCGTGAGAAGCTTATCAAAGTCTATTTCTTCGAGAGGGAGACCGATAAGGCTGCGTTCCAGATGAAGAAAAGAGTTTTTCATGAGATGAATGATCTCTCCCTGGCTGAGAAGGCTCATATCAGATACATTACCCATCATATAGAGAATATTTCTGACTCCGCCCAGGCGGCGGCTGACCTCCTTGCCTCCATGGCCATAAGGCAAATGCTCTGATCATGATCTTTCTCTTCCTATCCAGCGGCCTCTTTCTCGGGTGGACCCTCGGAGCCAATGATGCGGCCAATGTCTTCGGTTCCGCCGTCGGGTCAAGGATGGTATCCTTTGCAAGAGCTGCCGTCATCGCCTCCATCTTTGTCATTCTTGGCGCAGTGCTTCAGGGGGCAGGCGCCTCCGACACCCTGGGCCGGCTTGGGTCAGTGAATGCCATGGGAGGCGCATTTACCGTGGCCCTGGCCGCAGGTCTGACAGTCTATTTCATGACAAGGGCTGGACTGCCTGTCTCAACCACCCAGGCTATTGTAGGCGCAATCATCGGATGGAACTTCTTCACTGACAATGCAGTCGATACCAGGGCACTGACGCAGATTGTAACTACATGGATAACCGGACCAGTTCTGGGTGCCCTCTTCGCCTACGGGCTCTATCACCTTGTCAAGATCACCCGGAGGAGGATAAAAGTACACCTCCTTGCATACGAATCATACCTCAGAACCGGGTTGATGATCGCCGGCGCCTTCGGAGCCTACAGCCTCGGAGCAAACAACATTGCAAACGTAATGGGGGTGTTCGTGCCGAGTATCCCCCTCGATGATGCCAACTTCGGCATCTTTACCCTTACAGGTGCCCAACAGCTCTTCTTCCTGGGTGCTGTTGCCATCGCAGCAGGCATACTGACATTCTCCAAAAAGGTGATGCAGACCGTTGGCACCAACCTCCTGGAACTATCATCGGAAGCGGCATTCGTGGTTGTGCTGTCACAGGCGCTGGTGCTGTTCATCTTCTCATCATCCGCCCTCTCAGGCCTTATGGTAAGGATAGGCCTGCCACCCATCCCGATGGTGCCTGTATCAAGCACACAGGTGGTGGTTGGCTCTGTTCTGGGCATAGGACTCTACAAGGGTATCAGGAACATCAACCTGAAATTACTGGGAAGCATCGCATCAGGCTGGATAACCACTCCTGTTGCAGCCGGTCTCCTCTCCTTCTTCCTACTGTTTTTCGTCAGGAACCTGTTCGGGATCGAGGTTGGTCATTCTGTCAACCCTTCATCACCGTTGAGTGAAGGACTGGGGACCGCTGTCATAATAAGATACAGCATCATCATAATGCTTGTAATCATCTCAGTTTACCTGGTCTACCTGGTGCTGGCGGAGAAGAGGAGGACGGAAAAGATGAACAAAAGGTATTACGAATAGTCCTGCAAATTCAATAAACAGATAGAAATGAATATCTCTTCCCGTATTTCAACATCTGCTCCAGGTAGTCAGAGCAGTATTCAATATTCACATCAATGATCTTTCCCTCCGCATCTGTTACCGGTGTCATTGAAGGATTGACGAATCCGCTGTAGGGAGCCAGGTCAAGCTTCGCGTACCTCGCGAGTATCTCACTGTGCAAATCCTGATCGATCTTCACTCCGTATTTTTCAATCATATCCTTTCCAGCCACGAAGTCACCTTCTGACTTGATCCTTTGTACCTCCTTCAGCATCTCGCCGAAAAGTGCCCTGAGTTTTGTGTAATCATTTATCCTTACAAAGGTTCCGCCCTCACGTTTCACCAGTTCAATAACATTCTCACCGAGGCCCTTCTCATATACCCAATGCGCTATTGCCGAACGGCATCTCATGTGTGCCTGCTCGATGTCCTTGCCGGGTTTTATGCGGACGATCTGCGTAATGAGCCCGTTGCGGATATAATTGTCATACTGTGCTTTTGCCGGCTCTCCAGATGGCATCAGTCCTGTTTCGACCATTTTGGGATCCATCATGAAATATAGCGCGAAGAGATCTGCCCTCATCTCCTCAAGCGGAGAGGCATAGTTCTTTAGCGCATTCGGGTCTGTTCCCGGAGCCAGTTTGCCGCTTGCATGACCTATGCACTCATGCATGTCAGTATGCAGCGCATCAGCGAGCGAACCGTGTTGTACCGCCCTCTCTATCTCCGCCTTATCAAAGGCGAACTCCTCCAGGAAACCGCTGCCACGTGACACTATGTCTTTGGCATCGGTTATGTTTGCCAGGGTAACGGACTTCGATCCGGCCTCCGTTCTTATCCAGTTCGAATTGGGAAGGTTTATCCCAAGCGGAGATGCCGGATAACAGTCACCGCCGAGCATGGCAACGTTGATCACGCTGGCTGCAACACCTGTGACCTTCTCCTTGCGGTATTCCGGAGCTACCGGGGAGTTGTCTTCGAACCACTGTGCGTTTGCGGTTATCAGCGCAGTGCGTTTTGATGCCTCAATGTCCTTGTAATCAACTACTGCCTCCCATGTGGCCTTCATACCCATGGGGTCACCGTAAGTCTCGATGAATCCATTGATATAATCAACCGCAAGGTCAGTATTGCCAGCCCACACTACGTTGTACTCATCCCATGTCTTCAGGTCACCTGTCTTGTAGTAATCAATCAGCAGTCCGAGCTCCTTCTTCTGGGTCTCGCTCAGCGCCACATCCCTTGCCTTCTCAAGATATGAAATGATGCGATCAATGGCCTCGCCGTAGAGACCTCCGCTTCGGTAAGGTATCTCCGTCACCTTCCCGTTGACCTTTACCAATTTTGAGTTCAGGCCCCATGAAACAGGTCTCGGGTCAGCGCGATCGGCCAGGGATCCGTAATATTTCTCAACCTCCTCCTGGGTAACACCCTCATAGAAGTTGTTTGCCGAAGCAACGATCATGTCAGCTCCCTCCGACTGATCAACCCTTCTGGCGAAGAGCTCCTGATCAAAGAGAACGGGAGTGAGACGGGCAATAAGATCACCTGCTGTCTCTCCCTCTCTGAGAGGAAAGAGTGCCGGGTCTGATCCGCTGATCAGGGCCCTAAAGTAATCCTGTGAAAATCCCGGGGCGAACTTATCACCGGAATAGTGATGGTGTATGCCGTTGGCAAAAAAGACCCTTTTGGCATAGGTGATGAATGCCTTATACTCTTCCTCTTCCCGGTTGCCGCCGTATGATGCGATTATAGCCTCGATGGTCTTCCGTATGACAAGGTTGTACCTGAAATTCTGATCCCACAATATGTCGCGCCCGCAGAGGGCGGCCTCGGAGAGATAGTAGATGAACTCCTTCTCACCTGCCGACAGCTGTTCAAACCCCGGCAGGCGATACCTGAGCACACTGATATCTTCAAACCTGTCAACCTCATAGGTGAATTCGTCATTCGCGGCAGCCTTCTTACCTGACTCCCCGCATGATGTAAAGAGTGCTGTTCCCATAAATGCAAGTGTTCCGATTAATACAATTGTCTTCATATTCCGGTTGTGTTATGATGAAGGAAACTAAGTTAATGAAGTCTGAAGGATTTGCGATGTGCGATTTGAGATTTTTAATTAAATCGACGATCGAAAGTCTGAAACCGAAATTGTGACTATTGCCCCTCCCTGCAATCTGGCTGCGTCTCCGCCAGCTGGCGGATCGCCAGTCTATTGCCTGATCAGAGTCCCAGCAAATCCATTATGCCATTGATGAAGGTAAGAGGATGTGCGGGGTTGCCCGGAACATAGAGGTCAGCCTTGTGGGTTTCGATAAACCTGCGCTGTAATGCCGGGCTCCCCTCGAAAAGGCCTCCGCTTATTGCGTCGGTGCCTGCAAGGATGATTACCCTGGGTGAAGGAATGGCATCATAACATATTTCCAGGGCATCAGCCATATTTTCCGTCACCGGGCCTGTGATTACAATTCCGTCAGCATGTCGTGGTGATGCCACGAACTCAACACCTAAGCGTCCGATATCAAAGTTGACATTACCCGAAGCCGTAAGTTCCATCTCGCAGGAATTGTCACCCCCTGCCGAGACCTGGCGCAGCTTCAAAGACCTCCTGAACAGCTTGCGGACCTCCGTTCTGACTGCAGTCTCATCAATCCTGAGCCGATCGGACTGGCCGGGCCTGATAACAAGATCCTCACGCCTCGTTGCAGAAATGCGGTAGTCATTTGTGAAGCGGATGGACTCAGGCATCATAAGTGCACATTCATTGCAGAAGGTGCACCTGCCAAGGTCAATGGTGCCGTTCCGGCTGTCGATGGCCTTCACAGGGCAGATAGCTGCAACTCGTTCAATCTCTGCTGCAGTGATTCCGGCTGAAATGACCGGTCTGCCCCTGAATCTCTCAGAGACCGGCTGGTTTCTCAGGTCAGGAACATATTGTTTGCCATGATCGGTCAGTACCTTTATTTCCTTTAACATTGCACAATCGGGTTATTATCACAGGTCATGCCCGCAATATGAAAGATTAAAACTCTTGTTGCATACCGGGAAATCAGAGATCTCCTGGTTTCGGACCGCCAGGGCCAGTGCCATCCAGTTGTGCTGTGACGGATCCTTGACCTTGTAGTGGGAGATATTGCCGTCACTGTCAGTGACCGCTGTGTGACATATTTCACCCCTCCATCCCTCTGCCAGTGAGAAAGCAAGGCTGTCAGGCCTGAGCACGAAATCATAGAGAGGTTTCCCTGTATTTTTTTCAACCCTCTTCCACACCCCCACCAGGTCATGTATAATTGCAACAGAGGCCCGGACCTCAAGAGCCCTGAGCATACCCCGGGCCCGTACGTCGCCTGTTTCCAGGATTACCGGATTGACAATGTAATTCTTATAGTACTGGAACGGGTGTGTCCTTCGGGTATCACGGAGGATTCCGCATGTGCGGGCAGCCATACCAACAGCTCCAATGAGCTCAGCCTGCTTCCGGGTCACCGTGCCTATGTCCTCGAACCTTCCGAGCACGCTGGGCAAGGAATAGATGAGGTCAGTGATATTGCGGTACCTCTTTTCAACTTCAGCCAGCACCGTCAGCACTACCTCCGCCGTATCATTTGTCAGCGGGTAGTTTGAGCCGCCCGGACGCACCAGTCCTTTGCCAAACCTGCTCCCGCACCAGTATTGAGTGGTATTGATCACCTTCGTTCTTAGTGCCTCGCAGACTACCTGTCCAAGCTGGTAGGCAACGTCGCCGCACAGGGCGGCCGTGTCTCCGATATGCACGGCAATACGTTCCAACTCAAGAGCAATGCAGCGCTCAATCTGCAAAGCTTCACTCACTTCAATTCCCGCCAGTGACTCAATGAGCTGTGCATGTGCCAGGCCGTGCCCGACAGCCGTGTCACCGGCAATATTTTCGGCCAGGATGGCCCTCTGAAGTGCCTGTTTCAGGGTCACGAACAAATTCTCAACACCCCTGTGCTGGTATCCCAGATGTATCTCCAGGTGCAGCACCTTTTCTCCGTTGCAGATGAATCTGAAATGACCTGGTTCGATCACCCCTGCATGAATGGGTCCGACACCGACCTCATGCAGTTCCTCACTATCAATTTCATAAAACGGATAATTGTCCATTATGCTCTGGCAGTCAGCCCTGTCAGCGGGATATCTCACCGGCTTGAGCCAGGGATGCCCCTCGAACTTCACCCCGAAATTCTCATGTATCTCACGTTCAAATATATGTATTGCAGGACAGTCCGGGGTCAGCGACTTCAGAGGTGGATCATCCTTCCTCATTTCGTGACTGAAGATCATGATTCGCCCGGTGTCGTCGCCGGCTATACAGCAGATAAATTTCAGCCTTCCAGCATAAACCTGACAATAGTATGATACACAATGATTTGACTTGTCAGCGAGAAGCTTCTTAACCTGTTCAAAAAACTGATCGTAATCAAGAACCGGGATCTCCGTGATCACGGCAGGTGTTGCGCCGTTTTTCAACTCTGTGTAACTCGGATGGTTCATGGTCTCTATCTGGGTAACATTGAAACGCTCTGATCAATCATGTCAACCAGGAATGGCGGCTGGTAAAAACACAACACTATCACGATGGCCAGAAGCAAAAACTGACTCACCGATTCAACCGGATTTACTGTCCCGGGAGTCTGCAACTTACCCTCATCCCTCGGATCTGAGAAGGTGATATGCATAACCCTGGTACTCATGGCGTATATCACAAAACCAAGCAGGATGATCGCAGTGATAAGTGCAAACCACTGTCCGTTTGCCGCCAGGCCCCTGAATAACATCAATTCGGAGATGAACATGCCGGAGGGTGGTATGGCAAGGATACAGATCGTTCCTGTAAGAAGAACCATGGCTCCGGCCGGATAGAGTTTCATGTATCTGCCGCAGTCATCGAGCTTGAAAGTATGCAAAACACGGTGAAGCTGTCCCATCTGATAGAAGAGACTCGATTTGGCAAGGGAGTGCAGTACTATCAGCAGCAATGCGGCATAATAGCCTGCCCCTCCTGCCCCGAGGGCAATGGCAACGAGGCCCATGTTCTCAAGGCTTGAGTATGCCAGCATTCGCTTTAGGTGCTTCGCCTTGAGCATGTATCCTGCCGAGATCAGCAATGACAGCAAGCCGGCCAGTATCAATACATGGTTCATGAAGGACAACACTGAGGTTGATGCGAAAAGAATATAGATTCGAAAAATGGCAAGGAATCCGACATTCATCAGGGTGGTTGATATCAGGGCGCTGACAGGTGGCGGCGATACCGAGTGGGCGTCAATGGTGACGGTGTGCATGGGGAAGAGACCCATCTTGGTACTGAACCCCACCAGCACGAAGATGAAGGAGATCTTCAGGTACAACGGGCTGGCATTTCTGAGGACGAGAGCAATGGATGAAAATGACAGATTTGATGCATCGCCCCGACCGTAGATAAATCCGAGGAACAGGATTCCCATATAGGCCAGTGCAATGCCTGTGGAACAGATGAACACATACTTCCAGGTGGCCTCAAGCGACATCTCCGTCCGGTCATGGTAGATGAGCACTGCCACTGCCAGCGTGGTGGCCTCCACAAAGATCCAGAGTACGGTCATCGTGTTGGCCAGGTAGGCGCCAGCCATAAATGTCATCAGGGCGATAAGTCCCGAATGATAGATATTGTATCTCTTGTCAGCGTCACCTGATGTATAGATGAAACCGTGATAGATGGTTGGCAGCGTAAGGATAGAAAGTACTGTAAGCAGTAACACCCCCGTGCTGTCATATGTGAAGTAAGTCAGCTCCGTTTTGTTCAGGCTGGTCCAGGAATAGACGGTGAAGAGGATGAGCACCACGGCATATGCGAGTGTTATTATCCTGGTCATTCTCCTGTTCCTTAACAGAACCACCGAGACGCTCGAAAACACGGATATGACAAAGAAAAATAAAAGCACCATCTCTAATCTTTTAACATAGTCAGCTCGTTTGTATGAGGCTTCAGACGGAGCCCGAAGAAGCCCAGTATCAACACGCCCACAAAAATGTCAAGCAGTATCCCCACATTTATTAGCATAGGCATCTCATTCCCCACGGCCAGGGAAAACATGAAGACCGCATTCTCTATGATCAGGAAGCCGATAAGTTGTGAGATTATCAGCCTGTGAGTGACAATCATCAGAAGTCCTGTGACCAGTGTGAAAAGTGCTACTGAGAGGTAAATTGTATTTATAAACGGGTTTATCAGAATATTTGCCAGGATCACGCTTATCAGCAGCCCGAAGATTGAAAATATGAGCAGGTAGAAGCCGGGCATCGCAAGGCGATGTACTTTCGTCACGCCGGACCGGCGGATGATATGGTTTAGCAGGTAAGGTAGCACAACAGTCTTGAAGATCAGGGTCTCAGCAACGATGAAAAGCAGGTTGCCGGTGTTTACCTCCTTTAGCTCGAAGATCGCTAATCCGCACAGCAGAAGCCCCTGTAGTGCTATAAGCTTAACATAGGACACCAGTCTGTCAGCCGAGGAGAAGTACATCAGCGTGATCGCAAACAGAACTATCAGATAATTTACCATCTCCTTTCAGGTCAGTTTATTTGTGAGTATAAGTATAACCGTGAACGCAATATATGCGATGGCTGATAATGTCAGGATGAATTTCGGGTTCTTGTTCATCTTGTTCCGGGCCCTGAATGATTCGGTCAGGCCAATAACAATGGCAAAGAATGCCTGAACCGCGAAGAACAATCCTGCCTGAAGGAATATGTTCCATCCGGCCGGCACTATCAGGTTGTATACAAGTGAGCCATAAAGAGCAAATTTAAGGTTCATCCCGATATGCATCAGAGCCATGTCAAACCCGCTGTGGTCAAGTATCATCACCTCATGGATCATTGTCAGCTCGAGGTGAGTTTTAGGGTCGTCAACCGGTACCCTGCTGTTCTCCACCATGGCGATCTGTATGAAAAGGTAGACACCTATGATGCTGTAGATCATCACATAATTATTCCCGGTAATATAAAAGTGGTTGAAAATTACTGAGAATGAGGTATAGCCGGTGAACATTGCAAAAGTGGCAAGCAGGATAAAGAATGCCGGTTCCACAAGCATTGAGAACAGGGCTTCACGGCTTGCTCCCATGCCACCGAAGCTGCTGCCCGTATCAAGAGCGGCAATTATTGTAAAGAACTTTCCAAGCGCAAGCAGGTAGGCAAACATCACAAAATCGCCCTCAAAAGACAACAATGCCTTTTGTTCCGCAAAGGGAAGCAGCATCATGGCGGATATGACGGTGGCCAGTGTTATAGCAGGGGCTATCTGGAAGATCAGTCCGCTGGTGGTGCTGAATACACTTCCTTTTTTCAGAAGGACCATGATATCCTTAACCGGCTGGAACAATCCCGGACCCTTGCGCCCTGCCGCAATACTCCTGGTCCGGAGTATTATCCCCGGTACAAAAAAGGCTGCAATCAGTATCAGAACAAATCCTGCCATCATCAGATAATTTTCAGTACAGTGAGCAGCAATACAAGCAGCATGAAGATGAACGCGTAGAGGATATAGTGCTGTATCTGACCTGTTTGCATAACAGCTATCCTCTTCAGAATACCGGCGAGCCAGTCGAGCGGCCTGTCAATAAGCAGCTTTTTGATGAAATCCTCGCTGTGCGAGATGAAGCTTCTCCTACGGGGAAAGATCTCCTCCTCCTTAATTTCAACCATCTGCTTGGTTGTCTGGAGCACCGGTTTGGCTAAATGGTTGTAGTTGTAGGCAAACGAGGTGGCTGTATACTGTTGCCTCGTTGTGCCGGCGGTGTATCCGCAGCCCCATGTGGGTCCCGTATTAACCTGTCTCCTGCTGAGATGGTACTTACGGTAGACGAGCAGGGTGACAAAGACCAGCACAAACACGCCACCCATAATACTGATTTGCGAGAGGTTGGAAGTAAAGGCTCCTGAAACCAGTACCGGGTCATTGATCGCAAATGTCTTAACTACGATGTTAAACACCGGTTTCACAATCAACGGTGATGCCAGTCCGATTACAAGAATGAGTGTCACTGTCAAAAACTGGGGAATAATCATACACCGGGTAACCTCTCCTGCAAGCTTCGCCTTATCAGACCGCGGCTCACCCAGGAACACAATTCCAAATGCCTTGGTAAAACAGAAGATTGCCAGTCCGCCAATAAGAGAGAGTCCCACGATTGACCCGAGTATAATAATCGAATTATAGAGTGTAGCTCCGGAAAGGCTGTTGAACATTCCCATGTAAATGAGGTATTCGGATATGAATCCGTTGAAGGGCGGCAGGCCGCAGATAGCCAGCGATCCTACCAGGAATAGTATCGCGGTATAGGGCATTCGCTTCATCAGTCCGCCGAGTTGTTCAATATTCCTCGTATGGGTAGCCTGGTATACAGATCCCGCATTGAAGAAAAGCAACGATTTGAATAGTGAGTGGTTCAGGACATGCAACAGGCCGCCTGCAAAACCAAGCAGAGTCATGGCCGGATTGTTCTGTGCCAGGCCTATCATCCCCAATCCTATACCAGTACCTATAATTCCTATGTTTTCTATGCTGTGGTAAGCCAGCAACCGTTTCAGGTCATGCTGAACAATGGCCATCATCACTCCCAGCACACCCGAGATCAATGATATGACAAGGATGATGATACCGGTCACGAGCAGGTCTGACTGCATGGCGATTATTATCCTCAGGATGCCATAGATGCCCATCTTGATCATCACTCCCGACATCACCCCTGAGACATGTGACGGAGCCGCCGGGTGTGCTTCCGGCAGCCATGTATGGAGCGGAATGAACCCTGCCTTTATTGCAAAACCTGCAAAGAACAGAAGAAAGAGCGGCAGGTTGCCGTGATTCGAAAAATATTCTCCGAGGGCATCGAAGCTCATCCGGCCGGTATCCTTCTCAACTATCAGAAAGGCAATAAGGATGAAGAACATGCCGACATGCATCTGTATCAGGTAACTTATTCCGGTCTTGAGGATAGATCTCTCCTCAGCATCAAATATCACAAGGAAAAACGATGAGAGTGCCATGATCTCCCATACTATCAGGAAGGAGACACCATCACGTATCATGACTACCATCACCATCGAGAGCCAGAGCCACAGGTAGGAAAAATAGTGAATTGAAAAACGGAGCGGATTCTTGCTCCGCAAATAGGGTGCGAGATACCCTCTTGCATACAGAAACCCCACCAGTACGGTGATATTCACCACAATAATGAAAAAGGCCGAGAGCCTGTCAACCGTCAGTATAAAGGCACTGCCGGCAGTCGGCACAGAGAGTGGTATCTCAAGCAGCTGATTACCTCCGGCCAGCACTCCTGCTGACCATACCGAGGTCAGGATCACACCGCACACCAGGAGAGCCAGGGTAAATTGATATTTGAATGACCCGGGTACAAAAAAGACAAGCAATGAAAGGAATAAGATTACCAGAAATAAAACGGTGTTCAGCATTGAACCGTAAATTTGCCCGCAAATGTAAAAAATATATCTACTTATTATCCTCTTTGAATGTTATTTGCCTTCCTGTCTGCGTCAGACTTCGAGCTGGTTGGAGCTGCCCTGTATGCCAAGCACTTTTGTATTCCCTCCCTGGAGAAGGTTTGGATCAAAGGGTTTGTTCGTCTCCCATGAGCCACAGGTGAAGTCGGGGGTGTCTATTGATGATGACCTGTTGGCTACTGACCATTCACTCAGGGGAGTGATTACGCTCCACAGAGCTGCGTCATAGACATCCTGGTCAAGCGGCAAGCCGTTCCTCAGGCAGTCGATGAGCCTCCAGTCCATTATGAAATCCATTCCGCCGTGGCCACCTATCTCCTTTGCCATCTCTCCCACTCTTTTGATTATCCCTGGCGTATATTGTGCCTCCAGCGATGCCAGTTCCTCTGCTTTGAGCCACGAATGACCCAGTGCTATCCTGGCCGGGGAAGGCCACTTACGGGCAGCCCCCTTTGTTCCGCTGATCAGGTGGATCCTTGAGTAAGGCCTGGGGCTTGACACATCATGCTGAATCATAATTGTCCTGCCAGCAACGGACCTGATAAGGGTGCTGTTCATGTTGCCGCGGTATTTCCGGCCTGCATAAGGAACATAGAACGGATCTTCTTTAGCCAGCTGGCTCAGCTCCGCAGCCATGGCGAAGTCATTTGAAGACATGGAGGTCAGATAGTCCATTCTGTCTCCCCTGTTGATATTCATTATCTGGCACACCGGGCCAAGTCCGTGGGTCGGATAGAGGCTGCCGTTGCGGGTATTCTCCTTCAGCCGCCACATGTCAGCGTAGCCGTTTTTGTCATAGGTGAAGTCCCAGCGCAAATCATGAATATAAGCTCCTTCGCCGTGGACAATATCTCCAAAGAGCCCCTGGCGCGCCATATTGAGTGTAAGTAATTCAAAGAAGTCATAGCAACAATTCTCCAGTTGCATGCAGTGCTTGCGGGTCCTTTCGGATGTCTCAACCAGCTGCCAGCACTCATCAACGGTTTTTGCCGCCGGCACCTCAACGGCTACATGCTTCCCGGCCTCCATCGCATATACGGCCATGGGTGTATGCCAGGCCCATGGCGTACATATGTAAACAAGATCTATTCCGGGGTCATCACATACACCTTTCCATGCCTCTTCGGTGCCGCTGAAGGCTTTTGCCTGTGGCATACCGAACTTAGAGAGCATAGACTGTATCTTCTCAACACGGTTAGTATACTTGTCGCACAAGGCCGCTATCTCCACCCCCTCAATGTGAGCCATACGCTCAACCGCACCGGGACCGCGCATGCCGAGACCGATAAAGCCAATGCGTACCTTCTCAAGCGGAGGCGCGCCATACCCTGACATGTTAAACTTCTGTGAATGAGCAGCCAGGAGTGCCTGTCTGACTTCCGGCATAATCTCTGTTGACTTCTCCCGGCGTGAGCATGAAGATCCGCTTCCAGCCGTAAGTGCTCCTGCACCGGCTACGGCCGCTGTACGCAGGAAATTCCGGCGATTGGTTTTCATTGTGACAGGGTTAGGTTTGTGATTGAATTATGTATGCAATATACAAACTTCCCCCTGATCACCGATGGGGTGAAGATCAACTCTCCTTCTCTTCCTGCTTCTTTTTCCTCTTCCGGATAATATCACCGGCAACGGAGCCTGCCAGGTAACCAAGCACTGCTCCCCAGGGTACCATGAGATACCAGTTTGATTTTATGGCGCAGGTGCCTGACAGGCAGCCGACATACTTCCAGTATAAGAATCCCCCCACCGCCCCGGCAAGGGTACCGGCAATCTCCGGCAGGTATCTTTTGAAAAGGGCTTTATTCATCATTATAATTATAAATCAATAACAGTTCTGAAGAACTCTTGTTCTTTTATCATCTCCTTTTCCCAGGTTAGCTCCCTGCGAGCCTCAACAGTCTTCTCCTTCAAAGAGAGCAGTAAACCCCGGTTATCACGGAGCCTTTCAAGTGCAATGACAATGGCCCCTGGTGTCACCTCTCCGATCACCACACCACATCCGTACATGCTTATTAATGATGCGACTTCCGGCAGGGGTGACACAACTGCCGGGATGGCGGCTGCAATGTAGTCAAACAACTTATTCGGGAGGCTGTACCTTTGATTTTCGCATGTGTCGGCATCGAGCGACAGTCCGGCATCACAACACATCGTATACCTCATCATCTCCTCCCATGGCATCCGGGGCAGGAACATGATCCTCTCTGCTGCTCCGCTTTCACGTGCCGATTTCCGCAGGGAGTCTGAGATATCGCCTGAACCGATGAAGACGAGCCGTATCCGCTCAAGCATTGTCATGGCTTTAATCAGCTCACGGGCTCCTCTCCCCTCATTGATGCCAGAGCCCTGGAAGACCACAAGCAGTTCTTCCTCAGAAGGCCCCAGCGCACTCCGGTCATGAGGCTCCAGATGAGTCACTGACGGCGCCACATTCCTGATTACAACAGGGACGACACCGTATTCACGGTGGTACAGGTCCGCAATTGAGTCGCTGACGGTGAGCATGTGGCGTAATTTGGGAAGAATCCGTCTTTCCGCCCATTTCCATATGGCATGCTTTACACTTCGCTCTGCTAGACCATGCTGGCCTGTGAAATATTCATGTGCGTCATAAACCAGCTTCCTGCCTGACAACCGTGTCACCATATAGCATGGTACCAGGGTGTCAAGGTCGCATGCCAGGCAGAGGTCAAACCGCCTGAACAGCAGTCGCCAGAACAAAAAGAAGTTGAACAGGATATACATGCCCGGCCCTTTTCTGAAGGGTACCCTTATCCTTTCGGCATCCACCCCAGGAAGAGACAATGGGAGCTGACTGCCCGTCTCCCTGCCGATAAGCGTCACCTCATACCCTTCCCCGGCAAGAAGCTTCGCATGTTTCTGAACTCTCATGTCAGTTGACAGATCGCTTATGACAGCTATTACGGCTTTCAATTTTTAGTTCGTTGAATGACAGGCAACAAATTTTGCGGCAATAAAATGGGATGAAAGATACAAAAGAATTATTTTACTAAGTTTGTGCATGGTTATCGCGGACATGGACAAAACTAAAGAAAGCAAAATAGTACACCTGGTCAGCTTCAACGTACCTTATCCGCCTGATTACGGAGGGGTTATGGATGTTTTCTACAAAATCTCAGCCCTTAAACAGCTGGGGGCAGGTGTGATACTACACTGTTTCAGCTACGGTCGGAGCCGCTCACGCACGCTTGAACGTGAATGCCTTCAGGTGCATTATTACAGGCGCGACCTGAACCTGTTCCACATTTTCCGTCGTGAGCCGTTTATTGTCCTTTCGCGCAAGAATGGATCGCTGCTCAATAATCTGCTCTCCGATAAAAATCCGGTGATTTTTGAGGGACTGCACACTACGTATTTACTTGATCATCCTGCTCTTGAGGACAGAATAAAGATGGTTCGCACCCACAATATAGAGCATATCTATTACCGCAATCTGGCTGCCAACGAAAATAATCCGTTCAGGAAGTACTTTTTCAATGCTGAAGCAAGGAAACTTGAGCGTTATGAACCGAAGCTGGGGAAGGCAAACCTGCTTCTTGCCATATCGCCTGGGGACACTGATTACTTCAGGACCAAATACGGCAATGCAATTTTTGTAGGCCCCTTTCACCCGGCAGAAGGTTGCCGCTCTTCAAACGGCAAAGGTGATTATATACTAGTTCACGGAGATTTCTCTACTGCAGAGAACAATGCTGCGGCCCGCTTCATATTGGATGAGGTGGCTGTTAAATGGAGGCATAAGACGGTACTTGCCGGCAAACGGCCTTCCGATGAGTTAATGAATGCTGCCTCGGTACTGAAGCATGTTAAGGTTATTCCCAACCCGTCTGTGAGCCAGATGAGTGAACTGATCACAAACGCGCAGGTCTGCCTCCTGAATGCTTCCCAGCCTTCAGGAATGAAGCTGAAACTGATTAATTCACTTAGCTCCGGAAGGCATGTCGTCACATCTGCTTCCGTGGTTGCAGGCACCCGTCTTGAGAGCCTGTGCAATATCGCCTCCGGTCCGGGTGAATGGGTCAGCATGACAGACAGACTGATGCAGACAGATTTCACCACCGAGATGAGGGAAAAGCGAGAGCTCGTTCTCCATGAAGTGGCTGACAACACTTTGAATGCCAGGAAGATTATTGAGTGCCTGAACAATTACAGCCCTGTGAGATAATTCTGTGCCTCTACCTGTATATTTTCCTCCTGTTCAGCTCACGCCGGTAGGCTGCCGCATACCTGTTATGCTCCGCCAGGGTTCTTGAGAAATGATGGTAACCTGACGAATCGTACCTGGCCACAAAATAGAGGTAGCTATGTTTTTCAGCATTGAGCACCGCCTCCAGTCCCGAACGCGAGGGACAGCGGATTGGCCCGGGTGGTAATCCTTTGAATTTGTAGGTGTTATAGGGAGAATCAACCTCGAGATGTCTGTTCAATATGCGTCTCAGTGTGAAGTCATTGACAGCATATTTAACGGTAGGATCAGCCTGCAGAGGCATCCCCTGACGCAACCTGTTGATATACACTCCGGCAATGCGCGACTTTTCATCCTCCCAGGAGGCTTCTTCATCAACGATGGCGGCCAGTGCCGATACCTCTGCGGGGGTCAGGTCCAGGGCACCAGCCGCCGTTGTGCGTTCTTCATTCCAGTATGACCTGTACTCACGCAGCATGCGGCGATAAAAGCCGCTCGCATCGGTTGTCCAGTAAAGCTGATATGTATCCGGTATAAAGACTGAAATGACTGTCAGACGGTTAAATCCGTCGTTCATATAGTTATTTTCATCTGCAAAAAAGGCCGAAAAAGAGGCTGAGTCAGCTTCAACCTGACCGCCAATCCTGCCGGCAAGCTCGTCGAGTGTACGGATATTGTTGAAGGTAACATTGACGGGAGCCTGTCTTCCGGACCTAAGCATATCTACAATGTTATTGTTGTTCATCCCGGGCTCAATAATGTAGGAACCGGGCTTGACATTTCGACCATAGGATTTTAGCCGGGAGGTGATTGCGAAGTTTCGCTCGCTCCTTAGAACACCTGAGTTCCTGAGGGTATCGGTCAGGTCATCGAACGATGATCCAGTTGGAATGAAAATCCTTGCTTCGCTATCAACGGCGACATTATCCCTGAGCACGGTCACCCACAGAAACACTGTCAGTGTAATTCCTGCCGTAAGTATAATGTAGAAGAGTGTCAGAATTATCTTTTTCATCTTTTGAGATCTTAATAAAGTGGCCCGAATATTCGTGCCATAGACTCCTTGTATCTTTCTCTCCTTCTCCTTTTAACCCATTCCGGCATGAGCACCTCTCTGCAGTTTTCAAGGTCCTCTTCAAACAGCACTCCCAGCCTGGCTGCAAACTCCTGGTCATAGATCAGAGCCGTGACTTCAAAGTCGAGGTCAAAGCTGCGTACATCAACATTGGGTGAGCCTACTGATGAGAAAACGCTGTCTACAAGCAGATATTTGGAGTGAATAAACCCATTCTCATAAAGGAATATCCTGACCCCTGCTTCAAGAAGTTCGGTTATATATGAGCGGGTGTTCCAGTTTGATATGATTGAATCGGTTTGTTTCGGGAAGATCATTCTTACATCTACTCCGCTCAGAGCGGCGGTCTTCAGGGCTGTCAGGATGCTTTCATCAGGACTGAAATATGGAGATGTCAGGTAAATTGAAGACTTTGCCGTTGCAATGGCCGAAAAATATACCTGCATTATCGTTGCCCAGTCGGTGTCAGGCCCGCTTGATGCCACCTGCACGAGGCATCGGTTACCGGTTTTTATGACATGCTTCAGGAAGTTTTCCGGCTTCAACTCCTCCCCGCTGACGAAATCCCAGTCGGAGATAAATACCCGGTCAAGGCCCACCACCGCCTCCCCTTCAATCTTCAGGTGAGTATCAACCCATGGTCCGAGGTCAGGGAGGCCATGCAAATACTTGTCTGCTATGTTGAGTCCACCTACGAACCCCACCCTGCCGTCAACCACCAGTATCTTCCTGTGATTCCGGTAGTTGATCTTGCTTGAGAAACTCGGGAACCGCACCGGCATGAACGGAAAGATCTGCACCCCGGAGGCTCTCATCTCCCTGAGGTAAGGTTTATGGATGTTCCAGCTTCCCACGTCATCAAAGATGACCCTGACCTTCACACCCTCATGCGCCTTTCGTTCCAGAAGCTCCCTGAACTCGGTTCCAAGCGTGTCTGGCTCTAACCGGTAAAACTCCAGGTGAATGTATTTCGTTGCCGAGGCAATAGCGTCGAGCATGGCAGGAAAGGTCTGTTTTCCGTTCACCAGAAGGTCTATCTTATTGTCAAGCGTCAGCAGTGACCTGTTGTTATTGAGCATGAGATGGATCAGGTGTCGTTTTGACCTCACAGCTTCACTTTCATCGGCCAGCACCCTGGTCAGCATCCCGACCTGACGGTTTACATGTGCAGCAAGCCGTCTGCTGTCAGCCATACCCTTGCGGCTGTAGATCTTCTGCTTCCGGTAGTACCTGCCGAAGAGTCCGTAAATGATCACACCTGCAACGGGAACCAGCAAAATCACCAGTAGCCAGGCGAGCGTCTTCACAGGGTTCCTGTTCTCAAACACGATCATAAGAGAAATCGAAAAGACCGTGATCAGGTAAAGAACCGCGAGCACATTCCTGAGAACAAATATTGTATTTCCCGTCAGAAGCATAGAGCTTAGTCTCACATACTTCCGTAAAAATAAAAAAAAACTCCTCCGCTGAAGAACGGAAGAGTTCTTTTATGGTGTTTCAGGCTTAGAATATCAAGCCTATCTGAAGCAGAAGCGCCCCGGTCCTGTCATCAAGAATGAAGGTTTCTCCTCCGATTGTAATTTCGTTACCGAACTGGTTAAGATTTCCTTCATATCGAACATCCAGGGTCAGCTTCTTGAAGAGGTCAAGACCGACACCTGCCTGATAACCGAACGTTGCTGTTTTATAGGTAGCAATATCAGCCATATCCGACGGCTTGGAAAGCAGAATGGAAGCAGCCGGGCCAGCATTAAGCCGAAGCGGGCCCAGTTTAAAGCCAAGAAGGACAGGGATATTAAGTTTTGTGAATTTCTGTTCAAGCAGCTCGTCAACAGGTTGCCCGTCCACCACACCTTCGTAGGTCAGCGAATTCGTTGCAGTGGCAAGAAGAAACTCAGGCTGCAGGTAGAACCCTGCAATCGACACTCTCATAAAAGCTCCACCCTGAAAGCCCCACTCAGCGTTCTTGGCATTCTGAAGAACCACATCAACGTTTGCCTCAGACAGATCAAGGTTAGTGAACGTGAAGTCTGTGCTGACTCCCGCTTTCAGGCCAAACTTAACCTGCGAAAAAAGAGGAGCGGCAAGAATAAGTGCAAGAATTGCGACAATGATCTTTTTCATTTTATTCAAGTTTTAAGTTAATAGAACCAGTAGTTGCTCTCATTAACGCAAGAACAAGGCCAAAGGTTGCACTAACAGGAAGAAATGGGATGCTTTTTTTACTTTTTTGTCAGCTCGGAGAAGATCACATCCTTCATTTTATCAAACTCTTCACGATCGAAGAGGCGTGTCAGAAAGATAATCCTGCCTTTCCTGTCGATGATTACATTGCGGGTGACACCGGCTTTCTTCTGTGCAAAAAGGCCGAAGATATCAGCTCCCGGGTCAAGGGCCAGCGGATATGTAATGTTCATATCATCTTTAAACCTGAGCACCGTAGTTTCGGGTTCATCACGGTCAATGCCTATCACCACAAGCCCCTTTTCCCTGCCGGGGAGCCATATTTCATCCTCAATGAATGGCATCTCCTTGCGGCACACCCCACACCAGCTTGCTGTGAACTGCAACATGACAACCTTCCCGCGGAGATCCACCAATTCGTAGGTCTTCCCGCCGGCTTCCCTGATGGTAAAATCCGGGGCATTGTCGCCGACCTTCACAAGGTAATCGTGCTCATATACCTTCTGCTCCTGTGAGAATGCCATGCATGTGATCATGGCGGCTGCTGTCATTAATATAAGTTTCTTCATTTCCCGTGTTGTTCAGACTCCAAAAATACAATTTTTGTTGAAAGTCTGTAAAGTCCGTAAAGTCGAAAGTCCGTAAAGTCGAAAGTCCGTAAAGTCCATAAAGTCGAAAGTCTCAAGGTCTGAAGGTCTGAAGGTCTGAGGGTCATTAGTCGAAGGTCCGTAAAGTCTGTATAGTTCATAAAGTCGGGAAATCGAAAATCGAAAATCGAAAATTCAGCTATTCCTCTTCCACCTTCATATTTTCAAGGTAGCTACTGCTCCGGCGGAGCTCAAGATACCCTCTTCCCGCCTCCCTGAAGCCGTACTCAAAACAATAGGCCCACCTTATCCCTTCCTGAGTTTCAACCAGGTGTGTAAAAAAAGTGAAGTTGTAACCCTGAGCGATGAGTGCATCACGGTGAATATGCCCGTGTCCGTCGTCAAGAAGATCAGCAATTATCTTACGGTTGCGCCTCAGCTGGGCATGAACGTTTCTTACATAATTGTTCTGATCACGGTTAATCCGGTTGTTGTAGTTATTCCGGCACTGATCGGAACAGAATTTCTTATCAGACCGGCCCAGGAGCCTGGCTCCGCAGTCAAGACATACTCTTTCCACAGCGTAATGTTTGATCAAATTTACAAAATATTTTATTAAGCATAATCGCTTATCATATTGATTATGATAATAAAAAGCGTTTACAAACGGATATAAACGACTGCTAAGCGGATAGAAATGATTATCAACCGGATCATATGGTTCTGAGGGTGCACCTTTGTATCGTTAACAACATTATTAACCTTAAAACAAAAAAATCATGAATGCTTTAAGAAACAAGGTTCAACTGATTGGCCGTCTGGGCCAGGATCCTGAGATCAAGACGCTTGACAGCGGGAAGAAAGTGGCTCACTTCACGATGGCCACCAACGAGAGCTACAAAAGTGCAGACGGCTCCAAAACAGAAGAGACCACATGGCACAACATCGTGGCCTGGAACGGCCTCGCAGAGCTCACATCAAAGTACCTGAAGAGGGGACGGGAGGTATGCATTGAGGGACGCATCAGCTACCGCTCCTACACAGACAAGAACGGGGTGCCAAAGAATATCACGGAGATAGTGGCGTCAGACCTTGTTCTTCTCAGCTCAGGGGGTAATGCCAGAGAAGACTTGCCCAAGGAGAATAAAGTCAGGGAAGGCAAGATCAAGGAAAAGATTGCCTGAGGACAGAAATGTGTGGGTGAGGAGTGTGGAGTGGCAGTCTCGCGGACAAGCTCCGGTTTTAGGCCGGAGCTTGTTTTCCTATTGCATTGCCGGCAGGAGCTGGCTGGCAATTCACCCGGCCGGCCGCCGATAGTCTTCATCTTGCATTACCGCCCGACACTTATTTTTGAGTTTGAACTACCGGCCGGCGGCAGTACGGCCAGCACTGAGTGCCTTTAGATTAAGCCCGACAACCTCTTCACCCTTGCGTCCGAACAGCTTCCTGACACCCTTCTCAAGTGCCTCAAAAGGGACAGAGATGAATGAGGAGGCTGCTCCCAGAATGACCATATTGCCTGACCTGGATGATCCCAGATCCTTTGCAATTGTGTCGGCATCAAGCACTATGGTGTTTCCGGTTTTCCTTAGCTCAGCTATAATATCTTCAGGATCAGGATAATCGGGAATATTCACGTAGGGTACGGAACTGGTCACGACCCAGCCTTCAGGGGAGAGCCAGGGAAGGTACCTCAGCGCCTCCATGGGTTCGACACTGATAATCAGGTCTGCCTTTCCATGTGGGATGAGGTCAGAATGGATCTCCCTGTCGGAGAGCCTCAGGTGAGATTGTACGTCGCCGCCACGCTGGCTCATGCCATGCACCTCAGCCTGCTTCAGGAAGAGGTTTTCTTCGACGGCGGCGAGGCCTATTGTTGCAGCAATTGTAAGGATACCCTGCCCCCCCACACCTGCAAGTATGATATCGCATTTCATTTTATCCGCGCTTTTTACTTTTATCTGCTGCTTCGCTCTTTTTGTTCTTTGAAGCGGTCTGAATGCACTCCCTCCGTGCCAGTATGACAGAGAGACCATGGTGCTTCAGCTCCTCCCTTAATACTTCCTTGTTCTGCTCATGATTCTTCTTCAGAGGCACTATGATCCTCAGGTGATTGCGGTTCACCCCGAGTCCGAGACAGATGCTTTCAAGCCTGTCTGTTGCCTGGGATTTCTGTCCGCCTGTCATTCCTGTAGTGGAGTTGTCAGAGATGATCAGGGTGACATGTGAGTCTTTGATCACCGCATCGAGCAAACCTGTCATCCCGGAGTGGGTGAAGGTGGAGTCACCAATGACGGCTACAGCCGGCCACAATCCTGCATCGGCAGCACCGACGGCCATCGTCACCGAGGCTCCCATGTCGACACATGAGTTGACCATATTATAAGGCGGAAGGGCTCCAAGGGTGTAGCATCCTATGTCAGAGAAGACCCGTCCGGGTCCGAACTCATTCATAACCTCAACCAATGCCAGGTATACATCTGCATGTCCGCACCCTTTGCAGAATGAAGGCGGTCTCTGGCGAACCACCCCGGGCACATCCTTGCCATGGACAGCCTTCAGGCCAAGAGCGGCCGCAACGATTGACGGGTTTAGCTCGCCGTCGCGCGGCACGGTGCCGTCCATCCGGCCCAGCACCTTCACATCCCTGTCAAGGAGTCCGCGGAGTTGCTCCTCGATGAAGGGATAGCCCTCCTCCAGCACCAGAACCTGATCACAGCTCTCAACCAGTTCAGCCACAAGGGTCCTGTTCAGCGGATAGGCAGCCACAGAGAGTATATGATAATCATCCTCATGGCCATCTATGTTCTCCATCAGGTAGTTATTGGCTATCCCGCAGGTGATTATGCCTGTCCCCCTGCCCCTGCCCTTTGAGAGCTTGTTGTAATCTGTCAGGAGGGGTTCTTCAGGAAGCTTCCCGAAAAGTGTAGTGAGAGCCCTGTACTGTTTCCTGGCAATGGCAGGAAGGAGCACAAACTGCCTGGGATCTGAAGGCAGATGAGTGCTGTTTTGCGCCCTTGCAGCCCTTCTCATCACAGGAGCCCGTGAGTGAGCCAGCCGTGTGGTGATGCGGAAAAGAATCGGCAGACGGTATTTCTCAGACAGTTCAAAGGCGTCAAAAATCATGTCATAGGCCTCCTGCTGGTTTCTGGGCTCAAATACCGGAACCAGGGCAAACTTACCGTAGAAACGTGAGTCCTGCTCATTCTGCGACGAGTGCATTGAAGGATCATCAGCGGCAACAACCACAAGCCCTCCGTTGACACCAGTAACGGCAGAGTTGATGAAGGCATCTGCAGCAACATTCAATCCTACGTGCTTCATCGCCACCATAGCCCTCTTTCCCGCGTATGACATTCCCAGGGCTGCTTCCGTGGCTGTCTTCTCATTTGAAGACCACTCACGGTGTACGTTATCGCCTGCCGCCTGTGGTGAAGCCTGAACATACTCCATGATCTCGGTAGATGGAGTGCCCGGATAGGCATACATGCCACTCATGCCGGCATCCATAGCTGCCTGGGCAATAGCCTCATCACCAAGCATTAACTGTTTATGCATATATTTTTAGCTTTTCGGATTTTCTTGTCTGATGACAGTAAAGATGATTAAAGTTAAGTTAAAATCAAGAATTAAATTTCATTATTGTTTACTTTACAGCGCAAAATTATCTGTCCTTGAAGAAGTTTTTGGTGATTTGTGTCATACTTGCGGTTTCACTTGATCATGCCGGCGCCCAGGATAACGACAGGAGGTTTATTCAGATCGATGGCCTGACGGCTGACGATAATGGATTCATTGTACCTGATGTAAGCATATATTCGAAACATCTCCGGCGCGGTGCCGCCAGTGATCACAGGGGCATCTTCTCAATCATAAGCGCCCCGGGTGATACAATATTTTTCAGCGCCATAGGCTACAAATCTACACTGCTTACCATTCCGCCATCAGTAGCCGGGAATCACTTTATCACAGATGTCATCATGGTGACTGACACCATACAGATCGGAGAGGTCCTTGTGCTGCCCTGGAAGACCTACTCAGAGTTCAAGAGGGCTGTGGTGGAAAACAAAACTGTTGATCCGCTGATGGAGAATATGGAGTACAACCTGGCGCTCGTGGAGCAGCAGATATGGAGTGACATGCGCGCCACTCCGGGTGAAGCATACAGGTACACCATGCAGCAGATGGCTGATAATCTCTACACACAGGGACAGTTACCTTACAACAACCTCCTGAACCCGTTCGCATGGCAGAAATTTGCACGCGAAGTCAAGAGCGGACTGCTGAAGAATGAGCCCACCAAAAGCTCCAAGGTAAAAAAGAGCAAAGTCCGGAAGAAAAAAAAGAGTGACTGATGGCACTGTCATCAATGATAAAATCTCTTCTCACATTACTTTTTCTGATAATAACTACATCGCTCCTTTCAGGACAGGAAAGGATGCTCAGGGGAATTATAACCGATTCTGCCGGGTACACCATCCCGGGTGCTACAATACACATTCCCGGCACGCAGAAAGGAACAATCAGCGGAAGTGACGGCAGATTCGCCCTTACCCTGGATACTGAGGCAAGGACGGTAATCTTTTCCTGTATCGGTTACAGGACTGACACAATCCTCCTCGGACCCGGGATCCTGACGGATGATATCAGGGTCATCCTCGAGGGCGAGACCGTGGCTATCGGGGCAGTACAGGTCAGGGCTACCAGGCCTGATAACATAACCGTCATAAACATCCCTGCCGTTGCAGGTGCGGTCATCCCTTCCGTGACCGGTGGTGTTGAGTCGGCGATAATCACTCTTCCCGGGGTAGCCTCCTACAGCGAACTCAGTTCCGGTTACTCGGTCAGGGGAGGCAGCTATGATGAAAACCTTGTATACATAAATGGTGTCGAGGTCTACCGTCCATATCTGATAAGGGCGGGACAGCAGGAGGGTCTGAGCAGGATCAACCCTGATCTCACTGCCTCCGTGAACTTTTCCCCCGGTGGGTTCAGTGCATCATACGGCGACCGTATGTCATCAGTGCTGGATATCACCTACCGCGAACCGGTACAAAGCGAGGGGGCTGTCTCTCTCAGTATGATCACCTCATCAGTATACGCCGCAACGAGGAGCAACAACAACAAATTCTGGTTCATCGCGGGTGCCAGGTATCGTTCAAATGCCATCCTGCTTGGCAGCCTCGATACAAGGGGCGAATACAGTCCTCGCTTTGCCGACATCCAGGCCATCGCCGGATACCGGCCCGATGACAGAACCACCATGACACTGTCACTGTGGGGTTCATCAAACATGTACACATTTATTCCGAGAAGTCAGACAACTACATTCGGAACCATTGAGAATGCCTACAGGCTCTATGCATTCTTCGAAGGAGGCGAGCGTGACAGATATGAAATCGGTGGAGGAGCCATAACACTGGATATCAGGCATAACAAAAGGCTGACTTCAAGGCTTATCCTGTCCGCCATGCTTGCTGACGAAAGGGAGAGTTATGATATACGCGGCGCCTACAGCCTCTCCTCCCTTGACAGAACAGAAGGCACGGAAAACAATCCGGATTCCCTTCTTAATGCCGGAGCGGGAAGCTGGCTCACGCATGCACGAAATATGCTGAGAACGGGAATAACCACTCTGACATACAGAGGCTCGGCCATGGCTGGCAGGAACGGGCTCGAGTGGGGAGTCACTGCCAGACACCGCAGTCATGTTATTGCCATCAACGAATGGCTGCGTGTCGATTCCGCCGGATATACCGTAGGCGGATCTGGTGAAGATCTGACTCTTACCGCATATTCTGACCGAAGTATCACAGCTGGCAGCTTCACCGCCGGGGCCTGGCTCATAAGCCGGAGGAGCTTCACCGTCGCCGGCAGGATGTGGGATTTAAATGCAGGTATAAGATCATCATATGACACATACAGTACGGAAGTTCTCATCTCCCCGAGGCTCTCCCTTACGGTTGCATTGACCCCCCGCACTTCGGCTTACATTGCGGCCGGAGCATATCATCAACCTCCCGGAGGCCGTGAGTTGATGATCGGAACGCATGACGGACCCCCGCTGCTGAAGGCACAGCGCTCATATCACATCACCGCAGGAGCTCGATATGATTTCATAGCCTGGGAGAGACCGTTCAGATTCACCGCTGAGGCATACGGGAAGCTCTTTAACATGCTCATACCGTATACGGTAGACAATGTAAGACTTATCTACTACGGAGGAAACATAGCGGAGGGTTTCACCACGGGCCTGGATATGAGGATTAACGGGGAATTCGTTCCGGGAGTAGAGTCATGGTTCAGCCTCTCACTGATGAAGTCGGAGTTGAATATCCCTTCTTACAACTCGGGTTGGTACCCCGCTCCGTTCGACCAGCGGGTTAATTTCAGTATCTTTTTTCAGGACTACCTTCCCGGACACCCTGATTTCAGGGCTCATATCAATATTAACTTCGGCACTGGCATCCCGGCATCACCTCCCGGAAGAGACCAATGGGATATATGGTTCAGGATGCCCCCCTACAGACGTGTCGACTTAGGCTTCTCCAAAGTTATTACCAGGGTCGGCAGAGAGAAGGAGAATCCCTTTATGAAAGAACTCATTGCCGGAATTGAAATTTTTAACCTTGCAGACATCAGGAACACAATATCCTATACCTGGATACGTACTGTAAAAAACAGAGAGGGGCAATCGCGTGAGTACGCAGTACCGGTATACCTCACGGGGAGAAGCCTTAACCTGAAAGTGACCGCACGATTCTGACATAATTACATGTCATGCCGGTAATTATTTTTAATTTCGTATCCAGATGAACAGGTTTGAGATAACATTTACGGCGGTAATGGCTACAATCATCATACATCTGACTGTGGCCGTGATATTTATGTCCGTTAAGGTCTCAGCCATGAAGCGCGAGATAGCTGCTGAGATTATCCTGGCCGTTGAAGAGGATCTGCCCGACCGTGACCTGGAGAAAGCCATGGAACTGGCAAAAAGTGATCAGTTTAAAGACGTCACTACGGAGGAATTGGTGAATATTATTAAGAACCTCGCCGATAAGCCCATGGACATTGACCCCAAAGAGTATGAGGAGATGGTCAAGGAGGAGATGATAAAAAGCGGCATGCTGAATGAGAGTAACTTCATTGACCAGCAGAAGATGGCTGATGAGGCCGGAAGGGAAGAGATAGCAATACCTGACAATGAGATAAAGCCCCAGGTGACCGAGAAAAAGGAAAAGCCTGATGAAAAAGGGACCTTCAGGGGGCCTACGCGGATCTTCTACGATCTTGCCGGACGACATCACGTCTTCCTTCCCATACCCATCTACAAGTGCGAAGGGGCTGGTCAGATAACCCTTTCCATTGTCGTTGACCGGGCGGGAAACATAATCAAAGCCTCTCCTGCATCGGGACTATCGACGACCAAAGACCCCTGTCTTACTGAAACAGCTGTCGAACACGCTTTGAAATCAAGATTTAATTCAGATCTGAGCGCCCCGGAGAAACAGGCGGGATTTTTGACTTTCGTCTTTGTCTCCCAGTGATTAAATGCTAGAAGAGTGTGCCCTGAACAGGATAGTTATAGGGCTTTATAAGCTCAGGCCGGTTACGGTCGGCACGGACGTTTGTTATCAGCGGACTCACAGTATGGGCTCCAAGCATTTCCGATGCAACCGGCTCCATCAGCGACGCCAGCGCTTCAGCCGGTGCACCCTCCCTGAGCCAAAGTCTTTCTGCTGATGAGGGCAGAATTACCGGCATCCTTTTCTTTGTATTGTGAATCCCGGCCATAAGCTCATTGGCGCGGGTGGTGACGACGGAGAATGTGTCAAGCGTCATGCCCCCCTGCATAGTCCATGAATCCCATATTCCTGCCAGGGAGAAAATGTCCTCCCCGAGAAGGGTTATGTACCACGGTATTTTCCTTCCTCCCAGGTGCTGCCATTCAAAGAAGCCTCTGACAGGCACAAGGCACCTGCGCGAAGCAAATGAATCCCTGAAGGCCGGCTTGGTGGCAACGGTTTCAGAACGGGCGTTGAAGGTCTTCATCATTATTTCGTTGGCCTCACCATCATCAGCAACCCATGAGGGTACCAGTCCCCATCTCATGAGCTTCAGCCTGGCAGGCTCATCAGAGCATATCACGGGCATGAGGGGCAGGCTATATGCATGATAGTAAAAACTCGGACGGTATTTGTCATGGTCTATGAGCTCAGCACCATAACGCTCCTCAAGCTCCTCCCTTATAATATTTACATTAACTGTAAAACACACAACCTAAGTAATTTGCGATTTGAGATTTTCGATTTGCGATTATCCGGCTTTACAGACTTTACGGACTTTCGGCTTTACAGACTTTACGGACTTTCGACTTTCCTGACTTTACAGACTTTCGACTTTCCTGACTTTCCGGCTCTACAGCGG
The DNA here is from genome assembly GCA_964455705.1 of uncultured Rikenella sp. GTDB lineage: Bacteria > Bacteroidota > Bacteroidia > Bacteroidales > VadinHA17 > SR-FBR-E99. The sequence continues at coordinate 53,538 of CAYVYM010000003.1, forward strand.
CACCGGCAATGACCAGGTGAAAAGGTCCTCTTCGGGCCACTCCCTCACCCTTGTCAGGAATTTTGCCATCATCCGGTCTATGTCTGTGGAAAGTTCAGGGCCATTCCAGGCACTGCTGTTTGTAAGCACCACCCAGGCAGTTCCGTCAGGCATTCGTTTCAGCATGGCAGCTGTTCCCGGGAATGAGCCTGTGCGCCACCATAATCCGTTCGGAAGCGTTGCCCTCCACCCCACCGGTGCGTACCCGTTGTAAACGTCAGTCATGAAACTGATGCTCTCCTGAGAGAGCAGATCCTTCGGCTGATCAAAGCCATCAATCGCCAGTAACAGCCGCATAAGGTCGGGAGCCGTGGCAACCCAGCCCCCTGCTGCCCCCAGGGTCTCAATGTCATTACCGCCACGACATGCCGGGACCATCTTGCCCGTGCCGTTGACCGCCGGTTTAAGGGGTGCATTGTCTACCTCATAATAAGATACCTCAAGCGGATGCGCCTGCTCGGGAAGGTTACGGCCAATGGCCATGTCATATATGCCGAGAGGTTCAAAAACTTCCTTCCGGCAGTAAGCCTCATAGTCAATACCGGATGCCCTCTCTATCACCAGGCCCAGGATACTGTAGCCAAGATTTGAGTATGACTGACCTGTGCCCGGTGTAAAATGAAGGTTTTTACTCAGGGCGAACCTAATGATGTCTTTAAGATCCACCGGCATGGGTACGTCAAGGGCCCTTGCTATCACATCAGGCATGAACATCTGGTCGCCGTACTGTTGTGACCATCCTCCCTCATGCGCGAGAAGGTGCGCGACGGTTATATCGAAGACGCGACGGTCTTTGGGATGCAAGAAGAGCGTATCATCCAGAATGTTGCCAGGGCCAAATACCTTGTCATGCAGAGAGAGGCGGCCCTCTTCCTGAAGTTTCATAACCGCCACGGCAGTCACAAGCTTTGAAACGCTGGCTATCCGGAAACGATGGTACGGCTCAACAGGAATTGAATCATTGATTGATGCATACCCGAACCCGCGGGCATAGAGAAGTTTACCCTCACGTGCAACGGCAACGGATGCACCTTTTATGCTCCACTTTTTCAGGAACAACTCGATGCTTTTTTCTGCACCTTCAAACTTCTCACTGTCAATCAGGGTGTTATCAATGCGAAGGTTGGAAGGAGTATAGCTGCCGTTAATCATGACGACCCTCTCGGTCCCGACATGAGGGACAATCAGGAAAAGCAATAATGTTACGGTAATCAGAATGCGTAAAGATCTATGATACAAATTCATTGGCAATTATCTTCTCTAAGAACGTTCACAAAATTAGGATATTATCCAGCTATGTTCCAAACAATACCCTTATTTTCTTAACCATGATAAAAAAATATCAACAAAATTGTTCCGCACTGAAACAGAAACTACTTTTGTATATATGGTCACCGGATTTAAAAGACTATCCTTTTCGCTGCTGTTAATCCTTTGTGGATCGTCAGTTTTTGCTCAGCCGGATTCACTGGCAATGGATTCTATTCTCCAAAGGATCAGGACTATTCTTGATGTTTACAATAGTCAGGTTATATACATTGACACATCAGACTATCTGACCGATGAATATTACGCTGATGATATCAACTTACAGATAGCAGCCTCAAAGGGGGCCTGTAATGAAGTATTAAGGCTATATGTGAAAGGGGCAGATATAAATAATTTTGCAGGTAAAACAGCCACTCCTCTGCACTATGCAGTTTCCTCCGGCAGAAAGGAGGCTGTAGAAATTCTCCTTCTCCTTGGAGCCCTGACAGATACGCAGGACATGTTTGGTAACACGCCATTGGTATCGGCTGTAAGGGCGAATGACCTCGAGATGGCGGAGTTGTTAATCAGGTTCGGGGCCTTGCCCACCGGGGCAGACAGGAATGGATCAACCCCTCTGCATCATGCTTCGGCGCTCGGGTATTTTTATATTGCCGACATGCTTCTATATTACGATGCTCAGACAGAATTACATGATCTTGAGGGTAACACACCACTGATGACCGGAGTGGGTTTCGGTTATTATGATATCGCCGATATTCTGCTGCAATCCGGGGCAGATCCCAATGCACCGGACAAAAGGGGGTTCACGCCTCTGATGACAGCCGCCCTTAATGGCGACACACTGATGATGAGGCTTCTGCTAAATGCCGGAGCCAACCTTTATGCGACAAACAATGAGGGTACTGACGCTCTTGGATGCGCCGTTTTATATGGACATATAGATGCGGCTGAATTCCTGCTTGATACCGGCAACAGGTGGAGTTACAACGGCAGGGAGAATAATGACCCGGTCAATCTTGCTCGCAACTATGGCCGCACCGAATTGTTGCAGATGATGATCGAAAGGGGAATGGAGGGCAAAAAGGAATTTGCCCTTGAGGAATTTTCCGTTTCAGCCGGGGGAATGTTCACCAATCATTACCCGATGGCCATGGCATCAATTTCTCTGACCGAACCGGGATTGAAAGCCGGGATTACCGTCGGTGCTGCCTTTAACCCCTCAAGTCAGAGGATGCTGACAGAGGGTGAGGATGACATAATTTACCAGTACAAAGTTAAATCATCCGTTATCTATGCCGGAGTATTCAGGAAGTTCCTGCTAAACAATCCGGCAAGAGGGTATACATGGAACCTCGTCCCCTCAATAATGGCAGGATACCGCTTCTACTCACTCTATGAGGGTACTAATACCAGGCCTGATGATAAGTTCTGCGTAATACCTTCTGTGGAGATCACATGGAGCAGGCGGCGCTTCACTCTCGGATCGGGTGTGGCATACATGGGTACCCCCTTCTATAAAGTATCGCCTCTGTGGTTCACACTGAAGGCTTCGTACACCCTGACACGTGATTCAAAAATCATCACAGGAAAAAGGATCAGATTATATAACTATGAGTAGAACCGGAATTGCAGTGGTGGTTTTATTGACACTCCTCTTCTCATGTGAGGATAGTATTGTTAGTGATTGCAGGGATTGTTATCCTGAGAGTACCCCCCCGGCACAATTGAAAATCCTGTACAGAAACCCCGATTATGTCCCATTAAACCCTAAGGTGACTCTTTATGAAGGGGCAGTTGAGGATAGTATAATAATACGAAAATACAATATTGAAATGCCTGTATCATATATAGAAGTGGACGCAATCCTCTACAAGGATTATTCGGCAACTCTCGAGTTCTTCATTGACGGCCGCAGGTACATCACCACTGCCGCAGCATGTCCGAAGGCAGGATTTGATGAAAGTTCATGCGAAGAACCCTGTTATTTTGTTTACGATAATGTCCTCGATCTGAGGCTCAGGTATCATTAACCGCTGGAGACTGTTCATTTCCCGGGAGTCAGCGGTAGACTGTACGATTTCCCGGGAATTACCGGAAGGAAAATGCATTTTTCGGGTGTCAGGGGAAGCTGGCTTCAGATCTTTAGAGTCAGCAGGAGCTGGCGAAGCTCATTGGGAGTTACATCCTCATGAATCTTACCCGCATCGGCAACGGAGATTCTTCCTCTCTCCTCAGAGACAATTATTACAACAGCATCGGTATGCTCGGTTAGCCCTATGCCTGCCCTGTGCCTCATGCCGAAACGTGCAGGTAACCCCGCCTGGTCAGTTGACGGCAGTGGACATCGCGCTGCAAAAATTTTCCCGTTCTGAATGAGCACTGCCCCGTCATGAAGAGGTGATCCTTTATAGAATATTGTCTTCAGCAGCTCATCGGTGACGAGCGCATTAATCAGCTCCCCACCGTCAGAATAGATGTCAAGCATACTCGTTCTTCCCACCGCTATCAGGGCACCGGTGCGCGACTGTGCCATAGACTCCACGGCATGAACGATCTCTTCAACGATCTGGGTGGTTGTCTGATCAACTGCTCCTGAAGGGAAATACCTGTCAAATGAGAACCTGTTGCGACTTATGTACCTGTTGCCTATAGCCAGAAGAAAACGTCGTATCTCCTGCTGGAATACTATGATCAGCGCAATAACACCTACTCCTATCACCTGCCCAATGATGGCGCTTATAAGCTCCATGTTCAGTGCCTTGACTATCAGCCAGAAGAGGTAGACGAAAAATATGCCCAGAAAAATACTGAAAGCTGCCGTTCCCCTGATAAGACGATATAACTGGTAGAGGATAAAGGCTACCATGAATATATCAATGATATCGAGAATGTTGAAATCGAGCATTATTCGCAGTGCGGTGAGCAACAAATTTAAGAATTATGATCGAAAAGGATGCCTGTCGGATAAATCTTTTCAAACAGGGTTATCACCTCCCGTGCCTCCCTTACGTCATGCACCCTTAAGACCGAAGCTCCGTTCATGAGCGCTGCCATATTCAGGGCAGAAGTACCTGTGAGGGCTTCGTCAGGAGTCACATCAAGCGTTCTCCAGATCATCGACTTGCGTGACAATCCCGCCATCAGTGGCAATCCTGCAATCCTGAACTCGGAAAACCTCCTTAGCATCTCAAAGTTATGTCCGGCACTCTTGCCAAACCCGAAACCCGGATCAATGATAATATCCTTTACCCCACCCTCCCTGAGTCTGGTAATCCTCTGCCCGAACCAGAACAGAATATCTTCAACCACATCATTGTACTGCGGGTTATTTTGCATCGTACGGGGTGTTCCCTGCATGTGCATCATTACGTAGGGCACATTAAGTCTGATGATCAACGGAAACATCCCCGGGTCCATCTCCCCGCCTGAAATGTCGTTTATGATGGCTGCGCCCGAGTCTGATACAGCAGCCTCAGCTACTGACGACCGGTAGGTGTCAACTGAAATGCAGGCATCCGGGTAACGGCCAAGAATATTTTTCACGGCCATGCAGACACGTTCCCTCTCCACCTCCTCAGAAACCTCCGGTGCACCCGGACGCGTAGAACATCCTCCTATGTCAATAATATCTGCACCCTCTTCCAGCATCCTGCCGGCTGTCTCAACTATCTCACGTTCGCCTGTGTAGCGGCTTCCGCTGAAGAATGAATCTTCAGTCACATTGATTATTCCCATGACCCGTGGCCTGCCAAGGTCAAGAAGTCTTCCTCCTGTATTGATTAACATATGCGGTCATTTAACCTCCGATAAAGATAGTCATTGCGCCGGTTCGGCGTTTTGCCGGCAATGAAGCTTGCCATCAAAGTACTATATTTGCGGTCATAACCTCATAATATGTGCAAAAGCTATGAGTGAAATCAACTGGGCACGCGAACTCTGTGTTGCCATTACCGTTTCAGACACATCGGGAAAAATTGTGTATATGAATGATAAATCAGCAACAACATTTGCACAATACGGGGGAAGGGATCTTGAGGGAAGGAACCTGAAGGATTGCCACCTGGCCACTTCCTGGGATAAGATCAGAGAGATTATGACGGGTGAGAAGAATAACTGCTACACTATCGAAAAGGAGGGCATCAGGAAACTGATTTTTCAGGCACCATGGTATGACAACGGACAGCTTGGGGGAGCGGTTGAACTCTCATTGGAGATTCCTCCCGGCATGGAACATTTCGTGCGTGATTAGAGAGCAAACCTCACACTGGCAGGTGAGTGTGTTGATAAAATCAGTGAATGCGATTACAACCTGCATATCTTAAATACATATCTTTAAAACCGGACCATGGTATGGCCGATCGGACAAATGCAAAAGCCATTAGGGAATGAAACTAATTGTGATCGAAGGACTCGACGGGGCAGGCAAATCAACGCAGATATCACTGCTCAAAGAGTGGTTTGCAGAGAGAAACATGCACTGCAGATACATTCACTTCCCGCGTACTGAGAGCCCCTGGTTTGGTGAACTTATTGCCCGCTTCCTCCGTGGAGAATTCGGTGACATTGACAGTGTTGATCCTTACCTTGTCGCCATGCTATATGCCGGAGACAGGAAAGATGCCTCGGTCATGATCGAAACATGGCTGGAAGAGAAATACTTTGTCATCCTTGACCGTTATACCTATTCCAACATTGCCTATCAGTGCGCAAAAATGCGTTCGAGGGATGAGGAGATGAGACTTAGGAAATGGATACTGAAGCTGGAGTTCGAACATTTTGGTATTCCCAGACCTGATATGAATATTTTCCTGGATGTGCCTTTCAGATTCACTGAGGAGAAGCTGAAAAACGGCCGCCAGGGTGAAGACAGAAACTATCTTATGGGGAATAGTGACATACACGAGAGCAGCCTCGACTTCCAGCGGAGGGTACGGGAAGTATATATCGACGTGGCTGCAGGCGATGAGAGCCTGCAGGTAATAAGCTGCTCCGGCTCTGAAGATGAAATGTTAAAGCCAGACGCTATCTTCCGGCTGGTAATTGAAAAACTAAAAGAGAAAAACATTCTCAGATGAAGCATTTGACTCAGATAGCGAGAATACTGACAGGACTGCTCTTTGTCTTCTCAGGGTTTGTAAAGGGTATTGACCCGATGGGCACTGCCTTTAAACTCGAGGATTATTTCACTGCCTTCAACATGGAATTCCTTGATGTGCTGGCGGTGCCATTGTCGATAACCCTGTGCCTTGTAGAATTCATTGCCGGTATGATGCTTCTCACAGGGTCAATGGTCAGGCTTGCATCATGGATGGCTGCCCTCTTCATGGCACTGTTCACTCCACTTACCCTGATGCTTGCAATCTTCAATCCGGTATCTGATTGTGGTTGTTTTGGCGATGCCATCCATCTTACCAACTGGCAGACCTTCTTCAAGAATGTGGCAATCACCCTGCTGGTGGTATTTATCTTCATCAGGAGGGATGACCGCACGGGCACCCTCTCCATGAAGGCCGGACTTAACTTCACACTCTTCTTTACCTTCCTCTTCCTGCTTTTTATGAGATACAACCTGGCCTGCCTGCCGATTATCGATTTCAGACCCTATAAGGTCGGGACGAACCTGCCGGAGGCTACGGCCATACCTCATGATGCCGAGCCTGATAAGTATGACATACGGTTCATTTATGAAAAGGATGGAATTCAGAAGGAGTTCACACTGAGCGACTACCCCTCGGATGACACCGCATGGAAGTTTATCGATCAGAAATCAGTGCTGATCTCCAGGGGTTATGAACCCCCCATACATGACTTCACCCTCATGACCAGGGAGGGGGCAGACATGACAGGAGAGGTGACAGGCAATCAGGGTGACATATTGCTGATGGTAGCCCGCAGGCTTGAGAAATCCGACAGGGAAGGGCTGGTGAAGGGTTATGACCTTGGGATTGCCCTCAGGGAGAGTGGAACAGAATTCTATATTGTAACTGCCACAACTCCTGAGAAGGCAGACGGACTGGTGGCGGGATTTAATGCGCTTTACGCTGATGAGATAACTCTCAAGACCGTGATCAGGTCTGATCCCGGGTTCGTGCTGCTGCACAACGGCACCGTGGCGGCAAAATGGTCATACCACAACCTTCCCGCAAGGGATGATTTCGCGGGCGACCTGAATGCACTTGCCCTCAGGACCCAGGCGGCCACAAGGAATCGACTGGTAGTAACGAGCGCCTTGCTGACGCTGTTGCTGGCCGTTGCACTCACACTGCCATTGAGACTTTCAGCAGGTCAGGCGAATCAAAAAGAACAACTGTAAAAATCAAGGATAAAATGAGAAAAAAAATAGTTGCAGGTAACTGGAAGATGAACATGGAACTTGGTGAGGGAGTAGCTCTTGCCACAGGATTAAATAAGTACTTTCTGGCTGAGCCTCTGAAGGGCAAAGAGGTAATCATATGCACACCCTTTATCCACCTCGGAATCGTCAGTTCACTGCTGGATGCACCCGGACTTACTGCGGGGGCCCAGAACTGCAATGACCATAAGTCGGGCGCATACACAGGCGAGATTTCCGCTGCGATGATAAAAAGCACCGGGGCCTCAGGCGTCATCATAGGTCACTCCGAGCGCCGCTCATACTATTGTGAGGCTGATGCTCTCCTCGCCGCCAAGACGGCTGAGGCTCTCCGCAACGGACTGAGAGCGATTTTCTGCTGCGGCGAGGTCCTTTCCGAAAGAGAAGGCGGGATCCATTTTGAAGTTGTGAAAAGACAACTTGAAAAGGGGTTATTTATCCTTCCCGAGGAGGATTTCAGGAGATGCATCATTGCCTACGAACCGGTATGGGCCATCGGCACCGGCGTCACTGCCTCCCCTGCTCAGGCACAGGAGATGCATCACTTTATCCGGGGGCTTGTGAATACACGGTATGGAAATGATGTGGCTGAAGACACCACTATTCTCTACGGCGGCAGCTGTAAAGCCTCAAATGCATCCGAACTCTTCGCCAATCCTGATGTAGACGGCGGCCTCATAGGCGGAGCCTCACTTGTGCAGGAAGAGTTCTGTAACATCGTTAAAGCCCTCTGATCAGGTGATGAAGAAGATCCTCATCACTTTTCTGGTAACTGCTGCCATGTCAGTTACACTTAACGGACAGGTCCCTGCACAGTTCTCGGGTGATACCGCAAAATTCACCTCGGAACTCACAGCCTTCATGGGAACCCTTGTCAGCAAGCCGGAAAAGGCTGAGATCGATCTTTTCATTTCAATCTATGACAGTACCTGTTTTGACCCGAGGGTAAAGGACAGGATAATAAATGTGGCCAGCCAGCTGAGAGGCCGAAGGATCAGCCAGGTTCCGGGGTTCATATTTTTTGCCAGGACCCTTACCAACTTCATTACCATGGAACAGAACCAGGAGGAGATCAGCGCATGGCTCGAAGGTCTCAGCGAGATGGCCTTTGACCCGCGCTTCAGCAACGCCTCCGTTGAAAAATTCATTGAGGTGACAGGACTCCTGCTGGTTGACAATACAATCTATTCTGCAGGATCAGTAAGATGGAAAACGAAGGAAGGCACAGTCAAATTTGTTCGTGACACAATACTGAAAATAGAGATACAGGCCGTCACACTGAAAGCATTCCTTGGAAAGGACAGCACAGAGATCTATGATTTCACGGGCACATACTACCCTGACATTTTCAGGCTGCACTGCATTCAGGGCACGGTCACGTGGGAGAAGGCCGGGTACGACCCATCAGCAGTCTTTGCCACGGTGTCTGGTTTTGACATCGACGTCACCAAGAGTGAGTTTACCTGTGATTCATCCCTTCTGACCCATCCGACCTACTTCCAGAAACCGGTAGCCGGCAGGCTCTCTGACAGGGCCGTGGCGATATCCTCACCCGATAAAGCCACCATGCCGAAATTCGAGACCTATGAGACACGGTTCTTCATCAAAGACATTTACAGGGGAGTTGATTATGAAGGAGGACTTGCCCTGGAGGGAGCCATTGTCAGAGGGACCGGCACCAACTGGTTCCCTGCAAGTGTGAAACTGTACAGGAATGACACCCTGGCAATCAACCTGGTATCAAGAAACTTCATCCTGTCACAGCAGACTATTAGCAGTTACGAGACCTCCTCCACCCTTTACCTTGGGACAGACTCGGTGTTCCATTCCAACCTGGGCTTTTCCTATAACACTGATACCAGGGAGGTAAGCATGTTCCGGACAACAAGCCCGGTGTCGAGAAGTCCCTATTATGATTCCTACCATAACCTCGACCTCTATTTTGAGCACCTCTCATGGGACATGGACAATCCGTTCCTAACCATGTCACGAACAAAGGGATCATCAATCGGTGCCGCCAAGTTTGAGTCGATCTCGTTTTACAATGAAGCGAACTTCTTCAGGCTCATGAGGATGGATGACGTGCACCCGCTCTACCGTGTCAGGGACTATGCAAAAGCCTATGGATCGGACGTCTTTCCGGTAGAGGGCTTTGCCAAATGGATGAGGATGCCGCTGGAGCAGGCCACCGCAATCTGCATTGAACTTGCCAACAACGGATTCCTGTTCTATGACAGGTACTACAATGAGGTGACCATCAAGGAGAAGGTCGATGACTATATCGCCTCCTCCGGCAAGAAGAAAGACTATGACGCTATCTCAATCAACAGCGAAACAAGGGACCAGGTGGAAAACGCCATCCTCAACCTGAAGAGTTACGATCTCCAATTGGCAGGAGTAAGAATGGTGTCACTCAGTGACTCCCAGAAAGTTGCCATCAGACCATATGGCGGACGACTGACAGTGGGCCGGAACCGTTCAATCTCATTCGACGGTGTTGTGCAGGCAGGTCTTTTCACTATCTATGGCAAGAAGTTCTCGTTCAACTATGACACCTTTATGATCAGGCTAGAAAAAATTGATTCAATCAAGATTGCTGTAGAGACCGGAGAGAGAGATGCCTTCGGGAGACCGGTGATCAAGATAATTGACAACATGATCGAGCTGGCTACCGCCCAGCTTTTCGTTGATGATCCCAACAACAAATCGGGATTGAAAAGTCTTAAACAGTACCCTATCATCAGCGCATCAACCCACTCATATATCTTTTATGATGACATCCCCGGCCTCGAGGGTTTGTATGAGAGAGATAAGTTCTTTTTCCGGATTGATCCGTTCACCTACACCAACATTGACCACTACACCAATGAGGAGATGTCACTTGATGGTGAATTCATCGCCGGAGGGGTCACAGAGCCGATGAGACAGACCCTTACCGTACAGCCTGACACCTCTCTCGGGTTCACCATGAATATTCCTCCTTCCGGAATACCCATTTACAATGGCAGGGGTCGACTGTACAATCATCTCAGTATGAGCAACTCCGGGCTCATAGCCAGCGGTACTGTTGAACACCTCACGGCCACCGTCAGAGCAGACACCTTCCGCCTCTTCCCTGATTACATGTTATCAAGGGTCCGCAGTTTTGAGATGAGCCGCGATTCGCTTCACAGATTCCCGGAGCTGAAATCGGCCGATGTTGATATACAATGGCTTACGGATACAGATGAGTGGTATGCGGTCAACAACAAAGGCAAGGAGTTCACTATGTTTAACAACGGAACAACTCTTGACGGGACATTGATCCTGACCCCTGACAAGCTCAGGGGTGAAGGGGAGTTAAATATGGCTGATGCCAGGATTACCTCGGAGACTTTTACATTCGGGCATGCAACCATAAAGGCAGACACCTCCGATTACTACCTCAGAGCCCTCAGGGGAGACGGGTACGGATTCGTGGCCACCAATGCCAACACCAATGTCGACTTTGTGACCCAGCGCGCCTCATTCAGCCTGAATACCGACTCCTCACTGGTTGTCTTCCCGGAGTTAGAATACATCTCAAAGATGACGAACTTTGAGTATGATATAAAAAACAAGGTGCTTGACATGTCTCAGCGGGGAAGAGAGAGTGCCAAACTTATGACGCCTGAAGAGCTGCTGAAGGTTCCCCCTGGCAGGGTTGAAAAGCCCACTTTCTTTTCAACCAACAATATGAAAGACACTGTCAAATTTCAGTCGGGATCCGCTTCATACTTCCTTCAGGATGAATATGTCCAGATCAGGGATGTCAACTACATCCCGGTAGCAGACGCTCTTATACAGCCTGGTGATGGCACCATTTACATCGGAAAGAGAGCCACTATCAGGCAGACTGACAGTGCCCTGGTGGCTGTCAACAACAGGCATCTTATCCACTCTGCCAAGATCAATATCGAAAGCAGTGCAAACTATTATGGATCAGGAAAGTACAATTACAGTGATCAGGCAGGACAAAACCAGGTAATAGACTTCAGCGAGATAAAGGTGGATACTCTTGCCACCAAGGCTCAGGGTTATGTTCCCGTCACGCAGAATTTCACCCTCAGTCCTGCCTTTACCTTCACGGGTGACGTCAGCCTGCGCTCCGGTGAGCCGCACCTGAGGTTCACAGGGGCTGCCGGAATCATCACCCAATGCCCTGCCATAAAAAGCAGTCCGGTCAAGTTTAGCGCGGCCATTGACCCGATGAATGTGCTTATACCCGTAAATGACAAGCCTAGAGACATAAATGACAACCTTCTCTTCACGGGCACCTTTGTCACCCTCGACTCTGCCGGGGTATACGGCACATTTCTGTCCGAACGTCATTCATGGAGTGACAGTCCTCTGATAAATGCTGAAGGATTTCTGTTTTATGACAAGGGTTCAGCCAGGTACCGCATTGCCTCACTCGAGAAACTCTCGGATCTGAGCCGGCATGGGAACATGGTTGTCTTTGACAGGAACCAGTGCCTGCTGGTCAGTGAGGGCCGGATCAACTTCGGTGTAAACTACGACCTTCTTAAAATGAGCAGTTCCGGTAGTGTGACAAACAATACCGACTCATCCCTTGTGGAAGTGAGAGCGATGCTCAGCTTCGCATTCCATTTCAGTACTGACGCCCTGAAGATGATGGCTGATGACATACGTTCAATACCAACACTCACGCCAGTCAACCTCTCCTCGGAGTTCAATTCCAAAGCAATGCGTGACCTGATAGGCGAGGCGGCGGCAAGGTCCCTGAATGAAGAGCTTCAGCTCTTCGGGGTTGCACGGTCTCTCCCAAAAGAATATTCTTCGCAGATCATGCTTAATGATGTGACCCTTCATTGGAATCCCTATACAATGTCATTCATCTCAACAGGCAGGCTGGGGATAGGTTTCATCGGTGAACAGCCAATGAACATATATGTTGACGGATGGGTGGAGCTACAGAGAAAAAGGTCGGGTGACCTGCTTGACATTTACATTAAGGCAAATGACAATGTCTGGTACTGGTTCTCATACTTCAGAGGCATGCTGATGAGCTATTCATCAAACCAGACATACAATGACCTGCTCAGCAATACCAGGGAAAAGGCAAGGAGAGATCCCAAAGCCACATCAAGGGTTGATTATGTCTATATGCTCGGACTGCGCGACAGGCTTCTGAATTTCCTTCGTAGAATGGAGACCGGTGGCCTCGATTCCGAAGGATACTACTAGCGAAGTCATGACCTGCCGGTTCTGCCACGGTTACCAAACTCGATAATTTCCATATCGCTTAGCCTGTCTTCCTCAATTGTGAAGCGCAGCATTGTCATGACTTTGTGTATGCCGGTGCGGCCCGCCGCACCCGGATTTACACAGAGCATGCTGCGGCTCTTGTCATAAATGACCTTAACTATATGAGAATGGCCGCAGACAAAGATGTCAGGCTTCAGTTTCCGTATCAGCTCCAGTGCACGATGTGAATAACGGCCCGGATAGCCTCCGATGTGAATTAAAAGCACATTTTTCGTTCCGGTCCTGAAGAAGAGGAACTCCTTTGTTGCACTCCTGACCTCAAAATCGTCACAGTTACCCCAGACAGCCCGGAGAGGTTTGAATGCCTCAAGCTCGGTGATGACGTCAATATTCCCTGCATCACCGGCATGCCATATCTCATCAACACCCGCGAAATGTTCAAAAACAGCCGGGTCAACCCATCCATGGGTGTCTGACAACACTCCTATCTTCATTATCGGGAAGAAATATTTTACGAATGCTAAAATCAATAAATTTGTGCAAATAAGAGCCACAATGCAGATATTTTATACGGTAGAAGTTTCGGAAGGGAAAGCTCTTTTCAGCAGGGAGGAATCAATGCACTGCATGAAGGTGCTGCGAATGAGACGCGGTGAGAGCATCAGGTTTACCGACGGATTGGGGACCCTCTATGAGGGATTGATAGCTGATGATGACCCCGGCGGCATGACCGCCACAGTCATATCAGCGGAACATGATCAGGGGGGGCGTGACTACAGGCTTCACATGGCTATTTCTCCCCTGAAGAACGAGGACAGGCTCGAATGGTTTATTGAAAAGGCCGTGGAGACCGGCATCGATGAGATCACTCCCCTGATCTGCAGCCGGACAGAGAAGAGGAAGATCAGGAGGGAGAGGCTGCAGGGATTGATCCTCTCTGCAATAAAGCAGTCGGTCAAGTGCCATCTCCCCCGGTTGAATGACCCGGCCACGTTCAACGAGTTCGTTGATATGATGCGCGAAGGACAAAGGATCATAGCCTGCTGTGACCCTGCAGTTGAGCGCATCCCCATCACCTCGGCATTCAAACGTGGCGATGAGGTGACGATTCTGATAGGACCAGAAGGTGACTTCACGACTGAAGAGATCGCCAGGGCAGTTAAGGGCGGGTTTACTCCGGTACATATCGGTCCCAGCCGGCTGAGAACAGAAACAGCAGGCGTTGTTGCCTGCTGTTCCGTCTACCTGGCCAATATCTGACCTAAACCCTTCCCGGGAAGAAATCGAATGCCTCCTTAATACTCTGTACCGGAAGGTTGTAAAATTCAGTGTACCTGCATTTTTCACATGTGACCGCCGTATAACGTGAACCCGGCAGGCTGAAGATCTGGCTGAACTGGCTGTGCTGAATTACCACGCCTTTTACACCGTACTTCTTTCCTCCGCATTTCGGGCAGGTATACCTGAGAACCGGTATTTCATTTTTCATTGCTGTCATTGTTTTTGTTATCCTTTTTCACCTTAAGACGTCCGGACTTGCGCAGTGCCTGGTCAAGGATCCATTCTATCTGACCGTTGGTGCTGCGGAACTCGTCAGAGGCCCATTTCTCAATGGCACCCAGCTTGTCCGGATCAATCCGTATGATGAACGACTTCTTCTGCATGACTAATGTTGCAGTGTGCCGGTGTTGATGATAGGGTTAGGATCTTTGTCACCGCACAGCACCACCATTAGATTACTGACCATTGCAGCCTTCTTTTCCTCGTCAAGGTCAATAATGCCCTTAATTGAAAGTTGCTCCAGTGCCATCTCAACCATTGAAACAGCACCTTCAACTATCTTGAACCGTGCCGCAACAACAGCTGTTGCCTGCTGGCGGCGAAGCATAGCGCCTGCGATCTCCTCAGAGTAGGCTATGTAATTGATCCTTGCCTCAATAACATTGATACCGGCAATCAACAGCCTCTCCCTTATCTCACGCTCCAGCTCATCATTTACCTCTTCACCGCCGCTGCGAAGGGTCATCTCCTGTTCATGGCCTTCCCAGTTGTCATAGGGATAAAGACCTGCCAGCTTGCGAAGAGCAGCATCACTCTGTACAAGAACAAAATGTTCGTAATTGTCAACATCAAAAGCAGCCTTGTAGGTGTTCTCTACCTTCCAGACAAGTACAAACCCGATCTTGATAGGGTTCCCGTTCTTGTCATTGACCTTGATGGGATCACTGTCAAAGTTACGGGCCCGCAAAGAGATCTTTTTGCGTACATAGAACGGCACTGCCCACCAGAACCCGTTGGTTTTGACGGTACCCCTGTATGCCCCGAAGAGCACCATCACCATTGATTCATTCGGATTGACAACCATCAGTCCGGGAAAAATCAACAGGCTCAGAAGCATCAGCACAACTCCCAACCAGATAATCTCATTCATAAATGCAAGAACAACTGCTCCCAGTACCAGCAGTCCGATCAACAGGAAGAGGTATCCTGATGAGGCTTTGAAAATCTTTTCTTCTTTCATGTTTTATGATATTATTTTGATATCATAAAGATATTACTTTTAATTACACAAGTCAAGAAAAACAGAAAAAAAATTTACTTTTGGATCATGCATGATCGTCATACCGACAGGGAATTGTATTTCAGGGAGCAGTCGCACACTACTTCGAAGCATGTCATTCCATTCATTGAGAGCATTTTGCCTGTAAATGGTTCGGTCTCCGTACTTGAGATCGGGTGTGGTGAAGGAGGTAACCTCCTCCCCTTTCTCGAAGCCGGATGCGCACGAATAGCAGGCATAGACCTTTCAGAAAGCAAGATTGAGAATGCCCGCAGTTTCTACTCTGCCATCCCGGACGGTGACAGGATTGAGTTCACGGCAGCGGATATCTATGACTCGGACTCAGCCGGCACCTTCGATATAATAATGATGCGTGATGTCCTGGAACATATTCATGATCAGGAACGATTCATCGGCTTCGTCAGGAGGTTTCTGAATCCCGGCGGCGTGATCTTCATTGCCTTCCCACCCTGGAACAATCCCTTCGGCGGGCATCAGCAGATGTGTGACAGCAGGTTGCTCTCTAAAATGCCGTGGATACATCTTCTGCCGCGGGCCGTGTACCGCAGGCTGCTTCTTTCTGCCGGGGAGAGTCCTGCCCGGACAGAGGGGTTGCTTGAGATAAAGGATACCGGTATAAATATCGGAAGGTTCGAGAGAGCCATAAAAAAAGAGGGATTTTTCATTGCGAAAAAATCCCTCTGGATCATCAACCCGAATTTTGAGGTTAAATTCGGACTCAAACCCCTGCGGCTGCCTCAGTTCCTGGGAAAAATTGCGGGTCTCCGGAACTTCATCACCACTACAGGTTACTATATTATTTCAGTGCCTCATCGAGAGCCCTGAGAATCGGTTGAGCAGAAATCTTTACTCCCGCGGCCTGGTTCATCCAGTGCTGCGGTGTCAGGCGTCCAAGACTGTACATGCGGTCTATCTCATCAGAAAAATCCTTTCCTTTCAGGTGATCTTCTATCTGAAACTGAATTATCTGCCCGTAAGCATAGTTCTGCAGGTAAAGAGGCACATTTATCATATGTGAGTAGATGGCCAGCAGCGGTGAGTCACTCACTCCCATCACGGGTGCAAAGTGTTTGTTCCATACATCTGTCGCTATATTGATTGTCTGTTCCTTAAGCTGAGCGGGTGTTGCCTGCGGGTTCTCATAGAGCCATTTCCATATCTTCATCTCCACCATGCTGACTCCCACTATCTCCATCAGCGACCATGCAGCGTCAAGAGTCTGCAGCTTCTCCTTTTCAGGATTATCCTCCTTCATCCCGAGGAGCATCAGGTCGCGATCCTGGAAGAGGAACGCCGTTGCCTCCGTGAATGCGGTGTTTGGAACGCCCGAGAGGAGGTGATAGTCAACATCGTACAGTGATATTGTCTGCTCCACGTTATGACCGAACTCATGGACAGCAATATTATATCCTTTGTAGTCCATTCCCTTGTCGGATATGCGGGTTCTGAGATGTGATACTGCCCCCTTCATTCCAGCGCCCCATGCATGGCCTGATCCGCGGGCAGGGTCCACCACAATCCTGTCCGAAATGTACTTCGCTCTTTCAACCGGCCATCCGAGTTTTACCAGCATGGCAGGCATGCCGGCCCTGAAAGCGGCAGGGTCAGGATAAAGAGTTGAGGTCTTTGAGGTAAGCAACTCCTCGGGTATCGTGCTCCTTGATTTGAATCCGTCATACCATATATCATAAGGCCGGAGGTCGCGTCCCAGCCTCTCTTTTATCATTGAGGCAAGTGTCTTCAACTGTGGAGAGCTCAGGTATTCATTAAACAGGGTTTCCGCATCTTCCTGTGAAATCTCCATACCGCCTGAGAAACTACGGAGTATGGCAGTGTTCATGCCCGGAACGTATGGGTCGATTGCCTTTTCTGAGTTGAAAATATTCAATAGGTGTGAGTAGCGGGTATCAGGCTCAGCCTCAAGTATAACCTCCGTGCCATCCTTCGTTACCTTATTGGAATAGGGGGCCCATTCATATTCGGGGTTATTGACAACTTTCCCGGGAATCTCCTGCCCGATGATCCGCTCCATAACCTTGTATACAATCTCCTGCTTTTGTGGGCCTTTAACGCTGTCGGCATAATTTGACTTAATCTCGTCGCGCAGGTTCCAGTGAGACAGTAGTATCATGTCATCCGGAAAGAGCTGCTGACCGTCATCGGTGCGCAGTTTCCCCATAAATATATTGTATTCGGCAATATACATCTCCGCGTTACCCATTGCCACCCCTGCCGCCTGGTTGAGTTCGGCCGGCACGCGTGAGACAAACTGGTCGCCGAGACGAGCCATGGCCCACTCTTCGCGGCTCCATGCCGCACCCAGTTCCTCCTTCTCTGCAAGGGTATAGTAGGGGAAGTTGAGGGCAATCACAAAAGCTATCTTGTTACTGTAGAAGTCGGTCTGCAAATGCGCCCCCACCGAGTAGTTGCCAAACATGCGGTCAATCTCATCTATCTCTCCAACAGCCTCATCAAGAACTTTTCGCAGATCAAGGGTTATCTCATTCATATTTCCTCCCAGCGATTCAAAATAGTTGCTTATCTTAAGGAAGACAGCCTTCCGTTTATCCTGATCAGAGATATAATTTGCGGTAACAAACTCTGAAAACTCCTCCGGAGTGCCGTCTTCTGCCCTCCAGAGTGAAGAGGCATGCCTCACTCCTTTCTCAAGAAGCAGAGGATCTGCAGAAGGCTGCGCTGCCCATATTATCTCAACAGAACTTTTAATCATGGCTTCATCAATGAAACCGGCAACAGACTCCTTTCCCTTCTTTTCAGGGGTGGAACAGGCGGTCAGAACTGCGATCATAAGGAACAGGTACTTTTTCATCATAATAGATTTTGATTTTAAGGGTATGATAGCTTGTCCCGCCTAAGCGGGAAAACCACACATGCCTGTAAATTATATTTATTAGTGTTTGTGATTGTGGTTAATCATGTGGGTTTCATATTACGCTTTTTCAAACTGATATTTTTACCGGACAAACTGCTTAGTAGTATTTTATACTTTGCGAAGGTAAAAAAATCATCACAGATATATGATGAGTCGTAAAAGGGATAAAACAAATAAGGCTTCCCGAAGAAAGCCTCATTATATTCAAGCCGGAAACCCGGCTCAGGGTACAGTTTTGTCTTTTCTGATCTTTTCGAATAGCCTGTTAATAACCTCATCAGAAGGCTGACCTTCCATATCGGGAAGCAGGATTCCCAATGCGACGTCAATGCCAAAAGCATCTGCAACCAGGTCTGAAGGGGTATTTGTTATTTCTAAATAAGAGAGTAAGAGGGTAGAGTTCTTATCCATAGGCGTTCTTGTTCTCATACTAGAGAAACGCCACTCTTACTCAGAAAATTGTATCAGCTGATTGAAAGGGTAATATTTTTTTCAGTCATGATTTTGCGCATGTTGATAAGTGCGTATCTCATCCTTCCAAGCGCAGTATTGATGCTTACCCCGGTCATGTCAGCAATTTCCTTGAAGCTCATTCCGGCATAGTGGCGCATGATAACCACTTCGCGCTGATCTTCAGGCAGTCCGCCAATGAGTCGCCTCACGTCACGCATCACCTGGCGGCGGACAAGGACATCTTCAACATTATCATCGGCAAGACTCCGCGAATTGAAAAGGTCTGTTTCATAATCATCATTGAGCACTATACCCATCTGCTTTTCATGCCTGAAATGGTCTATAATCAGATTGTGTGCTATCCTCATGACCCATGATATGAACTTCCCGTCATCCTGGTATCGTCCGGCGCGGATCGACTGAACAACTTTCAGGAAAGTATCCTGGAAAACGTCATCTGCCAGGTCCCTGTTACGAATGTAAAGGCTGATATACGAATAGACCTTACTTTTGTGTCGGAGGATGAGCAGCTCGATGCTTCTCTCGTTACCGTTCATGTAGCCTGTAATAAGCTCATAATCGGTTAATTTGCTCTTCATATTTAACTCTATTAATGGTTGCGAGTAGAGTTATACGATAGGCTTCCTCCTTTGTTTCATTTGTTTGTTTCTGTGGTCTTATACGGGGGGGTCCCCCTCTTTGTTTCATTTCTTACAACTACAAAGAAAACAAAAATAAATGCAAAATCACTAATTTTGCCAACTTACCAACGGAGTGATAATGAAGGGCAATATTGAGATAAAGGGAGCGCGTGTCCATAACCTTAAGGATATTACCCTTTCCATTCCGAGAAACAACCTGGTTGTTATTACCGGTGTATCCGGTTCAGGCAAGTCGTCACTCGCCTTTGATACCATTTATGCCGAGGGTCAGCGGCGCTATGTGGAGAGCCTCTCATCATATGCCAGGCAGTTCCTGGGAAGAATGAACAAGCCCGACGTCGATTTCATAAACGGCATACCACCGGCCATTGCTATTGAGCAGAAGGTCAATACCCGTAACCCCAGGTCAACGGTAGGCACATCAACAGAGATACATGATTACCTGAGACTCCTGTGGTCACGCGTGGGACGTACCATATCTCCTGTCTCGGGGCGCGAGGTGCGCAAACATACTGTCGATGATGTCGTGAACTACCTGACAAAACTAACGGCAGAGACCCGGGTGGTACTGACGGTACCACTGCCTGTACCCGGGAATGTTGAACCGGCCGAGTTCATGCAGTTCCTTCTTAAACAGGGTTATAACCGGATCAGTACTGAGAAAGGCATTGTTCGCCTTGATGAAGATACCACTGCCGGACTGATAGGAGCCCTGGACACCATTGATCTTATCATCGACAGGTTCGCCGCCGGGCATGCTCCTGAGGACATGAGCCGCACCGCTGACTCCGTCCAGACTGCATTTATGACCGGACGCGGCCATATAACACTCACTGTTACTGATGAAGAGACAACCCAGACTATCATATTCTCGGATAAGTTTGAGGAGGACGGGATAACCTTTGAGGAGCCGACTGAACATCTCTTCAGTTTCAACTCACCCCTGGGAGCATGCCCGGTATGCGAGGGTTACGGAAAAATCATCGGCATTGATGAGAACCTGGTCATCCCTGATGAAAACCTCTCGGTATATGATGATGCCATCGCCTGCTGGAGAGGCGACACCATGAAGCTATGGAAGGAGAGACTGATATACAGCGCTGACAAGTTCGACTTCCCGATACATAAACCCTGGTACAAGCTCTCTCCCGAACAGAAAGCGCTGGTATGGAGCGGTAACAGGTATTTCTTCGGATTGAACCAGTTCTTCGGGCATCTCGAGGAGAAGAAATACAGGATACAGTACAGGGTCATGCTCAGCCGCTACAGGGGAAAGCGTGTCTGCCCCTCCTGCGAAGGCCGAAGACTTCGCAAAGAGGCCGCATGGGTGAAGATTGGCGGCAGAGCAATAACGGAGATAACCTCCATGCCCGTCAGCGAAGCCTATGAGTTTTTTGAACACCTGACCCTCAACGGCCAGGAGAGGGAGACTGCCGGACGCCTGCTGAAGGAGATACAGCAGCGACTGGGATTTCTTGTTAGTGTGGGCCTCTCGTACCTGACACTCGACAGGCTCTCCAATACTCTCTCGGGCGGAGAATCGCAGCGCATCAACCTGGCCACCTCTCTGGGCAGCAGCCTTGTCGGTTCGCTTTATATCCTCGATGAACCGAGTATCGGGCTCCACCCACGAGATACCAACCTGCTTGTTAGTGTTCTCAGGGAACTTCGCGACCTGGGTAATACAGTGATCGTTGTTGAACATGAGGAGGAGATCATCAGGGCGGCTGACCAGATCATTGACCTTGGACCGGCAGCCGGCACACATGGAGGAGAAATTATCTACCAGGGAGGCGTTGACTTCTCGGAGAATAACAAATCACTCACTGCAGCCTACATGACCGGAGCCATGCGCATAGAGGAGCCTGCCATGCGCCGGAAGTGGCACAGCTATATAGGAGTCAGGGGGGCACGTGAGAATAACCTGAAGGATATTGATGTGAAATTTCCCCTGCACACAATCACAGCAGTCACAGGAGTCAGCGGTTCCGGGAAGAGCACACTGGTACATGACATACTCTTCAATGCCCTCTCCTCAAGGCTGGGCAATAATGGCATAAAGGCAGGGCGCTGCGCGGCTCTGGAGGGCGATATTTCAAGTATCACGGCTGTGGAGCTGATAGACCAGAACCCGATAGGCAGGTCGAGCCGCTCCAACCCCGTGACCTACCTGAAAGCCTTCGATGAGATACGCAAACTCTTCGCCGACCAGCAGGCTGCCGTGCAGTCGGGCTTCAAACCGGCCCACTTTTCATTCAATGTGGAAGGCGGACGGTGCGAAGAGTGCCAGGGTGAGGGTGTCATAAGAGTCGAAATGCAGTTCATGGCCGACGTGGAGCTGACATGCGAGGCATGCAAGGGGATGCGCTACAAACGTGATATCCTCGATGTGAAATTCCGTGGCAAGAATATTTATGACGTCCTGGAGATGACAATCGATGAGGCTATAGAGTTCTTCGGCACGTGCAAAGACAAAGCCTGTAAAAAAATAGCTGACAGGCTGAGGCCACTGGCGGACGTGGGGCTGGGCTATGTCAGGCTGGGCCAGTCATCTTCAACCCTCTCCGGCGGAGAGAGCCAGCGAGTGAAGCTGGCGTTTTACCTTGCCCAGGAGAAGAGCAATGAAAAAATGCTGTTCGTTTTCGACGAGCCAACCACCGGGCTCCATTTTCACGATATCAGTAAGCTGATGAAATCACTCAATGCTCTCGTCGATCACGGCCACTCGGTGATACTCATCGAACACAACATGGAGGTGATCAAGTGTGCCGACTGGGTCATTGACCTCGGCCCGGAGGGTGGTGAGAAAGGGGGCTACGTTGTCTTTGAAGGCACGCCGGAGCAACTGGTTAAGTGCGAGACATCATATACGGCAAAGTACCTTAAGTCGAAAGTCAAAAGTCAAAAGTCGAAAGTCAGGCAATAGTGGGCCGAACGTTAATCACCGGCGGGCTTTACGGCTCATCAACTTTTCAATTTCATCCGCTTCCTTCGGGATGTCCTTCGAGAGGACGACATTCCCGGTTTCTGTGAGCAGGACATCATCCTCTATCCTGACCCCGATATTTTCGTATTTTTCATATACAGGAGAAACACGGTCAATAAATTCTGCTATCTCTTCATCACTCACCCTGCCGCCAAAGGTTTCATAGAGCTGGCCCAATCCGTTCTCCCTCAGGTATATTCCTGGTTCCACAGTCAGGACCATGCCAGCTTCAAGCGGCCTGCCTATGGCAGTGTCCACGGCAATATACTCGCGGATAAATGCACCGGGTAAACCGTAGCTTCCTACATCATGGACATTCAGTCCGAGGTAATGGTTGATCTGGTAAATCGTATAGAACTCCTTCTGCCAGACTGATGCCGTGTCTGTCAGCAACCCCAGGTCAAAGAGACCACGGGCAATGAGAGAGGTAGCTTCAGGATGGCCGGCATAGAGAGGTTTACCGGGTTGCAATTCTTGAATAGCTGCTTCCTGCGCTTTCAGAACCAGATCGTAAATCTCCCGCTGCTCCTTCGTAAATCTTCCGTTAACCGGTATCGTCCTTGAGATGTCAGCAGCATAATAACCATATTCTGCACCTATATCCATGAGAAGCAGGTCGCCATACTCCATTATCCTGTTGTTTTCTGAATAGTGGAGTGTCACAGTATTGGGCCCTGAGCCAGTGATTGAAGAGAAAGCCGGTCCGGCCGAACCGTTCCGGCGGAAGGTGTACTCAATCATGGCTTCTATCTCAAACTCGTACATACCTGGCTGGCAGATATCACAGGCATTTGTAAAAGCCTCACCCGTTATGTCTATGGCCTTCTGCATTCTTGAAATCTCAACCTCATCCTTGATAACCCTCATATCCTCGATGACTGATGCGACGTCCCTGATAAGCGTTTCCGGCTTGCGCTGCTTGCCGGCTTCAGAAATAAGGCTGCCCCTTAGCATCCTGTCTTTGAAATCGATGTAGACCGGAGTGCCATTGGTGATGCTTTGCTGAATCAGGCCGGCTAACTCTCCGTATGGAACGATAGAGTCAGCACCATATGCAGCAATGATCTCCTCATTCCCCTGTATACCACCGTTATAGATTATATCACGCCTGGTTCTCCCGCGGAGATACAGGGTGAATGAATCAGGCATATTTTTATGGATGACAGCCACGCTCATTGGCTGGTCAAAGCCGGTGAGCCAGAAGAAGTTGTCATTCACCCTGTACTCGCAATGGCCTCCTGAGGGATAACTCCCCGAGCTGATTATGACAATTCCCTCCTCAACCTGGCCCATCATCCTGCTCCGTCTTTCTGAAAACACCCTTCTCAGATCATCCGTCATAGCCAGATCACTGATGTCCGGTCCGGCGCTGGTTTCTGCCACTGTTCCTGACTGGTCTTTGCATCCGTAAAAAGTACCTGCAGTCAGTATAGTGATAATCAGCCAACTTGCTGCATCAGACACTTTGAAAATTCCTCTCATTTTTTTGAAGCACTTTGATTAAATGATTTTTTTTTAATCTTTGGGACTAAATTAGTAATTAAGATGAGCCAACTGTCAATCTCTTCGATATCCTATGATTTCCTTGCAGGATTTGAGCCTCAGTTTCAAAGCCTGGTTTCATCATGGGTCAGTCTGATGATTGTTGTTGTGCTGGTTTGTTTCATCGTGAGTGAGATAACCCGAAACTACAGTCAGGTTGACAAGCTCTGGAGCCTGGTGCCGCTGGCCTACGGATGGCTGACTGTTGCAGCCTATCCATCGGCCAGAATATTCCTCATGGCGATCCTGGTGACAATTTGGGGTTTAAGGTTGAGTTTCAACTTCTATCGCAAGGGTGGTTACAGTATTATTCCCTGGCAGGGTGAGGAAGATTACAGGTGGAAGATCCTGAGGGATAGCCCCGCACTGAAAGGCCGGTTACGGTTCGGACTGTTCAACCTGTTCTTCATCTCATTTTATCAGAACCTGCTTATCCTGCTCTTCTCCACCCCCCTGCTGATGGCGGCAATGTATAATGATGCCCCGCTGGGTGCGACTGACCTCATAGCTGCAGCGCTGATGCTGCTGTTCATCATAACCGAAACCATAGCAGACAACCAGCAGTTCAGGTTCCAGAATGCAAAACGAAGTTTAACCGAAGATGACCCGGTGCTTGGCGAATCACTCCGGAAGGGATTCCTGACGGAAGGTCTGTGGAAATTTGTCCGTCATCCCAACTTTGCCTCCGAACAGGCTATCTGGATCAGTTTCTATCTCTTCGGTGTAGCTGCTTCCGGACAATGGATAAATTTCACGCTTATAGGGCCGGTTCTCCTGGTGATCCTGTTCATCGGCAGCTCGATGATGACAGAGAAAATCAGCAGCGACAAATACCCTGATTACTCAACTTATCAGAGGGAAGTCCCGAAATTTATTCCCCGGCTGTTCAGAAGGAAATAATCAACACTGTCCTGATTCCAATAACAGCGCTCTGGACCAGGCTTGCCTCCGGGTTGCATAAACTTGTCCTGTAAAATGTTGAAATCCGGAGATGAATCGGTTTTCAGCGGACCTGCCGTGCTGAAATTTTAGTTTACTACCGGCCCGGGCTTGAAGTATTTCGTCTTCATCCACAGAGCCACGTTGACCAGCCCTATCATTACCGGTACCTCAACGAGCGGACCGATCACTGCTGCAAAAGCCTCTCCGGAATTGATACCGAAAACCGCAATAGCAACTGCAATTGCAAGTTCAAAATTATTGCTCGCTGCTGTGAATGATAAGGTTGTAGTCTGCTCGTAATTTGCCCCTGCCTTCCTGCTCATGAAGAAGGAGACAAAGAACATAACAACGAAATAAATAACGAGCGGGATGGCAATGCGAACCACGTCAAGCGGAATTTTCACAATATACTCACCCTTCAGTGAGAACATCACGAAAATGGTGAACAGCAATGCTATCAGCGTAAGCGGACTGATCTTCGGGATGAACTTCGTATGGTACCACTCCTTGCTCTTCACCCTGATCAGGATGAACCTGGTCAGGAACCCGGCGATGAAGGGTATTCCCAGATATATAAAGACACTTTCCGCAATCTGGCCGATTGTTATCTGCTCAACGGCGTCATTGACCGGCAAACCGAACCATCCGGGCAGTACAGCGATAAAGACATATGCGTATACTGAGAAAAAGAGAACCTGGAATATCGAGTTGAACGCCACCAGTCCTGCTGCATACTGCGTATCGCCCTTTGCCAGGTCGTTCCAGACGATCACCATGGCTATACACCGGGCCAGACCGATCAGGATCAGCCCATACATGTAGTCGACGTTAAACCTCAAAAACAGTATTGCCAGGAGGAACATCAGAATGGGACCTATCACCCAGTTCTGAACCAGCGAGAGCCCCAGAATCTTTGTGTTCCTGAAAACATCTGGCAGTTCTTCGTACTTAACCTTCGCGAGCGGCGGGTACATCATCACAATCAACCCGACGGCGATGGGGATGTTGGTTGTTCCGCTTGAGAGGCTGTTCCAGAATCCGGAAATCTCCGGGCTCAGCCATCCGATTACTACGCCGGCCATCATTGCCAGCATGATCCACAGTGTAAGATACCTGTCGAGCAACCTGAGACGCTTT
This sequence comes from uncultured Rikenella sp., assembly GCA_964455705.1. Lineage (GTDB taxonomy): Bacteria > Bacteroidota > Bacteroidia > Bacteroidales > VadinHA17 > SR-FBR-E99. The sequence goes on from CAYVYM010000003.1 coordinate 79,644, forward strand.
TTTGAGGGCATTGAAGTGGAGTTTGGGAATTAAGAATTAAGAATCAGACACTTAGACCGCAAGACCTTTTGACCTTCAGACCTTCTGACCTTCAGA
>CAYVYM010000003.1:79839-147289 GCA_964455705.1 uncultured Rikenella sp.
AATCAGACACTTAGACCGCAAGACCTTTTGACCTTCAGACCTTCTGACCTTCAGAGCTTCAGACCTTTTGACCTTCAGACTTTCGACCTGTGAGAGTGATGCTGTAAACTCCTGACCCGTTCTCACCCTCTGAACCGGAAAGAATATCGTCCGGAAGCTCAATCTTCTTTTCTTTGTGTATTGTAAGGTCAGAAAAACCGCTCTGACGAATGATGTTCAGGTATTCGTCCATGGACGATGCGCCGGAGACACAGCCCGCATAGAGTTCAGCATCAGTACGCGCACTGTCTGAAAGGGTGCCCCTGATTACCACATCTGAGACGCAGAAATGCCCCCCGGGTTTCAGCACTCTCATGATCTCTCCGAATGCCTTTCGTTTGTCAGGCACGAGGTTCAGCACACAGTTGGAAACAACGATATCAAAACTGTTGTCAGGCAGCGGCATCTCTTCAATATCTCCCCTGACAAATCCGACATTTGTGTATCCCAGTCTCCTGGAGTTCTCCTCAGCCTTGGCAACCATCGCCTCGGTGAAGTCAATTCCCGTGACAAAACCCTCTTCTCCGGTAAGCGCCCTTGCAATAAAACAGTCGTTACCCGCACCACTTCCGAGGTCGAGAATATGGTCACCCGGCTTTATCCGGGCAAATTCAACCGGTATGCCGCACCCCAGGCTAAGATCGGCATCGGGATTGTAACCCTCGAGATGGCTGTAGTCTTCATTGAAGGTGGTGTAGGTTTCGGGAGAACAGCATCCGCCGGTACAACATGACTGGCTCTTATCACTTCCGGAGGCTGTGGCAATCTCCGAATACTTTTTCTGAACAATGAGTTTAAGGTCTGAAGGATCCATTTTTACTTTTTTATGTTGTTTTGATAAAAACCGAAGAATGTTTCACGGATCTCATCACGGACTCTGATATACTCACTGTGGATGAATCCGGGAGTTCCCGTAGCATGAGAAGGGTCTTCAAATCCGAGGTGGAGGCGGTGCTTCACTTTACCGAAGAATGCAGGACATGTTTCATTTGCGTGATCGCATACTGTAATAACATAATCCCACTCCTCTTCAAGGTATTCATCAACCAGGTGAGGTTTGTGCTGGCTGATATCAATTCCGAGGTCAGCCATTACCTCAACGGCCCTGGGATTTATGTGCGTTGCCGGCTCGGTGCCGCCTGATCTTACGTATAGCTTATCGTCAAAAGACTGCAGGAAGCCGTGCGCCATCTGGCTTCGGCAGCTGTTTCCCGTGCATAGAATCAGTATTTTCATTTGTTATCAGTTTCCATTTTATGTCTGAAGGTCTATAGTCGGAAGTATGTAAAGTCCATAACGTCAAAAGTCTGTAAAGCCGCCTCCGTGTCTGTCTCAGCCTAATAAACTTATTATCAATTCTTTATTCCTACTGCCTATTGCCCTTTTTGTCGTGGCCTCAACTGACAAACGCATGATCCGCTCAGTTGTTCAGTAATATCAATCTTAAGTGGCATGCCGTCCTGCTCCCACTCCACTATCCCTCCCGCAAGATTTGCAATGTTCTCAAATCCTCTGTTAATAAGGAACTCCATCACCTCGTGACTCCTCAGCCCGACTGAGTCTGCTATTATAAGTGGCAATTCGCGTGGTAGTTTAATATACTCCTGTTCAAATATGCTTTTAGGCATATGAACCAGCCGTGGAACATCGAAGTTCTTGTATCCGGTCAGTCTCGGCTCCCTCACATCCACAATAAGAGCACCTCCCTCTGCAGCCTCGGCAAAAGCCTCACGTGGTGAAAGATTCCTGAAGCCTGAGCTCACAAAGCCTTTATTATGAAATAAATCTGTCATTCTGTAACCTGACGTGATGAAAACCAAACTTCAAATCCGTGCCGGATATTAATTTTCAAATATAATCATTTCGTATATTTACGAAATACAATCTGACAATTATTATATCTGACCTGCGATGAGAAAAAGCCTTATTGAGCCGCTTGTGATCAATTTGGCAGCCATCGTGGCTGTGACCGTTCTGCTCTTCTGGCACTTGTATAATGTCCACTTCAGGCCAGGCAAATTCCCGGTGTCGGCGCTCTGGTTAACCGGGAATATCACAGGCAAAGAAATGAAGGAAGAACATCCGGCAGAGACTCTCCCTTAATCTTATTCCGTCAGAAGTTCTTCCTGTAATCATCAACTTTATTGGCAAAGTATATGATAGTTATAAAAAGAGCTGCAGCAACAGGGACTATTATCCACGGGCTGATCCCGAGTGCAACCGAAATGTCGCCGTTGATAGATTTGGATGTAAAGCGGGTCCTGAAGAAACCGCTGCTTACCGCAAAAAACAGAATGCCGGCAACCATACCTGCGAGTCCAATCCAAGCATCCTTTTTTACTTCACCTATCCTTGCGATCATTGTTCCCGGACAGTAGCCAAGTAAGCCCATACCTGCCCCGAAGATAAGTCCTCCGACCAGTTTACCCCAGTCAAGAGGCTTCGGATGGAGGGTTATGACTCCCACGCCTCCCAATATATAGAACCCAATCATGGAGAATGTCACTGCAGTAAGCATGAACTTGAGTATTTTAAAGTCCTTAAGCATCAGCATTCCAGTTACTCTCGGGTATTTCGTGATACCTGTTCTCTGAAGGGTATACCCGAAGATAAGACCCATTACCAATCCAATTATAAACTGTAACATCATGACTAACGCCCTCCTGTTTTACGGTATAGAATTTTAACAACAATAATTCCGGAGACAAAGAATGATGCTCCGGCTACCATGCTGCCCAGCGAAAGGTGGGCCCAGCCCTGAAGGATATTACCCGTTGTGCAGCCCGATGCGAGCATGGTTCCCAGTCCCAGGCAGAACCCTCCGACAAATACAACAATGAACCTTTTCCAGATATTTGGGCCGTGGTATTTCTCCCATACTGCCGGGATCACTTCAGGTGAAAAACTGCCACTTCGCTTAGCCGCTATAAAGGCACCAATGGCAATGCCAAACAGCATAATAAACTCTACAAATGATGCCGGACTGTTCCAGTTCTTCTGAATTACCGGGTTGTCAGCCAGGGACGAGAATAAAAATTTAAATAAAGATGCAATGTATCCTACGCCTGCGGTAATGCCAAACGGATAATCCTTGTAGCTCAGTTTTTCGAAAAGCACATATGAGGCTATGGATAACAAGGATACAACAATGCCTCCGGTCAGCCAGTGCCATTCACCGTCTTGTCTAAGTTTGAATTTCATAATAGTTGTCGGGGTTTTTGTATTTATTTAATTAAATTCAATAGTTGCCAAAACATATCGTGCGTTTTATTTGATATTAGTTCAAATGTGTATTCAGTGCAAATGTAATCTGAATGGATGCCCATGTTGAATTTCCAACAGCTTCACCGTTGACAGGTTCAATTTCCCCTGTGCCAAACCAGCCAAATGCTCCTGTAAACTTCATTTTTTTATTGATCTGATAATCGGTAAATATATTAAATTCATCACCCAGATGATGATTAACTTCTTGCATATTAATGGTCCCGAGAAGGGCAATTTCTTCAGGTGCAGGTATTTTAATAAGGTAATAACTAAATTTCAGTTTCATCCCGTCAACCGGAAACAGATAAAGAATTATCTTCCAGTCGTCAAGGTTTGACCATGATGCTATGTTCATCCTGCCGTAGTTGTTTTAGTGCTGCGATCTATGCCAGCAACCTGATGGCAAGATGGTTAATCTAACCTTTTACCTCTAACCTGTAGCCAAGTGTCGGGATTGTAATTATCTGCACTGATGTATCCGTTCTTAGATAACTTCTCAGTTTGGAGATAAAGACGTCCAGGCTCCTCCCAGTGTAGTAATCGGCTTCACCCCATACTTCAATCATTATCTCATCGCGGGTTACGACATTGTTCAATGAGCCGGCAAGCTTATTAAGTATCCGACTTTCCTTTATTGTAATTCTCTGCGAATCACATCCGTTGGTCAGCAAAAGATTCTGCGGATCAAATAAAATTTTGCCTATCCTTAGGACTGAGATCTCTGTATCGGAATCTCTTAAGGGATGTTTCATCCTGTTCAGCACCGCCCTGATCCTGTATAGCAGTTCTTCCTCTTCAAACGGCTTCGTGATATAGTCATCTACCCCTAGCCGGAAGCCCGTTATCTTATCTTCCTTGAGAGACCGCGCAGAGAGTATTATTACCGGCACATTACTATTAATCTCCTTGATCTTTCCGGTTAAAGTAAAGCCGTCAATCCCTGGAAGCATTATATCTATTAAACAAAAGTCGGCTCCCGTTTTAGTGAATCCCTGCAAAGCGGACAGACCATCGCGGTACAGTTTCACTTCAAATCCGTATGACTCGAGGAAGTCAACCAGTAAAAACCCCAGATTGACATCATCCTCCACCAGGAGGATCCTGGTATTTTTAAAATTGTCAACCATTAGCTGCTGCCAGCGGAATCTCAAGGGTGACCGACAGTCCTCCCTCCTTCCTGTTATTGATCCTTATGTTACCCTTCATCTTTGAGATTATCCCCTCCACCTGGTAAAGGCCCAGGCCAAAGCCGTCAACACTGTGAGTATTGCCTGCGGGTACTCGGAAGTATTTCTCAAAAACCTTATCCCTGTATTCCTTTGAAATCCCCGGACCGTTGTCCTCGATTTCAATGACCAGTTTACGTTCAGATGAGGCTAATCTGATTAAAATCTCAGGTGGCTGAACTGAATACTTTACAGCGTTATCAACCAGGTTACCAAGGGCAATATGAAACAAGTCGATGTTGCCTGTAACAGTGAAACGGCTTCCCTCCCTTTCAATAGCGATCTGCCCTCCTTTTTGCTCAACCTGAACCCTGAAGGTCTCTAGAATATTGTCCGCAACTGCTGCTGCATCGATCTCTTCTGAAGCCTGAAATCTATCAATTCCGGCAAAGTCTGTTTTCAACAGCTTTTCAACTTTCTCATTCAGCTTAACCTGTTCAGTCTTTATTATAGATGAATAAAAAGATAGCTTTTCATCGCTCTCCACCTTTTCATTTTTAGAGAGCATGCTGTTGGCAAGTGATATGTTGGTCAGCGGGGTTTTAAATTCATGAGTTACATTATTCACGAAATCAACAATGCTCTCAGACAGGAACCTCTCCTTCCTGTAGAAGTTATATATAATTATGAACGAGATGGATACAAGAAGCAAAAGAAGCAGTGAGAAGATAAAGATGTCTCCCATCTGGGCGAGAATGAAGTCGCGTTTCTCAGGAAACCTGAGACTGAGTTTATAGCCTGATCTCTCAAGCATCTCTTCCAGACCGTTGCTGAAGTATGTATTCTTTGCCTGAGGAATTTGTGTTGACCGACCGGCATCAATTATATCAAATTCAAAGTCCAGGCCAATTCCGTAGAAATTAAGATCCTGCCTGATCAAGGATTCCATGTTTTCCCATTCTTCCCTGGTCTTCATGACAAGCATGCATGATTCATGCCTCCCGTGTCTCAGGCAGTTATTGACCTCGCTGCAGATTTCCTCGTTCTGTGACAGGTTCTCGACAATTCTGTTCATTGCCATTTCGACGCTGTGGTTGAACTGCGCCTCCTGCATTCTGGCTGCTTTCATTATCCACGAGAACTGAATAGCAGTCAGGGCAAACAGTGCTCCAAAAACCAGAATTAGAATTGTCAGTTGTATCCTTGACCTTTTCATCTTCTCAAAAATACAGAGATTTCGTAATACATATCAAGATTTAACATCGGTATAACACGATTTAACGACGGTATAACCTGATTATAAAACTGTCTCTTTAATTTTGACCCAAACAAAAACTCTTAAAGTCATGAAGAAAGTAATCTTTGGAATTTCAGCTCTTGTAATACTTGCTTTCGTTGTCTTAACGACAGTCAACGCCCAGAGCGATGAAAAGAAGGATAAGAAGGCCAAAACGGAGGCCGTAAAAGACTGCTCAAAGTGTCCTTCCGCAGCAACCTGCGAAACAGCAGCCGGTGAGGCTCCCATTCCGGGTTCTAATGTCAAACATGCAGACATGAACTGTGATCCCGCAAAATGCAAGGAAGGCAAATGTGACCCGGCTTGCAAGGCTGGTTGTGACAAAGCTGGCCCCGATGCAAAATGTGATCCGGCAAAGTGCAGTAAGCATACGGCGAATAAATAATTTCCGGATCCCTTCTATTTTGAAATGCATACGGATTGAGGCACTGCGCCCTGTACAATACCTGGCAGTGTCTCAATCCGTTTTTTGTTGTTAACTATTTTACACCTTTTTGGTTCAAAATTTTGACGAGTTCCTCAAGAGGAAAAAAGCCCACATGACGGAAATACTCCTGCCCGTTTTCATCCAGGAAAACCTGGGTTGGTATGGCGCTTACACCGAATTTGTCTGCAAACGGAGCACCCTGCTGAGTCCATACATCGTGAAAGACCACATTTACCTGCTTTGGATACCTGACCCTTATTGTGTCCATTATCGGCTGCATCTGCTGGCAAGGTATACAACGCACTGAGCCGAGTTCAATGAACGTCACCTTGTATTTTGCAGTACTTGCATCTGTTGTGGCAGGTTGTTCAGCTGTTGCCTCCGGTTGTGTGACTGGCTTCGTACCCGCTTTATCCGATTTCTGACCGGTACAGTTGGTCAGGATGAACATCATAGATAAAGACAGGGCTACACCTGCGATTGTCTTAGTTATTCTCATGATTCAAATTTTTAATATAGTCTGCAATTTCCGTAATTTTATCTTCAGTTACGGAGGTTTTGCCCTTAATTATACCGAAGTCGGTTGTATTGAGATGGATAATATCTGTTATGTCTGCCCTGCCCATTATCACCTCGGCGCAGTTGGAAGGGCAGCCGTCAAGCACCACAACAGGAAGGCTTTTTGATTTGATACTGTTTATGAGAGGTTCATCGTCGATAGCCACCTTTGCAAGACAAATCATATTCGCATGACCTGCTGCTGCCAGCCTGCGTGCAATATCATCCGTGTATTTGCCGGTGTTGGAAGCCCCGCTGCAGCTGACGATCTGAATTTTTAGTCCCATTTCCATAATTACCTATTTTAATTCCTTTTTAATCAACTTTTCAGCCTGATCATAAATATCCTTTAAAGGCCGCTCTTTGATCATCTTGCCCAGTTCAATGACTTCTCCGAGCTGGTCAGTAGTACACCCCACCTCCAGGGCTTTTTTGAAATGGTAATCAAGGCAGGACCAACAGCCTCCTGCAACCGAGGCAGCCACTCCGGCCAGCTCAATCGTTTTATCGTCGAGATATTGAAATTTCTTCATGGTATATTAATCACTTTAATTTACATGTTAGGCTGCTCTGTCAGCCAGTGCACCAGGGTGTGCTTTGTGGGCACCTTTCCCTGGATGAGAACCTTCCCGTTGACAACCAGTGCAGGGGTAATAATTACTCCGAATCTGGCAAAATCATCAAAAGTGATCAGCTTTTCAACAGTGGCCTCGAGGTTGTTTTCTTCGAGGACTTCCCTTACGAGTTTTTCGAGCCTGACGCAGTTCGTGCATCCAGGGCCCAGTACTTTGATGTCAAGCATGGTTAATCATTTTAAAAGATTGATCCATATATAAGACCTGATATTGTCGCCATTACAACAACAAGGCTGACGTATACTGCAGTCTTTTGATTTCCGATAATACCTCTTATAACCAGCATATTAGGCAGTGAGAGTGAAGGGCCGGCAAGCAGCAGCGCCAGAGCAGGACCCTTACCCATACCGGAGGCTATCAGTCCCTGGAGTATCGGCACCTCTGTCAGGGTGGCGAAGTACATGAATGCGCCAACTATTGATGCAAAGAAGTTTGATAATACGGAGTTTCCTCCGACAAGTTTTGCGATCCATTCATTCGGTATAACACCGGGGATACTCTGTCCGTCATGGGTCGACCCCAGGAGAAAACCGGCGATCACAACCCCGATTGCAAGGAGGGGCATTATCTGCTTTGCAAAACCCCATGTAGAGAGCGTCCACTCGCGGTTTTCATCGTCCTGCTTATCGAGAAGCGTTATTACACTTAACGCTACTATTCCCACAATCACCGGTACCAGTGGTCTCAGCTTCGCACTTTCAATGAAGGCGTTCGACAGGAGCACCGAAATCACGGTTACAACTACCGCGGCAAGAACCCACTGCCATTTGATCTTAAGAATTTTTATAAGTGACCATGCCAGGACAAAGCTGAAAAATCCCGTTATATACCATTTGTATGTAAAGATATAATACCAGGCACTTGAGGTATCATCAGCGGCCGGACTGCCCCAGTTGGCAAAGACCAAAATAATGACCAGGGTAAAGAAGTGCGTCATGGTCTGCCACATCGGTCTCCGTTCGGGCTCAACTATCAGGTTCATCTGATCTTCTCTCTTCTGCTTCTCTTCCTTACGGTAGATCAATGACATTATCAGCCCAATCACCACGCTGAATACAACAGCGCCAATGACACGGGCTACCCCCATCTCAAATCCAAGGATGCGGGCTGTCAGAATGATTGCCAGAATATTGATAGCCGGGCCGGAATAGAGAAAAGCGATGGCCGGACCGAGACCGGCACCGCGCTTGTGAATACTTGAAAAAAGCGGAAGAATGGTACATGAGCAGACTGCCAGTATTGTCCCGGAAACTGCAGCCACTGTATAGGCCAGCCATTTTTTTGCATTGGCTCCGAAATACTTTATTACCGACCCCTGGCTGACAAATACCGAGATGACACCTGCAATGAAGAATGCAGGAAGAAGACATAAAATCACATGCTCCCTTGCATACCACTTAACAAGATCGAAAGTTGCAGCAATAGCAGTGTTGAAACGAGCGCTTTCAATTGGCATGAAAAACGCAAATACAAATACTACACTGATCCACAGAAGGATCTTCAGTTCTTTCTTCAGCTCCATTTTAAGTTAAGATTATCATTTCGTGAAAACCCGAAATGCAATTTTAAATTTTTTTTATAATAAGGTTGTGATAATATAATATATACCTACTCCAATGAAAACGATGGCCACCACCCTTCTGAACCAGATCTCGAAGGTCTTGATAGTGCTGTACATCTTGCCTACATTACTGACTGCATACGCCAGTAACCATGCGAAGATGATCACGGGTATACCGGTTGCGATGGCAAAAATCACCGGAAGATAAAGACCTTCAGGGCTCGCTACTGTCATTGGCATGAGCATTACGAAATACAGAACGCCACTGTATGGGCAGAAGGCCATGGCGAAAAGAATACCAAGCAGCAGTGTGTTCAGATAACTCTTCCTGCCCTTCTCCCCTATTCTCTCCGTAATCGATCCCATGCCTCCCGGAAGCTTAAGTTTTATGAAGTCGAGCATAAACAGACCTATCAGAATCAGAACCGGACCCAACAGTTTCTCGCCCCATCTCTGGAACCAGCCGGAGATATCCATCTGGCTGGCGCCAAAGAATATGATCAACGCGATACCAACATAAGTTATGGCTCTTCCGAGAGTATAAACCAGGCCGTTTAAAAAGACCCTCCGACGGTCGGTCAGATCACGGCTGATGAAACCAATTGCCGATATATTGGTAGCCAGCGGGCAGGGGCTGATGGCAGTCATCAGCCCCAGAATTGCCGCTGTTATAAATGCATATTGTGAATTCTCCAGAATCCGTTGAAGAAGTTCCATGAATTATTTGATCTCTTTTATAAGGGGATCAACTGTCTTTTTAATCTCAGCTTTTAACTTTTCAAAGTTATTGTTGGCATACATGAAACCCTCGGCTGTAAGATCCTTTCTGAATTCTCCGCTCATTATGACCAGCGCCTGACCCGTGACCTCTGCCTTCTCCGCAAGGGGTTTGCTCTTCTCATCCTCAAGATTTACCGAGGAAAATGTAATGAGGCCTTTACTGTATTCTCCAGGATAAAGCGCAACAATTGCCTCCTGCGTCTTATTTTCAACTGCAATACATGTAACACACCTGCGTGAGAAGTGAAAATAAAATACCTCTATTTTATCTGCCGCATTTGCAGTAGGGTCAGAACTTACATCGGCTTTTCTATCCGGCCTGAATGCCAGAAAAGCAGCCAGAGCGACAACAATTATTGAAATCCAGATTACCTTTTTCATTGCTCTATCATTATTTAGTTGAGTAATAATTTCTTAAGCTCATCAGCAGAGGGTATCCGTCCCTTCAGAACAACCTTCTCATTGACCACAAGTGCCGGTGTTGTCATAACACCGTAATTCATAATGGCAACAATATCTTCAACTTTGGTTACGGTAGCTTCGATACCGTTCTGTTCAACAACTTCACGGGTCAGTTTCTCAAGTGTTTTACATTTCGGGCAACCCGGGCCCAGAATTTTAATTTCCATTTCTATTCCTCTTACTATATTTCGTAAAACGTCGAAATACTATATTAAATTTTTTATCTCCTGAAAAAATTGTTCAGTAATAATTTTGCCTCGTCCCAATTCTCGCGGTTTATGCAATATTTGATATACGGAGGATTAATTTCGCCCTGTATCAATCCTGCTTTCTTAAGCTCCTTGAGATGTTCCGACAGTGTTGACCGTGCAATGGGCAGTTCTTCGGCCATGTCTCCGCTATAACAGCACTTGTCAAGATTATTGACCAGGAAATCCATCACAAATACACGTACCGGATGTGACAGAGCTTTGCCATACCTGGCAAGTTTCTCCTGATCAGTTGTGTAATATTTCTTCCTTGTCTGCTTCGCTTCCATTCATTTCGTGAAATGACGAAACAAAAGTAATGGTTTTTTGATTTATCCTGCACAGATTGGTAATTTAATTTTGACCAGTGATTGTTCCTCAACATAAATGATTGATAATATCAGGGCAAGATGCTAAATTCAAACTCTCAAACTTTTCTTAATCCATCGGTTATGAAACGCGCCGTCAACCGGAAATTAACAGTCATCACAGGTCTCCTTGCCATTATTGCCATATCCTGCGGCCATCATGCCACAATTCAGGATGTTATTCGGGATGACCGAAAGAGCTTTTTTTATATCGACTTCGAAGAATACCCGACAGGTAACAGTTCGCTGCCCATAGGGGTATTCGATTCCGGAACCGGAGGACTTTCAGTTCTGGCCGATATCTTTGAGCATGATGGACTGACGAATGAATCTTATGTTTTCCTTGGAGACCTTGCCAATATGCCATACGGCAGCTACGCCCTGGAAAACAACACGGCTCTTCTCATAGAACATGTGATCAAGGATGTTCAGTTTCTGCTCGGGAACAGGTATTACCGGAATGCCGGTTCGCGGAATTACGAGACTGACAAAAGCCAGGTAAAGGCGATAGTGATTGCATGCAACACGGCAACAGCGTATGCTCTTGACACAATTAAACACTTTCTTGAAGAGGCAGGCTGCGATATCGGCGTCATCGGCGTCATCGATGCCGGGGCAAAGGGAGCCTTTGGCAATTTCTCACCGGGTGAGAACGGCAGCATAGCCGTAATGGCTACTGACGGCACCGTGAAATCAGGTGCCTACCCGGAGACAATACATAAAGTCAACAGGGAAGACGGTCAGGAGGAGACAATAAATATCTTCCAGCAGGCAGGAATAGGGATCGCTGAGGCAATCGACGAAAGTGCGGAGGCAATCGACAGGAAAGCCACTACTCCCCGCCAGGGCTACAAAGGACCTTCAGATACCGGAACAGGTGAGATGAAGATAGACCCGGCACTGTGGAGCCGTTATGAATTTGACCTCGAGAACGGCGCCCTGCTCTTTGACGGTGAAGCTTCCTCACCTGGAAATATTCAGATCAACTCAGTTGAAAACTACATAGCATTTCATGTTGTCAGTCTCATGGAGAAAATCAGGAACACTCCCGACGCCCTCCCACTGAATTCGGTTGTACTGGCTTGTACTCATTATCCATTTTTCGAAGAGACATTCCGCAATGAGTTCAACCGCCTCAGAGATTACACCGAGAACGGAGTTTACATTTACCGGTCACTCATAGCTGAGGATCTGATCATAGTCAACCCGGCTGCGGTTGTTGCCGATCAGCTCTACAGCCACCTCTCCGGGAAAGAGCTCCTCAACAGCAATACAGGCGGGGCCAACGAATTCTACATCAGCGTGCCGAACGTTCTGAATAAGAATGTTGAACTGCGCGAAGACGGCTCGTTTACCTACGATTACAAGTACGGACGCACTCCCGGGAATATCCAGGAATATGTAAAGGTTGTTCCGTTCAGCCGCACAACAATCCCGGATGATATTCTCAACCGGTTGTCGCAACAGGTACCGGCTCTTTATGACCTGATGGTCTCCTTCAACCGTGATAATCCTAAAACAAGATATCTCACCGAGGGTGAGCGCATAGTGTTGGATTAAGATTTACATTTACCGTATAAATAAACGTCCCATGAAAAAACTGCTTTTAACCCTGGCATTCCTCTCTCTGGCAATCTCACTCTATCCCCAGGACTTTTTCAGGGAGGAGTTCAGTCACGATAAGGAATATCTTATTATGGTGAACCCTACGGTCGGCAATATCGGGGTGGTGGAGTTCCTGCTAAAGAACAGACTCCTGAACATCGATTTGGGAAAAATCAACCTGGTGGGAGTTTACCATTCAAGCCAGGAGTATGATTTCACAAAGTCGGCTGACCATTTAGCAGCTAACGGGCTGACCTCCTGGCATCTGCATGAAGTGAAGGGTAATCTTAAGGAAGAAATGGTTTATAAACTAAATCCCTGCAGTGACGATTTCCGGAAGATTTTTGAAAACTCTGTCGGAGCAATATTCTTCGGCGGACAGGATATTCCTCCCACTGTTTACGGTGAGGAGAACTGGTATTCAGAAACAACCGATCGCGGCCGCCACTACTTTGAGGTCAGCTTCCTGTTCCACCTCCTTGGGGGAACCCGTAATGCAACCTTCACACCTCTTCTGAAGGAAAACCCCGACTATATGGTTACAGGGTTCTGCCTCGGCATGCAGTCGATGAACGTTGCGGCAGGCGGAACGCTGTATCAGGACATCCCGGCTCAGATCTATGAGAGTTACAATGCAGAGAGTACTGTCACGATTGACCGTCCGAACCTTCACCGCAATTACTGGCAGATTATCAGGGACGATCCGGACTTCATGGGCACAAATATCCATCCGGTAAGGTTCACCGACAACAGTTTCTTCGGAGGCACCGTGAAGGTTTCAAAGAAGTTCCGGCCACTGGTTTACAGCAGCCACCACCAGTCAGTAAAGGATGTCGCAACCTGTTTCGAGGTGACGGCACTGTCAGATGACGGCAGGGTGATTGAAGGTATTCGCCATCTGAAGTATCCTAATGTCTTCTCCGTGCAGTTTCACCCTGAGGTGTCTGCTCTATATGAAGACCGTACAAAGGTTAAATTTGCCCCGGAGGATACTCCTCAGACGATTCATTCCATGCTTGACAAAAACAGCCTGAAGTTCCACAAAAAGTATTGGGGACACATCTCCCATGTTATTCAGAAACAATCCAGATGACCATAGTCGGCAATCAGCAGTCACCAGTCGGCAGTCAAAACCAGTCAGCAGTCGGCAATCCACAGTCGGCAGGCATTAACTAATTGATTGACTGAAGACTGTAGACTGAAGACTGAGGACTGGCCCTACAGGGCCTTCACCTCATTGACAAGGGCCTGCAGAGTTGACTTGGCATCGCCGAAGAGCATCCGGGTCTTGTCATTGAAGAAGAGGCTGTTCTCAATGGCAGCATAGCCCTTGCCCATCCCCCGTTTCATGACAATTATGTTCCTCGCATCGCGGGCCTTGACAATGGGCATTCCGTATATCGGGCTTGAGGGATCATCCTCAGCAGCCGGGTTGACAACGTCATTGGCCCCGATGACTACAAGAACATCAGTGTTGGGAAGATCAGGATTGATCTCATCACTCTCAATAAGCTGTTCATATGGAACATCGGCTTCAGCAAGCAATACATTCATGTGTCCCGGCATGCGCCCTGCAACCGGGTGGATTGCATACTTCACCTCCACCCCTTTCTCATCGAGAAGCTTATCGAGTTCATGGCATATATGCTGTGCCTGGGCTACGGCAAGCCCGTACCCGGGAACAATAACCACCTTCTTTGAATAGCTCAGCAGTACTGCAGCATCCGACACCGAGACCTCCTTGATGGCACCACCGGCGCTTGCCACTGCCTCACCCCCGCCACCAAACACCCCGACAATGACGTTGAGGAGCGACCTGTTCATGGCCTTGCACATCAATATTGTCAGAATCGTTCCGGCTGATCCGACGAGGATACCACCTGTCAGCATGGCCTGGTTGTTGTAAAGGAACCCGCCCATTGCCGCTGCCACACCCGTGAACGAGTTGAGCAGGGAGATCACTACCGGCATGTCTGCGCCCCCGATAGGCATCACGAAGAGTACCCCGTAAGCCATTGAAATCACAAACAGTACTATCATCATTGGCACCAGCTCGGCTGATGTCTGTACGTCACGCGTCATGATATATACCACGAACCCAATGATGACTGTAAGTATTGTCAGGTTGACATATTTCATTGCCCTGACCCTCAGGTCGCCGATCCAGCCATCGAGTTTTCCGAATGCTATCATACTGCCTGCCCAGGAAACCGTTCCGATCACCAGGCCGAGCAATATAGCCAGCACGTGTCCGTTGGCCATGCCACTTTTTGCGATCAGCTCAGCGCTGACATGAGGAAACTCCATCATCGATATGAGCGCAGCAGCAGCTCCTCCCATACCGTTGAAGAATGAGACCAGCTGAGGCATGGCAGTCATCTTTACCTTTTTTGCTATGACCCACCCGATGGCGGTTCCTATCGCAATGGCGGCAAGGATCCACCCTACGTTACCGATCGGCATCCCATCCTTCCTGTGAAATAGAATGGTTGCCACAATGGCCATTACCATACCGGCAGCTGCAAGCAGGTTTCCCCTCCTGGCGGTCAGAGGGTGACTTAACTTCTTCAAACCAATAATAAAAAGTACTGAAGCGAGGATATAGGTTATCTCAAGAATGGAGATTTCTGTTGAAAACTGAAAGAGATCATTCATTTTGCAAATATTTGAATCTGACTGGTAACTGTTCTATAAAAAATACAATTTGATTGTTAATGTTACTTCTTCTTTTTAAACATCTCCAGCATCCTGTCGGTGACGACGAAACCGCCGACAACATTCAGGGTGCCAAGGACAACTGCCAGAAACCCGAGTATCATTGCACCGGTTGTTTCGGCATGCCCCATAACGATTATCGCTCCGATGATCACCACCCCGTGAATGGCATTGGCTCCTGACATCAGGGGGGTGTGAAGAATGGCCGGGACGTGGCTTATCACCTCAATACCCAGGAATACTGAGAGTATCACCATGTAGATGATGCCTCTGTTTGCCATAAAAAATTCAAGAAATCCTTCCATTATACAGTCTGTTTTATTTCAAGTATTTGTATTATTCTGGGGCTGACGTATTCACCTGCATGAACCGCGGTTGTCCCCTTGATTATTTCATCGTTCATATCGGGTACCACCCGCCCCTCTTTGTCAACCATTATCTTCAGCAGGTTGATGATATTGTTCCCGAACATCTTACTGGCGTCTGCCGGCATGTCAGAAGGGTAGTCTGACTTCCCGACAATTCTTACGCCATTGTTCACCACGGTAGTTCCGTTGACGGTAAGCTCGCAATTGCCACCGGAGGAGGCTGCCAGGTCTATTATCACCGATCCGGGTTTCATTTTGCCCACCGTCTCTTTGATAATCAGCAGAGGGGCTCTTCTTCCGGGTATCTGGGCTGTGGCAATAACCACGTCTGCTGCTGCCGCCCGCTGTTGTATCAGTTCCTGCTGCCTCCTCTTGAAATCCTCTGTCTGCTCAACGGCATAACCACCGGCAGCAGCGTCCTCCACTGCTCCCTCCACCTCAATAAACTTTCCGCCGAGACTTTTCACCTCCTCCTTCACTGCTGACCTTACGTCAAACACCTCCACCACTGCGCCCAGCTTCCGTGCAACGGCTATGGCCTGCAATCCTGCCACCCCTGCACCAAGGATAAGCATCCGTGCCGGTTTGATGGTGCCAGCGGCCGACATGAACATGGGGAAGAACCGGGGCAGCATTGAAGCTGCAGCAAGGACTGCCTTGTAACCTGATACTGTGGCCATTGATGAGAGGATATCCATCGACTGCGCCCTGGTGATCCTCGGCACCAGGTCAAGGGCAAGAACCGTAACGCCCCTGGGCCTGACCCTTTCAATCCACTCCCTGTTCTCTACGGGGTCAAGCACAGTGAAGATCATCTGGCCCTCCCTGAAGGAACTGACATCATCAATCAGAGGCGGATTAACGGTGAAGAGCAAATCAGACTTCGCGATGATCTCTTTTCTTCCGGCTGTGGTTGCACCCGCTGAGCGGTACTCATCGTCAGAGGCAAAGGCTTTGGCGCCCGCGCCCTCTTCCACCATCAGTTCAAGCTTAAGCTTTAACAGGGCTGCTGTTTCGGAGGGAAGAATCGCTACCCTGTTTTCATTCCCGGTTTCTTTTAAAATTCCAATAATCATACCTTTTGTGTTACTTTTATGTTTGATTTCATGATTTTATCAGTGCTGCTGCCTCACTGTCAAGCAACCAGACCAGCTGTCCCGGGCCCGGGTTAACCATCGAGGCTGGATACCTGTCCGATCCACCCTTCGCCTCAATGATCTCCGAAACAATAGTGGCCTTCTGCCTGCCTGTAACTATAAAATATATCCTGGAGGAGTTGTTAATGAGCCTGCCTGTTGCAGTAATCCTTTTCTGGCGTGTGCCAGGCCTTGTCGCAACGTCATAAAGCTGCGAGGTGGTCAGCAGGTCAGGCCTGTCAGGAAAAATAGAGGCAGTATGGCCGTCGTCGCCCAGTCCGAGGAGCATGAGGTCGAACTGCGGGATACCATTATAGAATGGCACCACACTGCTGACAATATCTGAGTATTGCTTTGCTTCCGTTACAGGATCATTCTCACCTCGTATCCTGAAGACGTTTGCGTCAGGAATGGGAACATTCTGAAGAAGGCTCTCGTAGGCCATCCGGTAGTTGCTCTCACTTTCCTCCGGTGGCACACATCTCTCATCGCCCCAGAAGACCAGGAGCTTATCCCAGCTTATCCTCCGGGAATAATTATCTGACAGGTAGCGATATATATACTCAGGCGTTGTTCCTCCGGATAAAGCAACGGTGTAAAATTGATCAGCCTCGATTCGATCCAGATCTCTGATCAGTATCGTTGCAATGCTTTGGGCCAGGGCTTCTGGATCGGGGAAAACTCTGACTGAATGTGACATGGTTTGGGCAATCAGGATATAAAACTAATTATAATTCGCAATAAACACCATCATCGGCAAGATTTTTACAGGGATATCTCCAGGTAAGCTCAGGCTGCTCTATCAGGTCATCAGCGTGTTCGGGTCCCCAGGTACCGGCCGGATAGCCGTAAAGAGCGACCGAGTAATCGTTCTGCCATGCTTCAATCACCGGATCAAGGAATTTCCAGGCGGCCAGTACAGCGTCAGACCTCGTGTACAGGGTGGAATCACCGTTCATACAGTCATAAATGAGTCGCTCGTAAGCATCAGGGATCCTTTCAACCGCAAAGTCGGAGTAATGGAAGTCCATATTGACGTTCTTGACTTTGAACCCGGCGCCGGGAATCTTCATCCCGAATTTGAGAAGTATGCCTTCGTCGGGTTGTATCCTTATTATCAGCTGATTGCAGCCATCACATACACTCTCTCCAGAGAAAAGATAGTGCGGTGTAGGCTTGAAGTGAATGACGGCCTCAGTGACTCGTGTCGGCAGTCGCTTGCCCGTCCTGATGTAGAAAGGCACCCCGCCCCATCTCCAGTTGTCAATATAAAACTTCAATGCCGCGAAGGTCTCGGTCATGGAGGAGGGGCTCACATTATCCTCCTCGCGGTATCCCTTCAGCCACTCTCCCCTGACATGGGCCCCGGTATACTGTCCCCGGATAGCCATATTGCCTGCCTCTTCGCTCTTTAACGGCCTGAGCGACTCAAATACCTTCACAAGTTCATTTCTGATTGACGTGGAATCTATTGATGAGGGTGGTTCCATGGCAATGAACCCTACCAGGTGAAGGAGGTGATTCTGAACCATGTCACGCAATGCCCCGGCACCCTCGTAATATGCTCCGCGCATCTCCACACCCAGGCTCTCTGACGAGGTGATCTCCACATGGTGTACATAGTTGCGGTTCCATAAAGGCTCATAGATCCCGTTTGAAAATCTGGTTACAAGGATATTCTGAACGGTCTCCTTACCCAGATAATGATCAATGCGGTAGACCTGGCTCTCATTCCAGTGCTCCAGAAGTAACTTGTTCAGGGTCACGGCACTGGCATAATCATATCCGAAGGGTTTCTCGATTATCATTCTCTTCCAACCGTCACCCTCATTGTTAAGCCCCTGCAATGCAAGATTACGGGGTATCACCTTGTAAAGCACCGGAGGGATGGACAGATAAAAAAGGGTGTTGCCGCGTGATCCTGCCTTCTGCCTTAACATCTCCAGCTTGTCAGGAAGGCTGTTATAATCGCCGGCAACAGAGGGATCAAGTCTGGTGTAATAAAATGAAGAGACAAAATCAGAATAATCCTTAGTCTCCTTCCCCCCGGCTGCCTCTTTCACTGAATTCTGTATCTCTTCCCTGTAAGCATCATCTGTTATCTGGTCCCGGCCGGTGGCCAAAACAGCATAGCCTTCAGGCATAAGACCCTGATTATATAGTGCATAGAGAGCCGGAACGATTTTCCGCATAGCAAGGTCTCCCCGGCCACCAAAAATGACAATTATTTGATTGTCTGGTCCTTTCATCAGTGGTTGTTTATGTGCGAAACATTTCAGTTTACCCGGTCAGCCATTTCCTGAATGGCTGCGGGGCGTTTTTGCCATATGCCAGCAGCCGTCGGCAGCCTCAACAAATATAATTAAAGCAAAAATCCGTACCACCCTGTTTAAGTTATTTGATACAAAATGGCAACAATTTCAATCTCATTTAGCGTATTAAACTGATTATATGCTTTTTATAAAACTGACTTATGCCGCATAGTTGATTTTTTCAACATATGTATATATTTTACACATTGTTCTATGTGTCTGTTTACATGTATTTTAAGAAGTTTTACTGATCTTAGTGTATATTTTATCAACACTTTACTATTTTAGTCCGACACTACAAAATTCCGTATATATCTCATTCTGTTATTGTTACAACTATTGGCACGCTAATTGGACTGGGGGGTCCAATAAGTTGCTTGTAGAATGATAAACTTACATATATGAAAAGAGTAAAAATTTTAATGGTCTGCCTCTTGGTGCTGCAGGCAGGTCTTGTGACAGCCCGGAGTGGTAAAAGTGAACCTTCCGTGAATAGAATAAATACAGTCAGTGTTGCATCTGCTCCGGAAACCGAAGCCCTGGTTGCGACCTGGATTGAAGGATTCAGGATGGCTAACCCCGGATCGGAAGTAATAATGATCACACAAGACAAAGCTTCTGGTGCTGACATACAGATCATTACAGGTAAGTCGTCCGGATTCATGGATGACGCAGCCAGATGGAAGATTGTAGTGGGCCGTGATGTTATTGTACCTGTGATGAGCCTGTCAGATCCATTCCAGGCCATCGTCTTCCAACGCGGTATCTCTCCCGCTGAATTTGCAGGAATCTTATCCTCTGACGGCAGCTTCACCTGGGGAAGACTGCTTGGCAATGAAAACAGCTCCCAGGTCACTGTTTATATTCCTGAGGACAATACTCTCCTGCCTGCTCTCTCTGAGTTTGCCGGAATGAACCCTGAGCTTTGCACTGCCTCAAGGTCATCTTATACTGCAGGGCTGCCAGTTCTCCTGCAAAAAAAACCGGGAAGCATTGCCTTCTGCCGGCTTGCGGATATAACCGGCCAGAACGGGCAGGAATTTATCGCGGGCATCAGGGTAATTCCAATTGATGTCAACAATAATGGAAAATCAGATTATTTCGAGCAGTTCTATGCCGACTACGGCACTTTCAGCAGAGCAGTATATATCGGTAAATATCCGAAGTCACTCTGCAATAATATTTATGCTACGGCAGCAACGGCTCCGTCCGAGGGTGCACCATCAGACTTCATCAGCTACATTCTGGCTGACGGTCAGCGCATCCTTGCAGGAACAGGATTCACTGCCCTTGCGCGCGGAGAGGCTAACATTAAAAGAGAGGCGTTGGCATCAACAAGTGCAGTAGCCACAACAGGAGGTAAAGCAGCATCCATACCAGGTGCATGGCTTTGGCTACTGGCAGTTATAGCTGCGGTTTCACTCGTGGCATATGCAATTTATCTTTTTACCCGGGCGGGCATCAAAGAAGATTCAGCACCCGTTAAAGCACAAATGTCAGCCTTCAGCCTGAGGTCGCTGGCTGCCCCTGCGGGACTATTGTATGATAAGAGTCATTCATGGACCTTCATGGAAAAGGATGGAACAGTCAGAGTGGGTATTGATGATTTCCTGCAACATGTAACGGGTTCAATTACGAGGGTCGTCATGAAAGCTCCGGGCGATAAGATACGTAAGGGCGAGCAGGTGCTGTCAGTAATTCAGAATGGTAAAAAGCTAAATATTCAGTCACCTGTAAGCGGAACCATTGTTGCCCGGAATGAGAGGCTGAACTCTGATACGGGCCTGATTAACAGTTCTCCGTATGATGATGGCTGGGTTTACGCAATCGAACCCGATAACTGGGAGAAAGAATCACGCTTTCTGATCATTGCCGGCAGATATCTCGAGTACCTCAGGGAGGAGTTTGCACGGATCAGGGATTTCCTTGCCATGATGCCGGGTGTAAATGACGTCAGGTATGCCCATGTGGTCCTTCAGGACGGTGGTGAGTTCAAAGAGGGGCTCCTCGAGGAGTTCGGACCTGAGATATGGGAAGAATTCCAGAACAGGTTCCTTGACGTGCCGAGGTGATATGTTCCGAAGTGATCCGACCTATTAATCCAATACAATCCAATACAATCCTAACCTAACCAATATTATGAGTATTGACAGACGAGATTTCTTTAAAATACTGGGAGTCACCGGGGTGACTCTGGTCACCGGCAGCCGGCTCAGTGCATCTTCAGCCGGCGGGGATAAAAGTGAGTTCCTTGGCATTCTCTATGATTCAACCCGTTGTGCCGGATGCCAGGGCTGTGAGTTTGCGTGCGCCGAGGCTCATAGCCTGCCTACCCCCAGCTTCGAGGATGTGCCAGTAGCCGGACTGGAGCGCAAAGCTGATGAGACAAGACGAACAGTGGTAAATGCCTATCAGACCGGCAAGGGAGAGGTATATATGAAGCGACAATGCATGCACTGCAATGACCCTGCCTGCACGGCGGCCTGCCTGACAAAAGCAATGCTGAAAAACGACGAGGGTCCGGTCTCATGGCGCGGGAACAAATGCATGGGGTGCCGGTATTGCATGGTCTCCTGTCCTTTCGACGTGCCGAAATTCGAATACCACAGCGCCAATCCCGAAATTGTGAAATGCGACATGTGTCTTGAAAAGATAAAGGAGGGGCTTATGCCCGCCTGCGCAGAACAGTGCCCCACCGAGGCACTTGTCTTCGGAACAAGGCGCGAGCTGATTGTGGAGGCGAGAAAGAGGATAAACGAAAATCCCGAGCTTTATTATGACCATATCTATGGCGAACATGAAGCCGGTGGAACAGGCTATCTCTATCTTTCACCCGTGCCATTCGGGGAAGTGGGTTTTAATACAACCCTGCAGAAATCATCGTACCCTGCCCTGACAAAGGGATTTCTCTATGCAGTGCCTTCAATATTTGTCCTCTGGCCCGCCCTGCTGCTGGGCTTGCAACAGGCGACAAAAAATAACCACCATAACAATGATGACGATGAGTAACGGAAACTATATCGCCCCGGAAGTGCCTGCCAGCAGGAACACCTGGAAATTCATACTTAACGAGCTGAAGCCGAAAGGAAAGCTGCTTACCCCCTTTAATATAATATCCGTTCCTGTAATTCTGACAGGCATCATACTGATTGTTATACGCTTCTGGAAAGGGATAGGGTCAATAACAAACCTCACCCAGGAGGTGCCATGGGGATTGTGGATAGGATTTGATGTGGTCACCGGCGTCGCCTTTGCCGGAGGTGCCTACGTGGTAACATTCATGGTGTACATCCTCAACATGAAAAAATACCACTCGATAGTCAGGGTGACGGTGCTCAACGGCTTTCTTGCCTATCTGTTCTATGCGGGAGCACTTCTGCTGGATCTCGGAAGACCCTGGAATGTGATCAATCCCATCATTGGAAACAGTTTTGGCACAAGCTCCGTACTCTTCCTTGTTGCCTGGCATTTCCTGCTGTACATGGTTGCCGCGCTGATTGAATTCTCACCGGCAATCGCAGAATGGCTGGGGGCAAAACGTGCCAGGAAGATTCTCTCAGGAATGACTCTGGGCGCAGTCATCTTCGGAATTACCCTCTCCACATTGCACCAGTCAGGACTGGGTGCGCTGTTCCTGATGGCAAAGGAAAAGATACACCCCCTGTGGTACTCCGAATTCATACCTGTCATGTTCTTTGTCTCCAGCATTTTTGCAGGTCTGTCGATGGTCATTTTTGAAGGCTCAATAAGCCACAGGGTCTTCTCTGACCAGATCACTGAAACCAACCAGAAGGCTCATAAAAGCATTCTCCACAGCCTTTCAAAAATATGCGCTGTAGCTATGTTTGCCTATTTTACTCTCCATGTACTTGTTTTTGTTCATGAAAAGCGGTGGAGCCTCCTCGATACCCCGATGGGATACTGGTATCTTACAGAAATGCTCGGCTTCGTACTCTTGCCTATGACCCTCTTCTTTATGAGCTACAGGAAAAGGAATATCACACTGATAAAAATTGCATCGGTCATGACAATGCTCGGTATAATTCTCAACAGGCTGAATATTACTGTCATAGGCTTCAGGTGGGATGCAATTGACCGCTATTACCCCTCATGGATGGAGATCACTGTCACCCTCGCTGTAATCTTTACAGAAATATGGATTTTCAGGTGGGTCATAAGGCGGATGCCGGTTCTCAGGGAAGCACCGGGATGGAATGATAAACACTAATCAACAAAAAAGCTGAAATCAATCACTAACTAATGAATTATCGCCATGGATGGATTCTCATACGTGAATATATTTGACACAAAAGGTATTGAGTATATAATAATAATTGTTTTCCTCCTTCTGATCATCCCGTTCTGGAAACTCCTGAACCGGCCGCTGAGGGCGCAGGTAACAAAAGGCAATGAGGCAAGGCCACTCTCCTCTTCTGTGCTGAATGCACCGCAGGGGATCTTTTTCAGCAAAAACCATACGTGGACCCATATGCTGAAGTCAGGAGATGCCAGGATAGGCATTAACAGTCTTCTCCTCAACCTCACGGGCGCGGTTGATCTGAAAATGCTCAGGGACCCCGGCAACGTTGTGAGAAAGGGGGAGGAAATATCCGAACTTGTCCGTGATGGCAGGCGTCTGGCTATTGCATCACCGGTCTCCGGCACTATAACCAGCCTTAATCATGCCCTGCAGGATGATCCTTCAATGCTTCATGAAGACCCCTATGGAAAGGGATGGGTCTGTTCCATCAAACCTGCTGACTGGATGGGAGAAGTTACCGGATTCCATTTTGCAGCCGATGCCAACGTATGGCTTAAAAAGGAACTCGAAAGAATCAGGGATTTCATGGCAGTTTCAGCAAACAGGCTCAACCCGGAGACGCATGCAGTTTATATGCAGGACGGCGGAGAGCTGGCAGGCAACCCCCTGGCATCGATGCCGGCAGAGGTATGGAATGCCTTCCAGGATGAGTTCCTGAAATAATTCGATCGTTCATCCCGATCCGTATCAGGAGGTAAGATATTTTCTTTGTACCTTGTAGAAAATTTACACACTCTTAGTAATTATCCGCCAGAACTGGCAGGCTGATGATCATGACGAATCGTTTTACAGGTAAATACATCCGCAATGACAACAACCGGTAATACAAGGAGTTCCGGCAGCAAGTGGTACAAGAGACTCCCGGGTTATTTCAGGCTCAGATCAACTATTTACGGAAGGGTTGTAGGCATAATCACTGTTGCCGGGCTCGTACTGTTCATCTCATTCAGCATCATCTTCAGGACTTTGTATGTTAATTATTTCAACACTGTCCTCAAACAGAACGGGAACAATGTAGGCGCCATTGTAGAGGGCTCTCTTTACAAGTCGATGCTTGAGAATGACAAGAGCACCCTGCACAGCACACTGGATATCATCAATACAATGCCCGGCATTGACGATGTGAACCTTTATGATCAGAACGACAATCTCGCATACTCATCCTTCACTGCTGAATCAGAGTTCCACAGCAACCCGGATTGCATAGCATGCCATTCTGATCTCAGTGAGATGTTCTCTATGAGAGAGAGAAGTTACATGATCATTGACGAAAAGAGCGATTGCAGTATGAATCCCGGAAAGCCCGGACAGAGACATATGCTCATCCGGCGACCTATCCTGAACGAGTTGTCGTGCTACACGGCATCATGTCACGCACATAGCGAGAATGATGAGGTGCTTGGCTCCCTTATCATCAGGATGCCCCTTAAGAACCTCGACAATGCACTGCAGAAGTCATCCGTAAATTTCTTTTTTATGGCTCTCATTATCACGGCTATAGTAGTTGCTATGCTCATTCTGTTTACCAGGAAAAGGATAAAAGATCCGCTGAACGGCATCATAACGGCCAGTGAAGCCGTGTCAGCAGGTCAGATCAAGACGAGGCTTGACATCAGTCCCGGTCTTCTTGACGACATGAAGATGGTTTCAATTGCATTCAACAACATGCTTGACCACATTGACAGGGCGACCAACGAACTGGAAAACTGGTCGAAACAGCTTGAGTACAAAGTTCAGAAGAAGTCAGAAGAGCTGTCGGAAGCCCAGAATGAACTGATAACCGTTGAAAGAATCGCCTCACTCGGCAAACTTTCGGCGTCTGTTGCTCACGAGATAAACAATCCCCTGTCCGGAATACTCATCTACACAAAACTTGTCTATAAGCAGCTTGAAAACAAGGAGATAACCCAGGAAAAAAGGGGAAATATGCTCAGGCAGCTCAAACTTATTGAAACGGAGACTAAGCGTTGCGGTGACATTGTGAAGGGACTTCTTGATTTCTCCCGAAAGGACCAGGAGGATTTTGAGGAGAGGCACCTCAATGAGATATTGCAGGGTACCTATGAACTGATGATGCATCACATCAGGATTGCCAACATCACCTTCCTGACGGACCTTTCTGCCAGGCACGACATTATCTATTGCAGTCCAAACCAGATTAAACAGGCATGCATAGCAATCCTGGTCAATGCATCAGAGGCTGTCACTGAAAACGGTGAGATAGTGATCCGGACAAAAAACAGTGACATGAATACAATAAGGCTAGAAATATCTGATAATGGTTCAGGAATCGCTCCGGAGGACATCTCTCATATTTTTGAACCCTTCTTCTCAACCAAGCATGAAGCCAGAGGTATCGGGCTTGGTCTGGCGATAGTTCACGGGATAGTACAGAACCATAACGGTAAGGTAGAGGTAGATTCTGTCGTTGGCAGAGGAACCACAATATCACTTGTTTTCCCAATAAGTAAAGCATAAGCAGGAAACCATGGCAGAAAAGATTTCAATTCTGATAGTTGATGACGAGGAGTCTGTAAGGGACTCGTTATACAACTGGTTCATCGAAGACGGGTACGCTGCAGAGTGTGCCGAGAATGCCAAGAAAGCACTTCATCTGCTTGAGGACAAGGAGTTTGATATAATACTGGCAGATATTAAGATGCCCGGTATGGACGGGATGGAGATGCACAGGCGTATCAGAGCGCTGAACAGGGATTCCATTGTGATCATCATGACCGCATTTGCATCTGTTGATACTGCAGTCCAGGCCCTGAAAGACGGTGCTTTCGATTACATCACCAAGCCTTTTGACCCTGATGATCTGTCACACCTGATACGCAATGCAGCAGCACAGATCTCACTCAGATCAGAAAACGAAGCCCTCAGGAGCAGGGTCACCACCCTCGAGGACATTGATGATCTGATCGGGCAGAGTGAAGCAATTGGAAAAGTGTTGAAGCAGGTCGAGAACGTAGCACAGTCCAACTCGTCGGTCATCATCACAGGCGAAAGCGGCACCGGGAAGGAGCTTGTGGCCAGGGCTATCCACTCAAACTCTTCCAGAAAGTACTTTCCCCTGATAAGCGTCCACTGCGGAGCATTGACCGAAAGCCTGCTTGAGAGCGAGTTGTTCGGGCATGAGAAAGGTGCTTTCACCGGTGCCACCTTTAACCGTAAGGGCAGATTTGAAATGGCCGACGGCGGCACAATCTTCCTTGATGAGATTGCTACAATCTCACCAAAGATGCAGGTTGAACTGTTGAGGGTCCTGGAGACCAAAAGCTTTGTCCGGGTGGGAGGTAACAGGGAGATAACATCCGATTTCAGAGTCATTTGTGCCACCAACAGGGATCTCAAAAGCATGGTTAAAAATGGCACATTCCGTGAAGACCTCTTCTACCGGCTTAATGTCGTAAACATCACCATACCTCCCCTCCGGGAGAGGACTGAAGATATACCTCTGCTGGTCAACCACTTCATTAAGAAGTACTGCACATCAATGAGCCGTGATATTATTATCATAGAGCCAGCCGCACTGAGACAGCTTGAACAATTTGAATTTCCCGGAAATGTACGGGAACTCGAGAATATGATTGAGCGCGCAATAGTAATAGGCAATGGCAGGGAGATAAGGGTGAAGGACCTGCCAATGGGTAAAGAGATCGTCAACAGTTCCGTGGAGACCCTTGATGAACTGGAAAAGAGACACATAGAACAGATTCTTACAAGGTACGGTTGGAATATATCTCGCTCGGCGAGAGCACTTAACATTGACAGGGTTACACTTTACAATAAAATCAGGAAATATGATCTGAAGCAGAAGGAGTAACTGCCAAAGATGACGGCTCATTGAAAGAGAAGAAAATCATATTACTTTCCTGCGGACCTTTTGAGAAGGAATTTCTTGGACAGATCGCCTATGCAACCGGGACTGAGTTCAACCGAAGTGTTATTGCGGAGGAGTGTTATCTTGATATTGAACCTTTCTACAATCCGGGCAGGAGGCAGTATGACGGCAACAAGCTCCTGCATTATCTCCCGGAGTGCACCGGCTGGGAATATGAAAAGCTGATCGGACTTTTCAAAGTAGATCTGTTCATCCCGATTCTTACATTTATCTTCGGCCAGGCCATACTTAATCAACAGACCGCCATCACTTCAGTATACCGTCTCAGAAATGAGCTCTACGGCCTGAAACAGGATGAGGAGCTGCTGATGGCAAGGACAATCAAGGAGGTGATACATGAGCTGGGGCATACATTCGGGCTGATACACTGCAACACTTCAACATGTGTCATGAGGTCAAGCACATACGTGGAAGACATTGACCAGAAGAGCTCCAGCCTGTGTGTAAAATGCAGGACATTGATTGGAGAGGCGCTCAAATGAAAAAGGGCGCTCATCTGTACAACGAGACACCCTCTTTAAATTATCCTATCAGGCTTTTACTTCGCCTTAAAACCGAACATTATAGCCACGCAACCGCTGGCTGGCAGCTCATCACGTGTACCGAAGGTTGATACCTTCACAACAATCTTCAGCTGTTGGCTTGCCTCCAGCTTGAAGTCCCAGATGTTGGTCAGCCCTCCTTCCTTGTTGGAGAAGAGCACCTTGCCGGTAGCGTCCAACACCGTAAATTCAATCGGGGGCAGGCCGTCAGCACCGCAGATGACAAGGCGGTACTCCAGGTCAGAATAGAATGTCTTGTAGAGTTCAGCCTCTTCGCCTTCAACAAGCACGGCAGCATGATAATTACCGTCATGGAGATAAGCGCCAAGCTCTTTCTTGCAGAGCGACTTGGCAAATCCCTTGCACTGTGCGGCAGTCTCCCCCGGTACAAGGAGGGAAAGAACCACTGTTATAAGTAATGTCTGTATAAGCTGTCTCATCGGTATCTATTTTACATAAAAGTTTCTGATCTCTGCAACCTTGTCCTTTATTGTCAGGAAAGTCTCCGCTTTCAACTCTGTTCTGGCCGAGCCGGTAATCTCCGTTACTCCTGTCGTATTGTCATACTGGGCAGATGATGGTGTAGTAGAGCGCTCAATTTTATCAAACAACGTCTTCAACTCACGTATCGGACCTACCAGCTCTCGTATTGCAGTGTTCTCATTGTAAGTCTCAAGAAGCCTGATGAGGTCATCAACGGACATCTTCTGGTCAGCGATTGTTCCCACAAGTTTGTTGCCTTTGAAGTTTTTCATGTCAACCATGTTGGTGGAGATATAGAGCCCTTCAATAAACCCGCCTGTAATTATTGTTGCGGCGACGGCATGCTGCTCATCATCTTCCAGGTAAGCCTGTGAATTCATGAATGTCTCCGACACAATCTCCATGATCACGTCACGGTTATTGATATTCTGCTCCAGCCTTTCAATGGTTGTCTCATCAATGGCATCAAGGATCCCGAGCCCGGTGGCCATGTCTTCTGCAGCCTCCATATAGTTGACCAGCAGTGAGGTCTCATCATACATGCTGGCAAAACTGAGGTCACAGACGAAGATGCCCAGGTTCAGCGCCATGCTCTTGCTTGTGGTGTAGTTGCTCTTGTTCTCTACCGGATTAAGCAGTGTTGCGTCAAACCTGGCGCCTGCTTCCTTGATCAACTGAGCAACCTCAAGCGGGGTGGGCAGGGCATTGAACACCTTCTCGGCAGTTTTTATCTGCTCCAGCGTCTGCTCATCGGCACTGACTATCTCACCTTTATCCTTTGTTCCCTCGCCCTTTGTTCTGCCTTTACATGATGTGGCAACAAGACAGACTGAGAGAGCTGTCACACCCAGGATCAGTGACAGGAGTTTAAGCTTACTGTTCATATTGATTTTTTTTAGATTTCACAGGCATACATCCGACCAAATTACCACTTTTTTTTTATTAATCAAATGGGCCTTTAAGTTATTATTAGACATAATTTTGTTCAAAACTCACAAGCATGTTAAAGTCTGACAAGAAACTGGCGGAGCTTAATAAAATGCTCGTCAACGGAAAGTATAACGAGATAAACGACCGTATTAGTATGCTCCGGGCAGAAGAACCTTTTGAAGGAGCAATCAGATCACTGGCTCTTTTCTACGATAGTACCCCTGATGAAGGACTTAAATCAATCATAACGGCATTCTTCAATGACATGAAGGAGGTATCATGCAGGGCAGAAGTGATTGAGTCACTGAAGTCGGTCAGCAACCAGGCTTCCCGTACAATGCTGGCCTCATCATGCTGGCAATCGGGGCTCGATTATTCGGAATACGCCGTTGCACTGGCCGATGCATTCATGACCGGTGATTTCATGACATCTCTTGAATGCTTCACCGTGCTTGAAAATTATGCGGGAACCATAAGTGACAAAGATCGTACGGGCATCATAATTAAACTGGAGAAGGAGATTCCGGGGTATGACGCTCCCATGCAAAAGCTTGCCCTGGAGCTCATCACGCTGCTCAGGGGTTAATCTTTCAGCTGTACAAATGATTTGCTGCCGGATACAGACCTTACTATAACTTGAAGAGATGCGCCAGTAAATTTGTAGGTTGCGTCTAAATATATGAACTGTAGTGCTTCATGAATTGTGACCTCTCAAACAGCGACGGGTTCTCAATATTTTTGTAGTTAAGTCTTCCCCTGAAATCGCTGATGTTCTTAAATTCCTTGCCATTCATCCACTTGCGTATGGCCTCATTAATTTCTGTAATTACAGTGAAGCCACGCTTATAGAGGGCTGAGCAGACCTGTACTGTTGTCGCTCCGGCGAGGAGGTATTTAATGGCGTCCTCCCCGGTATAAACGCCGGTCGAGGCGGAGATATCCATTTTCGTATCCTGGGCGCTGACCATGCCCACCCAGCGCAGCACGTAGCGCTGCTCAACCGGATTGGACAGTACCGAGGCAGGAACCACATTCAGATTAATAATGTCAAAATCAGGCTCATAGAACCGGTTGAACATGACAATACCTGTAGCCCCGTGGTTGTGCATCTGCCATGCGAAGTTGAGCAGGTTCGAGAAGCGAAGGCCAATCTTGACACTTATCGGTATCTGTAGTTTCTTTTTCAGGTTATCGATAACCTTGAAGTAGACCGCCTCAGATTCACTGCTGCTCTGGTGCTTGTCAACAGGAATGAAGAAGATGTTCACCTCCAGTGCGCTGGCTCCCGCCTTCTCGATCTCAACAGCAAAATCGGTCCACCCTTTCGATGAAAAGCAGTTGATGCTGGCTATTACAGGTATTTTGACACTCTTGCAGGCGCGTGCCACCAGGTCAAGATAGGTCTCCACACTGTTGGTCCGGGTATAATACTGAAGATAATCGTCAGCTTCAGGGTAAGACTCCCTGGCAGACATAGAATGGGCCATTGACACGATCTGTTCCTCGAAGAGAGACTTGAGTACAACAGCCCCGGCCCCTGCTGCCTCTGCCTCGACTATTGATTCAACCTTTGATGTGAAATTTGAACTCCCTGCAATAACAGGACTGCTCAGTTCGAGTCCCAGGTAACTTGTATTGATTCTGCTCATATTATTTTTTTTGTTCGTTCCCCAAAGATAAGTGTTCCAACCCGTATCATAGTACTTCCCTCTTCCACTGCTACCCGCCAGTCGCCCGACATGCCCATCGATATCTCCCGGAAATGGCTGTCGGTGTGGAAATATGCCTCGCGCATCTGTCTGAACAGGCCTGTAAGAACCCTGAATTCCGCCCTGACCCTGACCATGTCATCGGTAAAGGAGGCCATGCCCATCACGCCACAAATCCTGGCAGAGCTTAGCGAGGAGGCAACCATGCCCCAGTCTGTCTCCATGGCTTCATCAGGGCTGAATCCTGATTTTGTCTCCTCGGCCCCGATATGGAACTGCAACAGGCAGTCGATTGTCTTCCCCAGCGCATATGCCTCGGCCTCAATCAATCTCAGCAGTCTGACACTATCTACCGATTCTATCAACGATGCGCCGGCCACCGCCTGTTTGACCTTGTTTGACTGCAGGTGTCCGATAAGATGCCATGATATATCAGCGGGCAGCAGGTTCATTTTTGATGACATCTCCGGCACCCGGTTCTCTCCGAATATCCTCAGGCCGGCATTATAAGCCTCCATTGCCTCCCCGGGTGTACGGGTCTTTGTCACTGCAACCAGTCTGACACCCGTCGGAAGCTCCTGAACCAGATTGTGTATATTCTCAGAGATACTGTTCATTGCCCTCCTCCCTGCCCGTCAGTCGAGTTTGTGTATCACAAGCCCGCTTCTTAGCTTAGGTTCAAACCAGGTAGTCTTGGGAGGCATGATATTTCCGGTGTCGGCTATCGTGATGAGCTGCTTCATCGAGACCGGGTAAAGTGCAAAAGCCACTTTCATCTCGCCGCTGTCGACCCTTCTCTTCAGCTCGTCAAGACCCCTTATGCCACCAACAAAGTCTATCCGCTTCGACCTTCTGAGATCCTGAATGTCAAGCAGAGGCATAAGCACCTTTTCTGCGAGTATAGTTACATCAAGAACTCCGATGGGATCGGAATCATCATAAGTACCCTTCTTTGCAGTAAGACTGTACCATTGTCCGTCAAGGTACATACCGAAGTTATGAAGCTTGCGGGGCCTGTAGGTTTTTGTCCCTTTCTCACTTATTTCAAAGGATTCATTCAGTCTCGTAAGAAATTGCCCGGCCGTCATGCCGTTGAGATCCTTTACCACGCGATTATAATCGATTATACTGAGCTGATTGTCAGGGAAATGAACCGCAAGGAAGAAGTTATACTCCTCATCTCCCCGGTGCAGTGGGTTCTTCTCCCTCTTTTCCTTCCCTACAAGAGCTGCTGCGGCGGTCCGGTGATGACCGTCAGCGACATAGATGAAAGGTACTTTTTCAGAGAATATCTTCTCAATGGAAGCATTGGTCTTTTCATCGCGGACCACCCAGAAATGGTGACCTATCCCATCCTCGGCAACGAAGTCATATTCCGGCTTCTCTATCTTTACTATCCGGTTAACAATGGTGTCAAGTTCTTTTACTGCCGGGTATGCGAAAAATACCGGTTCAATATTGGCATTATTGGTTCTCACGTGCACCATTCTGTCCTCTTCCTTATCAGGACGGGTGAGCTCGTGCTTTTTAATCACCCCTGACAGGTAATCACTCACAGCTGCAGCCCCCACAATCCCATACTGTGTTCGCCCCTTCATCGTCTGAGCGTAGATGTAGAAGTGAGCCTGTTTGTCCTGAACCAGCCAACCTCTCTTCTGCCAATCGGTGAAGTTATCCACCGCCCTTAGGTACACCTCTTCGGAATGCACGTCAGTGCCCTCCGGCAGGTCTATCTCTGATTTGGTGATATGAAGCAGCGATTTTTCATTGCCTCGTGCCATCACTGCTGCCTCACTGGAATTCATGACATCATAGGGCAGGCAGGCGATCTCCGACGCCAGACCGGCCGGAGGTCTGACCCCCCGGAAAGGTTTAACAACAGCCATATTAAAAGATTCGGATTTTTATTTGGGTTTGTTCACTCTGTAGGTTTCGTCACCTGTTGCAAAGAAAGTAACAATCTGTGTGGCAGCTGCCACACCGGCATTTATATTTGCCTCTTCGGTCTGTGCTCCCATTTTCTTCGGTGTAAAGAAAAACCTTCCCGGGAATTTCTCTGTAAAAGTGGCCGCATTATCCGGAGCGATGTCAGAGAGGTATTTCAGGTCACTCCTTCTCTCCATCATCAATGCAAGCTCAGCCTCATTGATGACCTCCTTGCGTGCGGTATTTACAAGCACGGCTCCCTGGGGCATGAGTGAGAGCAGCTTCTCCCCGATGGAGTTTTTCGTTTTGTCATTTGCAGGTATATGCAGTGACACATACTGGCAGGCTGCATAGAGCTCCTCCACGGTATCAACCGTAGTTACACCTGCTTCGGTTATTGATTTTTTATCCACGAAGGGATCATAGGCATAACATTTCATGCCAAAGCCTGATGCTATTCGTGCCATGCATTTACCAACGTTGCCGAAGGCATGAAGGCCAAGGCTCTTACCCAGCAGTTCTGATCCGGTCTTGCCGTCAAATCCGCCGCGGGCAGAATAAACCATCATGCCAAATGCCAGCTCGGCTACCGCGTTGGAGTTCTGTCCGGGTGTATTCATGGCCACAATATTTCGGGCAGTACATGCTACAAGATCAAGATTGTCATAACCGGCACCGGCTCTCACTACAATCCTGAGCCTGGGTGCAGCCGCAATTACTGCTGCATCCACTATATCAGATCGCACAATCATGGCGTCGGCATCTGCGGCTGCCTCATGAAGCTCCCGGGGAGTCTTATACTTCTCCAGAAGGACCAGGGTGTGTCCTCCCCTGACTACAACCTCGCGCATCAGGGTGATTGCGACAGGCGCAAACGGCTTGTCTGTTGCTACAAGTATTTTCATAATACTCTCATTTAATATCTGTTACTAAATTCCTTCATACACTCCACAAGTGCCCTTACACTTTCAATTGGCAGGGCGTTATAGAGAGATGCACGGAAGCCGCCTACGGAACGGTGCCCCTCTATGCCTACCATGCCCTTCTCCTTTGCAAATGCAGCAAAATCCTTCTCAATCTCTTTGTAATTGTCTGACATGACAAAGCAAACGTTCATGATCGACCTGTCTTCATGATCAGGAACAGTGGCCATGAACAGCTTGTTGCGCTCAATCTCATCATAGAGCAGGGCAGCCTTTTCAAGGTTGATCTTGTGTATGGCGCTGACCCCACCCTTCTGCTTCAGCCACTCTAGAGTCTTCAGTGCTGCGAAGACAGGCATTACAGGTGGTGTATTAAACATAGATTCCTTCTCGATGTGTGTTCTGTAGTTCAGCATCGTGGGTATCGGACGGGTGACTTTGCCAAGGACTGAATCCCTGATGATAACCAATGTTACGCCTGCCGGAGCGAGGTTCTTCTGTGCACCGGCGTATATGATCGAATATTTCGAGACATCCAGCGGACGGCTGAAAATGTCTGATGACATGTCTGCCACAACCGGAACTGCAACATCGGGTTCCTTTTTCCATTCCGTGCCGAAGATTGTATTGTTGGTGGTGATGTGAAAATAGTCGGCATCAGCCGGAACAACATAATCCTTAGGAATATAGTTGAAATTACGGTCCTTTGATGAGGCCACCTCAACCACCTCACCGAAAAATTTTGCCTCCTTCAGGGCTTTCCCTGCCCATTCGCCGGTGTTGATGTATGCGGCCTTCTTTTCGAGCATGTTCATAGGCACCATGGCGAACTGGAGACTGGCACCTCCTCCGATGAAGATGACTGAATAACCTGACGGCACATCAAGCAGCTCTTTCACGTTTGCAACGGCACTGTCCATCACGGCTACAAACTCCTTGCTGCGATGAGACACCTCCATGATTGACAGGCCTGTTCCTGCAAAATCCTTTATTGCTTCAATCACCTTCTCGTTTGTGTACTGAGGCATGATTGAAGGCCCTGCATAAAAATTGTGCTTTTTCATTTCCGATAATTTTATTTTGTTTAGTAGGTTTCCATCATCTCTGTCTTATCACCAACAATTAAGTTCCGGGAGTCAGCTGCACCTGTCAGAGTGCTATCAGCCTCCCGTTGCGCACTGCCGGAATCACATCCGTCACATCAAATGTATGACAATATTCCAGACAGTCATCAAGGCCCTTGTCTCTTAATCTTGATCTCTGTGCTGCCTTCTCTATATATCCCATCAGGTCATCTTTTGCTTCTTTCCACAGGTCTGTCGCGGCATAGACCGAGTCACAATTGGTTTTGAACTTTCCGCCCAGCAGCAGCCTTTCTGCCATTGCTCCGGCACAGACAGCATCTTCAAGACTGAACCTTGATTTCCACCCTGCGCAGACGATTATCGCTTTCCGTTCCTGCCCCTCCAGCCAGGTGCACAGCGCTGAAAAGTTGAGATATGAGCCAATAACCACGTCATGGCACTCCGAGGCCCGCTTCATGATTCCCGTGCCATTGGTTGTGCTGTATGCCACAGTCCTACCCTTCACCTTCTCCGCAGTGAAATTGTACGGTGAGTTCCCAAAGTCGGCGAAATCAAGCACAAAACCGTCGCGCTCGGCAGCAAGGAGGTAGCCTTTATCCTTCATCTCCCTCGCCTCCCCGACGGAGGCAACAGGGATTATCTCACTTACACCGTTAGCGAAGGCCGTACATATTGAACTTGTTGCCCTAAGTACGTCAACCACGACCACCACGGCTTCACTGTCTGCGTGTGCATCAAAGATCGCAGGAGAAAAACATATTTCAAGGCCCCATTTCGTCATTACCTGAACAGATGTAGTTGTCTTGTCACTGCTTGTAAAATGGTAGCGCAACAACCTTAGCCTTCAGATCCCTGCCTCTCACACGGATGAGTATCTCACTGTCTGTTTTCCAGAAGCCCTTGTTCAGATATGCCATTCCGATACCCTGTTTAAGCATCGGTGACATTGTTCCGGAGGTGACCTCGCCTATGATGTTACCGGATGCATCCACAACCTCATAATGCTGCCTGGGGATACCCTTGTCAATCATAACAAAGCCTTTCAGGCGCCTTTCCGTCCCCTCCTCCTTCTGCTTAAGGAGCAGTTCCCTGTCTATAAAATCCTTGCCGGGTACAAATTTCGTTATCCAACCCAGTCCCGCTTCAATAGGTGATGTGGTGTCATTGATGTCATTACCATACAGGCAGAAGCCCATCTCAAGGCGCAGTGTATCCCTTGCGCCCAATCCTACCGGCCTGATACCAAACTCCTCGCCGGCCCTGAAGACCTCTTTCCAGAGGCGCGGGGCATCTTCATTCCTTACATATATCTCGCAACCGCCTGAGCCAGTGTAGCCGGTAGTTGAGAAAATGACATTATCAATACCGGCAAATTTCATGACCTTGAAAGTATAATACTCCATCTCCGTTACCGGTTCGTCCGTAAGCTTCTGCATGGCTTTCAGTGCCAGGGGGCCCTGTACTGCCAGCTGTGCCGTCCATTCCGAGGCATTATGCATTGCCTTGCCCGGCCCGGTTTCAATACCAAAAGGTCCGGCATGCTTCACACACCATTCCCAGTCTTTTTCAATGTTCGCGGCATTGACCACCAGGAGGTACTTTTCTGCTGTCAGACGGTAAACCAGCAGGTCATCAACAATGCCTCCCCTGCCGTTCGGAAAGCATGTGTACTGAACCTTGCCGTCAGTAAGTGCCGAAACATCATTTGTGGTTATATACTGAAGAAAATCCAAAGCATGCGGACCGTTGACCCAGAATTCTCCCATATGTGAAACATCAAAAACCCCTGCCTTCTCTCGCACCACAATATGCTCTTCTGTAATACCAGTATACTCAACAGGCATATTATAGCCGGCAAACGGGATTATTCTTGCACCCTTTGCCTCATGGAACTTAAGAAACGGAGTGTTTTTCATTTTAAAAGTTTTTGATTTATAGCAAAAGTAGGATTTTTCGGCTGAAATAAAACCTGCAATAAATCATTTTTACCCGGCCTCTTTCATACATTAATCATGGTCAGAAGGTTTCAATATTTCTATATTTGTACCCGTTACCAAACCTGTGCAGATGGAATATACCACATTCAATCCTGATTACCTGGTGAACATCACCGGAGGAGATATGGCCACAATGGAAGAGATAGCCGGAATCTTTGTCAATCAGATTCCTGAATTCCTTAAGGAGATGAAACTGCTTCTGGTCCAGGAAAAGTATCTCGAGCTTGGACTGCTTGCACACAAGGCCAAGGGATCAGTGAGCGTGATGGGTATGGAGGAAACCTCTAAGATGCTGAAGGATTTCGAGCTGTTCGCAAAAGCAGGCGAGCATATGGAGAGATATGTGGACTTCATTGCCAGATTCGAGGAAGATACCGCAGTGGTTATTGCCGAGATGACCGACTATATCAGCAAAAACAGATAACCGGGCATGGTACATTCTGAAAAAGTTGACGGGATTGAGGTCCTCAGCTTCACCACTGACAGGATAAACGCACTTAATGTAGATGACATCAGGCCGGCCATCATGAGGATGTTTGATCTGCCGTACACAAAGGTTGTGATAGATCTTGGCGGGGTAGACCTCCTTGACAGTACAGCTTTTGCAATGATACTGCACTCCCTGCGTGTAGCACGGTCAAACTATTGCACCATAAGACTTTGCGGACTGACTCCGCGAGCCCGGGAACTCTTTGACCTGCTACAGCTTCATACCGCCCTTGATATCTACCCTGACCTCACCAGCTGTGTTGAGAGCTTCAAACGTAACAGCCCGTACTAGACTCTCTTCATAAGCCCTTACCGCCTTAACAGTTGATCGTCACGGCCGCCGGCCATGGGCAATGCTTTCTGCACCGATTCCTGTGCTTTAATTGGAAATTTCTTAAAATCCCTCTTCCCGGTTTTCCCTGTAATAGCAATCTTTTTGCCATTGCAGAGACGACTGATAATCCATGTCATAATGACAGATTACGGATAATATAGGGCAGACCGCTTCGTTATATTAAATTCAGACATTGTAATTACAAGGTAGATAAACCTCCCCCTGGATGAATGAGAAGATACTTAATACCCTGATGCATCTCTTTGCCATCATTGCACCTGCACAGGGCAATGAGTCAGACAGACGCAGGGTTGTTGAGGCCTTTCTCAAACCCCAGCTCAACCAGGAGGGTGTTGATGCCTACCTGAGGATCTTCGATGCCTACTATGCCGAAGCCCAGCAGAGGCTAAAGAAAGGTAATGAAGCCCGAAGAAATGCGGCCATTTCCGTAAGGATAATAAAGATATGTTTTGACATCGGGGCTCAACTGACCCTGAACCAGAAAATCATTGTGCTGGTACAGTTACTTGAGT
This sequence comes from uncultured Rikenella sp., assembly GCA_964455705.1. Classification (GTDB taxonomy): domain Bacteria; phylum Bacteroidota; class Bacteroidia; order Bacteroidales; family VadinHA17; genus SR-FBR-E99. The sequence goes on from CAYVYM010000003.1 coordinate 117,960, forward strand.
ACTGCCGCTCTGACGGTGCCGGGGTGAGCAGCACTGAATTGGAGTTCATCATCACAGCCGCTGAAGGTTTCAATATTAATCCTGACGATTACCAGCTCATCCGGCAGTTTGTTATGTCAACCCGGTCAGAGGTACCGGAATCGTCGCAGATACTGATAATTGACAGTGACCGCAAAAGCAGGCACCGGAAGACACATCATATTGTCAATGACACATTAAGGGGGCAGGTCCGGGTGCTTAACCTGCCTCAGGCTGACATGCTCTTCGTCAGATCATTTGGTACGGGAGAGCTGCTGCTCAGTGGCCAGCTCAGGCATGAAGACAAGGTCTATCTCTTCGAACGGGGTGCCTCCCTGAAGTTCATGAGCAGTAAACCCATATACTATTCCGAGGTGATCAGGCAGTTCCTTGATGACAGCGTCCTGGCATCAAGGGTAGTGTTTAAGGTCAGCGACCTTGAATACAAGTTCAAGGGAGGACAGGTGGGACTGCACCGGATGAGTTTTGCCGAGGAATCCGGAAGGCTGGTGGGTATCATGGGCGCCTCGGGAGCAGGGAAATCTACCCTGCTGAGTGTCCTTAACGGCACAAACAGGCCCGATGCCGGAGAGGTGATGATAAACGGCATCAACATCCACAAAGAGGCAGAGAAGGTTAAGGGGCTGATCGGATATGTGTCTCAGGATGACCTCCTGATAGAGGAGCTGACCGTTTTCGAGAACCTGTTCTACAATGCCAGGCTTTGCTTCGGCAACCTCAGGGATGATGAGATCGACCTCAGAGTTGATAATATGCTGCACAGCCTCGGCCTTTATGATATCAAGGATATGAGGGTGGGAACCCCGCTCAATAAGAAGATATCCGGAGGACAACGGAAAAGGCTCAATATCTCCCTGGAACTGATAAGGGAACCGTCGATACTCTTCCTTGATGAGCCAACTTCAGGATTATCGTCACTCGATTCGGAGAACATACTCGACCTCCTGAATGACCTCAAGCTAAAGGGCAAGTTGATTTTTGTCGTAATTCATCAGCCCTCATCCGACATCTTCAAGATGTTTGACAGGCTTATCTTCCTTGATACGGGAGGATACATGATTTATTACGGGATCCCTGTCGGCTCCATAGGCTACTTCAAGGACAGGATGCAGCTCCCCAAATACAATGACAGTGAATGCCATTCCTGCGGTAATGTCAATCCCGAACAGATCTTCAGCATAGTTGAGTCAAAGGTACTGGATGAATTCGGGCGGCCGACTTCCATACGCAAGGTATCGCCCCCGGAATGGAGCGCCTTTTACAACTCACACAAGGAAGACGCGCCGCCACCACCGGGTCAGGGCAACGGAATCCCCGAGATAACGCTACGGACTCCTGGCAAGCTGAAGCAGTTCCTTGTGTTTGTCACCCGCGATATCCTGGCCAAACTCTCAGACAAACAGTATCTTGTGATAACCCTGCTTGAGGCACCGGTGCTGGCCCTCTTCCTGGCATTTATCATACGCTACTTTGATGAGAGTGTCAGCCACCCGTCATATACCCTGCTCCAGAACAGCAACCTGCCCGTGTATATCTTCATGTCAGTCATAGTTGCCATCTTTATGGGACTGACAGTCAGTGCCGAGGAGATAATCAAAGACAGAAAGATCCTCCGGCGTGAGGCGTTTCTCAACCTCAGCTGGAACAGTTACCTGCTCTCAAAGATAGGCGTACAGTTCCTGATCTCCTCCATCCAGGCTGCCACATTCGTAGCCGTTGGAAACTCCATCTTCGGCATCAGGGGGATGTGGTTCGAATACTGGGTGGTGCTATTCAGCTGCTGGGCCACTTCGAACATGATGGGCCTGCTTATCTCAGACAGCTTCAAGACTGTTGTGACAATCTATATTCTGATTCCCTTCCTCGTAATCCCCCAGATAATCCTAAGCGGTATTTTAGTCAAGTATGACAAACTCAATCCGAAAATCTCATCCCCGGTGTCAATCCCGGTTTATGGAGAGGTGATAGCAGCCCGCTGGGGTTATGAGGCACTGGCAGTTGACCAGTTCATAAATAACAGATTCGAAAAAAAGTTTTACCAGTATGACAAGATCATAAGCATAGCCAAGTTCAAGAAAGATATCTGGTACAACGAGATGAGGAGCATTCTCTCGAGGCTTGAGAGCAATATAGACTGGGAGAGGCTCGATGATTCCGACAGGCAGGACATGACTCTTATTTACAACGAAATCGAAGAGGAGCTTGGGTTCACCCCGGCCATTACTTTTGATCCGGACCGGATAAACCCCGGTGAAATTTCGAGGGAGACCATAGAAGCAGCCCGCGACTACATCGACAGAGTCAGGAGATATTACATCGAAGTGTCAAAGAAAGCCGTGGAAGCGCGTGACCAGAGCATTATGGCGTACGAGCGTGCCGACAGAGAGGGTTTCATCGCAATGAAGAAGCAATATACGAACGAGTCGCTTGAGGAGTTCGTCAGGAATGACAATGAAAAGAATAAAATCAAACGTTACAGGAACAGGCTGTATCAGAACTATGACCAGATCTTTTTCGATCCTGTCAATCCTCTCATCAAGGCACATTTCTATGCCCCCCGTAAACAGCTCTTCGGTATATATGCCAGAACCCTTGCAGTGAATACAGGGGTCATCTGGATCATGACACTTGCTCTGTATATATTACTATATTTCAGGGTATTACACAGGATCCTTGAATCATCGGACAAGATTAAAAAAGTCCTCCGTGACCGGCGGCTGAGGGAAAGGTAAGTCGCGGAGAGATAAGAATAGCAGAGGGTGCCGGCCGTGTGGCGGGCACCCTCTGTTATATAAATCAACCGATCTTTCTGCTTACACGCAATGGATCATTCTACTATCTCTATCATTTTGAACGGCACTTTGATAATGGAGTCATAGTCTTCACCTGCTTCAAGCATGTCCTCGTCATCCTCCTCATAAAACCAGTTTATCTCCACGTCATGCTTTGACCTGTGGATCGACTCCAGGCGCTTGAAGACATCAAGGATGCATTTTGAGGAGCTGGTATTGAAATACTCCAGCCTGATATTCACAACCGTCTTGTCAAGCGGGATCTGCATATAGTTATCAAGCCATTCATTCAGCGGCTTATAGAACTCAACGGAATTTTCCGGGATGGATCTGCCTTTAATTTCAAATACTCCGTCTTTTGCGTCAAATTTTATTGACGGGGTCTTGGGTGTTCCTTCAATGATGATCGGTTCCATAGTTATCTGTTTTTTGTTAATTGTCCTAAGCCGGAGCTACAACTGCACTGAGTCGGAAGGCTGTATTCAGGTCGTCATATCTTTTAAACCTGAAGTCTATTCTGTGACCGGTTTTCCTCGCAATGTCAAGCAATCCCAGTCCGCCGAGTCCCTTCTCCGTTATCTCCTGATGATTAAGGATATCTTTGTAGAGCTCCTTTATCTCCTCAGGGGTAGAACGGTTTATCCTTGTCAGTTTCTCTTCAAGCTCTTTAACTCTCACAGCAGCCACAAAGTTACATGTTGTGATCCTGTATCCCTTACCGAGCTTTTCCATCACCACCAGCCCGAACCTGTCAGACCTGGATGCATGGTAGCCCCTCGGAATGTTATCCGCATGATGGTAAAGGTTTTGCAAGCTCTCCACGAGTACGTTGTAGACCTTTTTCCTTAGCCTTGGGGTTTCACGTGTCGTGAGTAGTTTACCCTCCACCAGGTCAAGAGCTTTGTTGATAACCTCTGAGTCAACATTTCCTTTAAAATAAAGGACCGCCCCCCTGATGTCAAGGTCACTCACAAGATTTTCAAGATCAAAGCTCATCGGGCCTCTGTGCAAGTATCAAAAGCTAAAACAAGTAACAAAAATAGGGGTTTGTTGTTAATAGGCAACATACTGATATTAATATTTAACCTTTGACTGGCTTTTTTTGACCAAGGTTGCATGAGGAACGGCTAATTTAGTTTTAACGTATGTCTGCACTGTTTTTTTTCCTGCTTCCGCCGTAGAGTTCATAACCCACAAACCGGCATTCAATGTCTCCGTTAAGCAAATCAAATTTACGATATGGCTTAAGTGCCACAGACTTGAGGCTGGCCTGGTCACCTGACAAAATCCAGGCGTCATAACCAGGGTATTGATGTTTAAGTACTGTGCCTATCGCACCGTAAAACACGCTCATGTCAGTGGTGCCAATGCGGTGTCCGTACGGAGGATTGATGATAAGCGTCCCCGCTTCTGCAGGGGGCGGATTATTGAAAAAATCAGCCATCGCAATAGTGACGGTGTCAGCAAGGCCTGCCTCCCTGACATTGACTGTAGCTGTAGCGCAGGCATCCGGAGATATGTCTCCTCCATAGATCTTCACCGGGGAAGGTCTCTCTTTCTTCTCAGCCTCGAATTTCACCGACCTGAAGAGCGCAGGATCATAATCCTTCCATTTCATGAAACCGAAGCTCTTCCTGAACTTACCGGGAGCAATATTCCGGGCTATCAGTCCTGCTTCAGTCACAATGGTTCCGGAGCCGCACATGCCATCTGCCAGCGGGTTCGCGGCCTTCCATCCGGAAAGGGCGATCATCCCTGCCGCCAGCACTTCACTCAGGGGTGCCTCTGACTGACCGCGGCGATATCCTCTTTTATACAGGGGGACTACGGTGGAGTCGAGGGAGATGGTGACCTTGTCATTGCTTATATGCACGTTGACGAGGAGATCAGGTGTTTTCGGATCTACTGACGGTCTCGCAAGGGTAAGCCTGCGAAAGAAGTCGGCAATGGCATCCTTCACCACCAGGGCAGCATAACCGGAGTGGGTGAAAAGTTGGGAGTTTACAACGGCCGTCACCGCATACGTCATGCCAGTATTGAGATAATGGTCCCAGTCTGCTGAAACGGCTCCGTTATAAAGGTCTTTCTGGCTTTTTATACTGAAAACGGCTACAGGTACAAGCACTGAAAGTGCCAGCCTGCTTCTGTGGTTTGCTGCATAAAGAATTGATTTGGGCCCTTCGAAGGCCACAGCCCTGTTGAGGGTTGTGACACCACCTGCACCCATCTCCCTGAGCTCGGCAGCGAGCACATCCTCAAGGCCGAAGAGTGTCTTGGCAAGAAGCTTCATCGCTGCTCCTTCGGATAACCCAGCATCCTGTTATAAAGTACCGGGTCAGTAAGTATTGATAGTGCCCTGCTGATGGCGTAGTCATCCGCATTGACCACCCTGTAATATTCATTCATATCCCACAGGTCGCGGGCCACAAGACCCTTCATCACCCTCTTCAGCTCGGGGGCAGAGATGTCAAACTGCGCCTGGTCAAACTTTACCTTGTTCTTCTCACCTGCCGCCTTCAGGGCTTCAATAGTAGCATCGTCAAAGGTAAACTCCGCATTGAAGCGCTCAAAAGACTTGAACCTTCGGGCAAGATCCTTCCTGTTCTTATCGGTGTAGGAGACCATGAAATTTGTCAGAGTGGAGGTCCTGATGAGATCACGGTAATAGTCTGAATAATAGGTTGTATCAATGGGAATAAATACATCGGGAATTATGCCGCCGCCTCCATAGACTACTCTCCTGTTGGGGATTGTGTATGCCCTGAGTGAGTCAGGCAGGTTCAGGCTGTCAGAGTGGATCAGCTCACCGTTGAAATACCTGCTGTAGTATTTTTGGAAATACTTGTCGAATCCTTCATTGTATGGTGTCTGTATCGATCGCCCTGACGGAGTGAAGTAACGTGCTATCGTAAGGCGTATCTCAGATCCGTCAGGAAGCTGAAAGCCATTCTGCACGAGTCCTTTGCCGAAGCTCCTGCGGCCGATGACCACTCCTCTGTCCCAGTCCTGGACGGCCCCCGCAAGTATCTCGCTTGCCGAGGCCGACCCTTCATCAATAAGCACAGCTACCCTGGCCCTGGTGAGCGAGCCTGAAGGCGTTGACCTGTACTCCTGCCTTGATGTATGAAGTCCCTCAATATACACAATCAGTTCCTCCATGGGGAGAAACTCGTCGGCTATCTGCACGGCTGGCACCATGTAACCGCCTGAGTTGCCTCGAAGATCAATCACCAGGTTCTCCATCCTGTCAAGCCGCATGCGCTCCACTGCCTCCCCGAACTCCATAGCGGTCTGTTCGGAGAACCTGCTTAGCTTGATGTAGCCGACGCCGTCAGAGATCATGTACGCAGCATCGAGACTGTTGACCGGTATCCTGTCACGCGTGATTGTGAACTCCAGCAACTGATCTGCTCCTCTCCTGAAGATTGTCACCACCACCGTGGTTCCCTTTGGCCCTCTGAGCCTCTTCTGTACGCCGGTGGAGGAGATACCTATCCCTGATACCCTGTCGCCGTCAATTGTAATTATCCTGTCACCGGCCTGGATACCTACCTTCTCCGATGGTCCGGCCGGGGTTGGTGAAATAATTATAATTGTATCATTCAGTACATTGAACTGAATGCCCACTCCCTCAAAATTACCCTGCAGGGGTTCACGCTCCTCCTGCACATCCTCTGCGCGTATATAGACTGAATGCGGGTCAAGATTGCGAAGTGTGGTGATGATCATCTGGTCGGCTATTGCTGATATGTCAACACTGTCTACATAGATGGCCTCGAGCAGTGCAAGGGTCTTCCCGATCTTGAATGTCTCCTGTGTCAGTCCCTGGGCTCTGAGCACCGGGCCCGGAATAAATGCAAGTACCGTTAAAATGATTATAAATCTCTTTGTCATTTGTGCTTCCTTTCTGAAGTTGTTAAATCGTTTTATTCCCACTCAATTGTAGATGGAGGCTTTGAGCTGATGTCATAGACCACCCTGTTGATCCCCCTCACCCTGTTGATGATCTGGTTTGATATACCTGCCAGAAACTCGTGGGGAAGATGGCTCCAGTCAGCAGTCATACCGTCGGTAGAGGTTACTGCGCGCAGCACCACGGCATTCTCATAGGTTCTCTCATCACCCATGACACCCACTGACCGGACAGGCAGGAGAATGACTGCCGCCTGCCATACTTTATCATAGTGACCGTGCCGTTTCAGTCCCGAGACAAAAATGTCATCCGCCTCGCGGAGGTTCTCCAGCTTCTCAGGAGTGACCTCTCCTATTATTCTGATGGCCAGGCCCGGACCCGGGAAGGGGTGCCTTTTCAGTATCTCATCAGGCATTCCCAGCGCATGTCCCACTCTGCGGACCTCATCCTTGAAGAGAAGGCGCAGGGGCTCAACCACCTTCAGATGCATCTTCTCCGGCAGTCCGCCCACGTTATGATGTGATTTTATCGTTGCCGAGGGTCCGTTTACTGAGACTGACTCGATGACGTCAGGGTATATGGTGCCCTGCGCCAGCCATTTCACGTTCTGCACTCTGTGCGCCTCACGGTCAAAGACCTCGATGAAGATGCGGCCGATGATCTTTCGCTTCCTCTCCGGGTCATCTTCTCCCCTGAGTCCTTCAACAAATGCAGCAGAGGCATCAACGCCAAGGACATTCAGTCCCATCCTTTTGTAGGCTTCCAGTACAGACTCATATTCATTCTTCCTTAGAAGGCCATTGTCGACGAAGATAGAGGTCAGCTGCGGTCCTATGGCCCTGTCAAGCAGGATTGCGGCAACGGATGAATCGACGCCACCCGAGAGACCCAGCACCACCCTGTCACCACCAATCTGATCCCTGAGTGACCTCACCGTCATGTCAACAAATGATTCGGGGGTCCAGTCAGCCCTGCAGCCACATATACCCCTGACAAAATTACTCAGCATCTTCAGGCCTTCGGTGGTATGATAGACCTCGGGGTGGAACTGTATTCCCCAGCTCTTCTCAGCATCGATCCTGAATGCTGCAACCCTGACATCGTCAGTAGAGCCTGTTATACTGTACCCTTCAGGAATACGGGCTATTGTGTCACCGTGAGACATCCATACCTGTGACCCGGGTGTGACACCTTCAAAGAGAGGGTCACCCTGATCAACAGTAGCCAGTTTTGCCCGGCCATACTCGCGACTGTTTGATGGCAGCACCTCTCCACCAAAATTATGGGTCAGGTGTTGTGCGCCGTAGCACACCCCAAGAAGGGGCAACAGACCCTTGATACCCGTTAGGTCAGGAAAGGGAGCATTTGCATCACGGATTGAGTAAGGGCTGCCGGATAGAATGACGCCCTTCACAGTATCATCAGGTGACGGGAAATGGTTAAAGGGATAGATTTCACAATAGACATTAAGCTCTCTGATACGTCTGGCGATAAGCTGCGTATACTGAGATCCGAAATCCAGGATCACTATTTTTTCTTGCACGTGGGGATTAATTAGAATTACTTAGTATGGCTCAAAGATAATCAATCTGCGGCTTCATCCTTATCAACCTGTATCATATGTATTGCCTTCGCGGGCGGCTTCGGATGCCGGGAAAACCTGGCGGGCTTCCTCCTCTAGAGTCGCGGGCGACCTGTACCTGGCTGAGAAATGGCCCAGGATGAGACGCCTGACGCCGGCGTCGCGTGCAACCGTTGCAGCATGCCTGGCGGTAGAGTGCCCGGTCTTTCTTGCCAGAGCCTCATACTCATCGCTGAAGGTAGCCTCATGGTACAGAAGGTCAACTCCGCTGACGAAAGATGAAAGGCGCGGGAACCATGAGGTATCGCTGCAGTAGGCATATGATGAAGGCTTGCGGGGGCCGATTGTGACCTCATCGCAGGAGATTGACTCACCTCCCTCCCGTATAATATCCTCTCCTTTCTTAAGCCTGCCTATCTCTGCGATACTCAGGCCATACTCCGCTATCTTCTCGCGGATGATGTTCCGGTCAGGCATCTTCTCCCTGAAGAGAAAACCGAAGGATGTGACGCGGTGCTTCAGGGGAAAGGAAAAGACCTCCACCCTTCTGTCGTCAAGGATCGATTTGACAGTACGACCTGCCAGGGTATGCACAACCAGCTCATAGGCAAGGTTAATGTCAAAGTCGGTCAGATGTCTGACAATCATCTCCTCCGCAGGTGCAGGAGCATATATATGCAACGGCGTCTTTCTCCCCATCAGGTTGAAGGTCGAAAGCAACGGGTAGAGGCCGAAGAAGTGATCGCCATGCAGATGACTGATGAAGATATGGTTGAGCTTCCCGAAACGGATCCGGTAACGGCGCATCTGCATCTGTGTGCCCTCACCGCAGTCTATTAAAAATAACCGCTCATGTACATTGAGTACATGAGCGGTCGGATATCGGTCTGAGGTGGGCAGAGCAGAACTGGTTCCAAGTATGGTCAGCCTGAAAGACATGCTGCCAGGGCTCCTCAGGAGATTAGCTTCTCTGCCTCCTCGGTATCAGCGGTTATTGATAATACAGTATCAAGCTGAGAGATGGTTATCAGTCGCTCAACGGCTTCATTCAGTCCACACAGAACGAAGGTTCCGCCTGCGTTCTTGCAGAGCCTGTTGGCCACCAGAATGGCACTCAGGCCTGAGGAATCGCAATACTGGCAACGCTTCAGATCAAGAATGATATTCCTCTCTCCCTTGCCGGAGATGAGCACCAGCTCTGACTTAAGAGATGGGGCGATATGAGTATCAAGCTTCTCGGTCTCGATGCTGATAACCGTACATTGTTTCTTGTTTTCAATATTAAAGTCCATGACTGATTAGTTTTGGCAAATAAAAATAAGCTTATTTTTTCTTTTTACCTACACTTCTGGCCTCTTTTTCTTCCATCTCATCCTTGAGAGCCTGAAGACCGGTGATGTCTCCCAGGGTTGTTTTCTCAAGGCTGGATTTTAGTTTACGGGCTGCCTTCTTTGTGTTATCAGACTCTGAGCGCTTCGCTGAAGTCTCTGAACCCTTTCTCTCATCCTCAAAGACGCGACTGTGAGACACGATGATCTTCTTGGCACCCTTGTTGAACTCGATGACCTTGAAGTTCAGCTTGTCCTCAACAACTGCTGAGGTGCCATCCTCCTTGACAAGATGCTTGGGTGTGGCAAAACCCTCAACTCCGTAAGGCAGGGCTACGATTGCACCCTTGTCGAAGACCTCGATGACTGTTCCCTCATGGATCGAATCAACGGTGAAGAGATCTTCAAACACATCCCACGGATTCTCCTCAAGCTGCTTGTGGCCAAGGCTCAGTCTCCTGTTATCCTTGTCTATCTCAAGTACAACTACATCGATCTCGGCATCTATTGCGGTGAACTCAGCTGGATGCTTGATCTTCTTGGTCCATGACAGGTCAGATATGTGGATCAGACCGTCAACACCCTCTTCGATTTCAACAAATACTCCGAAGTTTGTGAAATTGCGTACACGGGCCTTGTGGCGCGAGTTAAGGCTGTACTTCTGATCAATATTCTGCCAGGGATCAGGCTTGAGCTGCTTGATACCGAGTGACATCTTGCGGTCCTCACGGTCAAGGGTGAGTATCACCGCCTCAACTTCGTCGCCCACCTTCAGGAACTCCTGCGCGCTGCGAAGGTGCTGTGACCATGACATCTCTGAAACATGGATAAGGCCTTCAACACCTGTATTGATCTCTACAAAAGCACCGTAGTCGGCCATGACCACCACCTTGCCTTTGACCTGATCACCCACCTTGAGGGTCTCACTGAGAGAATCCCACGGATGTGGTGTCAGCTGCTTGAGACCGAGGGCAATGCGTTTCTTGTCATCGTCAAAGTCAAGAATTACGACGTTAAGTTTCTGGTCAAGCTGTACAATCTCTTCGGGATGGTTGACCCTGCCCCATGAAAGATCGGTTATATGAATGAGCCCGTCAACGCCACCGAGGTCAATGAATACACCGTATGAGGTGATGTTCTTGACTGTGCCTTCAAGCACCTGTCCCTTTTCGAGCTTGGAGATTATCTCCTTCTTCTGCTGTTCCAGTTCGGCTTCTATCAGGGCCTTGTGCGATACTACCACGTTCTTGAACTCCTGGTTTATCTTCACTACCCTGAATTCCATCGTTTTACCGACATATACGTCATAGTCACGGATGGGTTTGACATCAATCTGCGAGCCGGGAAGGAACGATTCGATGCCGAAGACGTCAACGATCATACCGCCTTTGGTGCGACACTTGATGTAACCGGTGATGATCTCGTTGTTTTCGAGGGCTGAATTAACCCTGTCCCATGAATTGTAAGCCCTTGCTTTCTTGTGCGAAAGCACCAGCTGACCCTTCTTGTCCTCCTGGCTCTCTACATAGACTTCAACCGTGTCACCTACCTTCATATCGGGATTGTACCGGAATTCGTTCAGGCTCACGACACCCTCGGACTTCTGCCCGATGTTGATAACCACTTCACGGTTATTCATTGAAATTACTTTTCCTTCAACCACCTCGTCGACGGCAACGGTTGAAAGTGTCTCTTCATACAGCTTCTCCTGTATTGCAAAAGTTGACTTGGTCAGAAAGCCGTCCTTTTCATATGAGTCCCAGTCAAATTCCTCCGGTGATGCTGCGGCAGCTGCAGCTGCAGCTGCCCTGGCCTCCGACTTCACCCTTTTTTCTTTTTTCTCTTTGAGAATCGGTTGTTCTTCAGCAACCATCTCACCTGCTGATTCTGATACAACCTCAGCTGGTTTTACATCCTCTGCGTTTGTACCGGTCACATCGAGTTCATCATTCGCAATGCTGCCGGCCTGTTCATTATTTTCACTCATCTTAATAAATTAATTGAAAATTAATAAGTTAGACATTATGTTGTTTAAAAATTGCTTGCAAAGATAGTTATTTTTTATTTCAGACATGAACAAGAAGCAGATTTTCAGCCTGTAAGAATTTATAGAGACTGTTCCGTCCGGTCACTGTTCAGATCGATGGTTTTTTCTATTTTTGTCTTTTGTACACCTAAATTTTTTTATAGATGAAAGGAATAATCCTGGCCGGCGGGTCCGGCACCAGGCTTCACCCGATAACGGAGGCGATCTCCAAACAGCTGTTGCCCGTTTACGATAAGCCTATGATCTACTATCCGCTCTCCGCGCTGATGCTTGCAGGCATCCGGGAAGTGCTGATAATCTCCACACCCCGTGACCTGCCAAGCTTCCGGGCCCTGCTCGGCGACGGCAGCAGGCTCGGGATGCAGTTTTCATACCGCGAGCAGCCGTCGCCCGACGGACTGGCGCAGGCATTTATAATCGGCGAGGAATTCATTGGCGCCGATAATGTCTGTATGATCCTTGGAGACAACATCTTCTACGGGCACGGATTCGGAGGCATGCTCAAGGAGGCTGCAGGGTTGAAGAGCGGAGCAGTGGTTTTCGGATATGCCGTCAATGACCCCGAGCGATACGGTGTGGTTGAGTTTGATGAGAATCTTAAGGCCGTCAGCCTTGAAGAAAAGCCTCTTCAGCCAAAATCAAACTATGCAGTCACGGGTCTCTATTTCTATGACAACACCGTGGCCTCACGGGCTCGTAACCTTAAGCCCTCACCACGCGGCGAGCTGGAGATCACTGACCTCAACAGGCTCTATCTTGATGAAGGCCAGCTTGAGGTGAAGCTTCTCAGCAGAGGCATGGCATGGCTTGACACCGGCACCTTCGACAGCCTCCTTCAGGCATCCAACTTCATAGCCACCCTTGAACAGAGGCAGGGACTGAGTGCCTCATGTATAGAAGAGATAGCATATTTGAATGGTTTTATCACGAAGGATCAGCTGGTCGAAATTGCCAGGCCGCTGGCAAAGAGCCAGTACGGGCAATACCTCCTGAAAGTCGCAAATGAATAGCCCTTATAATGAAAGTACACCAGACAGAGTTTCCCGGAATGCTTATCATAGAACCTGATGTATTCAATGATGAACGCGGATACTTCTTTGAAAGTTATAACAAGCTTAAATACAATAATAAAGACATCGTTTACGAACCGGTTCAGGACAATGAGTCATGTTCATCCAAAGGTGTGATACGCGGCCTGCATTTCCAGGAGGAACCGTTTGCACAGGCCAAACTGATACGTGTAGTCGAAGGGCGCATCTACGATGTAGCCCTCGATATCCGTAGGGGCTCCCCTACCTTCGGTAAATGGTTCGGACTGATAATAGACTCTGAAAAGAAAATCCAGTTCCTGATACCAAAGGGATTCGCACATGGTCTGTCGGTTCTCAGCGAGAAGGCCATCATAATTTATAAGTGTGACAACAACTATTCGACAGCACATGAGAGAGGCGTCAACGCGATGGACCCCGCCCTCGGTATTGACTGGATGATTGAAAAGGGGAGTGAGATAATGAGTCCCAAGGATCTTGCTCAACCTCTTTTCAGGGATATCAGTACTGATTTCAGATTTACCTTATGACAGCCATACTGGTTACCGGTGCATCAGGGCAGCTCGGAAGTGAGATAAGGGAACGATCAGCTCGTTACAGCGGCTATAACTTCGTCTTTACCGATGCCGGTGAGATGGACATAACTGACGCAGGTGCCACGGCAGCCGTCATCGCCGACCTGTCGCCCGCATGGGTCATCAACTGCGCCGCCTATACGGCAGTCGACAAGGCTGAGGAGGAGGAGGAGCTGGCAACGCTCATAAACGGGAAAGGTGTTGAGAACATCGTTAACGCACTGGCACGATCTGACTGCAGGCTTATACACATTTCCACTGACTACGTCTTCGACGGCAGCAGTCCTGTCCCATACCTTGAGGATGATATCCCCTCGCCTGCCTCTGCCTACGGCCGGAGCAAGCTTGCCGGGGAGAAGGCTGCCATGCGGTGGCCGCATTCAATGACAATACGTACGTCATGGCTCTATTCCTCCTACGGGAACAATTTTGTCAAGACAATCCTGCGTAAGGCAGGTTCCGCAGAAAGCATGGGAGTGGTCTTTGACCAGGTGGGGTCACCCACATACGCCGCCGACCTCGCAGCTGCAATAATGGAGGTCATCAGCGCTGTCATACAGAACAGGCACCAGTTTGTGCCGGGCATCTTCAACTACTCAGGCGAGGGCGTCTGCAGCTGGTTTGACCTTGCCACTGAAATTGTCGCCGCGGCAGGCTCTTCAAGCACGGTGGTTCCCGTAAGGAGCTCGGCTTATCCCTCCAGAGTGAACAGACCTGCATACAGTGTCCTCGACAAGAGCAAGATCAGGGAATACTATAGCCTTGACATACCTCACTGGCGGACAAGCCTGAACAGTTGTATATCAAAAATCAACCGCATATGATCAATATTGCCGACATCAGAAAAAAAGCCGAAGCATGGCTGGGCAAAGAGTTCGACGAGCCAACACGCAGGGAGGTTCAGAACCTGCTTGACCATGATGAGAAAGGACTCATTGATGCCTTCTATCAGGACCTCGGGTTTGGCACCGGCGGGCTGCGCGGCATCATGGGTGCCGGCACAAACAGGATGAACCGGTACACCCTCGGGATGGCGACCCAGGGGCTCTCAAACTATCTTAAAAAGCATGCCGTCAACCCGTCATCGATTAAAGTGGCAATAGCGTATGACAATCGCAACAACAGCAGCTACTTCGCCAGCGTGGCAGCTGATATCTTCACCGCCAACGGATTCACCGCATACCTGTTCGATGCCCTGAGACCGACACCTGAGCTGTCATACGCCATACGGCTTTACGGATGTGATGCCGGCGTGAATATCACTGCCTCGCACAACCCGAAGGAATATAACGGATACAAGGTGTCATGGAACGACGGCGGACAGGTGGTCTCGCCTCATGACAAGGGCATCATTGACGAGGTGCGCAGCATCAGATCGGTGAACGAGATAAAAACAGGGGGTGATGAATCAAAGATCATAATGCTCGGTGCAGCGACAGATGAGAAATACCTTGCCGAGATCCGTGCCCTGAGCATCAATCCTGACGTTGTTAAGAGGAACCATGACATGGGAATAGTCTTTACCCCGCTGCACGGAACAGGATATAAACTAATTCCCGAGGCGCTGGCACAGTATGGTTTTACGAATGTACACACCGTGGAAGAACAGTCTGTGCCCGACGGTAACTTCCCCACAGTTCATTCTCCCAACCCTGAGGATCCGGATGCGCTCGCCATGGCTGTCGCACTGGCAAAGGAAAAGGGAGCCGACCTTGTCATGGCGACTGATCCCGACGGCGACAGGCTGGGCGTTGCGGTCAGGAAACCATCCGGTGAGTTCGTGCTTCTCAACGGCAACCAGACAGGTGCGCTGCTGACATGGTACATCATATCGCAGAAAAAGCAAAACGGAGAGCTCAGGGGAAATGAATACATTATTTATACAATAGTCACCTCCGACCTGCTCGGCAGCATTGCAGGGAGAAACGGCGTTAAAAGTTACACCGTACTGACAGGCTTCAAGTACTTCGCGGAGCTGATGCGAGACCTCGAGGGAAAGGAGAAGTACATCGGGGGAGGCGAGGAGAGCTTCGGCTACCTCGCCGGCGACTATGTGCGAGACAAGGACGGGGTGTCAGCCATTACGCTGGTTGCTGAGACAGCTGCCTGGGCACTCGACAGGGGAAAGACCCTCTGGGAGTTGTTGCTCGATATCTATGCTGAATACGGCCTCTTCCGTGAGAAGCTTGTCAACGTCGTCAGAAAGGGTGCCGAAGGCGCCGCCGAGATAAAGGGAATGATGGAGGGTTACCGTAACAATCCACCGTCAGTCATCGCAGGCACCAGGGTGATCAGAATAGACGATTACCTGACCCTTGTCTCAACTGACCTGGTCACGGGTAAAAAGAATCGCCTGACTCTGGAGAAGTCAAATGTACTGCAGTTCTTCCTGGAAGACGGCACCAGGATCTCCGTCCGTCCCTCCGGTACCGAACCGAAGATCAAGTTCTACTTCAGTGCCAAAACAGAAATGAACGATGTCAGACAGTTTGAAGATCTGTGGCAGAAACTTGAGCAAAAAATAGATAACATAACAGGTGATATGAAGCTATGAAACACCCATGTTACCAGGCAAACACATTATCAATAAAATATGAATCATGGGTGTTCCATCATACCTTTGAAAATCAATTATTATTATGATGAATACATACAGAAAGGAGTTATGGGTTGAGACCCCGCACAGAAGAGACTACCTGAACATAACGCCACAGGTGGAGAAGTGCCTCGCCGAAAGCGGCATCAGGGAGGGGCTGGTCCTTGTTAATTCAATGCATATCACAAGCTCAGTCTTCATCAATGATGACGAAGGCGGGCTGCATAATGATTTCGAGGTGTGGCTTGAGAAACTGGCTCCCGAAAAACCTCATGCACAGTACCGGCATAATGGTTTTGAAGATAATGCCGATGCCCATATGAAACGCCAGCTCATGGGTCGTGAAGTGGTTGTGGCCATTACCGATGGCAGGCTTGACTTCGGTCCGTGGGAACAGATCTTCTATGGTGAATATGACGGCAAACGACGCAAACGAATTCTGGTAAAAATCATCGGCGAATAGACTTCCCACCACTATTGCCTGTTGCCTGCTGCCTGAATCCTGAAATAACTATCCGGAAAATTCACCAGGTAAACCTTCTCCGTAGCCCTTGTCAGAGCCGTATAGAACCACCTCAGATAGTCTATCGTCGGCTCCTGCCGATTGAACATGCCCTGATCTATGAAGACCCTCTCCCACTGTCCTCCCTGTGACTTGTGGCAGGTGACGGCATAGGCGAACTTGATCTGGAGAGCGTTGTACCATGGGTCATCCCTGACCGCCTCGAACTGCTTTCGCTTCGACTTTATGCCGGGATGGTCAGAGAGAACGGCAAAATAGAGCTCCCTTGATTTTTCCATTGAGAGTGAAGGCGTGCTCATCATCAGCGTGTCAAGCATAACCTTGACCTCTATCTCCAGCTCCGTATCACGGAACCAGAGGGTCATATCCGCGAAGCGCATCCCGTGCATCTCGTCAAACCTCCTGATCCTCCGGACCTCGGCAATGTCACCGTTGGCAATAAAGGAGCCGTTCTCCTCATCCCTGAGCCAGTAATAATTGTTCTTCACAACCATCACCATGTCTCCGGTGCTGATCTCCTCCTCACGGTAAAAGACCCTGCTGCGTATCCCCTGGTTATACCTGTTAGCCAGGTTGTTCGAGTTCACAACCACTATGGCTCCGTCGGTGCCGCACCTGTCATACGCCTGGCTCAGGCAATCAATCAGGTCATTGCCGCTGAGACGCTCAATGTCGCTGTAGCCGTCAAGCACCATCTCAGGGATCGAAAGGTCCCCGTCATTCACCTGCTGCCTGACAGCGGTGGCATTCATCAGAATACCTGACCCTTCGCTCTGCCTGATGACCTGATGAAGCTCAAAGGTCACCAGCCCGAAGCCTGTTGCACGCATGACGTTCTCATCGAGGGCAGGACTGACAATCGACCCTACCGGAGGCAGCTGAGCCACATCACCTACAAGTATAAGCTTACATCCCGTGCCGGTATAAACATACTCAAGCAGGTCTTCAAGCAGCTTGCCACTTCCGAACATTGATCCATCCGATGACTCGTCAGGTATCATTGATGACTCATCCACTATGAAGAATGTCTCCTTGTGAAGGTTCCTGTCAAGGACAAATTTGCCGACACCGTCTGTGGCTGATTTCTGTCTGTATATCTTGCGGTGAATTGTATATGCCTCCTTCCCGGTATATGACCTCAACACCTTAGCTGCCCTTCCGGTCGGTGCCAGCAGTACCGACCTCTGGCGCAGGGTGTCGAGAGTGGTTACCAGTGAGGCGATCAGGCTGGTCTTACCCGTACCTGCATACCCGGTAAGAAGAAAGATAATATCGTTTGTATTATCTGTTACATATTGTGCAAGCAGACGCATGCAGTCAGACTGATCCTGAGTCGGAATGTACCCAAGGTTTTTCTCCAGAAGCGTGTAAATATTCTCCTTCCTCATTTTCTTTTAACAATCCGGAAATCAGTCTGCTATTTTTTTATATTTGCACAAAGTTACTCAACAATCGATCACAAAAGACATGAAAACGGCTCTCAACATTGTATTTACGATTATCATTATCGTTCTCATTTATTTTCTCATCGAAAGCATAATGAAGCCCATCCGTTTCAACAAGGAAAAGGACGCCAAAGAGACAGCCATCAAGGAAAGACTTATTGACATCAGGACGGCCCAGGAGGCCTTCAAATCTGTAAAAGGTTATTATACAGGAAGTTTTGACACTCTGATCACCTTCCTCAAAACAGACTCACTCCCACTGGTTTTCAAGCGCGGATCACTTACCGACGAGATGATAGCTGAGGGCATCACGAGTGAAAGAGAAGCCGTCAAAAAAGGACTTATCAGCAGGGATACAAGCTATGTTGCCGTCCGTGACTCAATATTTGACAAAGGCTATCCGATAGACCAGCTCAGGTATGTCCCGGGCAAAGATAACATAGAGTTTGAGATGGCTGCTGCAAGGGTGATGACCACCTCCATGGTTCAGGTCAACGTGTTCGAGGCATATGTCCTTAATGATGTCTTCCTGAGTGATCTCGACAGGCAGCTTGTGGTCAACTACAACGACCAGAGGACAAAGTTCACCGGCTTCCCGGGAATGAAGGTGGGAGATATACGGGTACCCAATAACAATGCCGGGAACTGGGAGGATTGATGACCACGTCGCAGATATATCCCCTGGAGCTCTTAGATGAGACCCTCGACATAAACGCGACCGACAATTACGATCTGACACTTGAGCTTGCCGAGGAGGGTGTCTCACTTGCCGTTCTTGACCTCCTTCGCGGAAAGTATGTGATGCTCAGACATTATCCCCGTGAGGTACCGGCCGATGGCTCCATCAGGCCTCTGGGAGAGATTATTGATAATGACGACTTCCTGAGGAGACATTACAGGAAAATAATCGTCATAGTCCCATCCCCTCTCTTTACCCTGGTTCCTTCACCTGTCTTTGAGCCCCGTCTCAGGGATGACTATTTTCATTTCAATAACCGGGTGCCTGAAGAGGCGAAGATTTTTACCAACAATCTCCCCTTCCCTGATGCGGTTGTGATCTTCTCACCGGAGGAGAGAGCGGTTGAAGGGATATTTTCACGATGGCGTGATGTGACACCATGGCATCACACTAAACCGTTGCTGCAGCATGTCTATGCTGCCTGCCGCACCTCAGAAGAGTGTTATATACACGTCCATTTCGAGAAGAGTTTCATCACCGTCATCATTGCCGAGAAAAGGAACCTGACCTTCTGCAACAGCTTTGCCTGCAGCGCCAGCTCTGACGCAGCATACTTTCTCTTTAACGTGCTTGACAGAAAGGGTATAAAGAACGATGAGACAATATATGTCAGCGGCACTGTTGAACCCTACAGTGAGGCCCACATCGCACTTCTCAACTTTGCCGCTAACGTGAAGTTTGCCGCCCCCATCATCAGACAGAGCCTCAGCTATGTCATGAACGAGGTGCACCTGCATCGCTGGCTCAACCTGTTCACTGCAGCAGCGTGCGAATAACGGGAGGAAAATTCAGGAGCAGACTCATCGAACCCCCTGCCGGATTCAGGGCCAGACCAACAACGGACTTTGCCCGGGAGAGCCTGATGAATATACTGACAAACAGATATGACTTTTCTGAAGTCTCATTACTTGACCTGTTTGGCGGCACCGGAGCCATCAGCTACGAATTCGCATCACGGGGAACGGAAGACATAGATATCGTAGAGACTGACAGGCGCAACTGTGAATTCATCAGATCCACCCTCAGGCAGTTTGATATGAAGTCAGCAAGAGTGCACCGCATGGATGTACGTGACTGGCTAAAAATCTGCCATAAACAGTATGATATTATTTTTGCTGACCCACCCTATGCCCTGAAGTGGCTGACGGAGATCCCCGGTATGGTCCTCCGCTCGGGGGCGGTGACACCATCCACCCTGTTCATCCTCGAGCATCCGCGGACAATTGATTTTTCAAATCACAAAACCCTGTCGGAACACCGTAATTACGGCAACGTAAATTTTAGTTTTTTCTCTCTTCAAAGGCTATAAATCAGTTCTTTTTCAGGTCCTCATCCTCACTTTCTTTAGCCCGTTAACGTAAAAATAACGTAATCTGATGCGGCATATTTACTTTTCGCCGGTCTTTATATAGATTAAAACTTAACTCTAACAATTCAATCATGGTAAAATTACTTTTAACAGTAGTGGCCTCCTTCGTGATGGTTATGAGTGTCCTTGGACAATCTAAAACCATTACAGGATTGGTCACTGACAACACTGACGGGTTGCCCGTAATCGGGGCTACCGTTCAGGTAAAGGGCACATCCGGCGGTACGGCTACCGGCATGGATGGCAGCTACTCTCTAAGCGCCGCACGCGGCGATATACTCGTCTTTAGGTTCATTGGAATGAAGACACAGGAAATTCCGGTTGGTGACGGCAACGTAATCAACGTGGAGTTTGAATACGACAATGTGGGTCTTGACGAGATCGTTGTCATTGGGTACGGATCAGCCATCAAACGTGAGCTGACCGGAGCCATCACCAAGGTTGAGACAAGGGGCATTGCCGAGATGCCCACTGCCAGCTTTGAGTCGGCCATCCAGGGAAAAACCTCCGGAGTATTCATTGAGCAGGCCAGTGGTAAGCTTGGTGAGACTGTCAAGATGAGGATCAGGGGATCATCATCCGTCTCAGCGAACAACCAGCCTCTCTATGTGGTTGACGGTGTGCCCATCACTACCGAGAACCTGTCAAACACAGACAACCAGCCGACCAGCCCGCTTGCAGACCTGGCCATGACCGATGTTGAGTCAATCCAGATCCTCAAGGACGCCTCGGCAGCAGCCATTTACGGTTCCAGGGCATCCAATGGTGTTGTTATCATCCAGACAAAGAGAGGGAAGACCGGAGCTACCAAATTTGACGTCCAGTACACAACGGGCATCAGCGAGCCGAGTCGACTCGTGGAATGGCTTAATGCCGACCAGTACCTTACACTCATCGGCGAAGCAATTGACAACGCCTCTGATGAGAACGGGTGGCTATGGGGTGAAACGGGCTTCACGAAGGACATAGTCTGGGAGACCTTTGTTGGAGACGCCTGGGATGATGGTTATGACACTGACTGGCAGAAAGAGGCCTTCCAGAAGGGCTCACTGAACAGGATCAACGTCTCTGCTTCGGGCGGATCGGAGAACACCAGATACTATACCGGCATAAGCTATGATGACACCAAGGGTATTCTTCGCGGTAACAACATGAACAAGATGAGTGCAAGACTCAACCTTGACCAGAAGGCTACTGAGAAGCTGAGCTTCGGCGTTCAGATGAACGTGATCAGAACGGAGATGGAAAGGGTTCAGAATGATAATGCCTTCGCAACCCCGCTTCAGCTTGTGGCACAGGCTCCGCTCACCCCGGTCTATGACCCGGAGACAGGTGAACTGAATACAAACACCATTTATTACAACGGTCTGATCTCGCTCAGGGATGAAACCAACAACCAGTCAGCATTCCGCTCCCTGGCAAACCTGAATGCATCATACAATATATTTAAGAATCTTGCATTCAAGAGCGAGTTCGGGACCGATATCTATGACCTCAGGGAGAAAAACTTCTGGGGAAGAAAAACAATCACCGGCGGACCGGCCGGAGAAGCCCAGAACCGTTCAGTCAGGGTTATTAATTACAACTGGGAAAACTACCTGGCATTTGACAAGTCATTTGGTGTCCATTTCCTTAATGCCGTTGGCGGTATGTCTTACCAGCAGTCAAACACCATGGGCTCGAACATCATTGCCAAGGGATTCCCCACCGATGATTTCACAAACATTGCCAGTGCAGCAGAGGCTACAACCTTCTCAAGCTGGGAAACTGCAACCACATACCTCTCCTATTTCGCACGCGCAAACTACAAGATCAATGAGAAGTATTTCTTCACCCTGAGCGGCCGTATCGACGGATCATCAAGGTTCGGTATAGATAATCGTTTCGGTTTCTTCCCGGCAGCATCGGCAGGATGGATAATCACCCAGGAAGATTTCATGTCAGGAATAAAGGATATGCTCAGCTACCTCAAACTGAGAGCCAGCTACGGCGTCACCGGTAACTCAGGAATTCCTGATTATGCCCACCTTGCACTCTATGACGGAGTAAGTTATGCAGGCAGGACCGGCCTTGAAGCTATCCAGCTTCAGAGCAGGGAACTGGGATGGGAAAATACCTCACAGCTTGACATCGGTCTTGACTTTGGCTTCTTCAACAACAGACTCACGGGTGAGTTCGACTACTATCAGAAGAAAACCACCGACCTGCTTCTCTACAGGACACTGCCTGCCACATCAGGATTTGAAGGTGTCTGGAGCAACGTGGGAGAGTTGGAGAACAAGGGGATTGAGGTCTCACTCCACTCAAATAACCTGTCAGGCAAGTTCATCTGGACAACTGACTTCAACATGGCATTCAACCGTAACAAGATCATAAGTATAGACGGTCCGGAGATAACTCCCAATGCCATCAACTATGTCATTGAAGGCCAGCCTATAGGTGTATTCAACATTGTCAAGTATGCCGGAGTCGACCCCGAAAACGGTGATGCTCTCTACTATATCGATGCCGAAAGCGATGCGACCACCAATAACTATAACCTGGCCTCGAGGCAGATAGTCGGATCACCAAACCCCGATTTCACAGGTGGTTTTAACAACTACTTCGAATTTGCAGGTTTTGATCTCAATGTTCTGATCAGCTTTGTCTACGGCAACATGATCTATAACGGTGCCGGTAACTATCAATCGGCCAACGGCGACTGGTTTGACAACCAGACGATTGATCAGATGGGCAGGTGGCAGAACCCGGGTGATGTCACCGACATACCACAGGCACGCCTTGGATATGGGAACGGGACTAAGGTGTCAAGCAGGTACCTCTATGACGGTTCTTATGTCAGGTTCAGAAATGTAAACCTGGGGTACACTCTACCCAAGATGGTGACTGACCGGGTGAAGATGTCATCGGTGAGAATCTATGCAGGCGTACAGAATCTTTATACCCTGACCAATTACAAAGGCTGGGACCCTGAAGTGAACTACACCGGTGCCGGCCGTTCAACCCAGAACACCAACATCATCCAGGGATATGACTTCTACACTGCACCGCAGGCAAGAACCTATACTCTTGGTATAAATCTTTCATTCTAACGCCAAATACCAATAGTCATGAAAAATATGATAAGTAAATTCAAAATATGGTTATTGATTGTCCCGGTTCTGGCCATGCTTTTCTCATGCACTGAAAAGCTGGATATCATGCCAAAACAGTCGATAGACGCTGAGGTTGCACTGACAACCCCTGACAACATCAAGACCGCTCTTGTGGGAGCCTATCTTCAGGCCAGCAGTGCAGGAATATTCGGATCCTACTTCAATGAATACAGTGAGCTGTATGCTGCCGCAGGCGATATGCTGTTCCTTGGCACCTACCAGCAGCCCCGCGAATTCATAAACAAGGAGGCCACAACCACAAACAGCTATGTTGAGTTCACGTGGACTGAGGCCTATAAGCTGATCAATACCTGCAATACCCTTCTTCAGGATGATGTTCTTGCTCTGCTCGACGCCGGTGATAAAGACATGGTTCAGGGCGAGGCTCTCTTCCTGAGAGGATGGATTGTCTTCGAGATGACAAGACTGTACAGTCTCCCGTACGAGCCTGGTCAGTCAAATGCACAACCGGGCATTCCCCTGGTTCTTACACCCACGAAGGACGTCGCTGACGCAGTGCCTGTGGCAAGGAGTACTGTAGCCGAATGTTACACAAGGGCTATTGATGATCTGACGATGGCCCGTGATCTTCTGCCTGGTGAGAATGATGTCTATGCAACCTCTTTTGCAGCAAGCGCGGTTCTTGCACGGCTCTATCTTCAGATGGGAAATTTCTCCGCAGCTGCAACCGAGGCAAACAATGTAATTGAGAACGGTACATTCACACTTACCTCAACTCCTTTCAGGGCATTCAACAATTCTGAGAATTCCACTGAGGATATCTTTGCCATTCAGAAGAATTCCACATCATCAGTGAACTGGCTGACAGTAATGTATGGTTCACTCGCCGGAGCCGGCAGAGGCGACTACGAGATTCAGCCTGCGTTCCTTGCCAGGTTCGATCCGGCAGACCTGCGCGGCAGATACCAGGAGAACACCCAGGAGGGATACACCATTGGGAATATTACAATGATGTATTACAAGGGTGTAGGCACGATACTGAATTACGGCGGGATCAACACTGCAAAATGGGGAGATTACTACAGGAATATTCCCCTTATCAGGCTTGCCGAGATGTATCTCATCAGGGCAGAAGCTAACTTTGAGGATCCGGGTGCAGACATAGGACCCAACTCTCCCACTGAGGATATCAACGTAGTCCGTCTCAGGGCCAATGCACCTGCTCATCCCGAACCTGTTACCAGGGCTCAGATAAGAGAGGAGAGATATCTTGAGCTGTGCTGGGAGGGCCATCGCCTGCATGACCTGAAGAGGTGGAAGATTAATATCGGGTCATATGCCTATGATGCAGGTAACCTGATCCTTCCGATACCCTTCAGGGAGATGGAGGTAAATGACCTTCTCGAACAGAACTCGTGGTATACCGCAGGCAAATAGCTATAAGCTGATATAGGATTAAGGGAGGGTAGCTTTCGATACCCTCCTTTTTTATCTTACCGCTAAAAGGCGTCTCGCGTGCGGGTTGACTGTGCAGAACCCTATGCCTTTCGACTTTACAGACCTTATGGACTTTTGACTTTCAGACTTTTTATAGCCTGCAGCACTCTCTCCGGCGTAAACGGCACCCTGAAGAGCCTTGCTCCGGTGGCATCAAAGATGGCATTGCCCACTGCCGCTCCCACTCCAATGATGGCGGGCTCTCCCCCACCCTGTGGCGCCTGGTCCTTTCTGTCCATGATGACACACTCCAGTTTCGGTAGCCAGGAAAATCTGGGGATCTCGTAGCTGTCAAAAGTCCTGTCCAGGATCTTCCCTCCCTCGAACCTCAATTCTTCGGTCAGGGTGTAACCCAATCCCATGGTCAGACAGCCCTCCATCTGTATCAGCGCTCCCTGCGGGTTGACGCAGAGGCCCATATCCTGAGCGCATGCCAGCCTCAACACCTTCACCTTACCGGTCTTCAGGTCAACCTCCACCTCAGCTATGTGTGCCACCCAGGTGCCGGCATCGGTGCCGCAGGCAATACCTATTCCCCTGCCTGAGGGTGTCTTACCAGGCACATATCCGAACCTATCTGCCACCGCTTTCAGCACCCCGATCATCTTTTCATCCTTCAGATTTTTCAGCCGGAACTCGAGTGGATCGATCTCCGCTGCCGAGGCCATGATGTCTGCCTGAGTCTCGCGGGCAAAGGTGTTGGTGTTGTTGTTCGGAGCGCGCCACGGCCCCGTGGCAAACGGATGAACAGGATATTTCGACCTGTCCTGGCTGTAACTTGTCAACCGGTCATCAGGAACATCATAGATAGTCTCAGCTCCCCTGGTACCGGCAAGATAAACATGGTAGTCCCATAGCATTATCTTCCCGGCTTTGTCGATTCCTGACTTCACCTTTACAACGGATGCGGCATGGAAATTATCATAGAAAAACTCCTCATCACGTGTCCAGGCAACCATTACAGGTTTGCCGGTGAGGCTTGCAAGTTTTGCAGCCTCGATACCCTGGCTGTTGGCGCTCTTGCCACCAAAGCCTCCGCCCACGAAGGGGGTGATCACCCTGATGTTCTCACGGGTGAGCCCCAGATCCCTCACAAGGTTATCCTGGAGTCCGAAAGGCGACTGTGTGGAGGCCCAGACTGTCAGTTTCTCCCCTTCGAAACGGGCCAGTGCAGTGTGAGTCTCAATGGGCGCATGGGCAAGGTATGGATCATGGTACTCATGCTCAAATACCCTGTCAAACTGCGCCGTGGCAGCATCCGGGTCGCCTGCCGTTCGCACCACGTTTACCCGGTATTCACCCTTATTTATATAGTCGAATATCGTTTCATTGCTGACTTTCATCTCATCATATGAATATTCAGCGTTTATCCGCACAATCGCCAGGTCGGCCAGGTCGCGATTCTCGCTGACCACCGCAATGAAATCGCCGTCACGCACTACCTTTACCCCCTCCATTTTTTCTGCAACAGAAGTATCGGCCGAAACCAGGCTTGCTCCGTGTGATGGCGGCCTCAATATACGTGCATGAAGCATTCCCGGAAGCTTAACGTCGCCGGTGTATATCGCCTTGCCGGTAACCTTGTCCCTGGCATCACTGTGCATATGTGATGTACCAACATAAGTAAACTTCGTATGATCCTCAACCGCCGGTTTGACATCAAGGTATTTCTCAAGCCTTTTACCCTTTGCCAGCTCAGCATAGCTAATGCTTTTCGAAGGATTCCCCGGATCGGCAATAATACCATCCTTCACCTCCAGCTTTCCGACCGGTACTCCCAGTTTTACAGAAGCCATTTCAACGAGTACGCCCCTGGCTTCTGCAGCTGCGGCCCTCATAGCCGGGCCGAATACACGGGTGGTGAGGGAGCCCCAGGTGCCCTGGTCGTACGGACAAAGATCGGTATCGCCCATTACCATCTTTATGGTTTTAAGAGGTACATTGAGCTCGTCAGCCATCATCTGCGGCAGTGATGTTATAATCCCCTGTCCCATTTCGATCTTACCTGTGAAGCAGGTTATTGTTCCGTCTTCCGCTATATGCAGGAAAGCGTTATAGTCTTTGGTAAGCGCTCTGGGCTGTGGTAGAGGTGAAGAGAGCAGGTCAATTGCACTCCAGGGGTTAAAGAAAACTATTATCCCGCCCCCAAGAATTTTGAAGAAGCTCCTTCTCTTCATTCCCGCTGTAACAGTGGCTCCTGTCACTTTTGCATTTTCCTTTTTCATTTCCCGTTTCCTCCTTTCATTTCTTTTGCTGCATCTGCGACAGCGTCTATAATGCGTGTATGGGCTCCGCACCTGCATAGATTGTCTTCCAGACCACTGACAATATCATCACGGGTGGGTGAGGGCTTTTTGTCCAGCAGACCCACCGCAGTAAGTATCATTCCCGGGGTGCAGAAGCCGCACTGCAGAGCATCATGGTCGATGAATGCCTGCTGCACGGGATGAAGCTTTTCACCTGTTGCGAGACCCTCGATTGTGATCACGTTTTTACCTGTCACGTCGCTGACAGGTATCATACACGACCTCACAGGCTCATTGTCGACCAGCACAGTACAGGCTCCGCAGAATCCTATGCCGCAACCATACTTTGTGCCCGTAAGACCGAAATGATTCCTCAGAACCCAGAGCAGTATCTGATTCGGGTCAGTTACCAGTTCTGTTTCCTTGTTGTTCAGTTTAAACCGGATTGTCTCTTCCATGTCTCCTGGTTAAATTAAGTTCATTCATGTAATCTTGTTGGGTGTCAATGTCTCTCAGGACTGACGGATCATCAGTCTCCGCCTCCATGACGTCATCCGGATGTCGCTCTGCCAGCGTCCGTAATCCCTTGCTCTCAGGCAGGGACATGACCTCTCTCCTGTATTTCATGTCAACTATCAGAGGATGCCCCCGTTTGCCATTGTATGCCGGCATCACGATTCCCTTTCCGGACTCATGCCATGCCTTCATTACTCCTTTTATCTGTAATGTATCTATCATTGGCTGGTCGCCCGGAAGAATGAGTGCTGCACTGCTCTGGTCATCCAGAGAAGCTAATCCGCACTGTACCGAAGAAAGCATGCCGTACCTGTAATTCTCATTGTAACAATGCGAGACCGGGTGACTTTTGATTATTTCCAGAATGGCTTCATGATCCGATCCGAGAACTATCAACGGATTGCTGATTCCGGCCGATAGAACATTGACAATCACCTGTTCAATGACAGTCATCCCGTTAAAAGGAAGCAGCATCTTTGGCGAGCCCATCCGTTTCGACTCACCCGCCGCCAGCACTATCGCGCTTAACTCCTGCATACCAAACCCTTAATGTTTTAAAATATGCTACTGCCCTTAGATTCTTAATTCTTAATTTTCCTCACCCTTACCAGTTGAGCCGCAATGCTCACAGCTATCTCCTCCACTGTCTCTGATCCTATCTCCAGCCCTATGGGAGTATCTATTTTCGTCCACGCATCTTCCGAAGTCCAGTTTTTTTCAATGAATTCACTGTGCAATTTCGCCACCTTCACCCTGCTGCCCATCATTCCGACATACGCTGCTGATGATCCTATGCATGCTTTAAGGGCATCGGCATCATGACCGTGTCCGCGGGTAACAATTACGATATAGGTATTCCTATCCTTTGGCAGCTCCCACATTGCTTCGCCTATATCCTTCACAATTATGTTATCAGCATCCGGGATGTTGGCAGGATTGGCAAACTCCTCCCTGTCGTCAATGACGGTGACCTCAAATCCGAGTAACCGACCCTGGTGTGACACAGCTTTTCCAATATGCCCTGCGCCGGCTATCACCAGTCTGGGAAGGGGGAACACCGGTTCAAGAAAGATCTTTGCCTGTTGTTTCTCTCCCGGCACAGGCACCTCTATCTCCTTGTATCCGGCCCTGCCTTCTGCCTCAAGGATGCCTTTGACTTCCACTGACAGGTCTGTGTCTGAACTGCATGATATTGGAATCTCGCCCTCACCGTTGGTCCAGCACCGTTTTATCATGACGCTGGTCTCATTCCACGGTATGACTTTGGTGACGAGGATGCCCGGCTGTCCTGTCCTGATGCTCTGTTCCATCTCCCTGAAGGCTGTCAGGTGAGCTGTCGGGTTACCGTCGACGAGTATGGTGATTGTACCCCCGCAAACAGCCTCTTCCGGTTCGGAGGTCTCCTTGTCGAGGGAAAATTGGAGGAGTGCCGATTCGCATCCGTCGGAGCAGCTGCGTGCGTACTCCTGTACCCTGCCCTCGATTATCCCGCCGCCAACGGAACCGGCAATGAGCCTGCCATCGTGAAAAAGGGCAGAGCTCCCCGGTTTCCGGGGTGTCGATCCGCTGGTGCCGGTCACTGTTGCCAGTACCAGTCCTGGTCTTGGGGCATCGGTTTCTGCTATCTGAAAGTAGATGTTTCTCATAAGCCGGTTCAAAACAAATATAAGAAACCTGTCGGATTTAGACAGGGATCACTGGTATATATCACAGGTTTATATGGTCTCCGTAGCCTGATTTCAGGGGTTTACGGGTCTCTCAGATATATTTGAACAAAATATTTTGAGGAATGGAAAAATGCATTAATTTTGCAGCGCTTTTGGTGCGGTAGTTCAGTTTGGTTAGAATATCGGCCTGTCACGCCGAGGGTCGCGGGTTCGAGTCCCGTCCGCACCGCAAGATCTGCAAAATCCGATGACTTTCATCGGATTTTTTATTTTCCCGGACTCGGTGAATGC